>JANYHH010000086.1 GCA_025359505.1 Deinococcales bacterium
AGCAATCGTGTTTGAATGGATGGAGGTGTTTTACAACAGACAACGGTTACACTCGAGCCTAGACTTTCAAAGTCCAGCCGAGTTCGAGAATAGCCGAGCGGCTTGAGACGACTCGAGTCCACAAAACAGGGGCAACCCCATCTAGCGGGTCAACCCCATCGAGCTGGTTGTATCGCCGCTGCGAACCGTGTTTCGGTGAACCGAACGAGGTTATCGTCGCACCAGACTTTGATTTCCAGTGGTACTGGTTCAGAAGAGGTTGGCGCATGGAAGCGCTTGAGGAGTTGAGTGTGATCAAATTTCCGAGCGCCGCTTGGAAGTTATATAGCCAACAATCGTCCTGCCCACAAGCTTCAGAAATTGAGGACTTGCGAATAAATCCGCGAGCGCTGCAACGCTCGTATTTGAACCAAGCGGCACGCAAGCACTTTGAGTATCGTCAAGGTATACATAGTATTTTCTTCATGGTGCGTTCGCAGGTGCGGCGTCGAATACTTTTATGGTTGATGATGAAGGCGCGTTTCTACTGGGGTGGAGAGGCATTATTAAAACTTATTCATCGGCGATTGCGACTTGCCGCACGCACGGCTCGAGGTTTGACGTAAACCGTGACCTCGAGCCACGCACATCGTTCCGCCCAAGGCGTAAAATAGCGGCTTGATGCGATCAGTTTGGGGCAAGTAAATGCTACTCGAGCAAGCGGGTTTAATCAGCACCGGGCCCGGGGTCTATATTTTTAGGACTCCGGCCGGGCGCGTGATTTACGTCGGTAAGGCCAAGAACATCAAGGTGCGGATCGCGCAGCATTTCAAAGGCGATGGCAAATCCGGGCGCATCACGCGGGACGCGGGCAGCTTGGAGCACATCGTCACGCAGAACGAGGTCGAGGCGCTTGTTTTGGAAGCAAACTTAATAAAGCAGCATCGCCCGCGCTACAACGTGCTGCTGAAAGACGACAAGCACTACCCGTTTCTAAAGCTGACCAAAGAGCTGTACCCGATGCTGGTCGTGACCCGCAAGGTCATCAAGGACGGCGGCAAGTATTACGGCCCGTTCCCGGACAGTCGCGCCGTGTGGCGGGCCAAAAACCTGATCGACACCAGTTTTGCGTTGCGTAAAAACAGCGGCATCCCGTTCGAGCGCCGCAAACGCCCGTGCCTGAACTACCACATGAAGCGCTGCCTCGCGCCGTGTGTGGACTTGACGACGCCCGAGGAATATCAAAAAATCGTGCGCGACGTGACGGCCGTGCTCGAGGGCAAAGCCAAGGACGTGCTGGAAAACTTGCGCGAATCGATGCGCGTGGCGGCGCACGAGCGCGAATTTGAGCAAGCGGCCGCGATCCGCGACCGCGTGGCGGCCGTGCAAAAACTCTTCGGGTCGGATCAGCAAGTGGCTTTGAACGTCACGCTCGAGGACATGGATTTCCTCGGCGTCGCGCAGGCGGGCGAGTTTGCGATGGTGCAGCACTTTCAGATGCGAGCCGGGCGCGTGATCGGGCGTGACAAGCGTTTCCTCACGGGCGCAGAGGACTCCACGGAGGAAGAGATTTTGAAAGCCTTCATGCAGGATTACTACGGCGTGGCGATGCAGATTCCGCCGCTGGTGCTGGTTCCCACCGAGTTTGAGGACAAAGACGTGTGGGAAGAGTTCATGACCAGCCGCGCCCACCGCAAGGTGGAACTGCGTCACCCACAGCGCGGCGAGAAAGTCGATCTGCTCGAGATGGCGACGCGAAATGCGCTCAACGGTCTCGAGGCGGAACTGGCGCTCTTAGATAAACGCGGTGAAAACCCCGGTCTCGAGGGATTGCAGGAGGTGCTGGCATTGCCCGCCCGGCCATGGCGGATTGAAGGTTTTGATAACTCCAATCTGTTCGGCACGCACATCGTCAGCGGCATGGTCGTCTTCGAGGGCGGGCGCTCACGCAAAGGTGAGCATCGGCGCTTCAAGGTCAAGGGGTTGGATCACCCCGACGATTACGCCAGCATGCATCAGACGGTTTACCGTCGCTTCACGGGCAGCTTATCCGACAAGCTGCCGATGCCAGATCTGCTGATGATCGACGGTGGTCACGGGCAGGTCAGGGCGGCGGTCGATGCCTTGAAAGAAGCGGGCGTGCAAGTCCCCGTCGTGGGCCTCGCCAAGCGCGAGGAAACGCTGATTCTGCCGAGCATCTACGGCGCTCAGTGGTGGCTTTCGGCGGGCACGGAGATCGGCAAGAACCGTGCAGTCGCGCTGCCGATCACGCACCCCGCGCTGCGCGTGCTGATCGCGGTGCGCGACGAGGTGCATCACTTCGCGGTCACGTACCACCGCAAATTGCGAGCTGAGGCGATGCTCAAATCGGTCTTCGACGATGTGCCCGGCATCGGCGAGAAGCGCCGCGAGGCGCTGCTGGAGCATTTCACCAGCATCGAAGAGATTCGCGCGGCCTCTGTGGAGCAAATCGGCGCTGTGCCGGGCTTGGGCGTCAATTTCGCCAAGGTCGTCAAAGCGCATTTCGACGCGGGAGGCGCGTGATTCGCGTGAGGTTAGAGAACGACTCGAGCTTGGAGTTTCAGACCAGCGACGAGGCGGTCAGCTTCGTTGAAACCCGCGAGGGCTTGAAGCGCGGCGAACTCGAGTGGGTGCGGGTGCAACTGCGCTACGAGCTGCATGTCGCGGTCGCGCCGCCGATCACGCATGAGGAGTACGACCTCGAGATCGACACGGGTTGGGTGTCGGCGCAGTAAGGCTGCTTCAAACCGAGTACAACCTGATGCTTGGGGGTTCGATGCGTCGGCTGCCTGTACGGGCGGGCGAACACAAGGTTCGCCCCTACAAAAACCGCTGTAGATCACGCGTCTGCCGCAATCGGGTCGCCTCGATTTGAGGCAGTCGGAGTTGCGGTGCATCGGTCACTCGAGATACGCCTCCATGCCAGCTTCACACGGCTCGAGGTATCCTACAAGCGATGATCGCCGATACCGCCCCGAAGAAACGTTTCAAAATTCCCAAGATCGTCTGGGATTTGGTGTTCACGCTGGCGATTCCCGTCGCGCTGCTGTCCCCGAGCTTACTGGGCAAGGATTCACTCGGCGAGGGCATCGGTTTCAGCGATATCCTCGGCAACGTCCGCACTTACGTGATCGCCGCGCTGATCCCCGCGATTTACATTCTGATCGACACGCTCCGCACGCGCCAGTTCAATCCCGTGACGACTGTTGCCGCCTCGAGCGCACTGATCGGTGGCGGACTGGCGTTTTTGCAGGTCAGCGGCGCGGCGTTCGCGCTTAAAGACTCGTACCGGCCGATTGTCTTCGCGCTGGTCATGGGCGGGAGTTTAGCGATAGGCAAACCGTTCTTTCAGGTCTTTTTGCGCCAAGCGATCACCGACATCACCGACGATAAAAAGCCGCTCTTGGAGAAACTGTTCAGTGCGCCGAACGTGCGGCTGGGCTTGCGTAACGCCACAGCGTTGATTGCAGTGGAAAGCGTCATCAGCGCCGTGATCAATTTCATCGCCAATTACCGCATCGTCACGGCCGTGTTTGGCCAAAAGGTTTTCAACGCGCAGGTCGCGCAGGTCAACGCGATCATGTACGCGCCGAGTCTGGTGCTGAGCTTACTGGCGTTCGGCGGCGCGTACTGGTTGGTGCAGCGCGGCATGACCAAGGATTTCGGTGCGAAAGCGCAACTCTTTGACGACACAATGTGGGACGCGCTGCGCGACCCCGCAGAGCAAGAGAAACTGGCGCTCGAGGGCGCGAGGCTCGAGACGGAGCGCGTTACAGGTAACTGATTTCCACGCTGGTCTGACCGCGTTGCTGCGCGGTCAAACCGAGCCGAGCGAGCGCCAGACCGTCCGGCGCAGCGTCGCGCAGCCAAATCGCCTCACTGGGCGAGAGCGCCACAAACTCCTCGAGTGGGCGTTTTGCCACGAATACCAGCGTCTCGAGGATCGCGCCGTTCTGTACGCGGTACACGGCGCTGTAGACCATGCCTTTGCGGGCATCCAGCGTCACGGCGATCACCCCGTCGCACTGCGCCGCGATCGCCTCGAGACTCGGCACGCCGACTGCACGGGCGTTCCAACCTCGCGCCAGCCCCAGTGCGAGGCTGACGCCAACGCGCACGCCCGTGTACGAGCCGGGCCCGACGCCGACCGCGATCACGTCCGCAGCGTCCGCGCCGTGCAAGCCCATGAACGCCTCGAGTTGCCCCGCGATCAGTTCGCTGTGGGCGCGTCCGATGAGCGCACTGTGCGAGGCGCTGCGCGTGACGATCCCCGCGCTGACCTCGAGCCAACCAAAAGTGAGGTTCGTCGTGCTGGTTTCGATGCCCAGCACACGAACGGTTTCATCACTCACGCTCTAATTTAATTCCTGTCAGCTTCGCGCCGAACTTCTCCTGCAAGGTTTCGGCGAGCTTGACTAGACTCTGATCCAAACGATTTGGAAACGGCGGCGGTGACGGATCGGTCAGCACGCGCAGCAGTGTGCCCGTGATGTTATCGCCGCTTTTGATGTCCTCAGCCACGAAGTACACGCGGGCGGGCTGCCCGGCCACCGGAATCCACGAGGTTGCCACGGCGCTGCGCTCGTCGTTAAAGCCCAGAAACGAGAAGCCAGTGCTGCCACTATCGGTGACAATCGCCAACGTCGCCACGGAGTCTATCGAATCGGGCCCCGTCAAAATCATCCGGGCATACGGTTTGGCTTCGGGGACGACGTTGCGGGTCGGAGAACCGCTGGTCGGGGCGCACGCTGCTAGAAAGCACAGCGCGATCAGTAGAAGGGAACGCATGGAGTGCAGTCTACAAGTCAGCGCATGAGGAGTCTCGAGGGGTTGATTGCAAAGCGCTGAAGACTGAAAGCGGAGGGCGTCGAGAGAATTTTTAACGCGGTCAACCCGCCCTTCGAGCGTGGGCACGATTTCGCTCGAGCCAGCTTCGTTTGCAAACCTCGAGCTTGAACAAGCAGCTTCAGTCCTCGAGCCGGAATCGCACCGTGTCACCCGAGCGCAACTGACCGGCTTTGTGCAGGTCGCGCTGCTGCACGACCGCGATCTTCGCGTAACCGCCGAGCGTGCCGCGATCTGAGAGCAGCAGCATCGGTAAGCCGCTAGCGTTGACTTGCACACTGCCGACGGGCACGCCTTCGGAGACGATCTCATAGCGGGTCGCCTCAAGGGTTGCACCGTCCAAGCGCAGCCCCATGCGGTCGCCGCTGGTGATGACGTACTTTGAGCGTTGAAACGTTTGCCACGCGCTCGAGGAAAACAGGTCTGCTTGCGGGCCCTTGGTGACGCGCAGCGTTGTCGCATCTCGAGCTGGACTGTACGGAGATAGAGCAAAACCAGCCCGCCCAGCACCTCGAGCCTCGCGGCGGTACAGCAGCGCCCCCGCTGCGAGGCGCTGCCCACCGATGCCTGAGCGCAGATCGGTGCTGCGTGAGCCGTACACCAGCGGCGCGTCGAAGCCGCCGCGCACCGCCAAGTACGCCCGCGCACCGTGCGGGGCGTGCGGAAACTCGAGCCGATCGCCGGGTTTGACGGCGAAACTCTGGGCGTGCGGCGCGTCGCGCCCGTTCAGGCGAAGGCTGACCCCGCCGCCCGCCACCGCGAGCAGCGCAGGAGACAGCACCCTAAGCGTCGGGCCGCGCAAGCTGATCTCGAGCGTGGCTGATCCTGCCGCGTTACCGACCAAGGCGTTGGCGAGATGGCTCGAGCGGCTGTCCAGCGCCCCAGCCCTGCCCAGCCCGTAACGCCCGACCATCCGCCGCCCGTCGTCTTGCAAGCTGCTCAGCAATCCAGCCTCGAGCACCGCAAGCGTTGGGATGCCGTCCCCAGCATCGCCGCGTGTCACCTCGTTGGCTGCGTCCTCGAGCTGCCCGTTTGGATGGCTGACGAAGCGCACGGTGTCGCCCGCTTGCAGCAAGAACGGCTCAAAGCGTGTCGGGTCAAAGACGCGCCGCAATGCTTGTCCGATCACGCGCCAGCCGCCGGGCGAAGCCATCGGGTAAATCCCGGTCTGCGCCCCCGCAATCGCCACGCTGTGCGCTGGCGTGGTGCTGCGCGGCACGCTGAGGCGCGGGACATGCAGGGCTGGCTCCAAGCTGCCCAAATAAGCGAAGCCCGGCGTGAACCCCAGCGCGTAGACGCGGTACGTTCGCTCGCTGTGAATTCGGGCGATCTCGAGCGGCGACAGTCCCGTCAAGCGGCTGACCTCCAGCAGATCAGCGCCGTCGTAACGCACAGGAATCACGATTTCTCGCTGCGGCTCGAGGGTCTGGATGAGCGGTGAGAGTTGCTGCGCGACGATGACCTCGAGCGCAGATTGCGTCGTCAAACGCGGGTCGAATTCGATCAGCAGATTCCAGTAACCCGCGATCAAATCGGTGATCCCGAGCGTCCCCTCGAGCCTACTGGCGAGCGTTTGCACGCGGGTGTTGACACCCTCGTCAATCGCTTCCCTTCCCAGCACCGCGTAGAAGGCTGCGTCACCGCCGCTGCGAAACTCGAGCATTGCGCCTTAAAACGCCTTGACGGTCACGCCCGCCGCCTCGAGCGCATCCCGCGCCGCCCTCGCTAATGCCGCCGCGCCCGGCGTGTCGCCATGCACGCACAGCGTTTGCGCGTGAAGCTCTAGCCGTTCACCCGTTGCTGATGTCACCGCGCCGTCCTGCACAAACTTCAAGGCTCGAGCCGCTATTTCGGCAGGCTCGCTCAGCACCGCATCGTGCTGAGCACCGCCACTCGAGCGCGGCAGCAGCGAACCGTCGGCCGCGTAACCGCGATCCAGAAACGCTTCCTCGATCACGGCGCAGCCCTCAGCCCGCGCCCAGACGGCCGCCCTCGAGCCAGCCAGCACCACCAATCTCAGCGTGTGGCTGAAATCCCGCACACCTCGAGCCACCGCCCGGCACAGCCCCTCGTCCGCCGCCATCTGGTTGTAAAGCGCCCCGTGCGGCTTGACGTGATGCAGCGGCGCGTTCAACACGCGCAGCATCGCCCGCAGGCTGCCGATTTGATACAGCGTTTCGGCATACGCCTCTTCGGGGCTGATCGCTATTTCCCGCCGCCCAAAACCGTACAAATCACGATGACCGACGTGCGCCCCGACCGCGACGCCCTTGGCAACGCAAGTTTGCAACGTCCGCCACGCAGTCAGCGCATCCCCAGCGTGGACGCCGCAGGCCACGTTCGCGCTCGAGACGACACCGAGCAGCGCCTCGTCGTCACCGATGCGGTACGCGCCGAACGACTCGCCGACATCGGCGTTCAAATCAATGCACTGGATCATCTCATCCACCTCGAGCATCACTGACCTTCAAGATTCACCGCCCCGTGAACTTCGCCGCTCGCTTCTCCACGAACGCCGCGATGCCTTCCTTGAAATCGCTGGTCGCGCCCGCGATTTCCTGCAACTGCCCTTCGTACTCCAGCGCCTCCTCAAAAGTGACCGTCATGACTTTGTTCAGCGCACGCTTCGTCAGACCAATCGTCGTCGTGGGGCCACTGGCGAGTTTGCGGGCCAGCGTCTGCACTCGAGCCGCGAACTCAGCATCGCCGTACACGCGCTCGCAGAGTCCCATCTCAAACGCCTCCTGAGCACCGACTTTCTCGGCATTGACCATCAAATCAAACGCACGGTTGTAGCCGACCAAGCGCGGCAGGAACCACGTGCTGCCCGCATCGGGAATCAGGGCAATGCCGCTGAACGCCTCGACGAAGACCGCGCTCTGGGCGAACACGCGGATATCCCCCGCCAGCGCGATGCTCGCCCCAGCGCCCGCCGCAATCCCGTTGACGGCCGTGATGATCGGCTTGGGGATCGAACGCATTTTTGACACCACTGGACGAAACGTTCTGTCCAAATGCTCTTTCAGTGACCCGCGAATCCCCGCTTTCAAATCCGCGCCGCTGCAAAACCCGCGCCCCGCCCCCGTGACCACGATGCAACGCACCGCTTCATCGTGCTCCGCACCACTGAGCGCCGCTGACAAGGCGCTCAGCAACTCCTCGTTGCCAGCGTTCAGCGATTCAGGGCGATTCATCGTCAGCGTCAACACGCCCAGCTCGAGGTTGGAAAGCAGTACAGGTTCAGGCATGGAAGAGAGTGTACGCCAGATTCAAACTCGGCTCGAGATGCTTAGGGTTTTCACCTCTCCCTGCGGGCTACTGTGTTCACACATCTGTTTGAGGCTGTGCTGCACGGATACGATTTAACCAGTTGGTCTCGAGGATACTCTAGACTGGCGTGCGGGCGGCTCTCACCCCGCCGCTGCGCGTCGGCCCTCTCTCGTTTCACGAAAGAGGGCAAAACCTTGTGCGACACGGCTCCCTTCTCTCGCCAGCGAGAGAAGGGTTGGGGATGAGAGTGGGCGGTTGGGCAGCCTGCTCGAGAATCGGAGATACAGGTGTGAACATGGTAGCCCGCCAGCGGGAGAGGGAGACGGCAACTGCTTCAATCGGTTTCCTCGAGCCGCACGCAACCGCCATTCCCCCCGAGCAAGTCCTGCATCAAGCGCTGGCGGATCACGCTTGGGAACAGCAGTAAGCTGGCCGCCTGCTCGAGTCTCACCCAGCGCGGCGCGTAGCGGTTGTCCGACCCGTGCCGCTCGAGGATTTCTGGGCTGGTCGGCAGCAGGTGCGGCTGGCCGCTGAGAAAGTGAGCGATTCAGTCATGCGCGACGCATTTGGAGATCGGATTGACGGACTCGTACAATTTGCGCGTCAACGCAAAGTCCAGCCCCGTCTCCTCGAGCAACTCGCGCTGCGCGGCTTGCAGCGGGGTTTCAAAGTCTTCCACGCCGCCGCCCGGCACGACCCAATACTGGTCGCGCTCAGGCTTGAAGCGCTGCATCAGCACGACCGCCAGACCCGCATCTGTGGAGCGCACGATGAAGCCACCAGCTCGAGCGCTGCGGGTGGCATGGCTCGAGATGCGCGAAATGGCTACTTGCCCTTCCAGACGGGGCGGCGCTTCTCCAAAAATGCCGTCATGCCCTCGCGCTGATCTTCGCTGCCAAAGAGCGCCGCGAATTGCTCGCGTTCTACCGCTAAGCCAGCCGTCAAGTGCGCGTCGAACGCGGCGTTGACGCTGTTCTTCGCGGCGATGACCGCCAATGGTGCTCGAGCCGCGATCTGCTGCGCCATTTTTAAGGCGTTGTGCAGCAGGGTCTCAGAAGGGTAAATACTCGAGACCAGCCCGACGCGCAGCGCCTCGTCCGCGCTGAGCATCCGCGCATTGAGGATCATCTCCATCGCCAGTGACTTGCCGACAATCTTCGTTAAACGCTGCGTGCCGCCCGCACCGGGAATGATCCCCAGATTGATCTCGGGTTGCCCGAAGCGAGCGGTTTCCGACGCGAGGATGATGTCGCAAATCAACGCCAGCTCCATGCCGCCACCCAGCGCCAAGCCATTCACCGCTGCGATCAACGGCTTGTTAAACCCCGCGATTCGCACCCACGACTGCGCCGCTCGTGCGTCCGGCGCAGCGCCCTGCATCTCCGCGATGTCCGCCCCGGCCGCAAACGCCCGCGACCCGCTGCCAGTCAAGATTACGCAGCGCAGCCCCGCATCAAGCGCGATCTCCACAAGCGCCTCCGCGATCTCCGCGACCATCGGTGCGTTCAACGCGTTCAACACCTGCGGGCGATTCAAACGAACGACCATCACCGCGCCGTGCGGCTCGAGTAGAATGTGCTGGTACTGAGTCATGCCTTACTTTAGCGCATGGCGCATTGACAAAAACGCGCTTGCGGCATTAGCGTGTAAGCCAGAGCAGGCGGCAGTAGCTCAGCCGGTAGAGCGTCAGCTTCCCAATTATATTGTTATCTAAAGTGCATCTTCGGATGTGCTTTTTTCATTGTCAGTCACGGTCTTCTCTTCACTTCACTTCTTTGTCTCGAGCCTTAGAAATAAGAATACTTCTTGAAACAATTTATTTTATACTCGAGTTTTCTATTTTCGTCAAGTGTCTTTTTCTCTAACCGATTCTAAAGCCGTTGAAAACCGTTTAAGGTCTTCTGACCCTCGAGAAGTCCTAGCGAACCGTCCAAGACCGTCCTGTGACCTGACAGCCGCAAAGACCGTGTGGTAGGGTATCGGGCATGAAAATGTTCAGACTGACGGACTTCTTGAGAGCAAAACTTGAAACTGACACAAAGTTTTTAGAAGGTATCTCACCTCGAGCAATTCAGAAAAGAATTAAGGATGACGTAAGGGATGGAAAACTGTCTTTCGTGATTGCTGACGGCTCTTGGAGAATTTCAGGTGAGACGATAGAGAATGTACTACCAAAGAAAAAAGGTACTGATGAGAAATCAGCACAAGGTTTGTTCATAGACTTTGTTATAAGAGAAGATGCAAACTTTGAGACATGGTTTGATAAACAAAAGACCGAAGGTAATTTTAATTTTGGTACTGTGCTTAGAGGTTCGCAATCTAAAGTAGCACTCGAGACGCTAGACTCAGCAGCATTTCAGAAGCGTTTTGAGACTTATCAGCAAAGCCTACAGCCTAAAACGCAGTCAACCGTGTCTGAGACAGCGAAAAGCCTTAAGTCCACTACTGACAGTATTCAATTAAAAGATGTTGGGTAAACTCGAGTATTTCTATTCACACCTTCCCAACCTCTAAAACTAACCCTTAACCCCGTCACTCACGCCATACCTGCTTGGTGACTTTTTCTTCTTAAACTTGTTTCTATAAAACATATGATAACCAATTCTGATTTTTTGGTTCTCTAATGTGTGATTGTTAAAATCCTGTTTTCTAACAAAATAATCGGGTTTCAATAAGTACCCAAAGTAAGTCTCTGAATATAACTCAATCTCTTGGGTCTTCAATCCTAGTTTTTCAATAACATCAGGTGTTTGTAGTTTAGAACAAATGTGAATGTGGGGTTTTAACTCGAGATTTAACTCAAACTTCCAAAAAAACTTAGAGACAATCGTCTTACTCAAGAGACTCACGACTCTTTTGCATTTTGAGTGTGAGTAAAAATCGTGCAAGTCTTCAATCAACGGGGTCTCGAGGATGTAAGTGAAGCCAGTGTTCTGATAAAGGTCTTGATAGAAACTTGCTCTCCTATCAAACTTCTCTTTACTCTTGTTGTTCAGAATAGTAATATCAGTTAAATATTTATGCACTTTATCTTTGCGAGAATTTTGGGTATCTTTCCAACCCTTGTCAGTCCTGATGTATCTTTGATTGAAGAGTTTTAGAGCATCTTGGGTATCAAATGTTTTCGTGTTTGTTTTGCGGGATTTCTCTTGCTCGGGTTGAGTCTCTGACTGATTTGTGGTATAATCTTCTAAGAACATAATCTCCATTGCGTGTGTCTAGCACGGCTTTTTGGTATAAATTTAGCCCCAAAACTAACAGGGGCTTTTTGCATTAAAATTTCGGGCAAACTACAAAAACTTACTTACCTAAGTCTTTGATTTCTTTGGACACTAACTTTCTCTGTCCCGTTTTGTTATCAACCTCATAAGTTGAAATGGTTTCTTGTGTACCATCTTTTACGCTGTGCTGTGTGATTGTTTTACCTTTTTTCGCGTCAAATTTTAATGTATCGGATACGTCAGCCATTATGTGTCTCCTTTTTTGTAAATCCCTTGTTCGCCAGAATTCGCTCTGTATTAACAAATTCTGGGGGTATATCTACGCTTTCTACAATGTCGCTTAACTCCTGATAATTCAGTTTCTTTACAAATCTATGTAGTTTCATTCTTAGTGTTTCACTACTCATATAAATTCCTCTCATCTTAAAATGTCCATTGATGTCTCTTATTTTGCGATTGTGTAGCCACATGAATACTGCGAATTTCATCATGTAGTCTTTGTCATTGATGTCTAATCTCATATGTTACATTCTATAACACCTATCTGGATAAGTCTAACACCTCAATTCTAATGCCTTTTGATGAGTGTTTTCAGTTCAATTCTTTAGAATAAAAAACTCGAGCAGGGATAATCCACTCGAGATGGTTTGAGAATTTAATTTAATAAGTCTGGGACGGTTATAGCCCCACTGCGGGTTAAAACCAAAGCACGACTACCCATAGTCTTATTGCCGCAAATTGTTTATTGGGGAGTAAAGCAGATGCTGACTTTTCTTATCGTCAATGTTTAATACCGCATATAAATAAGAAGTGTTCGGTGATGAGTGTCTGAGAAGTTTTTGTAAGGTAACTATACTAGCCCCATTCTTAACTACATTCACGGCAAACATTCTTCTAAAAGCGTGAAACCCTTTGACTTCTAATTTAGCCCGTTTGTAAGTCCTGACCAGCATCTGAAAAAACGAGTTGTAAGACATCGGCGTTTCACTGTTGGACAACCATAAATTGGGTAGCACGCTCTTTGGGCGCTCGAGTTGGATATACTTCTTAATCTTTCGCATCACATCACGGCTGACAGGTGCAAAGTCTTCTTTTCTACCTTTACCCATAACCCTGATGAGTCCTTTATCAAACAAAAGGTCTTCTATTTTTAGGTTGATTAACTCTGCAATTCTAATCCCTGAGTCAGCCAGCAAATATAAAACGCTTGCATCACGGTAAGGTTTCTCTCCTGAGTTTACCGCAATAATTAAACTTTGAAATTCTTCTAAAGTCACATGGGGCTGTATGCTGACGGGATTTTTGGGCATCGTAAACTTTGCAAACGGGCTACTCGAGATGATTTCTTCTCTCATCAGATACGTGTGAAAAGACCGTATCACACGCAGTTTACAGTGTGTGCCACCTGAGTTAGAAGTGCTTTGGATTTCACTGGTAAACCCGCGCAAATGTTGCACGGTAACTTCTGTAATCTCCTCAATACCGTTCTTTAACAAATATTTTTGAAAACTCACTAACCCTTCTGTGTATATTTTGATGGTGTTCATTGAAAGATTTCTGACTTTGAGTGAGTACAGGTATTCTGTCACGGTTTGACTGATGCTCATTTTAATTCTCTTTTCTGGCGTCAATAGTCAGCCTGAGTTTTTCAGTAAGAATACTTTTTGAGAATTTCTCGAGACTGATTATTTTGGACTCGAGTGTAGAATTATCAATTGGAGTTGTCAGTCAAACAAATTTAGGTGTAAGATTTCGGGGAGCAGGCGGCAGTAATTCAGATGGTAGAATGTCAGCTTCCCAAGCTGAATGTCGTGAGTTCGAACCTCATCTGCCGCTCCAAGAAGGAAAGACGCACCTCGAGAGAGCGTGCGTTTTTTATTGTGCGGTCACAACCGCTCAAAGCTTGCTAAAATAGCGCATGACTTTGCAAATCGATCCGCTCGGACGAGTGGTGTTACCAGAAGCATTGCGAGAATCGCTGAGACTACACAGCGGCGACCACCTCAATGCTCGGCTCGAGGATGGACGGATTGTCTTAGAACCAATGACCGTCGAAGGGTTGATCGAGCGCGACGGAATGCTGATCTGGACGGGTGGAGTTGAGCAATCGGTTGATCTGATCGCGCTTTCTCGGGCTGAGCGCGAACAGCACGCGCTGGGTTCGTGAAGCTTTTTGATACCTCCAGCTTAATTGCGAACGCGTTTTAGCCTCTCCCGCCGACGGGAGAGGCCGTCCCGCAGGGGCGGGAGAGGGTGGCGAAGCGCAGCGAGTTGCCCTTGACGTTCAAGGTCAAAAGCATTCGCTAGCGCTCACTACCCTCTCCCCGACCCTCTCCCGCCAGCGGGGAGAGGGAGAAAGCTAGAAACCCGCGTCGTTCAAGCCATTTCAGGGTTTAATACCCAATGTCCCTCTCACCGCTCGAGTTCGTGGATCGTTGGCGCGGCACTGAACTCAACGAACTCGCGGCGTATCAGGTGTTCTTCAACGGTTTATGTGAGCTGGTGCAGCACCCGAAGCCCGGCGATGCGGGGACGGATGATGCCACGTACCGTTTTGAATACCCGGTGCGGAAACCCGGCGGGCAATTTGGGCGGGCCGATGTCTTCAAGAAAGGCGCGTGGGTCTGGGAGTTCAAGGATCGCCACACCAGAAAGCTCGAGGGGGCGTATGAGCAACTGCTGACGTACCGCGACAGCTTGGAAAACCCGCCGTTGTTGATCGTCTGCAATTTGGAGAAGTTCCTGATTCGCACCGCGTTCAGCAACACGCCGAGCAAGGCCTTTGAGTTCACCTTGGAGGATTTGCTCGAGCCGAGTACCTTTGAGCTGCTGCGTAACGCCTTTCACGATCCCGAGCGTCTGAACCCCAAAGCGACCCGCGAGCGCGTGACGACCGAAGCCGCCGTGACAATCGGCGAACTCGCCCGCAGTTTGGAGGCCAGAGGCGTGCCGAGTGCGAGCGCCAGTCACTTCTTGATGCAGATGGTCTTCGCATTGTTCGCCGAGGATGCGCGGCTGCTGCCCGCAAAGCTCGTCACGCGCATCCTCGAGCGCACGTCCGACAACCCCGAGCGAGCGCGGCAATACTTGGGTGAGCTGTTCCACGCGATGGCGCACGGCGGCGAGGTGCTCTTAGAGGACGTGCCGTACTTCAACAGCGGGCTGTTCACGGGCGACACGCCGATCCCAGCGCTCGAGGTGAGCGACTTGAAAACCCTGCGGGCAGCCGCGCAACTGGCGTGGGAGGAAGTCGAACCGAGCATCTTCGGCACATTGTTTGAACGGGCGTTAGACCCAAAGAAACGCGCTCAACTCGGGGCGCACTACACATCCCGCGACGATATCAACCGCTTGACCGAACCCGTGATTTTAGAGCCGCTGCGCCGCGAGTGGCAGCTCATCCGCGACCGCGCCGACGCTGCGCTGCTGGCTGGCGCGACGGGCAAAATCAGGGTGCGCGAAGTGGACGAACCCGTGACCGCGTTTATCACACGGCTGCACACGTTGCGCGTCTTAGACCCTGCGTGCGGCAGCGGCAATTTCCTCTACGTCGCCATGCAAGCCCTGAAAACCTTGGAGCGCGACGTGATCGCGTACTCGCAGAGCATCGGCGTCGGCGGATTCCTGACCTTGGGCCCGCGCCAGTTTTACGGACTTGAAATCAACCCGTTGGCGCACGAACTGGCCAGCGTGGTCGTGTGGATCGGGTACTTGCAATGGATGAGCGCGAACGGCTACAGCAATTACGGCTCACCGATCTTGGAGCGGTTGGACAACATCCGCAACGTGGACGCATTGCTCGAGGTCACAGACACGGGCATGAGGGAGCGCGTGTGGCCCGAAGCGGAGTTCATCGTCGGCAATCCACCGTTTCTGGGGGATAAGAAAATGCGCCGCGAGTTGGGCGACGCGTATGTCGAGGGCTTGCGAAAAATCTTCAACGGGCGCGTGGCTGGGCAAGCGGATTTCGTGTGCTACTGGTTCGAGAAAGCTCGAGCCGTGATTGAGGCAGGCGCGACGAAACGGGCTGGGTTGATCGCCACGAACAGCATTCGTCAAAGTGCAAACCGCAAGGTCTTGGAGCGCATCAACGCGACGGGCGCGATTTTCAACGCATGGTCAGACCGCGATTGGATTCTCGAGGGCGCAGCCGTGAATGTCAGTATCGTTGGTTTTGACAATGGTGACGAGTCAGAGCGTTTCCTTGATGGAAAATCAGTCTCGCAAATTCACACAAATTTGACGACTGGCACAGACTTGACGGCAGCTCGAGTTCTGAAAGAAAATCTTGATATTGCTTTCATTGGAGTTCAGAGGGGCGGCAATTTTGATGTTTCGGCGGCGACAGCCGAAGCTTGGCTCGACATTCCTAATCCAAACAGTTTTTCAAATCGAGACGTTGTGAAGCCTTACATGACAGGAAGCGATATCATGCAAAAGTCCGAAGGTCGCTGGATTGTTGATTTTGCTCTGATGAGTGAAGATCAAGCTGAGCAATATATCGTTCCATTTGCTCATGTTGTCAGCGCGGTTAAGGCGTCTCGAACTGAGTTAAAACGAGCCAATCATGCGAAGTATTGGTGGCGATTCCAAGAGACACGGCCGGGTTTGCGAAAAGCTCTCGAAAGTCGGTCACGTTTTATCGCAACTTCTAGAGTTTCTAAATACCGTCTTTTTGTTTGGGTAAACGCCAAAACCATTCTCGAAAGTCGCGGAATAGCATTCTGCTTAGAAACAGATTTTGACTTTGGAGTTTTGAACTCGAGAATCCATACAACATGGGCATTGCACACTGGGAGCACACTCGAGGACAGGCCGTTGTACACAACTACAACCTGCTTTGAAACTTTCCCATTTCCCAGACCCACCTCCGCCCAGCATCTCGAGATTGAAAAATGGGCGAAGTACCTCAACGACGTTCGCAACGCGTTGATTGCAGCAGACGGCACGCGCACGCTGACGGGGATTTACAACGACTTAACGATGCTGCGCTCTGCTCGGGACAGCACCCACCCCGTGTACGCCTTGCTGATCGCGCATGAGCGCTTGGATGCGGCGGTGATTGCCGCGTATGGCTGGGACGCGCCGCTCCGTGATGACGATATTCTCGCTAAGTTACTGGCGCTGAACTTGCAACGGTCAGCGAACAGTGATTCTATCGATACTTGAAGGTAAGTTCTCGCTCGAGACACGCTGCTCGTACCGTGACGAATTGTACTAGAGTCTAGTGGAGTTTTTGCGTCAGAGACCCAACGCTTCACTCAACAAAAGTGGTTTAGCTTACTTTCTGCAAACGTTTCCAGAAGTAACTTGACGCCCGACCTCGAGACCTCCCGCTCGAGGTCACTGCTTTGACCCATGCTGCTCATCGGTGCGCGATTCAGTGTTGCCTCAGCCGCCGCGCAGCTCAGGCGCTGATGCTGCGATGCGGAGGTCAACATGCCAGACAAAGACGATAAGAACAGCGGTCACACCTCGCAACCCGCGCAGTACGAGCGCAGCAAAACCGAGGTCGAAGAAATCGAAGACGGTCACAAACCGTCGGTCAAAAGCGCCAACGACCGCGAGGCCAACGCGCCGCGCAACCACGAGCACAAAACACCGGATGAGGTCGCCGCCGGAAACGTTCCCTCGAGCAAACAGGGTTGATGGTTTAGCCCCCTCGAGTCCGAGGGGGCTTGCAGAGGGCTTTAGTTTCTCGAGCCTAAAAATTCATTCAGTGGTGACCAACGACTCGTAGGGGCGCAGCGTGCTGCGCCTCTACCCAAACTGTGCAGCCCTATCTCGAGACTCATCATGTTCTCGAGATACGCCACATTTGATCCTCGAGCATTTGATCCCGCTCTCGAGCGCCGCTTACTTCTTGACGAAGCCCAGCACGGCGCTCGTGGCTTGCGCTGGCGTGATCGCCCGCTCGTAAGCGCGGTCGTTGCCGACTTGCAGGCCTGTGACGGTCGCGTCGCCAAGGTTGATGCGCGATTGGCGGATCAGGCAGCGGTGCGTGGCTTCGTTGCCCATGATCGAAGCGGCGGCGCTAAGCACGTCTTTGTTTTGGATCAGCGGCAATGCGCCCAAGTACGCGCCAACGAAGGCGTCTTCCAAGGCGTTCATCACGCGCAGCACGGGGAGCTGGTTTTTGACGTTGAAGGTCACGGGGTACACGAACTCTGGGCGGGCGGCTACCTTGCCGCCGAGGGCGCGAATCGTGGTTTGCAGTGCGCCGACATGCTCGTTTTCTTGGTCTCTGGCGGCGTCGATGTACTCTTTGGTCAGGCCGTCAAAGCCGCACAATGCGGCGTTGTAGTAAACATCGGTCGCCAGATACTCAGCCGTCAATGCCAGATTGAGGATGTCGACATCGGTGATGCCCTGCCCGAGCGCCTTGCTGGTCAGCAGCGTGGCTGCGCCCGCGCTCAGTCCCGTCGCCGTGAGTACCTTCAAAAAACCGCGCCGATCGACTGATTGATTCATGAAAACTCCTTTTTTCGTCACTCGAGGTTATGGCTCGAGTCGCTGATCTGATGTACGAAATGCACATCACCATTGGATGCGAGGCGATTCGGCTCGAGTAAGCTACTTGCTCATGTTGCCCGTTTCTATGGAGGATATCCGCGCCGCTGCTCAGCGCATCGCTGGTCAGGCCGTCCGCACGCCGCTGCTGCGCTTGCCCGTGGCTGGTGAGGTTTACGCCAAATGCGAGAACCTGCAACGCACGGGGTCGTTCAAGTTTCGCGGTGCGTACAACGCTGTAGCGTCGCTGCTCGAGCGCGAGGGGACTGTGCGCGGCGTGGTTGCGGACTCGAGCGGCAATCACGCGCAGGGCGTCGCGGCGGCCGCGAGTCTGCTGGGCGTGAAGAGTTGCATCGTCATTCCGCACAATGCGCCCGCGATCAAGGTGCAGCGCACGGCGGCGTGGGGCGCGGAGATTCTGCGTTGTCCGGATGCCTCGAGCGAGCGCATGGCGGCGGCCATGCAGATCAGGGACGAGCGCGGTTGGGCGTACATCGCGCCGTTCGACAACGCCGACGTGATCGCGGGTCAAGGCACGAGCGGCTTGGAAATCTGCGAGGATTTGCCCGACGTGGAGACCGTATTGGTTTGCGTGGGCGGCGGCGGGTTGCTGTCGGGAATCGTCACGGCGGTGAAGGCACTCGCGCCGAACGCGAGGGTGATCGGCGTAGAGCCGGAACTGGCGGCCGACGCGCAGGAGTCGTTCAGGTCTGGCAAACGCGTGTCTTGGGACGCCAGTCTGGTGACGCGCACCGTGGCTGATGGCGTGCGAACGCAGGGCATCGGGGCGCTGAACTTTCAGATCATCAGCGCACTGGTGGACGACATCGTGACGGTCTCAGAAGCTGCGATTCTCACTGCGATGCGCTTCTACGCGCTCGAGGCGAAACTGGCGGTCGAGCCGACGGGGGCGCTGACGCTGGCGGCGCTGCAATCGGGCGCGGTGGCGGCGACGGGCAAAACCGTGTGTCTGGTATCGGGCGGCAATTTCGACCCCGTTTTTTACGGCGCGGTGATCGCCGGCAACGCTTAAAATCTTCAGAGGTGCTGCGAATTGTCTAAAGACCAATGCGTTTTTAGCAGATCAAACGGCGTCCTTGACAGCAACTCGGGCCGTGACATTGCAGCGCTCGAGTAACTGCCTGCTGGTCTTAAGCGATGTCGCAAAACATGCCGCTCGAGGATGCAGCAGTACGTCCCTCACGTGGTGGGCCCGCCCGGACTTGAACCGGGAACCTACGGGTTATGAGTCCGCAGCTCTAACCGATTGAGCTACAGGCCCGCGCACATGCGCTCAAGTCTACGAAATAGCAGCTCGAGGACGCAAGACAGCGCTTCACGTTCTTCATGCCCGCCTTAACCTTTGAGCTTACTTTTATCAGGTAATTTTGTCAGGTCATTGTCGGCATGGCTCAGAGTTTGCGTGGTGGGGCGCGGACGCGACGGTTTTACAAAGTGAAGCAAGCGTGAGCGTTGCTAAATAAGGTGTTTTTGATTACAGCCAAAGTGTGTTCTGAAGTCTTATTTTTTTGTCTGGTTTTTCGCTTATTTAAAACTGGATGTAACCTAAGTTGTTGAGCGGAGGCAACAAACATGAAGAAGATTTTAGCTGTTGGACTCACCGCCGCCCTGCTCTCGACCGTCGCTGCTCAGACCGCCCCCGGTACGATCGTCGATGTCGCCGCTGGCAACAGCGCGTTCTCCACGCTGGTCACGGCCGTAAAAGCCGCTGATCTGGTCGGTACGCTCAGCGGCAAGGGCCCGTTCACGGTCTTCGCCCCAACCGACGCCGCGTTCGCCAAGCTGCCCGCTGGTACGGTCGAAACGCTGGTCAAGCCAGAGAATAAAGCCGCGCTCGTCAACATCCTGACGTACCACGTCGTCAGTGGCGCGGTCATGGCAGCCGATGTCGTCAAGCTGGACGGCAAAGCCGTGAAGACCGTGCAGGGCGGCGAGTTGACCGTCGGCGTCAAGGACGGTAAGGTCACGCTGACGGATGCAAACAAAGGCGTCGCCAATGTCACAGCCGTCGATGTCAAGGCTTCTAACGGTGTCATCCACGTCATTGACGCCGTGCTGATGCCGCCAGCCAAGAAGTAAACGGCTCTCCGGTACGCGGACACCCCCTTGCGGGGTGTCCTTTTTTGTGCTGCTCGAGCGACGGATTTCCTCGAGTAACGGATTTCCTTAAGTGACCGTGTGTTTACGCAAAAAACGCGCCCTCGAGCGCCAGTCGTGCGGTCAGCATCACGCGCTCGTCTGGGTCGCAGGTCAAGCCCTCGAGCGCGTGACTAAAGTGATCGGACTGAAATCTCCCGAGCGACCACGCGACCGCTTCGCGCACCTCCCAGCCCGCGTCGGTCGCGCCCATCGCCAGCAGTGGCAGGTGAGCGGCGTCGCGCAGATTACCGAGCACCAGCGCCGCATTGCGAGCCATGCCGCGCCGCCGCGCTCGCGCAAAGGCCGTGTCACCGTAGCGCCGCAGGAACGCGTGCCCGGAATCCGTGAACCACGGTTCCAAATCTGGGAACGCTAATTCTGGGTCTGGCTCGAGCAGCTTGGAAAACCGCCCGGCGTGCGTCGTCCACGGGCAGACTTCCAAGCAATCGTCGCAACCGAACAGATGATCGCCAAATTGCGTTCGCAAAGCGATTGGCACAGCGCCGCGATGCTCGACCGTGTAATACGCGATGCAGCGCCTCGAGTCGAGCGTGCGATCAGTGAGAATCGCGTCGGTCGGGCAAGCCGTGACGCAAGCCGTGCAGCGTCCGCAGCGGTCGGGGTGCTCGGCATCGACGGGTGGCACGGCGTCGCACAGCAGCACCGCGATCGAAGTCAGCGCCCCAAGCGAGGTACTGATGATTTGGCTCGAACGTCCGCGCCAGCCCAGTCCAGCTCGCGCCGCGAAGCCGCGCTCCAAAATCGGCGCGTGATCGACATAGCCTTTGGCGCGGATGCCCAGCCGCGCCGCGATGACCTCTAACTTCTCGAGCGCTGGACGCAACACCGCGTGGTAATCGCGGCTCCACGCGTACCGCGCCACGCGCCCAACCCGAGTCCCACCGCTCGGCTTGGTGGGAACAGCGTGGTTGTGGCTGACCAGCAGCACCAAAGCGCTGCGTGCAGGCGCGAAGGTCGTTGTCACATCGCGGCGGCGATCCGCGCTGCGCGGCAAGTAATCCATGCCCGCGTGCAGTGCCGCGTCGCACCACATCTCAAATACTCGCGTGTCCCTCGCCGCGACGCCCGCACTGACCCACGCGGCCGCATCGAAACCCGCCTCGAGCGCCGAGCTGTGCAGATCAGCTCGAGGGTCAAAGGCGGTCATCGGCTGAGTGTACTGGCTCGAGCATCGCGCATTTGGCACGAGGACAACTAAACGTGAGGTAAGCGAAACTCGAGCGCATCTCGAGCAAAACAAAAACCCCGTCATTGACGAGGTTTTCTCTGGTGTACCCGACTGGAATCGAACCAGTGGCCTAAGCCTTAGGAGTGCCTCGCTCTATCCAACTGAGCTACGGGTACATTCGCTTTGCAGTCTAGCACCGTGCTAGTCACGGGCCAAGCCGTAGAATCCACTCCGTGAGAGAAACCGTTTATCGCGGTCGCGTCGTGACCCTGCACATCGAAGACAACCATTGGGAGATCGTCGAACACCGCGCAGCCGTAGCGATTCTGGCAACCAAGGGCAATGAGATGCTGATCGTCAAGCAGCGCCGCCCAGCCGTGGGCGCGGTCACGCATGAGATTCCAGCCGGGCTGATCGAGGACGGCGAGGATGTGCTGCAAGCAGCGGCTCGAGAATTCGCCGAGGAGTGCGGGCTTGGTGGCTCGCTCACGTTGGTGACGACGATGTACACCTCGCCGGGCTTCACCGACGAGTTGGTTTACTTGATTCGCGCCACCGATCTGCACCCGGCGACAGGCACGCCAGATGATGACGAGAACATTGAAGTCACGTACATGCACCCCAAAGACTTGATCCAAGGCGCGAAAACGGGCGCGATTCAGACCAGCGGCCCGGCGATTGCCGCCGCGTATCACCTGCTGCTCGAGCAACTGGAAGGGCGTTAGATGCAGGTCTTTCAGCATCCAACCGACCGACCACGCACCAACAGCGTCGTGGCCATCGGCAGCTTCGACGGTCTGCATCTGGGGCATCAAGCGCTAATCGCTGCGCTGGTTGACGCAAGCCACGCTTACAGCGTCCCCAGCGTGGTGTTCACCTTCGATCAGCCGACGCGGGTGCTTCTGGAGGGGACGAAGTACCTCTACACACTGGCTGAGAAACTCGAGATTCTGCGCGAGTCAAATGTGAGCGAGGTGATCGCCGTGCCGTTCACCAAGGCGTTCTCCGAGCGCGACAAAACCGCGTTTCTGCGGGACATCGCCGTGCTGCAACCGTTGCAAATTCTGGTCGGCGATGATTTCAGGTTCGGTCACGCACGGGGCGGCGGGATCACCGATCTCGAGACATTGTGCCCTGTGACGGCACTACCGATGACCGCTCTGAACGGCGTGCCCGTCAAAGCCAGCGCAATTCGCGCTCTTTTGGAGGCTGGGGACGTAGTGGCGGCTCGAGCGCTGCTCGGGAGAGCTTTCAGCGCCAACGGCGTGGTCGTGCGCGGGCAGCAGTTGGGGCACACAATTGGCTTCCCGACCGCCAACATCGCCGTGCCAGACGGCAAGCTCCTGCCCAAAGGCGTTTACGCCGTGCGGCTCGAGGTTGCGGGTGAGCGTTTGCAAGGCATGGCCAACATTGGCACGCGCCCGACGGTCAGCGGCATGACCGAGAGCTTCGAGGTCAATGTCTTCGATTTCGATGGCGATTTGTACGGTCTTGAAACCAGCGTGAGTTTTGAAGCCTTCATCCGCAGCGAACAAAAATTCGCGGGTCTGCCCGCGCTGATCGCGCAACTCGAGCGCGATCGTCTGACAGCGCTCGAGTTGCTTGGCAAAGATTGAGGCTCGAGCACCGACGAATGCGTACCGAACGGTTTGCCAATGCAAACTCAGTCCACCGCGCCGCCCATGTCAACCGCATTTCGAGCCTCGAGCCGAAGCGTTTGGCGGTTCCGAGCTTAGAGATGTTGACTCGAGCCAGTCGTTTTTCCCTTTTCTGAGGCGCTTCTCACAGTGATTTACGGGTATACTCTCGCGTTACCCAGCAATTTAGGTGCTGGTAGGCAATCTATATCAAAACTTTGCGCCCGTCGAGGCGTGCGTAGGAGCGTGCGAGTGAAACTGGTTGAAGACATCGGCATCGATCTGGGAACGGCCAACTTTTTGGTGTACGTCAAAGGTAAGGGCATCGTGTTGCAGGAACCATCGGTGATTGCGATGGTGCGCGATACCAAAGAGGTCAAAGCGGTCGGCGAGGAAGCCTACCGCATGATCGGGCGCACGCCGGGGAACATCGTCGCGGTGCGACCGATCAAGGACGGCGTGATCGCGGATTTTGAACTGACCAAGAAAATGCTGACCAAATTTCTGGATAAGGTCATCACGGGTCACGCCAGATTCTTCCGTCCGACCGTGATTGTCGGCGTGCCGAGCGGCGTGACGAATTTAGAAAAGCGCGGCATCATTTCAGCCGTGATGGAACGCGCCCGCAAGGTTTACTTGATCGAGGAGCCGATGGCGGCCGCGATCGGCGCGGGCGTGCAGATCGCCGAGCCGACGGGCAGCATCATCGTCGATATCGGCGGTGGCTCGAGCGACATCGCCGTGATCAGCTTGGGCGGCATCGTCGTGTCCGACAGCGTGAAAATTGCGGGCAACGAGTTTGACGAGAGCATCATTCGTTACGTGCGCCGCAAGGAGAACGTGATGATCGGTGAGCGCACAGCCGAGGAAACGAAAGTCAAAATTGGCGCGGCCATGCTGTCGGACGGCGACGAGAACCTGACGGCGGAAGTCAGGGGGCGCGATCTGATTAACGGGTTGCCGAAAACCGTGCAACTGACCAGCGCTGACATTGTGGATGCGCTGCAAGAACCCGTGCAGAAAATCGTCGATCTGGTCAAAAAGGTGCTCGAGGTCACGCCGCCGGAATTGGTCAGCGACATCATTGATCGCGGGATCATCATGACGGGTGGCGGGTCGCTGCTGCGTAATCTGGACGAGCGTCTGCGTCAGGCGACCGGCATTCCGGTCATCATCGCGCCGAACGCGATTCAGGCCGTGGCATTGGGGACAGGCAAGGCGCTCGACATTATCCCGATCATCCGCGATGCGCTCGACTCGAGCGACAACTACCGGGGCCGTTAAAGCGTACTGGGCTGCGCTGCGCGTCCCAAGGCGATTCTGATGATGCCAATGGTTTCTCGAGGAACACTTCGCTTGGGCGCAGCCGCGCTTGCCTTGACATTTTGCGCCGCTCCGACCTTGGCTGAGGATTTCAAGCTGTCCGATGTCAAAGCGGGTCTCGAGGGGACGGCCGTTACGGCTGGGGTTGGCAATGTCTTGGAGCGTTTTCAAGTCAAAGTCCTCGAGACCTTGCGCGATGGCGCGTTGCCACTGGTACTGGTCAGGGCGTCAGGCGCGTTTCTGGATGGGACGGGCGGCGTCGGGCAGGGCTTCAGCGGTTCGCCCGTCTACATTGGCGACAAGTTGCTCGGCGCAATCAGTGGCGGCTTCCCGAACGGCGACGGGCGTTTGGCGCTGGTCACACCGATTGAATTCATGCGCCGCGCTCTGCCAGCGGCCGCGACGATGCTCGAGGTCTTGCCGCCCAGTCTGACCAAGCTTTGCGTGGCGGGTCAGGGTTGCGCTGTTCCACTCAGCACACCGCTCAGTGTCAGCGGATTGTCTCCCAGAGCCATCGCCGCATTGCAAACTGGACTCGAGGAGAAGGGCTTACCGTTCACAGTCGCGCCATTGCAAAGCGCACAAAGCAGTCCTTCGAGAGTCGGCGCGTATCGCCTCGAGCCGGGCGCTCCGATCGCGGCGCAGCTCGTGACGGGTGATATCAACATCGGCGCGGTCGGCGCGGTCACGACTGTCGAGGGGAACCGCGTGCTGGCGTTCGGGCATCCCGTCTTCGGCGACTCGAGGGTGCGTTCAATCATGCAGGGCGCTTACATCGTCGGGTTCGTGCCCAGCCGCACCGTTCCCTTTAAGCTCGCGGAAGCTTTCGGCACACCACTGGGAACCTTCATCAACGACCGCCCGTATGGGCTGGGCGGACTGACGGGCACGCCCGCGACATTGCCGCTCGAGGTCAGCGTCAAGCGCGGCGCATCGTTAAGCGTCACGCAAGTCAATCTGGCAGCCGTGCCGGACATCGCCGCGACGCTGGCGCTGGTCACGACGCTCGGCGCTCTGGACGACGCGCTCGAGGGGAGCGCTCCCGGCAACGCCAAGCTGACGTGGCGGCTCGAGTTCACGGATCGCGCCGCGCTGACCTACGGCGACCGCCTCGCGGACTCCGACGACATCGCCACGCCCATCTCAAGGCGGGCGGCATTGCTGCTGGCGCTGATTACCGAGAATCCCTACGCGGTCGTCAACCTGAAAAAACTGTCCTTATCGCTCGAGGTCACGAAGTACAGTGCCTTGCGGATCATCAAAGCCGACAGCGAGAAAAAGTCACTGAAAGCAGGCGAGTCCACGACATTAAACCTGCGCCTGCAACCGTATCGCGGGGCGTCGCTGCAACGCCGCGTGAGCTTCAAAATCCCCAGTGACGCGCAGGTCGGCCCACTGAGATTGCGGGTGCGCGGCCTGTCCACATCCCGCCCGCGCACAGCAGCCAGCAACCTCGAGAATCCCGACCCGTGGGACGGCGTGCTGACCTTTGAAGAGCTGCTCGAGCGGATGCGATCACGCCTGAGCGGGGAGTACGCGGTCGTGGAAACAGTCAGCGACGATCCCGTCGTGATCGGCATTGAAAACTGTGACGACGTGGTGACGGGCTGGGCGTACCTTGACGTGCAGGTGGTGAAGTAGTGCCGCGACGTGCGGGTGGTCAGGCGGTGCAGCGCAGCGAACTGGCAGTCAAATTGGGGGGAACGCTCCACGGCGCTGACGGCGCGGTCACGGGTTTACGCGAACCCGCCGACGCCCAGCCAAGCGACGCGGTTTGCGTGCTGCGCGACAAGTATCTCAAAACGGCACTGCACAGCGCGGCCGGGGTACTGATCGTCGCAGACCACCAGCACCTCGAGCGTCCGCACATCCGCGTGCCCAACATTGAACTCGCGTGGATCGCGTTGCTTGATCTGTTCGCCCCGCGTCTCGAGCGGGTCGGCATTCACCCCAGCGCGGTGATCCACGAAGCCGCGACCCTCGAGCCAGACGTGCAGATCGGCGCGAACGTCGTCGTGGCACGCGGCGCTCGAATCGGGCGCGGTAGCGTAATCGGCGTAGGCAGCACCATCGGCGAAAACGCCGTGATCGGCGCGGATTGCCAAATTTTTGAGAACGTCACGATCCGCCACCATTGCACGCTTGGCAACCGCTGCCTGATTCAGAGCGGCGCGGTGATCGGCGAGGACGGCTTTGGGTTCTACCGCACGCCGGACGTGCAGCACATCCGCCAAGCTCAGATCGGCACAGTGATGATTAGCGATGACGTGGAAATCGGCTCGAACACCGTGATCGACCGAGGCACACTGACCGCGACGACGATTGGCCCGCGCACCAAGATCGGCCCGACCTGCGTGATCGCACACAACTCTACGGTCGGCGCGGATGTGATCATGATCGGCGCGGTGCAACTCGCGGGCAGCATGACCATTCACGACAAAGTGGTGCTGTGGGGGCAAGTCGGCAGCATCGGACATTTGACGATCGGCGAGGGCGCAGTCGTCACTGCCCAGAGCGGCATCAGCAAAAACGTTCCCGCCGGCGCGACGTGGCGCGGCAGCCCAGCGCAGGACATCAAAACTCAGCTTAGACTCGAGGCTAGATTCATGGCCTTAGAGCAGATGGAGCGCCGCCTGAAAGCCCTCGAGCAGGCAATTTTACAGCTTGAAAGTGAAGGATTGTGATAGAATCCCGTATTGCCCTAGGGAGGGCTGCGTCATGAACAGCATCCTCGAGCCTTTACGCAGCACACTTGACGCGTTAGACATCAAAAGCTGGAACGGTCTCGGCACGAGCGCTTGGATTAGCGGAATCGGCATCCACACCGGCGCTCAGACCCGCGTGCGCTTCATCCGCGCTCCCCTAGAACCCGTGCGCTTGCTGCGCGAGGGCACAGAAATTCCATTGGTCGCCGAACACGTCGTCAACACGATTCGCGCCACCGAAATCGGCTTGCACGGTCACAACGTCTCGACCATCGAGCACCTGCTGGCGGCGCTCTACGTGATGGGTCACTGGTCAGGATTTTTAATCGAAATCGACGGCCCGGAAGTGCCGATTCTGGACGGCAGCAGCATCGGCTGGGCCCACGCGCTGCGCGATGTCGCCCCGGAACCCGTTTTGAGCGCCCTCGAGCCACGCTTTGAAACAGCCGTCGAAGTGCGCGGCGGATACGTCGGCCTCGAGTCGTTAAAAGCCGACGAACCCATGCGGATCACCTTCACCGTTGGCTACTCGCACCCGAGCATCGGCGAGCAAAGCTGGAGCGGCGTGCGCCGCGACTGGCAACGCCTACTGAACGCCCGCACGTTCGGCTTTCAAAACGAGTTAGAGCGGCTGATGGCGCAAGGCAAAGGCATGGGGTTCAACAACGAAAACGCCGTGGTCTTCGGCGAGGGCGGCACGAACATGCCCCTGCGCGGCGCGGACGAACCCGTGCGGCACAAAGCACTGGATTTGCTCGGCGACCTGTACTTGGTTGGGCGGCCCGTCAACGCGCACGTGATCGCGGAACGCGCCAGCCACGAAGCGCACGTCGCGTTCGCACTCGCACTGCGCGGGAAGTAAGGATTGGCTCGAGGGGCGGTGAGGCTCGAGATAGGTGGGCACAGTCCACCTTACGCAATTTGTTAAATCAGACGTTGTGGCAATTGGAGAAACTGGTGACTTTTTGGGTATTTGGGGTTCTAATTTCAATCATTTTGGCATACATAGTCGGTGTGATGTTCTTTTTATTCTTGAAATTCATTTCAACTGCGAGTTTAACTGATCAGAGATTTAATATAAAGTTATTTAATTTGATAAAAATATTTTCCGTAAAGCTGTCTGATGTTATTATATTTGCAAAATCAAATGATATCAAAGAAATACGTCGTCTAGGATTTCGAGCGACAGCAGTTACTCAATCAGATAATCTACTTGTAGTCGTTTATGAACGCAGCCTCTTTGGATTTAAGTTTCTTCCGAAACAAGAATTTGAGCAGGCGATTATCGCTAGAAATTCACTAGAGATTTTTGACGATCTCGAGAAGCACGTACCCAAGATGGTTTATCGCTCTAAACGATTGAATTAGCTCTGGTGATTATAGGGTAGGCTGCGCCTACGAAACCCCCACCCATGCCCAACTCCCGCCTCTCGAGCCTCGGCTCAATGCACTTATTCACCCTCTTCACAGCAGCTCGAGCGCCAATCCTCACGTCCTTGTTGGTCATCGCGGCGTTGCGAACCGCATTCAAAGCGACTCGAGCCAGATTCCCGTTCACGCTCGAGATACACCAGATTTGCGGCTGATAAAGCCTTCATCTCGAGTGCCATAATCAAGTCATGCGCTTTAACAAGTTGCGGACGTTCCTCGCGCTCGGGGCGCTGCTAGCCTCGTGCCGCGATGCTGGATCACAAGTCAACAACAGCGCACCGTCCCTTCAGAACGCCTCGAGCCAGCGCAATACGGTCAGTCTCGAGGTCGCTGCGACTAGCGTCAACTCGAGCGATAGAATTGCGGTGTCCAATCCCAAAGTCGCTAAGCTCGTCGCGGCGGCTGTGGCTCAGTATGGGGAAACGGTTTATTACGACCCGAGTTACGTCAGACTGGGTTACCCGAACGGCGATGTTCCCAAGGATCGCGGCGTGTGCTCCGACGTGGTGATTCGCGCCCTGCGCGGCGTGGGCATCGATCTACAAGTAGCTGTTCACGAAGATATGCGAGCGCACTGGAATGCGTACCCGAAACTCTGGAACCTGCGCCGCCCGGACGCGAACATCGACCATCGCCGCGTGGCGAACCTGATGACGTACTTTGCTCGAGGGGGCGACGCGCTGCCCGTGTCCAGCACCGTTGACTCGTATCAACCCGGCGATCTGGTCGCGTGGCGCTTGGACAGCGGACGGTTGCACATTGGCGTCGTCACCGATCAACTCGCCCCGAACCGCAATCCGCTGATCGCGCACAACATCGGCGCGGGCGTGCAGCTCGAGGATGTGCTGTTCGCGTGGAAGATCATCGGTCATTACCGCGTGATCTGAAAGACTCGAGCATCGTGGTCTGACCGCACCTCGAGCGGTTAGTCTGAGGGATGAAACGATTTTTGCTGATTCTGCTCGTTGCCCTCTCCAACGTCGCCGCCGCGCAAACCTTGACTCGAGTCGCGGATGGCGGCTACTGGCGTGCCTCGCCGAAGCTTAGCAACGGCGTGCTGTTCATGCTGATCCCCGGCGGACTCGTGCCACCCGAAGCCTATGCGTTCATCGCCGAGCATCTCGCCCGCAGCGGCATGACGACGATCATCCCCGAAGTGCCGCTGGGGATTGCCTTCGCGGATTTCAACGCACCTGAGCGCATCCGCCTGTCACTCGAGGCTCGAGGGGAGCGTTTCAAAAAGGTCATCTACGGCGGGCATTCGCTCGGCGGGGCGATGGCGGGACTGGTCACGGGCTTTGGCGCTCGAGTCGACGGACTCGTGCTGATGGCGGCGTACCCAGCCGTTGATTGCAGCCGTTTTGAAATTCCGACGCTGACCATCGCCGCCGAGCTGGACGGCTTAATCAGTGTGCAGCGCATCCGCGACAGCCTCGCGCAGCTCCCCAAAGACACGCGGCTCGAGGTAATCGCGGGCGGAGTTCACGGGTACTTCGGGCGCTACGGCGTGCAAGCCCGCGACGGCACGCCGACCATTGCGCGGGAGGTTTTTGAAATGCGGTTGCTCGAGCTGCTGGACGGCTTTCTGACGCAGTTCGCAGCTCGAGGGTGAGTTCGTGATTCGCAAACGGTTTGATCTCAATCCAGTGCAGAACGCTGCTCTAAAACGCAAAGCGCACTCACTCGGGATCAGCGAAGCCGAGCTAGTACGCCGCGCCCTGAATGCCACATTGAGCGAAAAAATACCTGCTTCTGCACAAAAGGACACGGCTTTGAAGTCACTCTTAGAAAATTCTCTACGACTCTCCAAAATTCACCGACCTAATGAGGCGTACCGATTCGACCGCGAAGATGCTTACTCGAGCGAACCTCGCTTCACGCGTTGGGAGTCAAAGGAAATACTCGGCTGATTCGGTTTAAGGTATTGCATGAGCATCGAACCTCGAGTGTCGTGGTTGCGAGAATCCGCGACGCGTCTAGACTCGGTGGATCCCGCCCACACCGATTACGCTGACCTCGAGCCGTTCAGGGCTGAATTGGACGGCGTGCGCGTGGTACTGCTCGGCGAGATCATGCACGGCGACGGCTCGAGCTTCACAGCGAAAACGCGATTGGTTCAGTGGCTGCATCAACATTTGGGGTTCGATGCGCTCGCTTTTGAGAGCGGCTTTTACGATTGCCACGTCGCGTGGCAATCCATGCAGACCAAACCCGCGCTCGAGGCGTTCAGAGAAGGCGTTTTTGCGATCTGGAGTCGCAGCGCTGAGATGTTGCCGCTGGTCGAATATTTGGGGGATCAGATTCATGCTGCTCAGCCGCTCGAGTTGATGGGCTTCGATTGCCAATTGACGGGCACAGCGTCAGAAACCCAGCTCGTTAATGATCTCGAGAAGTTGCGACGCACCGTGGGTCTCGAGGTTGAAGATTGGGCATTGTATTGCTTAGAAATGCGAAAGCTCGTAAACAGTGAATGGCGCGAGGTCAAGCCGCCAGCAGCTTGCGTTGCGAAGGTGCAATTGATCCATCAACATTTGCTGGATGCTGTCAGCACTCACACACCCTTTGCCCATCAAGCCTTTTGGAAACAATTTTTGAATAGCTTACAAACGGAGTTTCAGAATCAATTGGCAGACGAGGGCGAGGTTCAACCATTTTGGAATCAGCGCGACGCGCAAATGGCAGACAACCTGTTGTGGCATCTCGAGCAAAACCCAGAGCGGCGCTTGATTGTCTGGGCAGCGAATCTGCACATCGCTCGAGCCGCTGCAAGCATCCAGCAGGACGATACATTCCCATACCAAGGCTTCATACCGATGGGTCAGCATTTGCACACAGCGCTCGGCGCGGAAATACTTTCTATTGCCATTACTGGGCTGCGCGGCGAAATGGCGATCTGCTGGAATTCAGATGTTTACAAATTCGATGCTTCACACCCATCTGACCTCGAGACGTTTTGCGATCAGGCTGGTTTGGAGAACGCCGTCTTTTCGTGGCGCAAAAGCGACGCGTTTGGTGATCTCGAGTTTCCCGCGAAATTTTGCGGCACGCAAAGCTGCAATGCCGATTGGACGAACGTTTTCGACGGTGTGCTGTACACCCGCGATATCACGCGCAGTCATTTGTCAAAACAGTAAACCGCAAGAGCCTCGAGACCATCGCCCCGCGCCGTGCGTGATAGCGTGAAACTCATGCCGAAGACCGATGTGCTGATTATTGGCGCTGGCCCCGTTGGACTGTTCGCCGCCTTTTACGTCGGGATGCGCGACCTGAGTATGCGCGTGCTGGACGCATTACCGGAAGCTGGCGGACAACTGACCGCGCTCTACCCCGAAAAATACATTTACGACGTGGCGGGCTACCCAAAGGTACGGGCGAAGGAACTGGTGAAAAACCAGCTCGAGCAACTCGCGCCATTCCATCCTGTCTATACATTGGGCGAACGGGCGGACAAACTGGAGCGACTCGAGACGGGCGGTTTTCGCGTCACCACCGACAAGGGCAGCAGTTTGGAAGCCTCGAGCGTGATTATCGCTGGCGGCGTCGGCGCATTTGAACCGCGCAAACTCGTCGCGCCGGGCGTCACAGAGTTTGAAGGGACGGGCGTGCAGTACGCGGTGAAAAATCTGGAGATGTACCGCAACAAGCGCGTGCTGGTGATCGGTGGCGGCGACAGCGCGGTCGACTGGGTGCTGATGCTCAAAGACGTGGCGGCGCACGTGACATTGATTCACCGCCGCGACAGTTTCAGGGCGCACGCCGCGACGACCAATCAGATGATCGCGGCCAGCGACGCGAATGAAATCACGATCCTCACGCCTTACGAAGTCAAGCAGCTCGAGGGTGAAGCTGGAAAGTTGCAGCGCGTCGTCGTGTTCAACAACCTCTCCAAGGAGGACGCGACGCTCGAGGTCGACGCGGTGCTGAGCATGGTCGGGTACTTGTCTAAACTCGGCCCGATTGCCGAGTGGGGATTGACGCTCGAGGGCAACCGCATTGCCGTGTCGCAGGTGATGGAGACGAACATCCCCGGCGTGTTCTCGTGCGGCGATATTTGCGCCTATCCGGGCAAATTGAAACTGATTGCGACGGGTTACGGCGAGGCGGCGATTGCAGCGAATCAAGCGGCGGTGATCGCCAATCCAGCGCTGAAATTCGAGCCGGGGCATTCGAGCGAAGCCAAGGACGCGCCGGGCACGAAGCCAGCGGTTTAATCCCCGAACGACCTGAACCAATCTTTGAAGCCCGGCTCGAGCCGCACAATCGCCCTCGAGACACCGCCGCGTCCCGTCGCGCTGGGTAAGGTCTCGAGCGCGTCGCGGATGAAGTCCCAGCCGCGACGCTCCACGATTTCACTGGCGTACAGCGTGAACCGCGCCTGATACCAAGCTTGATTGGCGAGTGGCAACCGTACCAGTGGGTACTCGAACGCGCCCAGATCCGTGCGCTCGAGGGTCACGTCCGCAGCGCGTTGCTCGCGGCGCTTGGTGACGCGTTTCCTCGAGCCGCCGGGCTTGGTGAGGACGGCGGTATTGATGACAGAATCTGCGAGCGCACAATCGATCTGGCTCGAGGCAAAGATTTCGCCCCAGCGCAGCACGCGGCTGTACGCGTCCGGCATGGCGGATTTGAGGGCGCAGAGGTAGAAGTACGTTGCCAAAAACTCGTCGAGCCAGCGCACTCTCGTTCTCAGCCCAAGCTGATCGGCAATTGCGTGTCCCAGCTCGTGACCGAGCGTGTAATCCAAAAATTCCTCGACTGTGCCCGGAGCGCGTCGACCAGCCCGCATCACGACCGCTTTGAAGACCCAGAGTAAATTGCCGGGATAGACATCAGGCGCAAAGATCACGCCGCTGCCGTCGCGCAAACGCCGGAAGAAGGTGAAGCCAAACGGGTACGGTGCGGCTGATGCCCAGTCGTCCTTGGTCAGCACCAACAAGCGCACCGGCTCGAGCGGGGACAGGTTCGTCTCGAGCGCCGCGTGCAATGTGGCGAGGTACGTTCGTAAGCCGTGCGCCCGGATGTCCACGCCGCTCGAGCCGCCCAGTGGAATGCGGCGCTGCAACTCGAGGAGGTCGGCGTTCACGTCAGACCGTGATCTCGCAACCGCACTCGAGGACGAGTTGTACAGGCGAGGTTAGTGCCTGTGGTACATCCCAGTCGGGGCGATGATGCAACACGACGCCTGTGCGGGGATCGAAAATCAGTACGTCTTTCACGCCGTTCTCGAGATAAAACGGTGGACTGAGTACGAGGTCTTTGTACTCGTAATCTTTGCTCAGCACCTCGACGACCGCCGCTGGAATGACGCTCAGCGCTTCGTCGGCGTCCACGGCGTCCGGCATCGCGCACAGCAACGCCACATCTGGGCGTTTGAACGAACCGTCGGGAAAGCGAAACAGCGTGTCCTGCGTGTCAATGCAAGCGCAGACCGCCCCCTCGAGTCGCTTGATGCTATTAACGATGCGCTTGATTTCCTGTTGGTGTAAAAACACGGGACTGGCTTCCCAGACCGCCACGCCGCGAATCATCTCGAGGCGCACGTTACTCTCCTCAGCCGCGCGGATCAGTTCTGGAAACGGCAAGCTCACGCGCACATTCTACCGCTCGAGCGCACGGGTTTCCGTAGGGGCGCAATGTGTTGCGCCCGTGCAACGCTCAGACGAAGAAGGCTCGAGCATCACGCAGGTGCTCGAGCCATTCTGGAAAAATTACTTCGCCGCAGCGAGTTTCTTGTACGTCAGCACGGGACGCTTCGCCGCCGTGACCTCATCGAGCCTCCGCACGACCGTCGTGTACGGCGCACCCTCGAGATACCCTGCTTCAGATTTGGCGCGGCGCAGAATCGTGTCCATCACTTCCACGAACGCATCCATCGTCTCGAGCGATTCGGTTTCGGTCGGTTCGACCATCATCGCTTCGGGGACGACCAGCGGGAAGTAGACGGTCATCGGGTGGATGCCGTGATCGAGCATCGCTTTGGCGATGTCCAATGTCCGCATGCCCTTGGGTGGCACGGCGACGAACTCGTGCATGTTGATGCGGCTGTAGGCGGTTTCAAAGCCAATCTGCCCAAATTTGACGCGCAGGTAATTGGCGTTCAAGACCGCCATGCTCGAGACATCGTGCAAGCCTTCCGCGCCGAGCGCTCGAATGTAGGTGTACGCCCGCACGAGGTTGCCGAAGTTGCCGTAGAAGCTCCGCACGCGACCGATAGATTGCGGCCGGTCGAACTCGAGACCGTATACGCCATCATCCAAGCGACCGATCACGGGCGTGGGCAGGAACGGCTCGAGGTGCTTTTTCACGCCGACGGGGCCCGTGCCGGGCCCGCCGCCACCGTGCGGCACGGTGAAGGTCTTGTGCAAGTTCAGGTGAATCACGTCGAAGCCCATGTCACCGGGGCGGGCGCGTCCGACAATCGCGTTGGTGTTCGCACCGTCGTAGTACAACTGAATGCCGAAGTCACGTGCTCGCTGGGAGATCTCCAAGATGCGGGTTTCAAAAATGCCGAGCGTGTTGGGATTCGTCAGCATGATCGCCGCAACGTGCGTGCCCAGCGCCGCCTCGAGCGCGGCGAAGTCAACCTCGCCTTTGTCATTGCCGGGAATCTCGAGGACTTCAAAACCCGCCATGATCGCCGTCGCGGGATTCGTGCCGTGCGCGGCGTCTGGCACGATCACGACGCGGCGAGTCTCGAGTTCGCCGAGTGATTCAAAGTATTTGCGAATCATCAAGATGCCGGTGAACTCACCGTGTGCTCCCGCGGCCGGTTGCAGCGTCACCGCGTCCATACCGGTGATCTGCGCCAAATCACGCGCCAGATTGTGCAGCAACTCGAGTGCGCCCTGCGCGGTGCTAGGGTCTTGGTACGGGTGGAGCTGCGTGAAATGCGCGGCGGCAGCCTCGTTGACCTTGGGGTTGTATTTCATCGTGCAGCTTCCGAGCGGGTAGAAGTTCTTGTCGACACTCATCTGGCGGTTCGCCAAGCCCGTGTAGTGGCGCACCAAATCAAGCTCACTGACTTCGGGCAGCTCGAGCTTGCGGACGCGCAGGTTGTCCGCGCCGAGCAGCATCTCGAGATTCACACCATCTGCGAGATTCGCCTGCGGCGGAACCGCACCGCGCCGACCTGCTTTGCTGCGCTCGAAAATCAGCGGGTAATCGTCTTGGTGCTTCTTTGTCTGCTCGAGAATCGCGGTCATGACTTGCCTCCGTTTTGTTTGCGTTGCCACTCGAGGACGCGCCACACGGCGAGCAGTCCTGATAGCACTGAAATACCGATCCCGATGTGCAAAGAATTCTGATCGCTCGAAAGCGCAAAATTGAGGAACGCCGCCATGCCCAGCAACTCGAGCGCAGCGACGGGTGCGAGCGCGACCAGCAGTGATGCGGCTCGAGGGGTCACGCGCTGTCCATTCCGTTGCGCCAGCGCTCCCAGTCAGTTTTACTCCATTGCTCTCGAGTCGCTTGGCGCGTGATGAGGTAATGCTGCACGCCGTAAACAATCGAAACCATGATGCTCGAGATCGTCAGCACCAGAATCATCGGGAACGCGGTTGGCGCAATCGTTTTGGCATCCATCAAGCGAAACGCGAGGTTCGCCAGCAGGAACAAACCGCCCGCGATGATCAGTCCGCTGCGCCGCCACAACGCCTTGCGGCTCGAGGCGAGCGTCATCACTGGCACTGGCTCGAGCATCGGTTGCACAGCTTTCTGACGGGTCTTCTTGCTCACGCGCTCAGCACCGCTTTCAACGCAGCCTCGAGCTGGCTGATGTCCGCGTCGGTGGTGAGTTCCGTCGCCGCAAAAATTCCCGCGTGACCGAAGCCGTAGGTGACCGGTACGGGCACACACGCGTGAACGCCGTGCCGGGCCAACTCAGCGCGAATCTCCGCCGCAGGCTTGGGCAACTTGACCGCGAACTCATTCAAAAACTTGCCCTGCGTGACCAACTCGAGACCCAAACCTGTCATCATCACCTCGAGCCTGCCCGCCATGACCGCACTGGCAATCGCCACCTCGCGCAGACCCTGCGGGCCCATGCTCGAGAGATAGATCGCGCTTTGCAATGCCATCAATGCGTGGTTGCTGCAAATGTTGGATTTGGCTTTGGCGCGGCGGATGTGCTGCTCCCGCGCTTGCAGCGTCAACGCGAACCCGCGCCGCCCGTCAGAGTCCTTGGTCGCGCCGACGATCCGACCGGGCAATTGACGCATCAGCGCCTCGGTCACGGCGATAAAACCGTATGCAGGCCCGCCGAAATTCAGGGCGTTGCCGATCACCTGACCGTCACCGACCGCGATGTCCGCGCCGTAATCGGCGGGGCATTGCACGACCGCCAGCGACAACGGGTCAACCACCGCGATAAACAGCGCCCCCGCCTCGTGCGCCGCCCTCGCCAATGCCTTCATGTCCTCGAGCGAACCTAAAAAATTCGGGTTCTGCACGATCACCGCCGCCACATCGGGGTCAACCGTCGTGAGCGGCGTCAATGACCCGTCCAGCTCGAGCGGAATCATCTTCGCCCGCACACACTCGAGGAATGTGTTGAGCGTTTCGCGGTACTCGGGATGCACGCCGTGTGAAATCAGCACCGTGCTGCGGTTCGTCTGGCGCATCGCCAGCAGCGCCGCCTCCGCCACGCCCGTCGCGCCGTCGTACAGGCTTGAGTTGCTGACATCCAGCCCGGTCAGCGCCGCGATCATGCTCTGGTACTCGAACATCGCCTGCAACTCACCCTGCGAGACCTCCGGCTGATACGGCGTGTACGCCGTCACGAACGACGATTGAAACGTCAACGCGTCCACGACCGACGGCTGGAAGTGATGGCGCATCCCGCCGCCGAGGAACGACGGCATGACCTCGAGACTCGTGTTTTTCGCTGATAAGTCCTTCATGTGCTTCAGCACGCCAAACTCGTCCAGCCCTGCTGGAATGTCGATTTTCGGGTTGCGAATTGCGGCTGGGATATCATCGAACAGCGCGTCAACACTGTTCACCCCAATCGTCTCGAGGATGTGCTGCACGTCGGCTGCGGTATGCGGTGTGTATTTCATTTTTTAGCTCCTAGCTGTTAGCTTTTAGCTAAGAGCTTCTTCCAAGCATTTGTCAGAAACGTTTTGAACTTGCATAACGCTTGAGGGAACACTGCGCGATCAGCCCTCGAGCCAACAGCTAAAAGCTAATAGCTGCTCTCACGCTTCGGCTTCCGCCACCGCCCTGTACGCCGCCGCGTCGATCAGCTCACCACTGACGCTCGAGACGCGCACTTTGAACAGGAAGCCATCTCCGTAGGGCGCGGCGTTGATCTTCTCGGGTTCGTCGGTCAGGCTCGAGTTGATTTCGATCACTTCGCCCGCGACGGGGCTGTATATGTCGGACGCGGTTTTGACGCTTTCAACCACAGCCGCACCCTCGCCCGCTTTCAGCACGCGCCCGACGGCTGGGAGTTCCACGAAGACCACATCGCCGAGTTGATCTTGCGCGAAATCCGTGATGCCGATGGTGGCGATGTCCCCCTCGAGCCGCAGGTATTCGTGGGTTTTGAGGTATTTGAGATCGGTTGGGATATTCATGATTTGCCTCCTAGGAAAATTCCTCGAGCTTGGTTGCGACTTTAACTTTCTAAACTAATAGCGTTTTGTTTTAAATTATTCAAGAGGAAGAATGACTGAGTTTCATTTTGAACAACCAAACATTACCCATACATCACCATAGCCCTCAACCCAACCAGAATCACAAATTTCCCCATTAGATAACACTTTAAAGTCAATTTTTACACCGTCTGGGCTACCTATACTCCCCGTAATACCAGCACTTTGAGGACTAACGAGTAATTTCACTAGCTGCGGGGTCAACCCACTAAAAGACCCCACTTTGATCTTTTTTTTACCAGATTCGTCCCATACTCCGTATGCGCCAGAAATAAATGTTTTCTTAGTTGAGGTTATGCTTATGCTGTATTGAGTCTCTTTTGGTACATCAGAAAAAGAGATGCTCATTGTGAGAAATAACAACAAAGTAAATAGGCGTTTTGAGAAGTTACCCATGATTTACCTTAAAAAAGCCACGTTACTATCCTAGACGTTTCTTGAGACAAACTCGTCTTCGGTAATTTGTAGATTCTTATCCGACCTCCACATTGCTTTGCCACAGTTGAAATTCTTATGTCCATAAAACTCCTCAAATCGTCTCGAGTTGCTTCGGGAAGGCTGGCGCAATACTGCTGGTCTCGAGGCTACCCAGATCGCTCAGCATCTCAATTTTCCCGCTCAGGTCGCACAGCCAGACTTCTTTCGCACCTTGCTCGAGGTACGGGCGCACTTTGTCAGCGATTTCGGTTTTGGAGTTGCTGGGGCTGATGATTTCCACGCAGAGTTCTGGGGCTTTGGGCAGCGGCGTGGCGAAGCCGTGCAAGGACATGAACTCGTGACTGGCCCACGCGACATCGGCGACTTTGACGCCTTGCGTGGTGTTAATGCTGACTTCAGTGAAGCCAATGCCCGCACTACGAAGCTGTTCGCGCAAGATGCCTGCGATTTCGTATTGCCAGTAAGCGTGCCAGTTGGTGGCGGGACTCATTTCAATTTTTCCTGTGTTGCTGAGTTCAATTTTAAAAGGGAGGTCTTGCAGACTCTTTTCCGAGATCACTTCTTGCCAATTCATGCGTACCTCCGTTCAGTGAAAGATTACTGCCCCGGCGCGTTTCTCGAGATAAAGACCGCTTCACACAGCTTCGCGCTGACATCACTCCCCCGTATCTCGAGCGTGACCGCATCGCCTGCCGATAACGCCGCGTCAACATACGCCAGCGCAATACCTTTTTTCAGGCTGGGCGACATCGTGCCGCTGGTGACGTGACCGACGACGTTCCCCTCGAGCTTGACGGGGTAGCCTTCGCGGGGAATGCCGCGCCCGATCACCTCGAGTCCGAGCAACTGCCGCGTTTTCGGGGCGGCAAGCATCGCGTCTTTGCCGACAAATTCTTTGTACGCTTTGACCGCCCAGCTCAGTCCCGTCTCGAGCGGATTGGTCGCGTCGCTCCACTCGTGACCATAGAGCGGGTAGCCCGCCTCAAGCCGCAGGGTGTCGCGTGCGCCGAGTCCGCAGGGGGCGAAGCCAGTCTCGAGCAGCTTGTCCCACAAGGCTGATGCGTCAATCGGGGCGCAGAAAATCTCGAAGCCGTCCTCACCGGTGTAGCCCGTGCGAGCCATGCGAACGGGGTAGCCAAACAGTGTCGTGTCAAAGACGCTGTTCTTGCGCCTCGAGCTGAGGTCTTCGGTGCAGTGCGGCTCGAGGTGCTGGGCGGTCAACGGGCCTTGCGCGGCGATCAGCGCCCAGTTGTCGGAGTGGTTCTCGAGGATCGCGTCGAAGCCCGTCAGATGCTGCGTCATGTGTGCGAAATCTTTGTCGATGTTGCTGGCATTGACGACCACGAGGAAGCGATCTTCGGACAGGCGGTAGACGTAAATATCGTCAACCAAACCGCCAGTCACATTGGGGAGCATACTGTACTGGGCGCGTCCCGTTTTGAGTTTACTGACATCGTTGACCGTGACGAATTGCAGGTACTCGAGGGCTTGCACCCCGCTGACGATGAACTCACCCATGTGCGACACATCGAAAATCCCGCATGCGTCGCGTACCGCCAGATGCTCACTGATCACGCCCGCGTATTGCACGGGCATGTCCCAGCCGCCGAATTCGACCATGCGGGCGTGTGACTCGAGGTGCTTGTCATACAGCGGTGTGCGTTTCAGCGCGGTCATGGGTACTCCCTCGAGTGCGTGCTTATTGATGTATCGTAGCAAATTGCGTGGCGGCAACGATTGCGTGCGCGGCAGCTCTAGGATACGCAAACGCAATCATCGTGCGTGATCTCGAGTAACATCTTGCGATTATGGCGCAAACCGAGTTAGACGCGATTGATCGGCGCATCTTGGAGGTCTTGCAGCGCAACGCCCGCATTGCCAATACGGAACTAGCGGACGAAGTTGGGCTGACGCCTGCGCCATGCTTGCGGCGCGTTAAGCGGCTCGAGGAGCTGGGGTTCATCGCTGGGTACACCGCTGTGCTCGATCACAAGCGCGTCGGGCTTGGATTGACGGTTTTTGTGACCGTCACACTAGATCGGCAGACCAAGCGCACCTACGACGATTTCGCCGCGAAGATGCGATCAGCGCACGAAGTCCTCGAGTGCTACCTAATCCTTGGGGAACGCGATTTTTTACTGAAGATCGTCGTAGCTGACTTAGACGCGTACCAGCGTTTTTACTTGGAGGTGCTGACCCTCGCGCCGGGCGTGCGGAACATCAATAGCATCATCGCCGTCAATGAAGAGAAGCGCACGACCGCACTGCCAATTTGACCAAGTTTCCAGCCACTCAAGTGCTTTACTCGAGGCATGAAATGTTTGTTCGCACTGCTTTGGATGCTCGGCTCGAGTGTCGCGCTGGGAGCTGACCTCTCTGGGACGTGGCTGGCGAAAGGGCTGGACGCCAGCGGCGCGGTCAAAACCGTGGCGTTGGCGCTGACGATTGACGGTGCGTCGGTGACTGGCACACTCGAGGGTGTGCAGGACGTGATGAACTTGTCGGGCACACTGAGCGGTGACGCGGCCGAGGGTACGTTGACGAACTCGAGCGGCACGGCGTTTTTTAAGTTCGCTCTGGTGACAGATACGCTCAATTTGACACTGGCGAACTTGGATGCGGACGGTAAACCGCTGCTGGCAACGGGCGTGCTGTTCTCACTCAAGCGCCCCGAAGGGCCAAAAGCAGCCGTGTCGTTTCAAGTTGCTGGCTTCGAAACGCCGCCCACGACAAACTCATTGCGCGGTGTGTGGATCGCAAGCGGATTACGCCTCGAGTTGAGCGGCAAAGACGGTAAATACACTGGGACGATTTTGATTGGCAATGTCAAAAGCGCTGTGACCGCCACAGGCTCACCCTCGAGCCTCAAGGGATCGTTCAAGCTCGGAGCGGTCGTCAAACGCTTCACGGCGCGGCTCGAGGGCGGGAAGTTGGTGCTGACGCTGGATGGTAAAAAATACGTGCTGATTAGAAAGTAACGGTTTACCAGACTCGAGTGACGCCAAAAGAGTCGAGAATTGGATCGACACTGACCAAAGCCAATCCGCGTTCCAAGGCTTGAGCGCTCAATCCTCGGTCGAATGGGTCTTTGTGGGTGTTCGGCAGTTGCGCCGCTCTGAGCGCATCAGAAACACTGAATTGCAACTCGAGAAATCCGTAGCGGCTGAGCGTGCCGTGGAAATCCGCGAGCAAGCCCTGCGCTGCGGGCAGTTTGCCACTGGCGTGTTTGATTCCCAGCTCCCAAGCGGTCAGGCTCGAGACGTAAACTGTGACGTTTGGATCGCGGATCAGGGCGATGGCTGATGGTGAGAGCTGGTTTGGACTCGAGTCGAACCACAAGAAGGTGTGAGAATCGAGCAGTACAGCATCAAAGGTCACTGCCAATGCTCGAGTTCATCTGGGTTGAGCGGCGCGAGGCTTTCACGGATGCCGTCTTCACTTAAGCCGATATGCGCTCGTAAACCCATTGGACGCAGCGCAGGACGCTTGACGGGTACGAGGCGCACGGCTGGCTCACCATCCCTAGCAATGACAATTTCCTCGCCCTGTAAAGCGCGTTCGACCAGTTTAGAAAGCTGCGTTTTTGCCTCGAGCATGTTGACATTCACAGTTGACTAAGCATAGCACAGCTTAGTCAAGCAAGTTCGTGAAAAACTGCTCGGGCGGCTGAAGGCGTGACGCTCACTCGGTGCTGACGCTGGCGTCCACCTGCTGATTAGCGGGCACGACCATCCTGAAGTGGCTAGCGGGGTCAACCAAAAGTTCTGCGACGCGACGCGCAGCCTCAGTTTGCTCGCTGGTCACGAGTGCCTTGTGGTACTCACCCAGCAACTCGCGGATGTCAGAAATTGAGGTCTCACCGAGCTTGTAAATTTTGACGTTCGCGCCTTTGGCGAGACGGCGTTGCAGTGCGGCATCGTCCAAGCCGACACTGGGCTGGTGGCGCAGATAAACCACGCCGCCCGTCATGCCGCTGCAAATCCACGGGCCCGCATCGCCCATCACGACAACGCGCCCAGCGGTCATGTACTCGAACGCGAAACCCTTGGCGTTGGCCCGCGCCGCCAGCATTCCCAAGCTGTCCTCGAGCGGCTTTTTGACCTCGCCGCCGAGGATCACATCCGCGCCCGATAACCTGATACAGAAGCGGCTGTCGGCGTCGCCTTGCACGAACAGCTTGCCACCAATCGCGCCGTAAGCGAAGGACTTGCCGACACTGCCGTCGACTCGAGTCCCCTGATCGTTCAAACCTTTGAGAATCACGATCTTGCCGCTCATGCTGCCCTTGCCAACGCCGTCCTGAGCGCCGCCGTCAACCAGAATCTCTAACTTTTCGGTGTTGAACGCGCCCAGTCCATTGCCGGGGATGCTGCCGCCGTCGAAGTAGAGCTTGGCGTGTTGCAGCTTCAACTTCGGATCCATCTTACGCCTCGAGAGTTCGCCGGACAGGTGCGTGCCCAGAGCGCGGTCGGCGCTGGCGACGGGGCCGTCTTGGTAGATCAGGCGCTCGTCGCCCGACCCGGACTGCGCGGCGTCCACGACCCACGAGCTGACCATCCGGGTCAGGCTGTTGAGTGGCTTGCGGATCACGCGCCCACCCTCGCGGCGCGGCAGGGCGAGCGGTTCGACTTCCTCGAGCAGGTAGCTTAGATCCAGCGCGTCTTTTTTGATGAAGTGACCCAAGTGTTCGACGTGACCAACCATGTCCTGCAATTTGGAGTAGCCGAGCGTGGCGACCATCGCACGGAGTTCCGCCGCCATGCTGCTGAAAAAGCGCACGAGCTGATCGGTGGCGACCTCGAGTTCACGGGGGATCCAGCGCTTCATGCCTTTGTGGTCGGCTTCTTCTTGGGTTTCGACCTGCGTGGCGATGCCGACGTGACAGGTATCGAGCTGGCAGCCTCGGCAAACGGTGCAGCCGATGACTTCCATAGACACTGTACCGAAGCCCACGCGGTTCGCGCCGAGGCAGACCATTTTGACGACATCCAGCGCGGTTTTCATGCCGCCGTCAACCCACAGTTCAATACCATCGCGGATGCCTGCCATCACCAAGGCGCGGTGGGCGCGGCGCAAGCCCAGCTCAGCCGGGAAGCCCGCGTATTTGAGCGCGTGGGCCCTCGCCGCGCCCGTGCCACCCTCGAAGCCGGAGAGCGTGATGATGTCCGCGCCCGCTTTGGCGATGCCGACGCAGATCGTGCCGATGTCGGGGACGACCGGGACTTTGACGCAGACTTTGGCGTAAGGATTGATGGTTTTGAGTTCTTCAATCAACTGCGCCAAGTCCTCGATGCTGTAGAGATCGTGGTTGTTGCTGGGGCTGATGAGGTCGACGCCGGGCGTCGCGTGGCGGGCAGCCGCCACTTTGACCGTGACCTTGCTGCCGGGCAAATGACCGCCCTCGCCGGGTTTCGCGCCTTGCCCGATCTTGATTTCAATGAAGCCCGCCGCGTTCAGCATCTCTGATGAAACGCCGAAGCGCCCGCTAGCGACCTGCTGACCGCGCCAGCGCGTGTACTTGCCGATCATGTCGTGGATCTCGCCGCCCTCGCCGTTCATGCTGACCATATCGAGGCGCTTGGCGGCTTCGGGGTAAGCGCGAAACGCGGTTTCGCCCTGTGACCCGAAGCTCATCGCGCTGATCACGAACGGCAGGCGATGCTTGCCAGCGGAGATGTCGATCTCCTCTGCTAAGCGCATATCATCCTCGGTGGCGGGCCCGTCCAGCCCCTTGACCTCGAGCAGATTGCGGGCGGCGACCGGGAATTCCAGCTCCAAGGCGCGAATCCGGCCGGTGTAATCGGGCGCGGTGATCTCGCCGCTGGCGACGGCAGCAGCGTGCTTGTAAATGCGAGTATTGAGGCGGGCATCGCGGGCGAGGCTGGCGGAACCCAGCGACCACTGGTGGCGGCGCTCGAGCATAGTCTTCTCGAGTTCTGGCAAGCCGTAACCAGCGCGTTCGGAGGCGAGGAAGCTCTTGATGCCGAGGCGGGTCTCGAGGTCGGGTTTCAAACCGATGGCGGCGAAGACGCGTCCGTAACCGCGCAATTCTGAGATGCCCATCGTCGACATGACTTTCTCGACGCCTTTGGTCAGTGCCGCGAGCAAGCGCTGCGCGGCGGCGCGGTTGTCGCCGGTGAACGCCTGGAACATCAGCCACGGCTCGAGCGCATCCGCACCCAATCCCAGCAGCATCATGCAATCGTGCAAATTGCGAATCGCGGCGCTCGAGACGGCGAGGCTCGTCAAGCGGCGGAAGGCGACGCCTTCGGGTGCAATCGCCTCGAGCGCACGATTGGCTTCGGCGATGCCGAGCAGAGGGTCAATCGGCAGGTTGCCGTTTTTGTACACCAGCCTGTCCTCGAGCACGATCAGACCAGCGCCGTCTTTGGCGGCGGCTAAGACTTCCTCGCGCAGCCTGTCCAGCGCAGCCTCGAGCGGCTCTGGAAAGTTGTTACTGACGCGGCACTCGAGTTTAACGCGGGCGACTTTCAGGTGCGTCTCTAGTTCCAGCAACGTCATCGTGCCGAATTGCGCGGCCGTCTCACTGTCCAGTGGCAAAATCGGCGTCAGCAGCTCGGTCAGCTTGCCGCCGTACTTGCCGTTCGGTAAGGCGCGACGCCCCAGAATCGCCCTGGTGCTGAACTGCTCGATCTCGCGTTCGCGGTCGATGGCGGGGTTGGTGACAACCGCGACGGTTTCCTTGATGAACTCCGCCAGATTGGGGCTGGGAAAGCGCAGCGCCGCGATCGGCCCGTCATATCCGAGGCTCGAGATCGGCTCGTTTCCCTTATCCGCCAGAGACTTGACGTATTCCTCGTCCCATTTCTCCCAACCGAACGCGCCCAAAGCGGCTGGCGACGGCTGATGCACCTCGTGATCGAACTCCGGAATGTTCTGCGGACGCTCGAGCGGGCCCGAGACATGGGCGCGAGCGCCGACCGTGACCGCTTCGCGGTTGTGGACGCGCTCCAAGAGGATGCGTTGCGCCTCGAAGTGACGCAGTGGCAGCACGCTGCCCTGGCGGATTGTCACCAGCATCTTCTCGCCGGGCGCGAGTGGGCGCGGGTCAGTGGCGAAACTGCCCAGCGGCAAGACGCCGCGCTCACTCGACCAGAAGAACTCTTTCTCGGTCTCGCCGAACCACAGCGGGCGCAAACCGAGCGCGTCCACGCTAAACGCGCACTCGTTCTGAAAGCGCATCACCAGCGCCGCTGGCCCCTGCGCGAGTGGCCCGAGCGCCTGCCGGAAGCTCATGTACGCGTCTTGCAACGCGGGGCTGAACGTCTTGACCTCGCCCAGCACCGGCGGGAACGCCTGCTCGAGCGCTTCGAACAAGCTCAGACCCTGCCCATGAATCAGCCCCTCGAGCAGCCGATTGAGGTCTTGGCTGTCCGAGCCGAGCGTGCGCGGAATGCCCAGAAAGTCCAGTTCGCGGCGCAGGCGCTCAATCGTGTTGATCTCGCCGTTGTGACCGAGCAGGCTAAACGGCTGCACCTGTTCAAACGTGCTCATCGTGTTCGTGCTGTAGCGGTTGTGACCGATCGTACACGCAGACTCGAAATCGGGGCGGCGCAACTCTGGGTAGTAGCGGTCAAGAATATCGGCTGCGCCGCGCACCTTGTAAACGACGGTGTGCGTGCTGATCGACACGACGTGGACGGGGTGCGTGGTCTCGAGGTTGAGCGCGAGGTCGAAGAGTTTGCGGCTGCGGTCATTGTCGTCCGTGCCGCTGACGATGCCCGCGACTTGATAAAACAGCGGTTCGGACAGCGCTGCGACGGGCCCGAGCACGTTGCCCTGCGTTTGGCTGCGGCGCTCGAGGATGACCCGCAGGCTGTACTTCGCGCCAACGGCGCGGATGTGATCGAGCACGTCGCGTGGATTGAGATTGATCGGGATGAACAAATGCGCGACGAAAAAGCCGCTCGAGTCGACCTCGCTCGAGTCCAACCCATCGGCGCTCAGCCACTCGCGCCAGAGTTTGCGCGGGATGTCGGTCATCACGCCGCAGCCGTCACCTTCGCCGCGCACCTCGCCGGAGCGGTGCGCCATCTGCGTCAGTGCCTCCAAAGCCCGTTTGACATTGCCGTGCGTTGGCGTGCCGGTCTTACGCAGCGTGGCAATGATGCCGCAGGCGTCGTGCCCAATCGGTTCGTTGAGCGCGTTCGGGATGGTCAGTTGCAGGCGCTGGCGTTCCGATTGGCGGTAGAGGCTATCCTTCTGGCGGCTGGGAACAGTCATCTCACGAACCTCCGTATGTAGTGCATGAGTATACGTTTCACAAGCCCCTCGGTCAATGATTGCCGCCGTGCCAGACGCCTCAAGTTGTCTATACAGACCAATCGCGTAGCCTTGTGCGAACAGTTCACAAAGTCATCCAGCGGCTCGAGGGGTGCTGATAGACAGGAAGACGGGTTTGGCAGCGTGCTGCTCGAGACTGGTTGTCGCGCAGTAAGCCGCGAAAAAAATAGAAATTCACAACGATTGTTTTCAATCAAGTACAAGATCAAAATGTAGCGATTCACTCGAGAAACACTTGACAGTGCAGTGCACCAGACTACAATGCGCGAATCACGTCCTATTCGACCTCTCGAGGAGCAACGCAACAATGGAAACCGTGCGCGTGTCTGGGCAGAGCCGACCAAACTCCGTCGCTGGAGCGATCGCCGCGCTGCTGCGACTGCACGGGGCGCTGGAAGTGCAAGCCATCGGCGCGGTCGCCGTCAACCAAGCCGTTAAATCCATTGCCATCGCACGGAGTTATATCAGCGTGGACAAGCTGGATTTAAGCTGCATACCCGCCTTCGTCAAATTGGAATTGGACAACGAGGAGCGCACGGCCGTCAAATTCACTGTGCGCTCGCACCCGCTCGAGACTGCAATTGAAGCGTCCCAGACGCTCGAGAAGCCGATTTGAGAATTGACGAACCTGAAGCAATTAAAACGCGTTTCAGGTGTGCCACACGCGATCAGCTCACTTTCTAACTCGAGCGTGTCTCGTCAAAGTATCCTTTGCGCCCAAGCTGCTAAAATAGCTTCACCTCGAGCTGGACGGCTCGAGACGGAGGAACTGAATGTTATTTGACCCGCTTTACATCATCATGACCGTCGCCATTATTGGCCTCAGCATGGCTGCACAAGGCTATTTGCGGACGACCTTTGGGAAATACTCTAAGATCCGCAATGCCAAAGACATCACCGGCGCTGAAGTCGCCCGCGACATTCTGGACAGCAACGGCTTGCAAAACGTTCAGGTCGAGATGACGCCCGGCGTCTTGACCGATCATTACGACCCGATGAAAAAAGTTGTGCGCTTGAGCGAACCAAACTTCAACAGTCCGAGCCTCGCGGCACTGGCCGTCGCCGCACACGAAGTCGGGCACGCGATTCAGGATGCTAAAGCCTACGCGCCGCTCGTCGCTCGCAGCGCACTGGCTGCACCGCTCGGCATTGCCAGCACCGTCGGGCAATTCGCATTGATGGGTGGCTTGATGGCGCTCGCCTTCGCAGGCGCATCCGGCTTGGGTCAGACGCTATTGCTGATCGGCGTGATCGGCTTAGGCGCGGTGCTGCTGTTTCACGTCGTGACCCTGCCGGTGGAATTCGACGCCAGCAACCGCGCACTGGCGATCCTCGAGCGCGGCGGGTACTTGAGCGTGGAGGAAAATCAGGGCGCTCGCAAAGTGCTGAACGCCGCTGCACTGACCTACGTGGTCGCAGCACTTGCGGCCGCAGCGCAGTTCATTTACTACTTGGGGATTCTGCGCGGCAGCGACGAGTAAAGCTACCAGCCGCTAGCCAAAATCCAAAGAGCGATCTCGAGCTGTTCGAGATCGCTCTTTTTTCATCTCGAGATTGCAAGTCTGGCTCGAGATATTGGTTCTGAAGCTAGCAGCTAGTAGCTGCCCTTCAGTCGCCACGCCCTTGGTCGCTGGCGCGGCTGCGCCCTCGGGTTGATCACGCGCTCCGAGTAGCGGCCATGGTTGGAGATCAGGATCGCTACCCTTTCCCTCGAGATCACGCGGTACGGCTGATCGGGGATGTAAGCCGTGACGACATCGACCCAACGGTACGGCGAGTAATCCACGACGACATGCAACGGGATTTTTAAGTGCTTGGAAACGTTGATGTAGCCCAGCAAGAGCATCCGCTGATCCTGCGGGTACACGGCCAACTCGCGCCCGTTCAGCAGCGTTTCCACGATGTCGCTTTCAGTAAAACCCTCGGCTCTGGCGTGCTGCGCCGCGTGAAGTTTGACGCTGTAACGCCCGCCCCAGATCAGGTCTTGCAAATCCTCTAAGGTGCGCCGCATGGTGTGCCTCCACGTCGTGCCGGATTTGGTGCTGCTGAGTAGCTTCTCGTACTGGACAGCTCGAGCGTATTTCTTAAGAAAAAAACCCCTGCGCTGAAACAGCGCGAGGGGTGATATGGGCAATCCGTAACCTCAAAAGGTCATGCGTCAATATACACGAATCGTCGTCAGCGGTACGTGAGCGCCATACCGCTCGAGCTGAGGCAAAACGTCTGTCAGCTAGGGCAAACGCACCAAGTAACTTGCTAGCTTGAGTGCATGAAAAACAATTCTATTCCCAGCATCATCGAACACTTCCAAGACTTCCCTGACCCGCGCCGCGAACACCCCAGCAAGCTTCACAAACTCATTGACATCA
>JANYHH010000087.1 GCA_025359505.1 Deinococcales bacterium
ACTTTCGCTTTCACTCGAGTACCGTTCAGATTCGCCTGCCCACCAATCGCGTTCTTACCGTTGACATCATTCAGCGTACCCGCATCCGTCGCCATCTCGAGCAGATTACCCGCTAAGTCCATGTGCAACCCGCAGCGTTGCATCGCCTGTCGCAGCATCGGAACGCGCTTCCACACGTTATCCGCGATCATGTGATGAATGTTCTGGATCGTCTGACCAGCCCTGTTTCGCAAGAATAACGGGTTGGTTTTCTGGTAATTGTTCTTGTACTGGTACTCAACGGCGAGGCGATTATTGACCGTACCGTCACGATCTGGTTTGGGTAGCGACCAGAATCCATTGTCGGACTCGAGCATTTGCACTTTTCCATCGCACACCCCGGCTGGTTCTTGAATGCAGAACACCCTGCTTTTATCTGCCTTGTACGTGTCGTATGGTTTGCGCGGTGCGTAGCTGTAACCGTTCGGCAAGTTCGGCTTCCCATCAGCATTTTCGATGCGCTGCCCTACGAATGGCACGATTTCCTGCCAATTGTCCTTATCGCGGTAATACGGCGCTCGAGCCAACAAGTGTTCCCGCAGTGGTCTCGCACCCTTCCAGCACGGTAAGGGCAGTGAACCGCCCGCCCGCGTCGAGGCTCGAGGAGACCCGGAGCGCGGCGTGGCATTGTCAACATCTTGCGGGTTGATGGCTTCGCTCGTGAATTGACTCGAGACCCAACCGACGGTCATGTTGACGCTCGTACCGACCGCTGCGTTCGCCGATTGCTGCACCGCGAACGGTGACGCGAACACGACCACTGCGCCCAGTACGCGCTTGGCTTGCGCTAACTTGCAGCTCCGCACGTAATTGGACGTGAACTCGGCTGCGCCGTCGAGGAAGGCTCGAGTTTTCGTCAGCGCGGTTTCGATCAGCTCACCGGGGCGTTTCATCATGGCTTTCAGGAGTTGATCCACTTCGGTCAGCATCGACTTCCCGCCTTGTTTCAGGGCGCTGACCAGCCCGCCCAGCAGTCCATCCAAGCGCGTCAGCATCGTGTCCATGTTCCGCACGCCCGCTCGCGCCCAGTTCTTCACGAGCGTTTCGATCATCCCAGAGAACGTCCCCAGAGCGCGGCTGGTCGCGTTGACTCGCAGCGCGGATGTGGCTTTCACGGCGCTACTGACCTTCGCAGTAAGGGACAGCAGCGCCCCGATGCGTTTGGCGATGCCCGCGCCGACTGTGGTCAACCCGTCAACGGCCGCGCCGATCAGCCGACCGCCCACGGCGTCCAGCAACGCGCCCGCCGCGGCTGTCAGGAAGCCGCTCATGTTGCACTCGCGGTTTGGGTCACTGGTCGCTTGCGCGTAGCAGTCCAAGCCGTATTCGATCATCGCTGCCCAGTTGTTGATGAACGGCAGGCTTTTCAAGAAGGTTTTGAGGTAGCCCCAGAACTGCACTTCGGTCGTGGCCAGCGTTTGGCGGATGCTTTCGGCGGTGTCACCCAGAATGACCTTACCGCCGACGATCAAGCTGCTTTGCAGCGCCACGGGGTAATCGCTTTGCGGCACGAACTCCGCACCGATGGGGGCTTCGTTCGTCACCGCGATGGTGGAGCAGCCGAGCAGCAGCGTCTTCGAGGCGTGCCAGACATCGCCCGTCGTGGCGGAATCGCAAATCGGCTCTTTGTTGGTGTCGTCGAAACGATTGTCGCCCCAGAGTTTCAACTGGTTCAACTCAAGGCGGTTGCTGCTGCTCGCGCCGTACAAACTTGGGTTGATCCGCACGCGAATTCGCGCTTGACCGTTGACCATCGCGCAGTCATCGCACCAACTCTCCAACAACCCACCGGTGAACTGCGCGTTGAACAACCCGTTGGCATTTTCTAACAGTTCGCCGCGTCCGTTCACCGCGAAGACGGGCACGTCGAACTCGAGCTGCCCGAGTTTCAAATCGCTCTGCCGCATCCGCACGGTCAGCAGCAGCTCTTGCTTGCCTTCAACATTGATCCGCTCGAGTTCCACGGGTTTGATGCTGGCATCGCTGGTGTTGCTGTCGCCCGGCATCAATGTGTCAGGCAGGATGCTCAGGCTGACGCGGGGCACGCGAATGTTTTTGAAGCCATCCATGCGGATGCGTTGCCACCAATCGCTGCCAGTGTACAGAATCTCTTGGTTGCTGCGCGGTTCAAACAAGAAGTTATTAGCTCTGATGAAATCACAGTAAATATCCAATGGTGGTATGAACGCTGGGTTGTTCAGCAGCGTCCACGGATCGTAGATCGTTCCGCTGCCTAAGCCTGTCGGTGTCGGCTCTGGTGCGGAGGGCGTACCAGCCTCGTGTATGAAGGTCGTGAAATCGTTTTGCAGTACCGTCCCGTTCGCAGCGGTCGTATAGGCTCTCATGCTGCGGCAGAACTGAATTTTGAAATTACCGCCGTTCGTCCAATCGTTCCACCGCGTGGCGCTGATGCGAAACTTGGCGCTGCCCTGATGCATGACGAACGGGAAGTTAGCATCGTAAGTATTCACGCCCGGAGCGATTTGTTCGGGTGGAATCGGATCGGGCATCACGCGAGGGTCATCGGCTCGTGTGGAAGTTCTGACGGAACGAGTGAGTGGACTCGATGGGTAATCGAAGCCCATGCGAACGAAGTGTTTGCTTTCGTCTTTGACGCTCAAATAACGCTGCGCGAACTCGGTCTGCCCGTACCCATCGGTCAGTTGGAGCGTGACAATGTATTCACCCCAACTGTTAGGGGTGAATTGGTACGTCGGCGTTACACCTTTTTGTTGATCCACCAGCGAGCAAGCCCCGATATGGGGTTGCCCCTGTTTTGTGGACTCGAGTCGTCTCAAGCCGCTCGGCTATTCTCGAACTCGGCTGGACTTTGAAAGTCTAGGCTCGAGTGTAACCGTTGTCTGTTGTAAAACACCTCCATCCATTCAAACACGATTGCT
>JANYHH010000119.1 GCA_025359505.1 Deinococcales bacterium
CGATGATGTCAATGAGTTTGTGAAGCTTGCTGGGGTGTTCGCGGCGCGGGTCAGGGAAGTCTTGGAAGTGTTCGATGATGCTGGGAATAGAATTGTTTGTCATGCACTCAAGCTAGCAAGTTACTTGGTGCGTTTGCCCTATGGTGTCCTCCTGTGGCTATTGCGTGGTAACAACAGCCTACTGGAGGACACCTCCTTATCCCGAACTGACGTTACCGTGGGAAGATTCTGTCCGCCCATTGCTTCGGGTCGGTCGCCTCAGCACGGACGCGCATCTCCCAGTGCAGGTGCGGGCCGGTGACGAAGCCCGTCGCGCCGATTCGCCCGATGATTTGCCCTCGAGTCACCTTCTGCCCGACCTTGACCAGAATCGTGCTTTGGTGAAAGTACAGGCTGACGACGCCCGCGCCGTGGTTGATGCCCGTCAACCCGCCGCGAATCGCGTACTGCGCTGCAATCTCTACGATGCCGTCGTTGCTGGCGCGGATCGGATCGCCAATTTTACCCGCCATGTCTTCACCGTAATGAAAGTTCAGCTTGCCGCCGCGCTCGTACAACCGCGCCTGCGCGAACGGGCTGATCGAGCGGTGCGGCAGCACGGGCCAGATGAACGCTTTCGTCCACGCTCGAGGTGTGACGACAGACTTGGCATACGCGGCGTTCAGCACGGCGTATTCGACATTTCGGTTGGCATCGGTCAGTGTACTCAAGACTTGCTTAGCCATAAAAACATTCTGAATCGCTTGCGGGTCGGGCAGCAGTTTCAGGCTCGAGCTGATGACTTCGCTTCCCAGATTGACCTTGAGCGCGACCTGTTTAGGCTTCACGCCCAGCAACTCGCGCCCGATGCCCACCCAGTCCTCCCCGTCGCGGGTCATCACCAGCGTTTCGCTGCCCCACGAAACGAGCGGTGCGACGGCGGGCACACCGCTGACGCGCACCAGTACGGGATCGCCGGGAATGCAGGTGGCGCGGTGTGAAACCACCGCACCAGACACCGCGCCGCTAACCGTGACCAGTGCGGGCTGGCTCGAGGATCGCGGACTCGGGGGAATCTCCAAGCTCTGCCCAACGCGTAAGGCGTCGCTGGTCAGCGAGTTGACGCGCCGCAAATCCGCGACGCTGACCGCGAATTGCCGCGCAACGCTGGACAGCGTATCGCCGGGTTTGACGAGATAAGTCGCTGCGATCGCCAGCGAGACGATCAGTACGGCCGCGCAGCAGAGCGTCAGTAAGAACTTCATCGCCTCGAGTCTACAAAAATCTGACGCATTAGAAAATGAGTACGCTGGAGAACAGACCTCGAGATGCTTAGGCAGCTAACTTGTTACTTAGCCAGCGAAGTAGATTGGCTTTGGAGGACACCATGACCGCACCGACCACCGCATTCCAAGCTCGCCTCGAGAACCGCCGTTTGCTACCGCTCGCCGCTGCTGGCGGTGCGATTGGCACAGTTTTCAACCTTGCCATCGCCCTGATCGCCCCCGCCTTAATCGGCGGCGCGGTGCAAATCTCACGGCCCAGCAGCCCTTTGGAAGACCTACCACTGATCGCCGTGATCGCCGCCAGCATCATCCCCGCGTTCGTCGCGGCGGCTGTGCTGTGGCTGCTTGGACGCTTGACCAAAGCGCCGATTCAGATCTTTCAGATTATCGCTGTTGTCATCACGGTACTGTCGCTGTTCAGCCCGTTCGGGATTCCGACCACCCTCGGAGCGCAATTGACGCTGTGCCTGATGCACATCGTGGCGGCCGCCAGCATCACCCTCGCTCTTTCACGCGCCAAAGCCTAGAACCCATGTCACTGGGCTTGAGCATCATCAAACTCTGCCGCGCCCATCGCGCAGCGATTGGCACGCTGCTGGTCACGCTTGGGTTGCACTCCGGGCAGGAAACGATTTTGATGCAACTTTGGCGCGAAGACGGGCAATCTCAAAAAAACCTCGCGCAAAGCCTTGGAATTCAAGCACCGACCGTCACCAAAATGCTGCAACGGCTCGAGGCGATGGGCGTCATCACGCGCCGCGCCTCCCGTACCGATGGGCGCGGCATGAACGCCTTCCTGACCGACAAGGGCCGCGCTCTGAAGCCAAAAGTTCACGCGGTATTCCAGCAACTCGATCAGCGCACCGCGACCGACCTCAGTGAGGCTGAACTCGAGCTGCTGCATAGTTTATTGGCGCGAATGACCAAGAACCTGCGCGATGGTCACACAGACGATCCGTGCTGACCTCGAGCGCTGCCTTCAATCCGGCATCTGCGCTGCTGGGTACGAACCGATCACTTTGACGTAACTGGCCCTTTGCAAAATCCCCACCAGTGCGCTCGAGGCTTCAGCATCGTGGATGTAGCCTTCAAAATCAATGTAGATCAGGTACGAAAATGCGCGGTCGCGGCGCGGACGCGACTCGATTTTCGTCAAATTCAAACCCTTCAATTGCCCCAGCGTCTCGAGCAGAAACCCCGGCGTGTGACGCACCGCGAAGACCACACTGGTTTTGTACGTCACGTCCGGTAGCTTCGCGGTTTCATGTTTACTCAGCACGAGAAAGCGCGTGAAATTGAAATCCTCGTCCTCGATGCCGCTTGCCAGCACAGCTAGACCGTACAACTCCGCCGCTCGCTGGCTGGCGATCACCGCTTCGTCCAGCGCCTCTCGAGCCACGAGTTCCTGCGCTGCGCCCGCCGTATCAAAGGCTGGCACTGGGATCAGTCCACGCTGCGCCAAGAAACCATCGCACTGCGCGAGCGCCTGCGGGTGCGAGTACACGCGCTGGACATCCTCGAGCCGCACGCCCGGCAGCGCCAGCAGTTGATGCTTGACGCGCACGATGATTTCATTCGTGATGTGCAAATCCGTTTGCGGCAGCAAATCCAGCGCCTGATAGACCGTACCCGCCAATGAGTTCTCGACCGGAATCACGCCGATGTCGGCATCTCCCGCGCTGACCGCCTCGAGCACCGCGTGAAAGGTCGGAAAGCCAACGGGGGACGCACCCGCCACGGCCCGCAGTGCGGCCAGCTCGCCATACGCACCGGGGACACCTTGAAAAGCAACGCTCGGCATGAGCCAGCAAGCTACCATCTCAGGCGCTCGAGCTGCTTTTGACGTTCAAAGTCAAAGGCAACTCGCTGCGCTTCGCCCCCCTCACCCGCCCCTGCGGGGCGGCCTCTCCCACGTCGGGGAGAGGCGAAAAACAGTAGCTCGAGGCTTTGCGAGTGGTAAAACAGGGGTCGTGCGCGTGCTGCTTCCCAAGGAACTCCTCGAGCGCGTGCAGCTCATCACCCCAGAGTTTATGGAGACTCGAGGATTGCAGGGTTTAATGCTGGATATTGACAACACGCTCGTGCCACACGGTGAACTCGGTGACGTGCCAAACTTACGCGAATGGCTCGAGCCGCTGCGAATGTCAGGGATTGAGCTGCGTTTGGTCAGCAACGCACTACCGCGCCGCATCACGTACTTCTCGCAAATGCTCGAGGTTGCCGCCGTCGGCAGTGGTCGCACCGCTGGCAAACCGTTCCCCAGAGCCTTTCGCAGCGCGATTCGTGAAATGCGCCTCGAGCCGCACCGTGTGGCGATGATCGGCGATCAGGTTTTTAGCGATGTGCTGGGCGCGAATCTGGCTGGCGCGTACCCGATCCTCGTGCGCCCGCTGTCCGACAACAGCCTGCCGCACACCAAACTCGCTCGAGCACTCGAGCGGCTGGTGCTGCACAGTATGGGCTTTGACTGGTGAAGGAGCAGGCGAAGGGCAAAAGTTTAAGGGCGAAAGTAAAAGCAACTTCTTACGAGCCAACCTCGAGAGCGCGTGAAACTCGAGCAGATTGCGCTACAAACGATGCGCGGCTCGAGGCTGTTCCCTTCGCGCTGCCTTTTATCCTCGAGCCACCGTGATTTCGTTCGCCGCCGCCCACGCCGAGATGTCGGAACGGTTGATCGCCGCCGCCATCAGATCTGGGAACTGATCCGGCGTACACGCGAAGCTCGGCACGCCCATGCCCGCCAATACCGCCGCGACCTCGTGATCGAAACTCGGTGCGCCGTCGTCGGACAGCGCCAGCAGCGCAATCATCTGCACGCCGCTGCTCACCAGCGCCTGCGCTCGAGCCAGCATCTCGCGCTGGTTGCCGCCCTCGTACAGATCGGAGACCAGAATCAGAATCGTGTCCTGCGGGCGCTGAATCAGCCCTTGGCAGAACCCGAGCGCGAGGTTGATGTCCGTGCCGCCACCGAGCTGCACGCCGAAGATCAGATCCACCGGGTCTGTGAGCTGCGCGGTCAAATCCACAACCGCCGTGTCAAAGACCACCAGCTTCGTGCTGACCGCTGGCAGACTCGCCAGCACCGCGCCGAAAATCCCGCTGTAAACGACGCTCGCGCCCATCGAGCCGGATTGATCCAAGCACAACACGATGTCGCGCAGGCTGGACTTCTTGCGACCGTAACCGATGCGCGTTTCGGGGATGATCGTTTTTTGCTCGCGCTGATAATGCTTCAGATTGGCGCGAATCGTGCGGTTCCAGTCGATCTCGATGTGCTTTGGGCGGCGATTGCGCGTGGCGCGGTTCAAACTGCCCAGCACCGCTTGGCGCAAGGGTGACTCGAGCTTCTTCATCAGCGCCTCGACGACTTTATTGACGACCAGCCGCGCCGTCTCCTTCGCCTTGGCGGGCATCACGTCTTTGAGCGCCACCAGATTGACCGCCAGCTCCACATCCGGCTCGAGGGCCGTCATGGTTTCCGGCTCGAGCAGCAGGGCTTGCAGGTTCAGGCGATCAATCGCGTCGCGCTGCATCACGCGCACGACGCTGGCGGGGAAGAACTCGCGGATGTCGCCGAGCCAACGCGCCACGCTCGGAGCGCTTTTATTTAACCCACCGCGCTTGCTTGATTTACCACTCGAGTTGGAACTGAATCCAGATTTGTCGTAGAGCGCCGACAGCGCCCCGTCCAAGCGCGAGTCCTCGGATGAAAGCGTGCAGCCCGTGCCGTCGGAGTTGTTGTGCCCGCCGAGCAGCAAGCGCCAGCGGCGCAGGCGTTCCGTGTCTGTGGATTGCGTCATCGTATTTCCCTTCGTGGAGTCTCGAGCGCGTGCAGTGACAGGGTTTGCAGTGGCAAACCCCTACGGGGTGAGACCCAACAATTGGCGCAGCAACGGCAAAACCAATTCCCCTCGAGCCGCATCTAAGCCCATGTCACTCGAGCCGCGAGCTGACGCGCCGCTACTAGAGCCGCCCGCCTTGGCTTTTTCGCCGATGTTGCGCCGCTCGGCTTGCTCGAAGGTGCTGAATGTGCGGCGCAACAGCGGAATGATTTCTTGGAAGTTATCGGGCGATAAACCAGCCAGCCAACTGTCCAGCACGCCGAACAGTGCCTCGTCGTGTACCAGAATCGCGCCGCTGTCCCGCAGAAACCCGTCCACCCACGCGGCGACGCCCTCGGGACTGCTGGCTCGAGATGCGGCTAAGCCAAGCTCACGCGCCGCATCGTCGCTGGTGAAGACCTCGACCTCGAGCAGCAACCGCGCCGCACGACCCGCAATCAAACCGTGCAGGTTGCGTTGCGTCACCAATCCAGACAGCAAGCCCTGCCACGCCAGCCGCAGCCCCGCATCCTCGAGCGTCTGAATCGCGCCGTTCGTCGCCAGCAGATGCGCCAGCATTGCCTCTGCCGCATCATCGCTGAGGCTGCTGACGGCAGCCGGAAAGCCAATCACGATCCGCATCACCAGACTGTCGATCACGCGCCGCACCGTCACGGTGTCGCTCTGGCGCACGTTGCCGTACCGCGCCACGCGCACCAGCGGCGGCAATGCGCCGCACAGATGCGCGATGTCACTCCCGACCGCCGACAGCGCCTCGAGCCGCGCCAGCACGCCATCCGTGGCTGACGGCAGATCAGCCAGCATCACCGCGTCCAGCAGCCCCGATAGCTCTGGCAAGGTCGTGACGCTCGAGGTCTGCTCAATCACAAACGCTCGAGCTGCCGATTCGACGGTCGCCCCGTACCGGGCGACGACGATCAGTCGCACCGCCAGTGCTGGCTCCCATTTGAGTTGCCACGCCTCGCGGAACGTGCCCGTGCCACGGTTTCCCATCAGCGCCGCCCACGTCACGCCGAGCAGGTTCAGCCGATGCAGGAAACGCGACTTGTTCAGCCCAGATTCCTCGCGCAGGTCGCACTCGAGTTCCGTGACGGCGGCGTCTAGCTTCAACCTGAGCTTCTTGGCGATGCCCTCGAAATCGCGTTGCAACGGAACCATCGGCGTGTCACTCGGCACAGATCCCAGCGCCTCGCTGACGACCAAATCGCGCTGAATCAAGCGCATCGGCGAATCGCTGTCCCAGCAAAATAATGCCCGAGCCGACTCCATGACCTCATCCAAGCCCGGCAGCGGTAAGCCGCGCATCACCGCCAGCGCCTCGCTCAAGCGCACCGCCTCGATCACACTGGCGCTCGAGGCATCCAGATCCTTACCGCGCAATAACCGCGCGACTCGAGTCATCCACTGCACCGTGATGCCCTGCGAATCCAGATGCGCGTGCTGGAACAGATGCGCGTACCAACCCGGACTGTCCACGCCCGCGCCATACCCGCTCGAGCGCGACAGCAAGCCATGCGACCACGGAACCCACGTTGCTGATACCGCGACTTTCTCGAGTCCTGCAAGCGTTTTCGCGTCCGCCTGAGCATCTGGCACGCCGTCCGCTTCCAACTCGAGCAGCGGGCCATGCCACGCACCGCAGACCACGGCGATGCGCTCGTGACCAGCCGCGATTGCCTCGCGGATCGTTTGACGCATGAACGCCTCGCGCTGCGCTTCACGGGTCTCGAGCGCCCCCAAACGCGCCGACTCGAGTCGCAATGAGCGCATCGCGTCGTTGATGCCCGCGAAGACATCGGCGGCTGCCCCTCGAGACTCGACCAGAAACTCCCAGTAACGCTCGCCGTCGGTGAAACCAGCCACTCGAGCCAGAAAGCCCAGCGGATCGTGCGCGGGATCAAGCGGCGGCTCGAGTTCGTCGGTGGTCTCGAGGGGTAGGTCGGTCGGCTCGTCCTCGAGTTGCACGGGCGCTGCCGTCTCGAGCACTTCATCGGTCGCATCGTCCTCGCGTTGCACGGGCGACCGGCCGGTCGCCCCTACGGGTTCGACGGTCGGCTCGAGGACTGGTTCGGGTTTCTCTGGCAGCAATTGAAACGCCTGCGGTAAATCCATGAACCGCACCGCTGCCTTGCGCTCGAGCGCGAACCGCAACGCCACCCACTCCGGGCTGAACGCCGCGAATGGATAGAACACCGACCGCGCCGGATCGTCCTTGGCGTAGACCAACAGCGCCACAGGTGGCTGCATCTCGAGACTGCCCGCCAGCGCAATCACCTCGTTGGCGTCGGGTGGCCCCTCGAGCAACACGCAATCCGGGTTCAACTCACCCAACGCCCGCTCGAGTGACCGCGCACTGCCGGGCCCGTGATGGCGCACCCCGAAAATATGCACGCTCATGCGGCTACATCCCACAGCGGCTCGAGCTGACCCTCGAGATCGAATGACCAGTTGAGCGGGTTATGCGAGATATACTCGCGCACTGCGTTTAATTCACGGTCGTTGCGGATGATGCGGTCGTGGTAATTGCGCTGCCACACTCGAGCCTCTGGGTTTTGTGTGGCGGTACGCACGTTTTTTGTGACGGTGGATTTGAATTGACCGACGATGCTCCCCAGTGAATCGGGGATGCGCCGACCGAATGATGGCGATTGCTGGGGCGGGGTTTGCAGTGGCAAACCCCTACGCGGGTTGAATGTCAAAATGGTGTGGATGTGGTTTGGCATGATGACCGATTCGCCAACTGCGACGTGCTGAAAATGCTGTGGAATCTCGAGCAGACACTGATTAATCAAATTGCCCGTTGACGTGTGAATGCTTTGCTCGTTGACGATCTGTGCGAACGAATGTTGGCGCTCGAACGAACACAGAGTCACGAAATACGCGGCTGGCGATGTGTAATCAAAATTTTCCAAGCGAACACTGCGTCGTGATTTCTGCACAAAAACCTCAACCCACCATTCCCGTAGGGGCTTGCCACTGCAAGCCCTGCCACTGCAAGCCCTGCCACTGCAAGCCCTGCCACTGCAAGCCCTGCCACTGCAAGCCCTGCC
>JANYHH010000120.1 GCA_025359505.1 Deinococcales bacterium
GACGGATAGCATTGAATTTGTTGAATCTCGAGAAGGAGTTACGTATTTCTAAGCGTCGTCAGCGGTTGAAAGCGTTGATGAGCGATGATTATTTGCGCTCGTTGCTTGGACTGACGGCTTGACTTGGTGCGTTTGCCCTGAGGGTTCACGGGTCAACATCGCGGTGACGCGTGAGACCGTGGAGATCAGCAACGGCGTAGTTCACGTGATTGACACGGGGCTGATGCCAAAGACGATGAAGTAATCAACTGCTTACACAGCCGCCGCCTCGAGTAATCTCGAGGCGGTTTGAGTTTCATTTGTTCTCCACCACCATGCGGTTGACTGAGAGCAGTTTTTGGAGGTCTCGAGTGAGCGATCAAGGGATCGAAAATGCAACCCAGCCCCTGATCTCGAGCGGTGCGATGACGCAGCGAAGCGAGCGCTGATGCGGCCAGTCCACCGCGCATTTGCCCTCGTCGCGTTGATGGCGCTCGGTGCTGGTGGCGTTGCCATCTACCGCGCCCGCACCCCGACCGCGCCAGCCGTCTCGAGCCAGCCGACCGCAATTCCCGCCGCACCGCATCTCGAGCCTGCGCCGATACAACCGAAACCCAAGCTTCCAGCGTTGCGCTCACCCCTGCGGGCGGTGGCGTCGAAACGTAAACCCAGTGGCGACGTGTACGGCAGCGAGATTGGCATTCCGATTTTGATGTTCCACCGCCTGTCCCCGCAACCGCGCTCCAAATTCTCGATGACCCCAGCCGAGTTCCGCCGTGTCTTGAACGCGCTGCAAAGCGCTGGCTACTGCGCGGTCAGCCTCGAGAGTTACCTCAGTGACCGCTTTAACCCGGACTGCGCCGGGCAAAAACCGTTCGTGTTGACCTTCGACGACAGCCATCCCAGTCAAGTTGCGCTGCTGCCCGACGGTCGTCTCGATCCAGATTCGGCGCTCGGTGTGCTGCGCGAGGTCTGGCCGGACGCCACCGCGACGTTCTTTGCCAATGTCAAGAACGGCGGGCCACCCTTCGGGCGCGACTCGGTAAAAAAAATCGCGCTGCTCGAGTCGCTGGGTTTCGAGATCGGCAATCACACCGTGTCGCACGCACGGCTCGATCACCTGAGTAAATCTGGCGTGAAGCGAGCGATTCGCGGCGTTTGCGCGTTTTTTGGGCGCAGCCGCATGAGTTTCGCGTATCCGTATGGCGTGATTCCCGCGACCCAGATTCCGACGACGCTCCCCGATTGCGAGATCAGCGCCGCCTTCGGTGCGAACACCGGTTACTTTGAAGGCTCGCGTCAGCGCGGGCGCGACGGTGCGTACCCGCCGCTGCTGGCCCCGCTGCCGGGTTCGCGTGCGCTCAGCGAGCGCCGCTGGCGCATCCCGCGCCTCAACATCAGTTCGCTCAACGATTTGCGCCGCGACGTGCTGAACAACCCGAACGTCTACACGTTGCCCGCGACCCCATGAGACTGGACTGACCGCTCGAGTATCAGTTGAGGATGTTGACCGCCCGGGATGCGACCAAAGCGACGGTCAGCAGCGACGTGCTGGCTTGAATCATCATCAGCACTTTGGACAATTCGGAAAGCGGTAGCGTATCGGTTGGACTGAACGCGGTGGCGTTGGTGAACGATAGAAAGACGTAATCCACGAAGCTCGGTCGCCAGTTAGCGCGGGCGAACTGCGGGCTGCTCATCTGCGCGAACAGAAAATCCGGCGCGTCGCAGCCGTCCGAGCCGCGCTCGTGCGGCCCACCCTGATCGAGTTCCCAGTACCACAGCGCGAAAACGATCATGTTGGTGAACCAGATGTTCAGTGCGTCCAGCAGCAGCGTCGTACCGCCCGCTTTGCTGCCATGCACCAGTGACAGCACCAGATACACCAACGAGATCACGTTGGAAGCGTTGACCACAGCGATCAAACTGATCGCGCCGATGCGAATCGAGCGGTGCTTGCCGACCACATGGTCTCGGGGGGCGATCGACAGCGGGATCAGCATCGCCAGCTCCAAGGCGGGCAGCAACCAGTTGGGCCCGAGCGTCAGATGGTCGCTCAGGACGATCTGCAAGGCGATAATCACGATGATCGCAATGCGGGCGGGCCAGAGCGGCTCGAGGAAATCTGGTTTGGCGTTGAGCGCTGGCGCGGTCGGTTGTTCTGTGGTTTGCATGGTTTAGGAACTCCTGTTCACGGATTGGTTTCGTGCCAGACCAGCAAACGCTGTTTCGCACCACTCAGTAGGCTGGCACTGGCGAGGCTCGAACCACCAAAACTAAAGCGGGCTGTGTCGTCGTCGTCCCACGGGCCGGTTTGGCGCGGCGCGACACCATTGCGCGGCTGGGCCAGTGCGACCTTGACTTGAGCGCCCTCGAGCCGCGTGTAGATGCAGCGCCACGTCGGGTCAATATCTTGGCGGCCGGGGCAAACGATTGGCGTGCCGCCCAGCTCGCGGGCGATGGCGGCGAGGAAATGTTGGGTGCGCGGGCTGAGCGCAGGTGGTGCGGGCGCGACGGACAGCAGGTTGAAGATCAGCAGTGCTAAACCGGCCAAGACGACCATTCGCATGGGGGAACTTTCGTAACGCTCGGGCTGCGGCCGCTTTAGCGCGACTCGCTTTGGGCCGGTGGTGCGGTCACGACTGGCGCGGCTTGAACCGGCGCGACAGCGACAGGATCGTCCTTGAAGCTCCCCTCGAGTTCGGCGCGAATGCCCTGACTGGCTTTCTTGAACTCGCGGATACTTTCACCCAAGCCTTTTCCTAACTCAGGCAGGCGCTTTGGGCCAAAGAAAACCAACGCGAGAATGAGAAGAACAATGATTTCTGGCGCTCCGAGACTGGGCATGACGACTCCTAGGGTGACTCGAGATCAACGGGGGCTTGAAAGCAAGTAAGTTGCACCAAAGGGTCGGTCAGCGACATGGAACTCAAATGAAGCGTCCGACCCAAATCGTCCGAAGGCTCAGCGCAATTCACTCGAGGAAATCGAGCGCGTGTGCGCGGTTTTGACCCAGTGCCCCTGATCGTGGGCGCTCAGCAACCCGCGCACGATTGGGTAGAACCAACTCAAGCCAAAAATGAAATACGTCGGGATCCAAATCAAGTATTTGAAACTGAGCTTGCCCGCCCGCAACGACGGCCCAATCAGCGAGTGCAGCGCCGCCAGTAACAGCGGCGACGCCAGCCAAGCGATGATCTCGAGTTCATGTGCCAGCGGATGCGCGAGCCACCCGCGACTGTGCTGCGCGAGTTGCCCGACCACCGTCAGCAGACCAATCAGCGCGATGGCCGGGCCCAGCAGCACGAGCAGCGCATCCAAATACAGCCATCGCCCCGAGCGCACAAAGCGCCCGAGCAACGCCGGAGCGTAGCGGGCCAGCACCCAAAAATGCCCCTGCATCCAGCGCTGGCGCTGGCGCAACGACACGGCCAATTCGGTCGGTTTCTCGTCAAAAACAATCGCGTGTTCGTTCCAACCGACCGCGTGACCCTCTAAATTCAGCAGCACCGTCAGCTCGAGGTCGTCGACCAGACTCTCGAGCCGCCAGCCGACGCGCTCCAAGCACGCGCTGCGAATACACATCCCCGTCCCGCCGAGCATCGCGCTCAAGCCCAAGCGCGATTTGGCGTACTGCACGAAGCGGTTGGTAAACCAGTACGACACGGCGCTCGCGGCAGTCAACCAGTTGTCGCTCGGGTTCTTGACATCCAGCACGCCTTGCACCGCCAACACTTGTGGGTGTTGCTCGAGATACGCGTTGGTGGCTTTGAGAAAGTCCGGATGCGCGAGGTTATCGGCGTCGATCACCACCACGCCTTCGTACTCTTTGAGCGGGATATGTTCAAACGCCCAGCGCAGATTCCAAGTCTTGCCACGCTGAGGGGCGTTAACGCGCTCCAAGACAATCGCGCCGTGCGCTCGAGCGAGACTGGCCGTGGCGTCGGTGCAGTGATCGGCCGAGACATAGACATCAAACTGTTCGCGCGGGTAATGCTGGCCCTCGAGACTGGCCAGCAGCGGTGCGATCACCTCGGCTTCGTTGTGGGCTGGGATCAGCACCGCAAAGCGGCCCTGCATCGCGGCTGGCTTAAGGGCGGGTCTGAAGCGAAGTCCGCTCAGCGCGATCACCGCGCCGTAAAGCGCGTACAAGGCCCCGGCCACCGTCAATAGACTGATGAAGACGCTCATACCAGTCCGCTGACTGAAGCGCGGGGCTGGGGCAAACCGATGACGCAACGCATGAAATTACAGCCTAGCCCGCTCGAGTGAGGACGTTGGTCATCATTGTGGGGTTTCGCGGGGCAACCCCACTTTTGAGCTGCCGTCACATCACTCGCCGCTCGAGGCTGGCTGAACGGCGATCAGGGCCCTGACGCTGGCCCTGCGCTCCAAAGTCCCCCAACCAACGGCCCCCCCGCGCAGCGCGGCGAAGGCCGCCTTGATCGCCACGAAATACATCAGTTGACGGTAGAAGAAGCGCTGCAAGAACAGCCACGGGAGCAGTCGCCAGTCCTCGCCCTGCTCCAAAGCAAAGGCGACGGTCGCGGCTAGCGCATCGACCGCCATGAACAGCCCGTAGAACCACAGGCTATGGCTGATCCCGGTCAGCGGATCGCTCGAGGGGTGAAAGTGCGTCTGCCAGAAGACCCACGTCAGTTGCGCGATCAGCGCCACGTCCATCAGGGAGCTGACGAACGGAAAGAGGATCTGAAAGACCAAGACGTTTGGCATCGCAAACAAGCCCAGTCCACCGAAGCGCGGGCGCAGCAAGGTCTCGCGCTGCTTGTAAGCGGCCTGCAACGTGCCGAACATCCAGCGAAAGCGTTGCTTCAAAAAGCCCTGAACGGTGTCCGGCGCTTCGGTCAGCGCGATGGCCAGCGGTTCGTAGGTGATCGCGTGCCCCAGTTTCAGCAGTCGCATCGTCAGGTCGGCGTCCTCGGCCAGCGTGTCGGTCTGAAAGCCGCCTGCTGCCAAAATCGCCTCGCGCCGCCACGCGCCGATTGCGCCGGGCACGACCGTGATGCATCCCAAGTGCGCCAGTGCGCGGCGCTCCAAATTTTGCGCGGTGATGTACTCCAAAGCCTGCCAGCGCGTCATCAGGTTGACGCGGTTGCCGACTTTGGCATTGCCCGCCACAGCCGCCACAGTTGAATCTTGGAAGTGGCGGGCCAGCAGCGCGGGCGCGTCGGATTTGAGCACGGTATCCGCATCCAAGAGCAGCACAATATCGCTGGTTGATTGCTCGATGCCAAAATTCAGCGCTCGAGATTTACCGCCGTTCGCTAAGGAAAACACGCGCACTCGAGGGTCAGCGCCAAACGCGGCCCGCACCGCACCGGCCGTGCCGTCGCTCGAGCCATCGTCGATCACGAGGATTTCAGCGAGATCTGGCGACTCGAGCAGACTGGCCAGCGTTTTGTTGATGACCTTGACTTCATTGTAGGCAGGCACAATAACGCTGAGGGTTGGCAACGCGCCCGCGAATTCGCGTTTGATGCGCCGCGCTTCCATCAGCGCCAACACGACAATCAGCATCAGCCGTGCGATGCTGAGCGCAATGCCACCGACGAACAGCCAACCCAGTGCGCTCAGCGCGACGGCAAAGGTCGTGAAGCCCACACCGCTCGCGCCGTTCAGTAACTTAGCGCTCGAGACGACCGGCATCAATTTGGCTTTTGGCACGCCGATCAGACTCGAGACGCCGACCAATTCAAAGCCCCTAGCCCGCAACTCGTGAATGATACCCGGCAGGGCCGCCACGGTCGCGCTGCGGTCGCCGCCCGCGTCGTGCAATAGCACAACGTTGCCCGCGTGCGAGGCTGCGCCGTCCAGCACGCGCTGCGCGATTTGATCGGCGCTGCGCGAGTGCCAGTCCAGTGGGTCGATCTGCATGCCGACCGTGTAATACCCAAGCTGCCCAGCGCGAATCAGGGCGCGGGCCTGATCTGGCGTCTCTGGCTCGACATCTTCGGCATAGGGCGGGCGAAACAGCAGTGTGCCGATGCCGAATTCGGACTCCAATAAGCGCTGCGTGGCGTTTAACTCCAAATCAAACTGTTCGGGGCTGACAACCGACAGGTTCGGATGCGTGAAGGTGTGGCTGCCGATCTCGAAGCCGTCACGGATCACGCGGCGCATCAGATCGGGGTTAGCTTCGACGTTCGCACCGATCACGAAGAACGTCGCAGGCACATGTTCGCGCTCTAAGATATCCAGCACCTGCGGCGTGAAGCTCGGATCGGGCCCGTCATCGAAGGTCAGCGCGATTTTCTTCTCATCACTACCGCCCCAGCGCTGAATGGTCAGCGGCGCGGCGAAACTGTGCAGCGCCTCGCCGACGATCAAACCACTCCGGGGATCGAACTGCACGATCCTCGAGCCGCTTCTGGGTTGCGAGGCGACTTTCAGCAGTTCGCCCTGCCCTTTGTAATCGAGGTCGTAGCCGTAATGCACGGTTTGCAAGCCATGGGCCAGCGCCGCGTTCAGCGTCGCATGGCGGTTTAAGACGCGCCAGACGCTCGGGTCTTCCTGACCCATGCGCCACAACGCGAAGCTGGCGATGCCCAGATGCTCCCCGGCGCTGGCTTCATCAAAGGCGCTGATCGCATCCAAGTACCAGACGTGATGGAGCTTATTTTGCTCATCGGTGTACGAGAAATTTGGGTTGAGCGCCCCGCCACCCAAGCCAATCAGTCCACCAGAGTCGCGGGCGGTTGCCTGAGCGTCCTGAAACGAGACTTCTGTGGCCGCACCGCCCTGCGTCCAGTCATACCCGTAATTGCCGAGCGCCAACGTGACCTTGCCCGCGCCGATCTGCGCGACGCGCTTGGCGGTGTTCGATTCCAGCCAAGCTTGTGACGCGACTGGGCCGCTCGCGCTCGAGTTCTCGTGCTCGTCGTAGGCCATCAGCACCAATGAGTCGGTGACTTTTGACAGCGCTGTGTACAGGAAAGCGTCATCGTCCAGCGGTACGGATTGCGTGACCTCGAGCTTCAAGGGGTGAAAGACCGCGTAGAGTTCGGTCATGAAACGCAGCAGATCACCCTGCGTGGCGTCGGACACGTTCTCGAAATCGATGTTGACGCCACGCAAACCAAACTCGGTCACGTAGTCTTTTAAGCCCGCGATGACCTTAGCCCGCAGTCGGCTCGAGGCTAATGTGCGGGCCAGCCCCGCGCTGTCCCAATCTTGTTTGGTGGCGCTGTAATTGTTGATCAGCGCGTCGATTGGCAAAGCGGGGCGGTGAGCATTGACGAAGGCTCGAGTCCGCTCCTGCTTGAATAGATCATCCGGCACGACCACGCCGTCCGGCGCGAGGTGCAACCACTCCGGCATCAAGACATCCAAGCTGGAAATGTTTTGCTTCAAGCTGGTGAAGCTGTTGTCATCCCAGTTGACGTAAAAGCCGATCACGCGCCGCATGGCGCTTACATTTAGCTCAACACGGCGCGGCAATCCAGCGGCTCGAGCTACGCTGTACGGTTGCGGCGGCTCTTTGATGCTTTTGGTGCGCCCCGCGTTGCCGCGACTCGGCAGCGTCAAACCCGGCAGCAACGGCACGGACAGCACACCCCAGATCAGACCAACCATCAGCGCCAGCCCAGCGATCAATGCCGCGATCAGCGCGACGCGCACACCCAGCCAGCGGCGCTGCGAGGGATCAAAAAAAACGGCTGCGCCGTGAGCACTCCTAACATCTGCCGATGGCGATTCAGCGTCGTTGACGGTGGCTTGAGGAGGCATCGCAGGCTCCGTTCGGGGAAGCGGTCTTCACACGAGCAATCTTGCGTGCGGCGTGTGGACTCGAGATGAAGCCGTAGCGCTCGCTGTTGACTGTAGGAAACGAGGTTTGGGAGTGATACGTACGACTGCACACAAACAGCGCCCCTGAATGGCTCGAGGCGCTGTGCAAACGTTGCGATGGTGCGTTGGTTCAGCTTCGTAAAAACGGATCACGATTCACACCGGGCGAGCGCAGCATCCACACCGCCAACGCGATGAACGCGACTTCAGCCGCGAGCGAGAACACGCCGGATGGTTCCGCCCAGTTGCCGATGTCGCCCATCGCTTGCGGCAAACCAACGCTGCGGGTCAGCGCGTAGCCTGCAATCGCCCCAACCGAGATCAGTGCGCCCAGCACGTAGCCGGCTCGAGCGTGATGGGTCAGCAGCCACGCGCCAGCGGCCGCGCACCCGGCGACCAGCAGGATGTACCCCCAGCCCATGTACGGCGTCTCAGATAATTTATCGGGGATGTCTCTGAAGTGAATCCAAGCGATGGCGGTTAGCAAAACGAGTCCGGGTAGGTGTTTCATGGTGATGCTCCTTGTATTTGACTTCTGATGCGGTGAGTAGCTGTGAGGCGAATCGGTGTCCTTGGCGCAGTCAAACACTGACCTGTGAGATGCAGGTCAGCATTCACGACTCGAGGTCGTCAATTAGCCACTGGTTACGCGACTTTTGCGACCGCGATCTCGTCGCGCTTGGTGACGGTTAAGTAAATAATCACGGCGATGATCGCCACGAGGAAGATGGCGCTGGTGGTCATCGTGCCGAGCGCCAGCCCGCCGACCTCTTTGTCTTGCGATAAGAAATCTCCGATGCTCGCGCCGAGCGGACGGGTCAGCACGTAGGCAATCCAGAACGTCACAATCGCGTTCAGCTTGGCGTACTGGTACAACAGCGTCACGAACGCGATGATGCCCGCGAACAGCAACGCGGACGGCCAGTACCCGAGCGCGTAAGTTTCAGCGATCAGATCACCCGTGGCCGTGCCGAGCGCGAAGGTGAATAACACGGTCAACCAGTACCACGCCTCGCGCTTGGTGGTGTAAATGCTGTGAATCGACAGCGTTTTCTCACTCGAGTACCAGCCGATGAAGGTCGCGGTCAGCGCCACGGCGAAAATCGCGGTCGAGACCGGCAGGCTGACCCCGAAGTTGTTGACCATATTGTCGGTGATGAGCGTACCGACGACGCTGATGAGGACAATCGCAATCCAGTAAATCACCGGCACGTAGCGCCGCGCCCGGAACTGCACGATCAGCGCGACGATCAACAAACCAATCATCAGCAGGCTCGTACCGACCAGCCCGAGGTTGAGGTTCGAGTTGATGAAATCGGCCGCCGTCTCGCCGATGGTCGTGGCGAAAATTTTGATGATCCAGAAAAACAGCGTCAGTTCTGGAACTTTGCAGAGCATCGCTTTGAAGTCTGGACGGGTGGCGACTTGGCTCGAGTCTGGTTGGTTCATAGGGACTCCTTGTGGTGCTGGCTTGAAACAGCGGCAGTATCCACTGGCGAGGTTTGGGATTGGTATGGACGCGAGCGGACGGGGCAGTTTTGCCCCGTCCGCTCGAGAACCAGTTTCCGGCTACGCCTCACGCAGCACTTCTGAGACGCGCAATTTCGACAATGCCTGATTAGCCAGCAGCACGCCCAGCCCCATACCGAGCAAGGAGAGTCCCAGCAGCAAACTCAGATCGGTCACAGGCCACGTCAGACCGGCGGGCGGGATCAGGAAGATCACGCGCAGCAGCATCACGAACAGCGCCGCGATGCCCGCGCCGATACCCACGCCCGCCGCGAGGCTGACGCTCGAGATGCTCAGCGCCTCAGCCGCCAGTAGCTGGCGAAGCTGGCGGTCGTCCGTGCCGAGCGCCCGCATCGTGCCAAATTCTTTGCGGCGCGATTGCAGCATCGAGATCAGAAACACCCCCAAACTCGAGGCGACGATCAGCGCGGTGTAAATGCGCTCCAAGCCGCCCAGACCATTGAGGTTGAGGCTGGTCAGCGAACTCGAGTCGACTTTAGTGGCGGTCAGGACGTTCTCGAGTTTCAGGGTTAGGTTTGCGCCAAATTGCGTCTGAATGCTCACCGTCACGCCCGCCGGATCGGAGGTTTTCACGAGGAACAGATTCGCGCCGCTCGTGCCCGTGGCCCGCGTCATGAAGTCGCGGTTGAGCGCGAAATCCGCGTCTTGGCTCGAGGTGGACAGGTAGGTGTAAATCCCGACCGCGAGGGTTTTGACTTGCACGTACTGCGCGGTTTTGGGGTTGTAAAGCCGCATCAACACGGTGTCCCCAACGTTGATGTCGTACTTGTCGGCTTGGTCGCGGGCCAGAATCACGCCATTGGGCGTCTTTGCCAGTGCGCCGAGCGTGGCGGCGGCGCTGCCGTTCTCGAACATCGCGTTCGGCAGGTAAGCGGTCTTGAGGAAACTGGGGACATCAATCCCGTAAACGCTTTTCTTCTCACTGCCGATCAGCGCCACGGGATCCCTCGCCATTGAAGTTGCGCCCTTCACGTTCGGTAGTGTTAAGAGCTGGTCGGCGAAGGCAGGCGTCAGGTTCGCACTGGCGGGCGGCGTGACGCGCACGTCCGAGCCGACGATGTAAGCGATGTCGCCCGCCCGCTGCGTCGCGTAGGTTCCCAAAAACAGCGATAGCGCCACGCCGAACGACAACGACAGCGCCGTCAAAGTCACCGCCGATCCCACCCCATTTGAGCGGCGCGTCATGCCCCGTGCGGCCACCACGCCGAACTCACCGAACAGGGTTTTCAGCACCCTCGCCACGGGTTTCGCCCCTCGAGTCAGCAGCAGATCAAGCAAGCGAATCAGCAGCAGCGTCGCGCCGATCCAGAACAGAAACGGCGCGAGGAACAGGTAGAACGACAACGTGACCGCTGTACCTTCCGTGCCGGTCGGCTTGAAGCCACCGTTCGCATCGGTGACGTACAGCACCACGCCCGCCGCGATCAGCATCAACCCGTCGGCGTTCATGCGTCGCCACAGCGGGAGCGTCTGGACTCGAGTCACCGTGCGCCGCGCACCCGCAATCTCAGCCCGCAGTTGCGCCCAGACGGGCAGCAGGAACGCCAGCGCCGTCAAGGCAAAACCGCCCAGCACCGCCCAGCCGACGCTCGGGGCGATCAGCTCGAGGTTGGCTGTCGTCAGAATGCCTGCGCCGAGGGTCAGCAGCAGCGTCGCCGCGCCGAAGATCAGCCCGAGAACGCTGCCGAGAACAGCGATCAGCAGCGCGGTGAACGCGGTAATCAGCAGAACGTCTTTCATGCCCGCGCCGCGCACCCGCAGCAGGCTCAGCTCTACGCGGCGCGAGTCGCTGGAGAGTTCGACCGCGTATTTGGAAAGGTACGCCGCCAGCAGCACGCCGGGAATGGCGAGGAACAAAAACAGCATCTTCGCCGCGAGAATGTCCTTTTTGGCGTTGCCCAAACGCAGCGCGAGGTTGTTCTGCACGCGCACCTGCCCCGGAAAGGGTTGCTCCAAACTGCGGCGCAGCGCGTCGAGTTGCTTTAAAGATTTGGCAGGGTCAGCGTTTAGCCCTGACTGGTCGAGTTTGAGATGCACCTGACGCTCCACCGGTAGCAGTACGACGTTAGAGCCGGTCTGCCCGACGCTCGAGGTCGTCACGGGCAGCTTCGAGAGCCTCGGCGCGAGGTCGCGCTCGAAGGTCGCGGGCGGCAGGAACACCACATCGGCGACGACGCCATAACCCTCGCCGCCAGCAGGGTCGGGGTTGAAGAACAGTGGCTCGGAGACACCCATACCGACGAGTCCGCTGACCCGCACGCGGTACGGCTGCGTGATGCCCGCCGCGAATTTCAGCTCGAGCGTGTCCCCGACTTTTATACCCAGTTGCGTGGCGGTCGCGTCACCGATCATCGCGCCGCTGGGGTCAAATTTGCCAGCGACGATCGGCAGAAAGTTGAAGGTCTGGTAATACGACTGCGGCAGCGCGAAGACCCTGCCCGCCGCGCTCGAGACGCCCGCGCCAACTTTGCTGAGCGACGCGAAATCGGCCACGGCGACGGGTTCGGCTGATTTCACCAGCGTTTGCCCTTTGAGCGTTTGCTCGAGCGCGTTCGGCGCAAGGTCGGGCGTCGTGGCCCGCGCCACCATGTCTACCTGCACGGGTGCGAGCGCGTTCTTGGTCATGTCGCGCTGCGAGAGGTCAACGAAGAACAGCGTGTCGGCGAACAGCCCGACCGCCAGCGTCAAGCCGAGTACGTACAGCAGCGTCTGCAAGGGTTGACGAATCACCCCTCGAGCCGCGTAGCAAAACAGTGCAATCACGCTTTGGTTTCCAATCGACCATCCTGAATTCGCACGATGCGGTCAGCCAGCGCCGCGATGGCCGGGTCGTGCGTGACCATCACGAGGGTCATGCCGCGCTCCGCAGTGGCCACGCGCAGCAGCTCGAGGATCGCGTCGGTCGTGGTCGTGTCGAGGTTGCCGGTCGGTTCGTCGGCCAGCACGACGCTCGGTTCAGTCACCAAGCAGCGGGCGATGCCGACGCGCTGCTGCTGACCACCGCTCAGTTCATCGGGCAGGAAATCCTCTTTGCCGCCCAGACCGACCTCGTTGAGCAGCGCGGTGGCCCGGCGCGTGCGCTGATGCGGCTCGAGTCCGGCGACCAGCAGCGGGTACTCGACGTTTTCCAGCACCGTCAGCGCGGGCAGCAGGTCGTAACCCTGAAAGATGTACCCGAGCTGCCCGCGCCGCAGTTGCACGCGCTGCCGTTCGGTCATCGCGTACAAATCCGCGCCGCCAACAAAGACCTGACCCGCGCTCGGCGCGTCCAGCCCGCCGAGCAGCGCCAGCAATGTGCTTTTGCCGCCGCCGCTCGGGCCGACAATCGCCACGCGCTCACCGCACTGCACGCGCAAGTTGACGCCCTCGAGCGCCCGCACTTGATGATCGCCGAGATCAAAAAAGCGGCTCAGGTCGCGGGTCTCGAGCGCGAACGGTGCACCCGCACTGATGGTCATGCGTTCACCGACCGTTCTGGCGTCAGCGCACCATCGGTGATCCGCACGACGCGACCCGCTCGGGCCGCCAGCGCTGGGTTGTGCGTGACGACCACGACGGTCAGCCCGCGCTCCACATTCAGCTCCTCGAGCATCCGCATGATCTCCGCCGCCGTCTGCGTGTCCAACTCGCCGGTCGGTTCGTCCGCCAGCAGCACGCCCGGATCGTTGGCGAGGGCCATGGCCAGCGCGACCCGCGCCTGCTCGCCGCCACTCAGTTGCGCGGGCCGCGAGGACAGCCGCTGCTTCAAGCCGACCGACTCGAGCAACCGTTCGGCCCGCCCGCGCACATCGGGCTTGCCGGAGAGTTGCAATGGCAATTCGACGTTCTCGAGGGCCGTCAAAAACGGCAGCAGATTGCCGCTCTGGAACGTCACGCCGATGCGGTCGCGCCGCAGCGCTGAGCGCTCGAGTTCAGGCAGGCTCATCAGGTCGCGCCCGTCAATCTCAATGCGCCCGGCGGTCGGTTCGGATAAGCCCGCCAGTAAGCTAAACAAGGTGCTTTTGCCAGACCCCGATCGCCCGACGACAGCCACGAACTCGCCCGACTCAATCTCGAGGTTCGCGCCGCGCAACGCCACGGTTTCGATCTCGCCCTCCTTGTAAATCTTGAAGACATCGCGCACGTGCAGCGCAGCGCCATAGCTCGAGGACTGGTGACTCGAGAGGTGCTGGCTCGAGGACTGAAGGTGCACGGCGCTCATTTGACGCGCACCGATAGCGCCATATCGCGACTTCCCTCCCAGTCAAAAACCCTTTTCGGGCCGGTCACGCTCAGCACCGCCAGCTTGCCCGCTTTCGGCGCGAAAACCCAGCGATCCGTCAGCAACTCCAAGGGCTTGCCGGTCACGCTCGAGCTGCCAGATGACGCGCTCGAGAGGACGCTGGCATTGAACGCGCCCTGCTTGAACAACTTCACGCCGAGTATGGTTTCTCCCACCGGGGCTTTCAGGCTCGAGGTGTACTGGGCTGGCGTGAGTTTGCTGTCCAGCACCTGTAAGCTCAGCCACTCGTCGCCGCCCGCGAAGCGCACGCCGTCTTTGAAGGTCGTATCTTGGCTCCACGAGGTCGGGCGCTGGAAGCTCCAGCCTCGAGCCGCGTCGCTGAACGCCGTCAGCGTGAACTCGGCGGGGTTGACGCCCTCGCCTTGCGCGACGATTGGCGCGGCCGGTTTGACGCTCAGCCCAGCGCTCGAGGCGAGGGTCAGCGCCATTGGAGCCGCGAGGGTGAGGGTCACGAATGCAATGCCAAGCGTTTTTTTCATGGGTTTCTCGGTTCTCTCGAGCGTGAACGGTGGTGACTCGAGTGGGCGCAGTCTGAACCGATCAGGTTTAGGAAAGGTATGGACACGTGACGGTGACACCCAAACCTTTCCACACCGCGTCGCAACCTCATCACCGCAGGCTGAACGCACCCGAGGAAACCAGAGCCGACCTCTGTCAACGTCACAGGCTCAAACAGGAGTACCCATGAAGAAACCATCCATGCTTGCCATTGCCACCGTGCTTGCCATCAGCGCTGGACTGGTAAACGCCGCCAGCCAAGTCGCCCCGAAAGCCGCGACCTCGAGCCTGTCTAGCTCGGTTGGTATCATTGCTGAGGGCGATGCTGTCGCGCAAGCTGGTGATGAAATTGGGGCGGAGCAAGCCGATACCAGTGAACCAGCGGGCGACCCGCAGGACAGCGACCAGAGTGAAGCCGATACCGCACCCGCAGCTTCAGAAACCACTGGAAAGTAGAGAGCGCAGACGCTTCCATCTGAGTTTCACGCGGCCACTTTATTTTTCACTCGAGCTTGACCGTTGCGTCAACGCCAAAAGGGAGTATCTCATGAGAGTCCAATCGCTCCAGTCCGCCGCGCTCGCCGTCGTCGTAATCGCTGGTTTGTTGACCGCGCACGCGCAAACCACCACACCCGCCTCACCCGCGACGCCGCCCGCTCCGACCAGCCCAGTCGCGCCCGCACCAGTCGCTACGACGTGCAAAGTCGCAGCCGTCAATGTCAACACTGGTCTTCAGGCTGACCTGTTGAAAATTCCGGGCATTGACGCCAAGCTCGCCGCAGCCATCATCGCCGCCCGCCCGTTGAAGAACGAAGCCGATCTCGTCAAGCGCGTCAAAGGCATCGGCAAGAAAAATATTCTTAAATTCCGACCCTGCTTCATGTACTGACCCGCACTTTTCAGATACTCTTCCAGCTCAAGTAGTCAATCTGCTCGAGCTGGAATTATTTAACGTCAGTTCGGGATAAGGAAGTGTCCTCCAGTAGGCTGTTGTTACCACGCAATAGCCACAGGTGGACATCATGAATCTACTCGAACTTTTCTGCCACGTCGATGACTTCACCCAAACCTTCGCTCAGCAACACCTCTCGCAACCCGCGTTGCCTCCAGTCGGTCAGACCCGAAACCGAGCGTTGCAAATGCAGCGAGAGTGAAATCATGACGCTCCTGATCCTCTTTCATCAGCAACGCTACCGCGACTTCAAAACCTTTTACGTCCAGCACGCTGCCTTGCATTTACGATCAGAGTTTCCCAGATTGCCCAGTTACAACCGCTTCATTGAATGGATACCGCGTTGTGTCATGCCGCTGACGGCGTACTTGTTCACGCTGCTCGGATCGTGCAGCGGTATTGGCTTTGTGGACAGCACCGCGCTACGCGTTTGCCACAATCGTCGTATTCGCTCGCACCGCGTGTTCAAGGGTTTAGCCGCTCGAGGTAAAACCAGTGTCGATTGGTTCTTCGGCTTCAAATTGCACTTGGTGTTCAATGACAGTGGCGAGATCGTGTGGTTGCAACTCACGCCGGGTAACGTTGATGATCGCAAGGGATTGCTGAGTATCGTGGAGAACCCGTTCTCGAGCATCTTCGGGAAGCTATTCGGGGATTTGGGGTATTTGAGTAAAGCGTTGTTCGAGCAACTCGTGTGGAATCATGGGGTGACGTTGCTGACGAAGTTGAAACGCAATATGCACACGGACAAGCCGATGCTGGGCGAGGATGCGTTCTTTGTGCGTAAACGCTCGATTGTCGAAACAGTGATTGATCAGCTTTAGAACATCAGCCAGATTGAGCATTCACGGCATCGCAGCCCAGTGAATTTCGTGGTGAACTTGATTTGCGGACTTGTCGCGTATGCTCATCAGCCGAAGAAACCGAGTTTGGGGCTGATGACCCATGAACTCAGTTAACCCGAACTGACGTTAACTTATGGCCCAAAAACTCGGGATCAGTCCAAGATTTCGACCTGCATACATCTCAAACCGCATGGACTTCATTGCTGTGACCGTGTGCCAAATCGGTCGGGCGCAGCAGATGCTCGAAGCACAAACTGTAATCCACGCCTTGGCGCAGATCCTCGACCAGATCCGCGACGCTGACCTCTTCTAACACCGCTAGAATCGCGTCGCGCACCCGCGTCCAGACGCGCCCTCGAGCGTGACAGGTCTCCTGTACGGCGCAGGCCTTGGGCCACTTCAGTGACGAGCACGACAGCGCCGCCAGCGGCCCGTCAATCGAACGCATCACGGTTGATAACCGAATCTCGAGCGCTGGACGTGACAGTGCGTAACCGCCGCTGATGCCCTTGCGACTGGTCAGCACGCCGCGCCCCGACAATGTGGCCAGCAGCCGCACCAAATACGGTTTAGGGACGCCCGTCGCGCCCGCAATCGCATCGCTCGAGGCGAGCGTGCCCGGCAATATCGTGCCGAGGTACGCCAGCGCTTTGAAGGCGTAAATATCTGTGTGTGAAAGTCGCATGGCGTCATTGTACTGATCGGCAACTTGAGATGCTCGATTGGTAAAAGCGGAGAATACCTATGGCGACTTGACATCTGCTCAACCCGTTCTACCCGAGACCAGATGCGTATTCGCCCAAGATTCGAGCGCATTGAACACCGGACGGATCGCTGCGCCCGCCTCGGTGAGTGAGACGAGGGTGTGTGGCGGCATCAGCGTCACAACCTCGCGGTGAACCATTCCGAGCCGTTCGAGCCGTTCGAGCCGTTGCGTCAGTGTGGTCGGGTTGGCCCCGCCGAGTGCCCGAGCAAGTTCGTTGACCCGACACGGCCCCGCGAGCAGGATGCGAACCACACCCATCGCCCAGCGTCCCTGAAGAACGTCAATAGCCTCCTCAGCCTCAAGCAATCCACGCTCGAGCCTAGGGTCGAGATGCTGGCTGCCCCAGAGGTAAAGCGCCTCGAGTACCCGCTCGAAGGCGATACCGGGAGGGAGCAGTTCAATACTGACCCGAGGCGGTTGTTCGGAAACAATTGTTTTGCGAACCAGTCCCAGTGCCTCGAGTTGTTCGAGTCGTTGCGCCAGCGTGACTGGGCTGACAGCGGTCACTCGGGCGAGTTCGTTGAATCCCTTTGAACCTTCGAGCAGGGCGCGAATAACGTGCGGGGCCCATTTCTCTTGGAGGACACCGAGGGCCGTAGTGACCGGATCGTGGTTGGGGATTGCCTTTGGAACCTTCATCAAATTATCTTACCGCATCGTGATTGACATTTTATTACGTTATAGTTTATGGTACATACCAGAAATTAAAGGAAAATTCGGAACGGTTTTCAATCCCGAACCCAGACCTAAAACCCACAACCCATCGGAGCATTCACTATGAACCCAGACCTAGAAGGGAAGACCATCATCGTCACTGGCGCGAACGCGGGGATCGGACTCGAGACATGCCGCGCACTGGCTGGCATGAACGCGCAAATCGTCATGGTCGGACGCAACCCAAGCAAACTCGAGTCGGCCGCGAAAGACGTTCGCCGAACGACTGGTAACGACCGCGTGGACACGCTCGTCGCCGACCTCTCGAGCCAGACACAGGTTCGCCGTCTAGCGCATGACCTCAAACGCTCGCATCCAAAAATCGATGTACTCCTGCACAACGCCGGTGTTTTCTCACACGAGTACCATCTGACCGAGGACGGAATCGAAACCGCTTGGGCGGTCAATGTACTCGCGCCATTCCTGCTGACGCAGCTTTTACACGATCAACTGCTTTTGAGCGCCCCAGTCAGAGTGGTGATCGTGTCCTCGAGTTCGCAGCAAAACGCGAAACTCGATCTCGAGCGAACTGGCCCTCCCGCCCGATTCAACATGATGGAAAATTACGGTCACTCGAAACTCGCGGCAACAATGCTCACCTACGAACTCGCCCGGCGGTTCGTTGAAACCGCCGTAACCGTCAACTGCGTGCATCCCGGCTCGGTTCGCACCGACATCGGCGACGAGATGAAAGGGCTTCTCGGGGCGGCATGGTGGCTGATGAGCCGCTTCCTGCTCAGTCCGCAGCAGGGGGCTGTGACTTCCATTTACGCCGCATCCTCCTCAGAACTCGAGGGCGTAACGGGTCAGTATTTGGTCAAAACCAAACCGGCCCGTTCAAACCCAATTTCTTACGATCAGAAACTCGCCGAACAAGTCTGGATGCGTTGCACGCAGATGACCGGCCTGACACTCGAGGATAGCGTCCCACAAACCGCGTAATGCCAGTGAGAACACAACTCCGAACGACTCCAATTTGGTTTCATTCCGCTCGAGTTTGGCTCAACCATTCACCGCAGCCGTCTCAGGCAGTCAAGGAGCACCCATGAAAGCAATCGTCATCAAACAACCCGGCGGTCTCGAGGTCTTGCAACTCGAGGAAATTCCAACACCTGTCGCCACGCTGGAACACGCCGTTGTGAGGATCGAGGCGGCGGGCGTGAATTTCATGGATCTCTCGCAACGCAGCGGACGTTGGCCGGTTCCAATGCCATTTGTCCCCGGTTGGGAGATCGCCGGAACCGTCGAATCAGTTGGGGCAGACGTGTCCAGTGTGGCGGTTGGTCAACGGGTGGCTTGCCCGTTTCTGCCCAAAGCGGGCGGATACGCCGAGTACGTGTCCGTTCCTGCCGCTCTGCTCGTGCCGTTGCCAGATGCGATCAGCACCCGACAGGCCGCCGCGTTGCTGCTTCAGGGCCTGACCGCCCACGCGCTGGTTTTTGCTGCCGCTCGAGTCAAGCCGGGAAGCACGGTGCTGGTACACTCCGCCGCCGGTGGTGTCGGTCGCTTGGTGACGCAAATGGCAAAACGGGTCGGGGCAACCGTGATCGGCACGGTCTCGCAGGGGATCAAACGCGACGCCGCCCTCGCAGCGGGAGCCAGCGAAGTCATTGATTACAGCACGCAGGATATTGCTCTCGAAGTCGGCCGAATAACGCATGGCTTGGGCGTACAAATCGTGTTCGACGCGGTTGGTCAACAGACACTCGAGGCAAGCCTCAACGCACTCGGACGGCGCGGCGCGTTGATCGCTTACGGCAGTGGCAGCGGCCCCGCACCGCTGGTGGACTTGAGCACCCTCGAGAAGCTGGGGTCGCTGTCCGTAACGCGGGTCAACGCCACCGATTACTTCACGACCCCTGAAGAGATTGACCCAGCGATCCGCGACCTGTTCACTTGGGTCATCACAGGAGAATTAAATCTGAAGATCGAATGCGAGTTGCCACTCGAGGAGTCCAGAGAAGCACACCGACTGATGGAAACGAGGGCAACTTCCGGCAAGCTGCTGTTGATCCCCTGAGATCAAACATCGCGCGATCCAGCGATGAAGCGCGGCTTTACAACGACTTCCCCAAAAAATACGGCAGCATCTTACGCCACGACACCCAATCGTGATCCACGTCGTGTCCCCAGTAATCCACCCAAACGGGTACACCTTTGTCCACCAAAATCCGCTCGAGGGCGCGGGTGTCGCGGATCGCGTCTTCCTCCCAGCGCCCCTGTCCGACCGCGATCACGATTTTGCTGCGGCGGTAGCGCTCCAAATGCCACGGGTCGTTCAGATTCGGCAGGTACTCGAGCGGGGAGTTGTAATAGACGTTCGCGTCGCGGTAATCGCCGATGAACAGCCGCAGGTCGTACAAGCCAGACAGCGCGATCAAGCCATTAAACAAATCAGGGCGACGGAAAAAGAAGTTAGCGCTGTGCAGCGCCCCCATGCTGCAACCAGAGACCCACATGGTTTCCAAACCCGTGTTTTTTTGCACGAACGGCGCGACTTCGGTGGTGATGTAGCGTTCAAAATCCATGTGGCGCTGGGCGCGGTTTGACGGGTGAGCGCCAGCGTTCGTCCAGCTCTGCCAATCCACGCTGTCCACCGCGATGATTTTGATGCGCCCCGACTCGAGTAGCTCACTGCAAGCTTCGATCATCTTGAAATTCTCAAAATCGTAATAGCGCCCATCCTGCGCGGGGAACACCACAATAGGCTGCCCGTAATGCCCGTAAACCTTGAGTTCCATGTCGTGCCCGAGCGCTGGGCTGAACCAGCGGTGATGCTCCGTGTGCATAATCAGACCCCTAAACGTACCCATTCTCGAGGAGCGGTGAGGTTTTAGCGTTTCTCGAGCATCGCTTCGCACGTGGCAATCAGCGCCGACTCAATTGGGCAACGCAGGATGTAACCGTAATTGCCGATGGCTTTGGCGAAGACGCCCATGATGCCCTCGTGGTGGCAGAGCATCTCCCCTGCTCGCTCGAGAGCTTCGTGGTGACTGAGTTTGTAATCTAAGTGATCCTTGCGTCCAACGTACCCAACCGCGTATTTGCGGGTCACGGGGGCGCTGAACTTCCCCGTGATGAAAACGTTAGCCCACTCGCGGTAAACATCGAAATCGAAGGCGAAATTGAACATGTCCACCGTCAGACCACCCGGTGGACGGATATTGGCTTCCAAAGCCACGATCCGATCGTCACAATCAAAAAACTCGAGGTGGAAAAATCGTTCCCGCACTTGAAATGCGGCCACCGCCGCTCGCCCGGCCGCCTCGAGCGCTGGGAGAATATCCCGCGAGCTGTAGTAGTAGATGTCACCGTCTTGATTGACGACATCCATCACGCCTTTGGAGTAGCGCAGGCTCGAGCAGAAGAGGATCTTGCCGTCCTTGTCGGTTAACCCGTCGAAAGTCACGACATCGCCAGTGATGAACTCTTCCAGAATGTATTCGCACGGCAATTTGTCGCGCAGGTAATGCTCGAATTCAAACTGGTCGTGAATCTTATAGGTTTTGGCCGCGCCAACGCCGATGTCCGGCTTGGCGACCACTGGATATCCGACTTCGGCGATGAACGCTTTGGCTTCATCCGCGTTCAGGCACACGCGCCCCCGCGCTACATTCAAACCCGCGCCAATAAAGCGCTGCTTCATTTGCGACTTGCGTTTGATGTTGTCGATCCAATCGGTCTGCACGCCGAAAACATTGAAATCCGTGCGGAGCTTGGCTTCGCTCTCGAGCCAGTGCTCGTTGAGGCTGTCCAAGCGGTCAATTTTGCCCCAGCGATGCGTTAAATAGCCGATGCCCCGCAGTAAATCGTCGTAATGCTCCATGTTGCCGACGCGGTAATACTCATGGAATTGCGCTCTCAACTCGCCGGGCATGTTGTCAAACGGCTCGTCACCCAAGCCCAGCACAGTCGCGCCAGCGTCGCGCAGTCCGCGCACGAAATGGCGAAAATTAGGCGGGAAATGCGGCGATAGAAACACGACGTTCAAAGGCAACTCCCTCGGGTGCTTGGATTTGCCCCGAATTGTAACCCGCTCAACGTGCGTTGGATTCGAGAGCGTTTGCCACAGCCTGCTCGTGACTCGAGACGTTTTTGGCATGAGGCTGCGCGGTTGTAGGGGCGACCGGATCGCGAAAGCCACTACGGATCGTCGCTCACGCATTCGACGTATTTTAGACTCGAGCCACAACAGACCTTCGCTCGAGATGAACCGCGATCAACCGATTCGAGCGGACTGCCACGCGCCGCTGCGCCAGCGCCACCAATAGATCACGGCCAGCAGCGCGAGATACGCGAACGCGGCGCACCGAGATCGTCAAAGACAGACACCCAGTTGAAAAAGATGTTCAGCCCGACGACCAAGAAAGCCATCAGCATCGGCGTGCGCGTATCGCCCTTAATGCTCGGGTTTTTCTTTAGGGCATGTTGTACACGCCTTCGGGCTTGTGCGACACGCCCTTGTTTCCACTCGCGTTACGCCCATGCGTGCAAGGCACGACACTCGAGTCGCCGTGCGGCTCACTGCTTTTTGAACGAGCATTTCAAATCGCCGATGCGTTTGCCGTTCTCAAAAATTCCACCGCTGACGTTGCTGGTCAAGGCTCCCGCGTTACTCGCGAAACACGAAAAGTTTTGCTTTTTGCTGCGGTCAATCACGAACGAGGCCTGCAATAAGTTGTCTTTGGTCAGCACATAGCCAAATCCGCCCTGAACGTTGTCGGTGGTTTTGAAATCCGCGTATATATCGCCGTCGTCGTCGTATTCCGGAGCGCCATTCAACCCGAAGCCGACGGTGATCGTCCCACCGCTGTTGGAGAACGTCACCGCCCACACATCGCCGGCCTTGATTGGAAAAACGCTACTGGCGTTGCCTTGGTTGCTGCTTCGCCCCGGGCACGAGGTCATCCCCGCCACGAGCGCCGCACCGATCAGTCCCATCTGCCATTGCTTCATAAATCCCCCTGTGGCTCGAGCGAGCACAACTTTTTGCGTGGTCTCGAGTGGGATGATTGTAACAAGTGGGCGTTACAGTTGGTGTAACACTTTGAACTTCAGGTTTTCGGGCTGAGTGCAGCCTCGAGCCATTGCTTGGCCCGCCCGTAAAAGCCGCCCTCTAAGTCGTGCATAGCGACCAACGCCGCGCTGCGCCCAGAGGCAGCAAAAACGCCACCGCCCGGGTGTGTGCTCGCGCCGCACAGGTACAAGCCGGGAATCGGCGTGCGGTAGCCGCTCAGTTCCGGCAGTGGGCGCAAGGTGAACATCTGATCCAAACTCATCTCTAAGTGCATGACATTGCCTTTTTTCAAGCCAATGCGGGTTTCGATGTCCAGCGGCGTCTGCGTGAAGCGCCCTTCGATCGTGCCGCGCATGTTCGGCGCGTAGCGGTACAGCAGTTCCTCGAGCTTGTTGCCCTCCTCGAGTTCCGCGTCACCGTCCCAGACCCGCCCATCACTGCGCTGGTACGGGTAATACTGCGCCCAGAGGTAAATCAGGTGCTTGCCGACGGGCGCGAGGCTCGGATCTAATTTGGTGAAGGTCATGCCGAGTGCGGCTGGGTTGCGGCTCGGGATACCCGCGTCGTAGTCGCGGAAGGCGGCTTCTAGGTACTCGAGGCTCGGGCACAGAAGCTGCATGCCGTTGGTGGCGTCGGGTGACGCGCCCGCGTACTCTGGCAGGGCTGAAGCCGCGAAGCGGTGAATCAGCCCGAAACCGTTGCCGACGCGCAGGTTCTGCACCTTCCACGGCAGGTTGGCGGGCAGGTGATCGCTGCCGACCAGATCCAGCAGCGTGGTCTGCACGTGCGCCCCTGAGACGATCACGCGACCCTCGAAAATTCGCCCATCCTCGAGCACCACACGCTTAGCTCTGCCGCCCTCGAGTTCGATGCGGGCGACGGGGGCGTTCAAGTGAACCTCACCGCCAAAGTGTTCAATGGACGCCGCCATCGCTTTGGTCAATGCGCCGCTGCCGCCGACGGCCCGCTTCGCGCCGTGGCGGTGCAACACCGCGTGCCACATCAGAAAGCCACCCGCGCCGATCTCGTGCGGGGCGGGGCCGCTCTGCGCGGCCATCCACGCCAGCGCACTCTGCACGGCCGGGTGCTTGAAATGGGCGCGGATGTAATGCCCGTAGCTCTGTACCACGCCACGCAGCAAATCCATTTCGGGCGGTCTCAAACCAGCGAAGCTCGAGATCAGGTTGATTGGCGTTGGGGCTTTTTGAAAGGCGCTGAAGAGTTTATCCGCGAAACCGTCCCACGACTTAACGAACTTGCGGTAGGCAGTCGCGTCCTCTGGACTGACCGCTGCGATGCTCGAGCAGGTCTGCTCCAGATCGCGGTATAAGCCAAAGCCGCCACCTTCGGGCAGTGGGAAGTACGCAATCGGGTTCATTTCCAAATATTCCAGCCCGTGCATCTCGAGTTCAAGGTCTCCCACGACGGGCGTCAAGTGGATCATGATGTGGACGCCGCTGCCGACATCGACCTTGTAACCGGGCAGGATGTTGTCTTCGGTGCAGACCGCACCACCGATCACACCGCGCCGCTCGAGCACCGCGACTTTATAACCAGCTTTGGCCATATAACCAGCGGTGGTCAGCGCGTTGTGGCCACCGCCGACGATCACCGCGTCGTAAGTTGATTTCATCGCGGGTGAGCATACCGTGATCGCAAGTGACTGTTCAGCCCTTGACCGTCACAATCGGCTCGAGCATCGCCACACCACGCGCCATGCCCGCGCCACTGAGCGTATCGATCACCGACGTGATGTCTTTGTACGCGAACGGTGCTTCTTGCTGTAGCTCTTTGAGCTTATCGATCACGATATCGGGGCGGCTTTTGACGTGCGGGTCGCGCAGATCGAGCGGTGTGACCACCCGAAACCGTTCCATGAACGCGGTGAAGTCATGTTCGGACGCTCGCATCGCCGCGCCCCTCGAACGCAAACGTCCCGCGCCGTGGCTGGCGCTCCACAGCGCATCGGAGCGACCGCTGCCTGCCATCACGTAACTGGCTGCGCCCATCGATCCGGGTACGAGGACGGGTTCACCGTGATACGCGAATGGCGTGTGCTGCATTTCACTGTAGCCACGGCTCGGTGTCGCGCCTTTGCGGTGCAGGGCCGTGTCGCCGTCCAACCAGCAAAAATTGTGCGGTGCGTCGTACAGCAATTCAAAGTCGGTTTCACTCGTCACCGCCTCGAGCGCGTCTCTGGCCATCAGTGCCAGAAACAAGCGGTTAGCGAACGCGAAATTCGCGGCCGCGTGCAGCCCATCGCGCACGGCGTCGATCGTCGACTGCTGCGCCTCGCCGAACGGCAGCGGGTACAGTCCGTTGTCTGGGTGTTTGAGCGCGAGTGGGTAAGCGCCGCGCACCAAACGCTTTGCGAGCGCACCGCAGCGCTGCCCAATCGAAAGGCTGCCGCTGTGCACCATCACGACCACCGCACCGAGCTTCAAACCCCACGCGTGCGCTGTGACCGGCTCTAAAATGCGCGAGACGCGCTGAATCTCGACGAAGTGATTGCCGCCGCCGATGCTGCCGATCTGGGCGTCGCGGCTCGTGGCGTGCAAGTCGCCGATGAAATCCTCGAGTCCAGCGAGGCTGCTGGCACTGAACGAACCGCGATTCATGGTCTTGTCCAGTGACGCGACCTGTTCGTGCCAAACCCGCCACAGTCCTTGCTGCTGCGAGGTTGGCACTGCCCCAGCTAACCCCTCGAGTCCACCTTGCAATAAGGCTTGGCGTTGCAAACCCGTCATGGCGATATCGCGCCCGCCCTCGAAGAATCGGCGGCGCAACGCCGTCTCGAGCGCGTTGAGGTGAGGCTCGATCTGCTCGGCGGTGAGGCTCGTCAGATGCGAGCGCATCCCGCAATTGATGTCACCGCCGATGGCTTGCGGCACGAAAAACCCGCTCGTCTGCAACACCGTACCGACGGGAACGCCCTGCGCTTTGTGAAAATCCGGCGTCAAGGCGACGCGCTCAATATGCGGCTGCCCGGCGAAATCATCGGGTGCGACGCCGTGCCAGCGCTCAACGGTTTCAGCCAGCTCGAGCATCTGCCAGAGTTCGTCAAGGGCTTGACGCTCGATTGGAACGCGCTGATCTGCGAACAGGGAAATTGGGATTTGCGAAGGGTGGTTGACGCGCACCGCTTGCGCGTCAACTCGAGTCAAACGATCATCAGACATGTTGAACCTCATAGGGCAATGCGAGAAGCTGTTTGGAAACTCAAATTCCAAAGCTGAAATAGCCTCTCAGCAGCCGAACAAACGAGGCGAGCCGCAAGCGAACACTCCGCGCATGGCTCGAGCCTCAGCCAAAAGGCGTATCCTGTACGGTGAAGCGATGAAGTGCTGCCGCGTGGCTCGACCCGCGAACAGGCATGACTCGAGGAGATGTGAAACGAATGCCCGTAGAAATTCATACCGATGCCGTGATAATCGGCGCTGGTATCAGCGGTTTGATTGCCGCCCGCAACCTCGTGCAAGCCGAGCGCGACGTGATCGTCTTGGAGGCCAGCCACAGGGTTGGAGGGCGTTTATTCTCCAAGCACCTGCCGGACGGCACGGCGTTCGATCTGGGTGGTCAGTGGCTGGGGCCAGAGATGTGGCGCGTCACCAACTTGGTGCGCGATCTGGGTTTGGAAACCTTCACGCAAGTAGAGATGGGGCGCATGGATTTGAGCGCCCAGCCGCTGACGGAAATGGACAAGCTGACCCAAGCGGAGTGGGCGTGGTTCACGGCCAAGCTCTCGTGGTTGGTGGATCAGGTCGTCGTGGAGCGCCCATCCGACACGCCGGACGCGGCCGCCTTGGACGTGATGAGCGTCGAGGAGTGGAAGCGCACGAATCTCGAGAGCGAGTATTTGATGCACCTGTTTGACCAAGTGGTGCGTACCGAGTACACGATTGAACCCAAGGATTTTTCAATGTTGTTTTTGCTGTACTCGATTCGCAGCGCGGGCGGTTTCGAGGATTTGATTGATTTGGAGGGCGGCAATCACACGTTGCGCCTGAAGCAAGGGATGCAGATGCTGTGTACCAAACTTGCCGATCAGCTCGGCGACCGCGTGCGGCTCAACTGCCAAGCCTACGAGTTGGAGCATTCGGCAACTGGCGTGCGCGTGATCGCCGAGGATGCGATCATCCACGCCAAGCGCGTGATTATTGCGATTCCGCCCAACCAAGCCCAGCGCATCGACTTTGATCCGGTGCTGCCGCGCCGCCGCATGAAGCTGATGCAGCGCTTGGAGATGGGCAGCGTGATCAAATGCTTTGCGATTTACGACCGCCCGTTCTGGCGCGATAAGCCGCTGACCGCTATTGACCCAGACCTGCTGATTTTCGACCACGCGATGGACGCCAGCAGCAGCGGCGACGCGCATCCCGCACTGGTGGCGTTTATCGGTGGTGACGACGCGGTGTTCTGGTCGGATCGCCCGTTTGAGACGCGCCGCAGAGCCGTCTTAGAGAATCTGGCGATGATCTACGGCGACGAGGCACTGTATCCACGCGATTACTTCGATCACGACTGGATGACCGAAGCTTTCATCGGCGGCGGCTATCAGTGCTACGCGCCGCCCGGCGTGATGACCAACGGTTTTGAAGAGCTGCGCCTGCCGATCGGCTTGATTCACTTCGCAGGCACGGAAACGGCCGTCTGGTACTACGGGTACGTCGAGGGCGCGATGGAAGCCGGCGAGCGAGCGGCGCTCGAGGTGATTAAGGCGCTGGAAAAGGACGACGGCAAGCTCGAGCGGGTGCGCTGAGCGACAGGTATGCGAGGGTCAATCTCGTTTGAATCAGTGCAGCGCCTCGAGCACTTTTTGAGCGTTAGGGCAGATTTCGGATTGGTTGACCGCATTTGTCAACCGATCCCGAGCGTCGTGTAGGGCAAACGCACCAAGTAACTTGCTAGCTTGAGTGCATGACAAACAATTCTATTCCCAGCATCATCGAACACTTCCAAGACTTCCCTGACCCGCGCCGCGAACACCCCAGCAAGCTTCACAAACTCATTGACATCATCG
>JANYHH010000028.1 GCA_025359505.1 Deinococcales bacterium
TACGTCGAGTGCTAGGGGATACTCACGTAAAACGGTGAAGCTGACGGTATGTCAAGTACACGCCAGCTTCTCACCCAGCATACTCTCACCGACCTGTTCACCATCGTCTACGTCCTCACCGACGATTACTTAAAGCAATCCAAATCCGCACAGCGTGTCACGCTTCCTATCTCGAGTCAGCAGAAAGGCAGTTACGCTTCTTGATCCCAAGCATGCACCTGACGGGCGGGATCGCGGAGTTGATGACCATCGCCCTCGTCGGTGAGCTGTTGCACCAATCCGAATCTGGCACTTGGTTTGCACTCGTTAAGAACGAGTTCAGCTCACTGTTTCCGGTGCTGCCAGACATCACTCGGTTTTACCGAGTCCTAAAGAACCTCGAGCGGGTTTGGGCTGATTTTGCGTTGTGTCTTGCCAACAACGCTGATGAAGATACAACGTACAGTACGGACTCTAAACCTTTACCGATCTGTAAGTTGAAACGCGCTCGTTTCCCAAGAGCCATGACCGAAGCCGCGAAGGGATTCAGTACAATGGGCGGTGTTCACGGCTTCAAATTGCATGCGGTAGTCAACAACGCGCAAGCCATTTGTCGCTTTGCCATCGTTCCAGCGAACGAAGCAGATGTCACAGTGGCACGGTGCTTAGTAAATGAGAACGAGGATGATCTGAGTCTGATCCTCGGGGATAAGGCGTACCTCGGCATGGGGATTTTCACGCCTTCTAAGCGCAATGCGCGAACACCGCAACCATGGACGAAGTTGATGGACTCAGCGAGAAAGTTGATCGAAACGGTGTTCTCGAGTCTCACCAGAGCCAAGCATTTGGTGTTGGGTCAATTGAATTCGTTCTGGTCGGTACGGGCAAGTGCGTGCAGGAAGATCGCGGCGCACAATCTTGGGTTGTGGCTGGGGCTATAACCCCCTAGCACTCGACGTAAACTGTGAAACTCGAGGTGCTACGAACTCGCACGAGGCGGTTACGGCTGGTGCTCGGGGGCATCCTCGCCGCTCTCGAGCACAGAGCGCAGGGCTGCTGGTGGAAGAAGCCGCGTCACGCGACGATTTTTATCGCGGTACATCACCGCATCGGCATCGCGCAGGCAGGCATCCAAATCCCGTCCATCCACATCAGCCCAACCGGATGAAACGTTGGAGAATCCCTCCCGTACCGCTTCGCGCAAGTCCAGCATCTCACGGTTGGGGCCGTGCAGTCCGACGAACTCGTCGCCGCCGACGCGGTACAACGGGTCTGAAGTGGCGGCAGTGTAGACCTGCACGAATTGCAGCAGGTACTGATCACCCGCGTGATGCCCGTACTCGTCGTTGACGCGCTTCAAACCGTTGACATCCCACATGCTCAGGCAGCCAGAACCGCGCAAGTTCTGGAAATCCGCCTCGAGCGCGTAGCGGTTGCCCAGTCGGGTCAACGCATCGCGCATCGCCATAGATTTGAGTTCACTTTGTGCACGCTGCATGTTCATCAGCAGGTGATGGATGTACGCGCCGCACAGCATCGTCGTCAGCAGCAGCAGTAACCCAATCAGGGCATCTTCACTGAAGGTGTTTTCGCTCATGATAAGGATTGGCCAACTGCTGAGGGCGCAGACAATCGCGCCGCGCCAACCCCAGAGGAAACTGAGAAACAGCGCTGGTAAGCTCAAAATGGTCAGGCGGGCGAAAGCTGAGCTGAACAACCCACCGCTGTCCGTGACCAGCAGCGGAATGCAAAACATAATGCCCAGCAGCGTCAAGCTGACGCCAAACATCGGACGTTGCCGGAAAATCAAAGCGCAGGCGGCCGTCCACAACAAAACGCTGCCAACGCGCCACAACCCCGGATTTCCCCACGGGCTGACGAATGGCGATACCAAGTAGATCACCAAAAACGCAAACTCGGCGCTGAGCATCAGTCCCCACATTGAGCGCAGCAAGGTATCGCTGATCCGCTCCGTCATCAGTTCAGACGCAGCTTTGAGCGAATCCCTCGTATTGAACATACCGACACCGCGCATGGAATCTCCCAGCGCTATTGTAACCAATTCCCCTAATCGTCAGCAGGTCAAGTGACGCAAACGTTCGATTCGGCAGGCTAAAGTTTTGAGCCGATCAAAAGGTGCAAGACGAGAAATCGTTTCAAATGACTTGGCAGAAAGCAAGTAGCAGCTCGAGGGACGTTATGTATGGTTCAGTAGTTGCGCTGCACGACCTGCATGCCGCCGGCCTCGAGCCAGTCGGTCAGTCCTGCCACGGCCGCTTTGACGCCGGGCGTGACGAGTGGGCTGCCGAACGACTCGAGACCCGCAATCGAGCGGCCTTCGCCTCGCCGTGAGACGCTGACCAGCGTTTCCTGCACGAAATCTGGCTCTTCGATGCGGGCCAGCACCACAAGCTTGTCTGGTCTGGTGTAACCCTCGAGCAGGATCACGGTGTACTCTGCGCCGCGCAGCACGGTTTTTTGGATGGGCTGAGTGGGAATATCTCCGGTGAGGATCGCGTGCGGCATGGGATCTCCTGAACTGCTGACTTTGAGCGGCTCGAAATCGGCTTGGCTCGAGGCGATTTTTTTGAAGCGGGCGTGGTTGATGCTGATGCCCATCGCTTGCCATTTCTGTGCGTACTTGGTTTGCAGTGCGGCGGCGGGCGGGGCAGTCTCGAGGATGTCAAAGAGCTTGGTGCTGCGAGCGTTCTCTAAAGCGAACTGGTAATACTCTGGGTGATCGGTGGTCAGCCACAGCTCGCCGCCAAGCTTCAAGCGCTGTGACAGCAGTTCAAATGTTTCAGTCCGCACGAAGCGGTTCTCCTCATGCTTGCCCTTGGGCCACGGGTCGGGGAAGTTGACGTACACGCGCTCCAAGCTGTCTGGCGGCAGGATATTGCGAATCAGGAATTCAGCGGCAACCCGAGTAACAATGCCACTTTGCACATGTGCAGCGCGGTACTTAGCCAAGGCCTTCTGCACGCTGACCCCGGAGATTTCCACGCCGAGGTAATTGACTGCTCCCTCCAACTGATGCTGCAACGCCCAGAAGTGACCGCCGCCGAAACCGACTTCCAAATGCAGCGGATTGGCGTTTTCAAACAAGCGCTGGCTCGAGTCGGGGTAGTGAAAATCGCTGTGTCTGAGGTAACGCATGACTGGTGTTGGATGATGACCCATGCGGGGCCTTGAGTCAAGCGCTGGTGAGGTGTTACACTTCCCAGCGCTGTGAACGGTTGGGCCCCATCATCTAGCGGTTAGGATAACGCCCTTTCAAGGCGTGTACACGAGTTCAAGTCTCGTTGGGGTCACCAAAAAACCCGCTCTTCACTGAAGCGGGTTTTTCTTTAGCTCGAGCAGCGTTCAATCAATAATCCGCAATGTTTGCGAGTGCTGTGCTTACCGAGCACATCTGCTCGAGAATCAAGCAATCTCTCGAGGAACCGCGCTCTTACCTTTGCCTTTTGCCGACTTCTACGAGAAGTTTCGTCAGCGCATCATGTCCTCGAGAATCGTTGGGTGCTTGGCGACGTTCATCATCATGTCCAGACTCGAGATCGCCGCTGGCGGACACACGGCCACGAAGCGGTAGCGGCGCTGACCGCCGCTGCTGATGACCGAGCTGAGCAGCTTGACCTCCAAGGCGACGCTGCTTTCTATTGTTAAGTTCGGCAGTCCACGCGGGATTTGCACGTTGTCCGCGAGTTCAAAATGACCCGTGACCTCGCCGTTCTGCGCGTTCAGTTGGCGCAGCACGCAGGCGACCGTCTGAAAAACCACGCTATCGGAGCGCACGACCGCATCTTCGAGCTTCACGAGTCCCAGTATGACACGGGCTGGAGGTGAGAGCAGTGGAAATCACGCTCCAAGCTGGGGCATACGATGCTTAAAGGTTGTGCCAGTTGGCGGACTGTCGAGGTGGGCGAACACACCGTTCGCACCCACCGAAAATCTTGTCCTGCTCAGGGATCGCTCGAGTTGTGAAGCGACTCCAACACGGCTCGAGCGGGGAAATTTTCAGGCTTTTGCTAGCTCGGACGGCTCGTTTTTGATGCTGAACGTGCGGCTCGTGCCGCTGGCATCGGTCGTTACGCCCCACAGCGCGTCGGCGATTTCCATCGTGGCTTTTTGATGCGTGACCAGAATGAACTGCGTGCCTTGATTGGCCAGCAAGCGCAAGAAATGCGTGAAGCGCCGGATGTTGGCTTCGTCCAGTGGCGCGTCCACCTCGTCCAGCACCGCCAAAGGTAAACCCGCATCGTCGGCTGGGGCGCTTGCCAAGGCGAACAGGTACGCCAGCGCCGCCATCGTGCGCTCGCCCGCGCTGAGCAGGTGCAGGTTGCGGGTGCGCTTGCCCTTCGGCGTGACGCGCATTGCCAGCCCCTCGAGCGCCCCATCAGGGTCGCGCACCAGTTCAAGCTCGCCGTCGCCGCCGAGCAGTGAGGCAATGTAGGTTCTGAAGCTCGCGCCGACTCGAGCGATGCTCTCACCGAGCTTGGCGGTGACTTCGCGCTCCAACGTCTCCAGCGCCTCGCTCAGCTCAGTGACCGCTGCCCGAGCGTCGCTGACACCGTTTTCCAAATCCGTCAACGCTTGGGTTTCCAGCTCGTATTCTTCGGCCGCCAGCATGTTGACCGCGCCGATTTCGTCGCGGCGGGCTTTGATCTGCGTGACGCGCTGCGACCAGCCTCTGGGCGTGCCTTCTGGATCAGTGATCTCGAGCAAACTAGACAATGCCTGATCCCGTGCGTCTGGCTCGAGGTTCGGTAATAATTCAGTCAGCAGCGTTTCAAAATTCCCCTCGCGGCGGCTTTTGGCGTCCCGCGCCCGCTCCAAGGCTTCGCGCCCAGCGCTCAGCTCACGGCCTTGCGCGGCGACCACGCCCTCGAGACTGCGGCGCTCGGTTTCTAAACGCTCGAGTTCAGCGCGGGCCCCGCCGAGGTCGAGCGTCCGAGCGGCCGTTTCTAAGCGCTCGATCTCTGGGTTGGCGTGCAGCAGCTTCGCGCTCCACTCGGCTTCCAGACCAGCAATCGCCTCGAGCCGCGCATCAATCGCGCCCCGGCGAACCGCGACTTGCTCGAGCCGCGCCACGGCTTGCGCGTAAGTGCGTTGCTGCTCCGCGTAGACCCGCGTTCGCGCCGTCGCGTCGCGCACGGCTTCATCGCTCGAGCGTTCGGCATCTCGAGCGATAGTCACGGTCTGGCTGGTGCTGGCGAGCGCCCGTTCCAGCGGCTCGAGGTCGATCTGCTCTACTCCGCCCAATGCGAGGCTGACGGCTTGCTGTGCGGCGAGGCGGGCGCTGAGGCTGGTCTGGCGCTGCTCCAAGCCTTCGATCCGCGTGTCGATCTGCAACAGCGTCGCTCGGGTCGCTTCCAAGGTTTTACGCAGACCCACGACGCGCCCGTCGGTGCGCGTGACCGCTTCGCGTGAACTGGCGCTCTGCTCTTTTTCATCGTTCAGCAGCTCCTCCGACTGAGCGAGGCTGGTTTCTAAGTCACTCAGTTCGCTTCTGGCTTCCTCGAGCCGCCGCGCATCGGCGAAGCTTTCCCCGGCATTGTCGCGCCCGCGCCCGCCGGTGACTGCGCCGCCGCTCTCCAAGAGTTCGCCGTCCAGTGTCACCAAACGCGGTCGGTCGCGGTACTGGCGGGTCAAAGCGAGCGCAGTCTCCAAATCGGCGACCAGCAAGGTCTCGCCGAATAAATTCTCCAGCACTGGCCCCAGTGCAGCGCCTTCGATGCCGATCAGACCAGCCGCGTACCCAAGCACGCCGCGCTCGGTAGCGATCGGCAGATTGCGCCGAGGGCGCACGCGCAGAATATCCAGCGGCAGAAACGTCGCCCGCCCGCCACCGCGTTTCAGTGATTCGATCACGCTGCGGGCGACCGCACCGCTTTGCACGACGATGTTTTCGGTGCGCCGCCCAAGGGCTGCGCCGATCGCAGTTTCAAATTGCTTGGGGACGCGCAGCAACTCCGAAACCGGCCCGATGATCCCAGCCACGCCGCTGTTCATCGCACGGCGCGGGCCGTCGGACAGGTAGGCTCTGGATTCGCGCAGCGTTTCCAAGCGCATCAATTCCTTAGCCAGCGGCGCTCGAGCACCGCGCAGCTCGTTGACCCGTCCGCCAACTTGTGCAATCCGCGCACTGATGCCAAGCGCTTCGCGCTCCAAGCGCTCGAGCAGCTTCGTGGCCGCCTCGAGTTCGCTCTTTGCTTCCTCGAGTTGCGGGCTAGACTCCGAGCGTTCTGCCCGAGCAACTTGCAGCTCACTGGCAATCTCCTCGAGCTGGTGCTGAGAAGCCTCGCGCTCGGTCGATTGGCGCGTCTGCGCCTCGAGCTGAGCGCGGTTGCTTTGCTCCAAGCGGTCGCGCTTGGCGCGAGCGTCAGCCAAATCCTTGCGGGCTTGCAGATCGGCTTGCTCGGCTGACCTGAGCGCTGTTTTCGCCCCCAGCAACGCGGCCTCGAGCGCGGGCAGGTCATCGGCTGGCGCAATCGGTGGCTGCGGTGGCTCGAGGGTGGTCAGCGCCAAATTTTCAGTTTCCAAGCTCGTGCGCTCGTGGCGCAACGCGACGACGCTTTGATCGCCAGCACTCAAACGCTCGCGCAGCACGTTGGCCTCGCCGAGCAGACGCTCCGACTCGGCGCTCAGCCCAGCGAACGCCGCTTGCTGCCCTTCCCTGTTGACCCGCAACACTTCAAGCGCGGCGGTGGCCGCACTGATCGCGTCCGATGCAGCAGCAGCAGCGACCTCAGCCTCAGCGATCTCCAGCTCGAGCTTCGCCATCTCCGCTTGCAGCACGCGCACGCGCTGGCGCGAAAGGGCGGTCTCTAATTGTTGCTGCTCGAGCGTCAGATTCGTCGATTCGCTGGCTGCCAGCGCCTCGGCTTCCAATTTGACGACGCGCAGGCGTTTGAGCACCGCCAAGTCCTCCGCCCGCTCCAAGTGAACCCGCGCCCCCTCGAGCCGTTCCACCGATTGAGCGCGGCGGTGCGTGGCCCGTGACAGTCCAGCCGCCTCTTCCAGATACCCGAGCATCGTCGTCGGATTGGCGCTGACCACCGCGCCGATCTCGCCCTGCCCGACCACGGCGATGCCGCCGGGCCCCAAGCCGCTGCCGCGCAGGACATCGTGCAGATCGCGCACGCGCACGGTTTTGCCGCCGATTTCCAGATCCGTGTCGCCATCTCTGTACAGCCGTCTGGCGATGCTGACCGCACCATGTGGCCCGGCCACGCCCGGCACGCCGACCAGCTCGAGTTGCACCTCGGCCATGTTCAGTGGCGCTTTGCCCGACGAGCCGTGAAAAATCAGCTCCGTGCTTTCACGCACGCGCAACTCGCGGGTGCGTGCCGTGTGCGACGCCCAGCGAATCGCCTCGATCACATTGCTTTTGCCAGAGCCATTGGGCCCGATCACCGCGTTGACTTGCCCGCTGAACTCCAAGCGCACGCGCTCACCGAAGGATTTGAAACCCTGAATGGTGACGCTTTGAATCCGAACGCTCACCGCCCCACCCGACGCATGGGGGCGAGTGTAACAAATTCGGTCACTCGGGCATCTCGAGGGTCGATTGCCGAGCATCTAGCATCTCGAGGTTTCGTTTCTCGAGCGTCTGCGTCTGAAGCTTCGGCTGCTCGAGTCCCTGCCGCTCACGGTAGATCTGCATCGCGGCTTCCGACTCCTCGAGCGGGAACCTCAGCTCATTCGCCGCCATCTTCTCCAGCACCACCTTCTCGAGGTCAACGCCGTACTGCGAAGCGAGTTTGAGCAATAGCAACGTCACGTCCGCCAGCTCACCACCCAAGCGCTCTCGAGCGGCCGGATCAGGTGATTTATAGCCCTCGAGATGCAGCGCCTCGCGCATGACTTCGCCCAGTTCCTCCATCAAGTGCAGCGCGGTGTGGGCGGGCGATACCGCATCCCAACCGCGAGCCGCATCGAAATCCTCGAGCCGCCGTTGCAAGACCGCTAAGCTCGAGGCTACTGCTTCGGGCACGTGTCCTTCGTGTAAGGAACATCGGTTTCGACGCTGCCACCGATGGTCAGTGCGGGCTTACCGTTCAGCAGGTACTGGACGTTCTTGGCGTCCGCCAACTCGAGCAAGGTGCTGGCCAAGCCGCAGTAAAGCAGCGTCTCAGCCGATAAGCCCATCTGGTACTGCGCCCACTCGCTCGGGATATCGACGTACAGCGTGTCCTTACGGGCGTAGAGGGTCGGCGTGCTGGCCTCGGGCGGCACGAGTCGCAGGCTCTGCGCGGCCAGTGGCCCCGCCATCCAGACGCGCACGGCCGCCAAGGCACGCTGCTCCAACGTCTCACCGTTGGCGCTGGCGCTGCGGGTCTCGACGCTGTAATTGCGTCCGTCGAGCGCCGCGAAGAACAATTTGACTTGCAGATCGGTCTTGCCGCCCGTGTCGCCTTGCAGCAGCGCCGGGTCGATTTGCAGCGCGGTCGGACGGGTTTGCAGGTAACGCACGCCCAAGACGCTCAGCACCAGCAGTAGCGCGATCACGTTCCACGGCGTGAGGAAGTAGCCTAGAAAACGCCTCATCGGTTCGCGCCCTGAATCTGCGGTTTGAGGTATTCGTATAAGCCGTCCGCCAACGCTTGGGCCAAGCGACGCAGCGCGACTGGATCAGACAAGCGCGTGACATCCTCGGCGTTTGAGAACCAGCCTAGATCGATCTGCAATGCCCCTTTAGGCGCGGCGCTCAGCATCAGCGCGTGATCGTGCGACAAGACCTGCGCCTCACTGTCCGAGAGCGCCAGAATCCGAGCGCTGACGACATCGGCCAGCGCCTGCGACGCGGCTGAGCCGCTGATGAAACGCTCCAAGAGTGACTTATCGCTCTGCGAAGCGGTTTTCAGCAGCTCGCGCCCACCAGCGTAGATTCCGCTGACGGGCGCGTCCGGCGAGCGGTAGTAAATCTGCACGCCCTTGGCATTAGAGCCGGTCAGGGCTGAGGCATGCAAGGAAACGAAGACATCGGCTTGCAGGCTCGCCTCGAGCCGCTTGGCCAGACTGGGGTTGCTGTCGTCGTCGCGGGTGTAAGCGACTTTGACGCGCCCTTGCAGCGCCGCGCCGATCAACCGCGCCACGCGCAGCGTCAGGTCTTTTTCTTTCAGTGCCCCAGCCGTCACGCCCGCATCCGCGCCGCCGTGACCCGCGTCCAGCACGACGGTGATGACCCGCGCCTCGAGCGCGACGGGTTGGCGCTCAAAACGCGGGCCGACATCGATGACGATTCGCGCTGGCACGGCTTCCGTTCCCGCACGAGCGCTCTCAGCCGGCAATGCGAAGATGTTATAGCCACTGGTATCGCTCAACGGCACGCGCACCTCGAGCTTATTGCCGCTGGGTCTGACCGCCGCCGTTTTGACGAATTGCCCGTCGACTTGGTAATCGGTGATCTCGCCGCTGGTGTAGCGCAAATACACCACCAGATCGTTGCGCTCGATCCGCGAGGAGAAGCCCGTATCGCGGTTGACCTCGAGCACGAGGCGTTCAGAGCGCGTGGTTTTATCGGATTTCACCGCCAGCAGCTTGGCTTGAACGGGTTCGACGATGTAGCTGCCGCTATTTTCCGAGAAGCTCGCGCCGATCGCTTCGGTCACGGTACGCACGGGCAGCAGCAACTGCCCGTTGCCGCGCCCGGCGGCCAAGCCAGCGCCGCGCACGCCGTTGATCTGCAACGCCTTGGTGTAGCGCGTCGCGGCTTCGTAAGCTCCACCCGCCAACTCAAGTTGCAAGATTCGTCCGCCTTGGATCAGTGTGACCGCGTTGTCGCTGGTCTGGATGTCCAGCCCGAGCGCCCCAGCGAATTCAAAGGCGGGCGCATACGCCGCGCCGTTATAGAGCGAGGCATTCAGTTTCACCCCGCCAACCTCGAGCGGCTTTTGCTGCACGGATTGGGCCAGCACGGTGATGCCCGCGATCACCGTCAGCGCGACCAGCCAACTCGAGGCTCGAGCAGGTGCGCTCATCGGTACGCTTCCATCTCGCGCTTGGCGTCCTTGGCTTTTTGCGCCTCGCGTTTGTCGTGCAGCTTTTTGCCTCTGGCAATCGCGATCTCTATTTTCAAACGGCCTTTGAGGTAATACATTTTCACTGGCACAATCGTCAGCCCGCGCTGCGTGGCGGCGATGTACAACTCAGACAACTCTTTTTTGTGCAGCAGCAGCTTGCGTTTGCGGCGCGGGTCGTGGTTGTTGTAACTGGCTTTGTCGTATGGCGCGATGTAAAGGTTTTCTAAATACAACTCGCTTGACTCAAAGCGGGCGAAGGCATCGCGGAAATCCACGCCCGCCACGCGAATCGACTTAATTTCCGAGCCGCGCAATTCCATACCTGCCTCGAAACGCTCGAGCAGTTCAAACTCAAATCTGGCGCGGCGGTTATCGAACACGTCGCGGATTTTACCCGTTCGGTGTGAGCTTGGTGAAGGGTGCGCCATGTGATATCATCTGGGTAAGCATTGCGCTCTGCCGCAAGTCAATAGGCAGCCTCTCGAGTGCAAAAAATTTCTTCCATCCATGTCCACTCTTCACGCCACACCGCTCCTCTTTCGCCCCTCGAGCCAAGCGCTTTGAGTGCAGCGCGAAAACGAAACCACGTCCTGATTAGGAGTCGCCATTACCACTGAACGCACGTCTGGCACACGCCACAAGCGTACCGTCGCTGTCATAGCAATTCAACCAGCCGTCACGGTCAGCCCTGAAACCGCGCCGCTGAGCAAAGCTCGAGGTCGCCCGCGCAAAGCGGCCGCGCCCGAAGTGCTCGAGACCGAAATAATCGAAACTGCGCCGCTCGAACTAGTACCGCTCGAGACTGCATCTAGCGAGACCTCGCCCGTCAAACGCGCCGCTCGAGGGCGCAAAGTGGCGACCCTTGAAGCTGAGCCAATCCAAATCGCGCCTGTTCAACTTGAACTCATCCCACTCGAACCGGCCCGGCTCGAGCCAGTCGCCAAACCGCGCAAGTCTCGAGCCAAAAAAGCCGATGTCGCCGCTGAACTGGTCACGCTCGAGGGGATCAATACAGCACAAGCCGAAGTCAGCCCACCAGCACCCGAAGCCAGCGAAGCGGTGGTCGCTCCGCGCACGCGCCGCAGAAAAATCGTCGTTTCAGCAACGCCAGAGTCAGACCCGCCGCAACCAGCCGAGACCGTCACCGCCGCAACGCCAGAGCCGACCGCGCCCAAAGCCCGCGCTCGAGGGCGCAAAGCGGTCATCGCGCCAGATCCATCAGCCAGCGAACCCATTGGAGTTCAGCGCAATAATCCTGACTCAAGCGATCCTGAGCCGAGCAACCTCGAGCCGACTGATTCCGAACCGCAGGAACTCGAGTCAAGTGAATTCCAGCCCGCGTCGACCCAGCCGCTCAAGCACCTCGTTCGCAGCCGCAAGACCGCCCGCGAGCACGTCTTTGAAACCCAAGCCAAACTCGCCAATCCCTTGGAGGCGCTCTTAGAACACCTGCGCGTCAACCCCGGCGGACGAGCGCTGCGCGACCTCGAGAAAGACGTGGACGACGCGCTGCTGCGCCGCCTTGGGGGGCGCAAGGGTTTGGAGGACGCGCTCGAGGAGCTGTGTAAGCTCGGCGCGGTTTTGCAGCTCAAGCGCCACACCTACGCCGCCAGCCGCGACCCGAACGCGGTCGTCGGGCGTTTAACCGTGCGTCCAGACGGCTGGGGCGTGTTGCAACCCGACACGACTGGATTGCGCGAGATGCTGATTCCGCCGGGCGGACTGCTGTTCGCGTGGCACGGCGACCGCGTAGTCGGGCGCGAAAGCAAGAAGAACGGCGAGTTGTACGGCGCGGTGATCCGCGTCGTCGAGCGTAAGCGGGGCGTGCTGGTCGGTGTGACCGAGTTCATCAGGGGCGTGTTGACGCTGCGCCCAGACGAGGCCCTGCTGCCCCGCGTGCCTTTACAACACACAGCAGCGCTGCTGCCCACCGAGGGCGTTTGGGAGGGTGCTCGAGTCGCGGTGCTGGCGCATTACCCGGAAAGCACAGGCGAGGACGATGTGTACGGCACGGTGCAAACCGTGTTGGGAAGCAGCAATTCGCTCGAGGCTGAGCGGCTGGCCGCCCGCATCAAATACGACCTCGAGCCGCTTCTGAGCGCAGACGCGTTGAAAGAAGCGCAAAAAGTCGCTGGCGTCAGCCTCAAGGATTTGCAGGGCAGAGTCGACCTGCGCGGTAAACGCGTGACGGCGGCGCGGATCTATGCGGACGCCCCCTTGGAAGTCGGCGTGCAAGCTGAACCGCTGGGCAACGGCAACGTGCTGATCGGCATTCACGTCGCGGACGCGGCGTACTTCGTTGAATCTGGTAAAGCGCTCGATGCGGCGTCAGCGGCTCGAGGGATCGGTTTGAATCTGGGTGGCGAGCGCGTGTCACTGCTGCCTGAGGCGCTGGAGCGAGCGATCGAATTTAAAATCGGTGCGGATCGCTTGGCGATTTCCGTACTGGTCGAGGCGACGCCGGACGGCAACGTCGTCAATTACATCGTGCGGCAAAGCGTCATCAACACCAAAGCGACCCTGAGCGACGGTCTGGCGGCGGCAGAACGCAAGCTGCTCGAGCGGCTAACGCACGGATTGCGCGAAGCGCGGGGTGAGATGAGCGCCGCGACCAGCGAAGATCACGGCGCGATGCTCGAGGAACTGCTGCTGCTGGGCAATCGTTTGACGGCCACGTTGATGGCCGGCATCGAAGCGCCAGCCTTGTACCGCCGCGCCCCGCGACTCGGCGGCGATGTCGAGGCGGCACTGGAGCGCTCCAACGGCGCGTCTCCAGCGATGCTGCAAGGCTTATTCGACGCGCACACCAAACATGGTGTGTTACTGATGGGCGTCACCCCAGAACCGGATTTCACCTTAGAGATCACGCGGGGCTTGTCGCGCCACGCCGATCTGGTCAATCAACGCGTGCTGACGTACTGCCTGACCAAACTCTCCACGCGCCGCCGCGAGCTGTTGCTCGAGGGACTGCCTGTTCTGGCAGATAGTTTGAACAATTTGGAAAAACGCGCTCGGCTCGCGCAAGTGAGCGTTCAGCAGTTCCAGTTGTCGCTGCAAATCGCCCCCTTGAGTGCCTGCCGAGGGATCGTCACGGGCATCGACCCGTGGGGCATGGACTTCGCGCTCGAGAACGGAAGTCAGGCCCGCCTCGGCATCGGTGACATGGACGACGAGTACGTGTTCAGCGACGCCCCAAAAATGCTCAAAGCCCGCTCTGGGCGCGTGTTCAGGATCGGTAGCATCGCCCGCACGACCGTCACCAGCACCGTCAGCCAGCCCATTCAATTATCCATCGCCAAGACCAACCATCTGTCCATCGCCAAAAACAACCATCCTTCCATCGCCAAGACCAACCCCAAGGAGCACATCATGAGTAAGCAAAAACGCGCCGTAGGCGCAAAAAACACATCCGACACCCCGCGCCGCCAAGTTGTCGTACTGCACGCCAAACCGCGCGGCGAGTACCAGCGCGGCGTGCGCGTCACCGCCCGCAAACTGTATTTCGGCGAGTGGAGCCGCGCCGCTTTTGTGGCCAGCGACGAGTTCGGCGGCGAGATCGCGCTCGAGCGGCCGCAGGGGCAGAGCAGCCGCCCACAGGGGCAGTCGAACCAGCCGTCTCGAGGAGGCGGTGGCGGTCAGCGCTCCAACCAACCCGCCCGCAGTGGTCAGACCGCACAGAATCAGCCCCGCAACGCCCAGCAGGATCCGCAGTCCGATCAGGGCGTGACGATCCGCCCGACCCAGACCGCAGCCCAGCGCGAGCAGGCCAAAGCCTCGAGAATCGCGGAGTTGAAGCGCCGCAGTGAGCAGACTTTGGAGCGCAATGCTGGCCGGGCCGTGCGCGGCCCGATGGAAGGCTCCTCGAGCAGCGCACCGATGCAAGGCTCCGCGAGCGACGCAGCCGCCGCCAGTTCAGACGCGACGCCGAACGCCCCTCGAGCCGAGGGCGCACCGCACCGCCGCCGTCGGCGCGGCGGGCGCGGCGGCAACAAAACGCCAGCCGCCTGACCAGCCCTCCTCTTTTAGAGCGCCCCCTCGAGTCTCGAGGGGGCGCTGTTTTTTGTGCGGCGTAGATTGGTCGCAAATCCAGTGCAGCCAGCACAGAGTGTTCACGCGGTGGCTTGTTTGAATCACAAAGCCGTGATAGACCGTTTTTATGGCGAATTACACGACTGGTCAGAAACTCGCAGGTTACACCGTTGGACGCGTGCTGCCGTACCCGCAGGTTTCTGGGGAGTACATTGAGCTGACCCACGACCACACTGGGGCGCGGCACGTTCACATCGCCTGCCCGGACGACAACAACGCCTTCGCCGTGACCTTCCCGACGATCCCAGCCGATGACACGGGCGTCGCGCACATTCTGGAACACATCGTCTTGTGCGGCAGCGAAAAGTACCCGGTGCGCGACCCGTTTTTCAGCATGCTGCCGCGCAGCTTGAACACCTTCATGAACGCCCTGACCTCGAGCGCGTGGACGAGTTACCCGTTCAGTACACGCAACGAGAAGGATTTCTACAATCTGCTCGAGGTCTATTTGGATGCGACGTTCTTCCCGAAGATCGCCAAAGACGCGTATTTGCAAGAAGCGTGGCGTTTTGAGTTTGAGGACGGCACGGACGCCAGCACGCCGCTCGAGTACAAAGGTGTGGTCTTCAACGAGATGAAGGGCGCGATGGCCAATGTCTCGTCGCAGATGTATCGCACGGTCTACAAGGGCATCTTCCCGGACATCACTTACGGCAATAACTCTGGTGGCGAGCCGAGCGCGATTCCAAATTTGACTTGGCAGCAACTCAAAGATTTCCACGCCACGCATTACCACCCGAGCAACGCGTATTTCTACACCTACGGCAGTTTTGACTTGGAGAAAACGCTGGCGATGATCCAAGCCAACGCGCTTTCGCGCTTTACGAAGCTCAATAAAGACTGGAGCGTGCCAGATCAACCGCGCTTCACCGTGCCGCGCCGCGTGGAACAGATTTACGGTATCGCACCGAGCGACCCAGTTGATAAAAAAGCCCAAGTCGCCGTGTCGTGGTTGACCGCGCCGATCACGGATTCGTTTGAATTGCTCGCCCTGCGAGTCCTCGAGCGGGTGCTGCTGGCCAACGCCGCTTCGCCCTTGCGAAAAGCGCTGATCGAATCGAACATCGGTTCTGCGCTGGCCGATACGACGGGCCTCAACGACGATCCACGAGAAGCCGTGTTCACGGCCGGACTCAAAGATGTCGACGTTTCCGACGCATCGGCCATCGAAAACTTGATTCTCGAGACGCTGCAAAAGCTGGTGACTGACGGCGTGGACAGCGAAATGGTCGGCGCAGCGATTCACCGCTTTGAAATCGACAACCGCGAGGTCAGCAACAGCGGCATGCCGTTCGCGTTCAAACCCGCCTTCGCAATGCTCGGCGCTTATCTCTACGGCGGCGATCCGTACAGCAGCTTGCAGTTTGATGCGGATATGGCCCGCTTGGAATCAGCGCGGGCAGACGGGCGCTTTTTTGAAAATCTGATCGAGCGGCACTTACTCAGCAACCAGCACCGCGTGACGACGATTCTCAAACCAGACGCTGGGCTGATCGCGCAAAAAGAAGCCGATGAGCGCGTGCGGCTCGAGCAGATTAAACAGCACCTCGAGCCGGAGCGAATCGCGCAGATCTTAGCCGACGCGCAGATGCTGCAAACCGCGCAGGATGGCGTGCAGGATTTGACGGTCTTGCCGACCCTCGAGTTGAGTGACGTGCCGATGAATTTTGACGACGTGCCGCACAGCATCGTAGCGCTGCATGGCGCGACGCTCGGGTTGTTCGCGCAGCCGACGAACGGGCTGGCGTACCTCGATTTCAACACGGATTTCAGCGGACTACCGGAAAAGCTCAAAGACCTCCTGCCGATCTTCAACTTCGCCTTCACCAAAATGGGTGCGGGGGACAGCGATTACCTCGAGATGGCCGGGCGGATCGAGAAATACACCGGCGGGATCGGCGCGTCGGCCGGCACGCGCACCGCGCCGGATGACTTGGGGGAGTTCAGGCAGGGTTTTAGCTTGAGCACGAAGATGCTTTACCGCAACACCGACCACGCGTTTGAGATTCTGCGCGACTTTCTGACCAACCTGCACTTTGACTCGCAGCACCTGAAAAACCTCTTGGGCATGTACCGCACGTCATTGGAGGCTCGAGTGATCGGCGGCGGGCACGTCTACGCGCGGGGACTGGCCGAGAGCCAACTCAGTGGCGTAGGGGTGCTCAAAGAGCGCATGGGCGGCATTTCGCACGTGCGAAACGCCAAACGACTGGCTGCGCTGGACGAAGCCGGCTTGGAGGAATTGATCGCTGACCTGAACGCGATTGCCGCCCATCTCTTTCGCAGCGCGGGTTTAAGAATCTGCATCACCGCCGAGGACTCGAGGCTCAATGAGTTGCAATCCAAGTTAGGGACGCTGCTGGCAGCATTGCCGAGTCAAACCGCTGCGAGCACCGCGCCAGACTACGCACCCGCGCCGCGCCAAGCGCAGGCCCGCACAGCAGCCGTGCCCGTCGCCTTCGACGCACTGGTGTTCAAAACCGTGCCGTACACCCACGCCGACGCGCCGATCTTGCTGGCCCTGAGCGAGTACCTCAGAGCACGGTATCTGCACAAGGAAATCCGCGAGAAAGGCGGCGCATACGGTGGTTTCGCCGCTTCTCAACGCGAGGAAGGCGTGTTTGCCTTGCTGTCCTACCGCGACCCGCACATCAAACGCACCTTTGACGTGTACGCGGGCGTGCCCGCATTCCTCGAGCAGCCGATCGACCGGGATGCGCTGAAAGAAGCCGTGTTGTCCGCCTGCGCCGACGTTGACCCCTTGAGCAGCCCCGACACCAAAGGGCGCGGGCGCTTCTTCAACGATTTGGCTGGATACACCTTGGAGCGCCGCGCCGAGTTCAAGCGTCGCTTGCTGAACGTCACGGCCGATGACCTGCGCCGCGTCACCCAGACGTATTTGAAGAACGGCGCAATGGCTGTCATCTCCAGCGAGGAGAAAATCGCGGAAGCCAACGCGCAGATGGGCGGAATCTTCGCGGTTGAAGCAGTCTGAGGCCAGCGACTCGAGCGAGGTATCGACGATACTCGAGTCTGGACTTCGTTGGAAACGTAGTTGACGGACTGTAGGGGAGCAACGTGTTGCATTGACTCCGACTTGATCTGAAACACGTGCTGTACAGCATCTGTGCGAATCTCGAGCGTCGCACAATCCTCTCCCCCAGCCCCTCTCCCGAACAGTGTTGATTTGCACGCATGGGCGTGACGGGAGAGGGGAGCAAAGCCAAACAAAACCAAGCATGTCCTGCTCGAGGTTTTCCCTCTCCCACCTCGTGCCTTGCACGCATGAGCGTGACCGGGAGAGGGTGGCGCTTTAGCGACGGGAGAGGATTGCGACGCTTGCACGACCTTGCGCGGTCAAACTGTTGTGTCTCACGGCATCAGTGATGAAGTCCGAGTGTATGAACGTGTTGCGCCCTTACGAAATACCGCCTCCACGAGATGCAACGCCCGACCGTCAAACTCACGGTTGACTCGAGCGGCCGTTCCTAGCGACGCACGTTGAGCAGCACTCCAACCAGCACCACGTACAGCACCAGTAACACCAACAGCAACCACGTTTGATTGCGGCGCGGCCCAGCCTCAGCGATGCCCTGCGGCATGGCTGGGTCGTAAACGAAGGTGTGCTTAGAATCCATCGGCACTTCCTCGACCGCCGGGGCGGGATCGCGTCCCAGCAGCGGCAATGGATACTGCTTGCGGCGCGGTGTGGCGCGTTTGACCCTGACCAACACCACGGAAATGTTGTCCGGCCCGCCCGCTTCGTTGGCGGCATCGACCAGTTTCTGCGACAGCGACTCCAACGGGGTGCTGGCTTCAAGACGGATCAGCTCGAGCATCTGCTGATCGGTCAGCATGTTGCTCAGTCCGTCCGAGCACAGCAGCAGCAGGTCGTTGTCCCTGAGGTCGATGCCGAACAAATCAAGCCGCAACTGCGGGCGGCTGCCGAGCGCGTTGGTGATGACATTGCGCCACTTGTGATCCCGTGCTTCGCTTTCAGTGATGAGGCCTTGGCGGACTTTTTCGGCGACCCACGAGTGATCGCGGGTCAGTTGCGTGATCGTGTCACCGCGCACCAAATACGCCCTCGAGTCGCCGACGTGCCCGATCACGGCCGCGTTGCCGTCGATCAGCACGGCCGTCATCGTCGTGCCCATGCCACGCGATTCGGCCCGGCGGGCGCTTTGCTGATACACCGCAAAGTTGCTGCGCTGCATCGCACGCGGCAGCGTCTCAGGCGGCGTGCCGGGCAATTCCTTCATGCCCAGCAGCAGCGCTTCGGTCGCCAGACTCGAGGCGATCTCGCCGGTGCGGTGTCCGCCCATGCCATCGGCGACCATCACCAGCTCGCCGCTGGAGAGCGTCTGATGCGCCCAGTGATCCTCGTTCATCTCGCGCAGGCGACCACTGTCGGTCAGACCTGCAATTTCGACGAGGCTTGTGGCAGCGACCTGAGTCATTGGTACGTAGTATAACGCGACCCGCACTGGTTATCGGTGCTGATTTGCACGCTCCGCCCGCTTCAAGTCATCGCCTGAGACCTTGACGCGAAACGCCATGAGTCTGCCAGCTTTGATTCCCCCACCAGAGATCGGCTCGGAGGGATCAAAAGACTGTTTCTCACGGCAGCTCGAGCTGCTTTTATTGAGCGGTGACTTCGCAGTGTGGAACTGACAAATTTCTCAGCTCTCAAGACCTTTTGAAAAGGCGACCCGCCTCGAGATGCGGCTGGCTCAATCTTTCCAAGCAGCACCCATGTCGTTTGGACTGCCTCGAGTTACGGATAGTCGCGGGTAGGCTCACGGTATGGACTTCAAAAACACGGCGGCGCTCGTCACGGGCGGCAGTAAAGGCATTGGGCTGGCCATTGCCGAGGCACTGGTCAAACGCGGCGCGGGTGTGGTCATCACGGCCCGCAACGCGGCTGAACTCGAGGCCGCGGCCACTGGGCTGAACGCTTTGGGTGGCGGCAAAGCCGTCGCGGTGGTCTCGGACGCCCGGGATTACGCGAGTTTAGAATCAGCGGTGCAGGCAGCCGTGACCCATTTCGGCGGTTTGGACGTGCTGATCGCCAATGCGGGCGTCGGGATTTTCAAACCCGTGCAGGACTTGAGCTTGGAAGACTGGGATGCGGTGATCGACACCAATTTGACGGGCGTGTTTTACAGCGTCAAAGCCAGCGTGCCGGAGTTAGCCAAGCGCAAGGGGTACATCATTAATTTATCCAGTTTGGCGGGAAAGAACCCGTTCAAATTGGGCGCGGCCTACAACGCCAGCAAGTTCGGCTTGAACGGCTTCAGTGAAGCGATCATGCTGGATCTGCGCCCGCTGGGGATCAAGGTCAGCCAAGTCATGCCCGGCAGCGTCGCCACGTATTTTGGCGGTCACACACCTTCAGAAGCTGATGCGTGGAAAATCCAGCCCGAGGACATCGCGCAAATCGTGATCGACCTTTTAGAGATGCCCGCACGCACGCTGCCGAGCCGGGTCGAAGTGCGCCCCAGCCAACCGAAGTAAACCCGCTTTGGCTTGGTCTGCGTGGACTTTGCAACGCAGCAGCGCACGATCAAGCGCTCCGGGCAGTGCACCGATTTTCTGCGCGACGCGTCACGGCGCACCAACGCTCGAGCTGGCAGCGACGATCTAGGGCGCGAGTCTCGAGCGTTGCCAGACCCCCTCTTGCAAGCTGTACGCGATGCGGTCGTGCAGCCGCGCTTTCCTGCCCTGCCAGAACTCCATGTACTCGGGCGCGACCACGTACCCGCCCCAGTGCGCTGGACGCGGCACGGCGACCGGGTACTCGAGCCGCAACGCCGTCACTCGAGCCTCGAGTTCAGTGCGGGTCACGACTTGGCTCTGCGGGCTGGCGGCACTGGCGAGTTGGCTTTCCAAAGGGCGACTGGCGAAGTACGCATCAGACTCATCGCTCGAGACTTTAGCGATGCTGCCCTCGATCCGCACCTGCCGCTCCAAAGCCCCCCACCAGAAGCTCAGGCACACCGCGCCCGTCGCATTGATCTGTGCACCTTTGCGCGACTCGTAATTGGTGTAAAACGTCAAACCAGCCTCACTCAGTCCGCGCAGCAGCACCACGCGGCTCGAGGGTTTGCCGTTTTGAGCGACGGTGGAAACCGTCATCGCGTTCGGTTCAATCTGGTCGCGGGCATCGTTGAGCCAAACCGCGAGTTGTTCTCTTGGGTTCTCGAGCATCTGAGCTTCATCCAATGTGCCGTGCGTGTAATCCATGCGGTTCTCGAGCATTCATCAATATTAGCTCGAGGTTTGGGTGACGGATTGCAGGCTCGAGGGCGTTTCAATTGATCCTGCCACGTTTCAAAAACCGTAAGAATTGCTCTGGCGTCAACATCTTCACTTCCTCTACTTGCACCAAATCCAGCAAATCGACCTTGTTCCTCGAGATCAGAAACTGAGCTTTGCCCTGCGTTGCAATCGCAATGATGAAATCATCGTCTGGATCAGGGCTAATTCTTTTTACGCCTCGCACGGGTATGAATTCCGCTTTCTTCTTCACACGGTTAACCAACGCGCCTGCAATTGTTTTCTTTAGAATTTTTCGCACGTGCGCGTATTTGGAGACCCGTTTGAATTCAGCAACCTGCGCTTTAGAGGTCAGTAACGTAAACCGCGACTCTTCGAGCCACGCCCTAAGAATTGCGCCAGTTACCCCATCTGGTTTTGCCGCACCAGCCACCCAAGCGTTTGTATCTAACACCACTCTCAACGACGACGCTTTTCAACTCTGGCTTGCTTCACAGCCGCGTTTGCAATCTCGTAAACCTCGTCCTCGCTCATTTGCTCGGTCACAGGGTTACGCGCAGCCAGCAACTTATTGGCATTGAGATCATCGAGGAATGCGTTGAGCGCAAGCTTGATCGCTTCCTCGCGGGTTGTCCGCAACGAACGCCTGATTTGCTCGAGGGTCTCTGCGTCCCCAGTGGGCAATTCGAGAATCATGCAAAGAGTTTATCACGCCAGAATTACCCGCCAAGCATCCCCACACAATGATTTGCATCTCGAGGTCTGGCTGAATAGATTGCAGGCTCGAGGTAGAATTCAGGGCGTGATTATCGTTAAGGTCGGCGGTAGCTTGGGCATTGATTACGACGCGGTGTGCGACGACATCGCAGGGCTATGGAAGGCTGGACAGAAACTGATTCTGATTCACGGCGGCAGTGCTGAAACCAACCGCATCGCAGAGTTGCTGGGGCATCCCCCCAAGTTCGTCACCAGCCCGAGCGGGTACACCAGCCGCTTCACTGACCGCGAGACTTTAGAAATATTCGAGATGGTCTACTGCGGCAAGCAAAACAAAGGCATCGTCGAGCGGTTGCAGACAAGAGGGGTGAATGCCGTAGGACTGTCTGGCTTGGACGGGCGCATTTTTGAAGGCAAGCACAAAGACAGCGTGCGAGTCGTGGAAAATGGCAAAACCAAAGTGCTGCGCGGCGATCACACGGGCACGGTCGAACAGGTCAACACGCACCTGCTCGAGTTACTGCTCCAGAACGGTTATCTGCCCGTGCTGACCCCGCCCGGCTCGAGCTTTGAGGGCGTGGCGGTCAACGTCGACGGCGACCGTGCGGCGGCTGCGGTCGCGGTCGCAATGAGAGCCGATGCGCTGCTGCTGCTGTCCAACGTACCGGGCTTGCTGCGCGACTACCCCGACGAGTCCAGCTTGATCGCCAATATCCCCGCTGCCCAAGTCGAAGATTACCTCGAGTTCGCCAAGGATCGCATGAAGAAGAAAGTTTTGGGCGCAGCCGAAGCCGTGCAGGGCGGCGTGAAACGCGTGATCTTCGGAGATGCGAGGGTGACGAGTCCCGTCACGCAGGCGATCAAAGGTCGCGGCACAGTCGTCAGCTAAACCGCGTTGACTGCTCGAGCGACTGAGCGCCGCTACAATCCACCAGTCTGCAAAACTCAAGCTCTGCGCGTACCCGTGTGATCCGGGGCCGCTGCCACTGAAGTTTCACAGCGGTTTTCATCTTCGCCCGAGCAAAGAAGGCTTTTTTCAACTTCGGTTTCACCGCTGTGTCAAATCTACTCGCGTTGCGCGTCGTGCCCATGCACGCAAGGTGTGATGTGCCCATGCACGCAAGGTGTGATGTGCCCATAGGTGTGACGCTCGAGCGTTGAAGAGGGAATCGCTGTCAGGCCATCTCGAGCAGGTTCGATAACTCTTCCCAACGCGTCATGATGGTCAGCAGTTCTGTATCAATCTCAGCGTTGCGCCGCCCGAGGGCAGCGAAGTCAGTGTTGGCATTCGGCGTGGACAATTCAACGGTGACTCGAGTCTGCTCCGCCTCGAGCGCGGCGATGCTCGTTTCGACTGTCCCCAGTTCCTGCTTGAGCTTCCACGGGTTGACGCTTTTCTTCGCGGTCACTTTCTCAATCGGCGCTTTGACTTCAAGAACTGGCGCGGCTTTGCCCTGATGTTTTTCCTTGTAATACGCGTAGCCGCCCGGATAACTGTAAAACTCGTTATCCTCGAGCAGCCAGATCGCGTTGGAGATATTCTCCAAAAAGCGGCGGTCGTGACTGACCAGAATGAGTGTCCCATTGAAGGCTTGCAGCGCCCCCTCGAGCGATTCGACCATTTCCATGTCGAGGTGATTGGTCGGCTCGTCCAAGATTAGAAAGTTGTATTCCTCCAAGGAGAGTTTCAGCAATGCAAGTCTGGCGCGTTCGCCGCCGGAGAGGGCACTGATTTTCTTGTACTGCGCGTCGAACGGGAACAGGTACGCGCCCAAATAATCGTGAACTTCTTGGTCAGAGTTTAAATACCGCGCAATCTCCTGAAACAAGGTGTTGTTCGGATCGACGCCGCGCAATTGCTGGTCGTAATACCCGACCTTGACCCTCGAGCCGAGCCGCGTGAATGAGCGTGGATCGTCCACCGCTTCAAACCCCAGCAGGCAGCGCACCAGCGTGGTTTTACCCGCGCCGTTCCTGCCGACGACCGCGATGCGCTCCCCGCGCCGCACGGTCACGTCGACATCGTGAAACAGCGTGCGATTGCCGAAGACTTTCTTCAGGTGCGCCCCGATCATCACGATTTCACCGCTGTCAATCGCGGTGAACTTGACTCGAGCGACTTTTTCTTCGGGTGGCGGCGCGTCCGTCAAATCGCCCGCGAAGCGATCCACGCGCTTTTGCATACTGCGGGCGCGAATCGCTAATTTTTCATTGCGATGCCCCCAGATTCGCATCTGCTCGGTCAAATCCTCCAAGCGCCCCAGCTCGCGCTGCTCGTTGGCATACGTGCGGGCCTGCACCTCGAGTTCGGCGTCGCGGCGCGTTTTGAACGCCGTGTAATTGCCCTCATAGACGCGCACCTCGGAGCGTGAGACGAGCGCCGTTTTCGTGGCAATCGCGTCCAGAAACGCTCGGTCGTGCGACACCGCGACAATCGCGCCGGGGTAATGGCGCAGGAAGCCTTCCAGCCACTCGAGCATCTGAATGTCTAAATGGTTCGTCGGCTCGTCCAGCAGCAGCAGCTCTGGCTGCGCGACCAGAATCTGCGCCAGTGCCAAGCGCGTGCGCTCGCCGCCGCTCAAGCCCGTGACCAATTCGTCCTCGCGCCCCGTGAACTCCAAACTATGCAGCACCGCATCGCGCCGCGAGTTGCGGGCGTAACCGCCGCGCAAACGGTAATGCTCCTCGAGTTCGTGATACGCGTCCAAAGAAACTGGATTCTCGAGGTCAGCTTCCAGCGCTTTCATGCTGGCTTCTAGATCATCGAGTTCGGTGAACGCACCCTCGACCACGCTGCGAATCGTGCTATCGGCGACAAAACTTGGGTCTTGCTCCAAAACGCGGATGCTGAGGTTTTTGGCCAGCAGCACCCGCCCGCCGCTCGGCTCTTCCCTGCCCGACAGTAATTTGAGCACCGTGGTTTTACCCGCGCCGTTGCGCCCGACCAGCGCCACGCGGTCGCCGGGCTGCACGGCGAAATTCACGCCAGACAGCACGTCCTGCGAACCGTAAAACTTATCGATATTCTCGAGCGCTGCCAGCATACTGTTCGGGAGTGTACCTCAGTCGCTCGAAGCTCGAGCGTTAAACTTAGGATTACGTGAATTTCTTCATCGGTGGCTCGCCGTGCAGTGGCAAAAGCACAATCTGCGACGCACTGGCTGAGCGTCACGGGCTACGCGCTCATCACTGCGATGACCATTACGACGCGCATCTCAGCCGCGCCCTCAGCGGCTCGAGCCTAGCGCAGTTTCAGCGGCTTTCGTGGCTGGAGGCCTCCACGACGCATTCGCTCGAGCGGATGATCGCCGATGAACTCAGCGCCAATGTCGAGTTAGCCGCATTCGCGCTCGAGGATGTGGACGCCATCGGTTCGCCCGTGATCGCCGAGGGTATGCCGTTCCTGCCGGATGTGATGGCGACATTGCAACCTCGAGCAGGCGCGGTTTATCTCGTGCCGAGTCCAGCCTTTCAGCGCTGGCTTTACGCCGAGCGCGAATGGGCGCAAGGTTTGCTGGCGACCACAGCAGACTCAATCGGCGTTTTCGAGCGTTGGATGGCTCGAGATGCGAGCAATGCCCGCTTCATTCACGCTCGAGCGACGGCACTTGGGTTCGCAGTACTCGAGGTCGATGGACGGTTAAGTCTTGAGGAGACCGTGACTTGGTGCGAACGTCATTTGGGGCTGACGCGTTAGTCGCCAATCGTAGGGGCGCAGCGACCCAGCCCGAAGGTGCATGATTTGCGCCTCAAGACACATGTTGCGCCCCTCGCCGCCGCGCAGCCCCACGTCGAACACACGCAAAACCTCTCGAGCGAGACGGGTGGCTCGAGTCCAACCTAATAGTTATTGTGCTGTTCACAGTTTGTTTAAGCTGACCGAACAGTCGGGCAAATCAGCAATCACGACGCTTGTAACGAATTCAGGCGCATGGGCGACGATCTCCCCCTGCGGTGAAACAATCATTGTGCAACCGTAACTAAGCCAATCGTTAGCCTCTCCCACGACATCGCTCGAGATAACCCAGCAACCCGTCTCTCGCGCTCGAGCGACTAAATTCTCAAAGCTCTTCGGTCGCCAAGTTTCGGCAATGGCTCGAGGTAAGAAGTTATTGAGCGGGTAGAACAGAATTTTCGCCCCTACCGCTGCGGTTTGCAATGCCAACTCTGGGTAGTTGGCATCGTTGCAAATGTTGATCCCGAACCGCATCCCGCTCGCCTCGAAAATCGGCACGTCGGTTCCGGGACTGAGCGCTTTTTCGTTCGCGTGAATTTTGCGGTAACACCCGATCAACGCACCTGAACGCATCACGCCCGCTGTATTGAAAAAACGTTCCCCGTCACGCTCGAGGAAACCTAGAATGGAGGTGACTTTTGAGTCCCGCGTTGCTTCCAGCAGATAATGCAGGTGTTCACCCTGAATGCTCAGGGCATGAAGCGTGATCTGTTTGGAATCAAGGAAGTAACCCGTGAGATGGCATTCAGGGAACACAGCGATGTCCACGCCCAATTCGTCACACTCGAGCAACTGCTTTTTCAGCTCTGTCACGCGTTGCTCGAGGCGACCGGGTTCATGTCGGGTTTGAAAGGCGGCGATCTTCACAGCTCGCCTGTTTGACCCGCAATGATCCGCATTGCATCAAAAAGTTCGGTCATGCTCGGCATTATCGCCGACTCGAGCCAGACCGCAGCATAGACAGGTTGCTCGAGTCGCACCAAAAAGCCCTCTAAAATCTCAGTCATGTACATCCCCGCGTACTCGAGCATGACCGAAACCGACGCTTGGGCGCTGATGCGCGATTACCCGTTCGCGCTGCTCGTGACCGCGCCGGACGGTGTGCCGTTTGCGACTTCAGTACCGTTCACGGTCATCAAAGAATCGCGCACATTGCTGACGCACGTGTCGATTGCCAACCCGCAGTGGCGGCATCTGCAACCGAATCTCGAGGTGCTGGTGATTTTCCAAGCCGAGCACGCCTTCGTGTCCTCGCGCTGGTACGAATCTGCGCCGCAAGTCCCAACGTGGAATTACGCGACCGTTCACGCCTACGCAACCGCTCGCATCCTCGAGCCGGACGAATTGCACGCGCAGCTCGAGGGGCTGATGGCGGCGCACGGGCACGCGGCGGACATGACCGCGCTGCCAGCCGATTACCTCGAGCGCATGAAGAACGGCATTGTCGGCATTGGCTTACAGGTCACGCGGCTCGAGGGTAAGCACAAACTCTCGCAGAACCGCACGGCTGCTGACCAGCGCGGCGCGGTCGCGCAACTCGAGACGCAGGGCGAGTTGGAGCAGGCGGTTGCGGCGCGAATGCGATTAAGTCTCGAGCCGCAAGTACCGTGAACGCTGCCCGCGAGCCAGTCCTCAATCTGACACGCTCCGCGCAACTGCTCGGGGTCTCCTAGACTGGCGACTGGTCGCGTCTACTTAGAATGGTGAGTCTCACCAAGCCCGACCAACTGTTCACTGATCGCCCAGAGTTCTTTTTGCGCCGCGACATCCTTGGCAAGATCGCTGGGTTGGACTTCGTTGCAATTGTCAAAAAAGTATTTCCCAGTCACGCTCGTCACTTCTGGGGAACTCGAGAGGTAAATGCTGGTTCTTGCACCTCGAGTCGGTTTGACCATCACCAGATTGGCAATCCAACGCACTGGGCCCGGCATCGTTCGCCAGAGGTTCGAGCCGATCACGCCGGGATGCAGGGCATTCGAGGTCACGCGGGTTCCCTCGAGTTGGCGGGCCAGTTCATTTGAGAAGAGAATATTGAAGAGTTTGGTGTTGCAATACGTTTGCCATCCCTTGGCTGGCGAGTTGGGGCGGTCGTACTCGCGCTCGCTTTGGATGTCAGCGAAGTTCGCCTTGCCATTGCCGTGCGCCACGCTCGAGACGGTAACGACGCGACCCTGATCTGATTTTTTCAGATGCTCGAGCAAAAGGTTGGTCAGCAAAAACGGTGCGAGGTGATTGACCGCCAGTTGCACCTCCATGCCTTCAGCCGTGATTTGGCGCACGGCTGGCACGAGCGCGGCGTTGTTGACCAACACGTCTAAACGCGGGAAGCGATTTTGCACCTCGAGCGCCAAGTGGCGAACGTCCACCTGCAATGACAAATCCGCCAGCATCAGGTGAATGTTCGCGCCGCCCGAGTCGCGTTTAACCTGCTCGAGTGCCGCCTGACCTCTGCTGCGATCCCGAGCGACAAGGATCACGGTTGCACCCAGTTTTGCGAGTTCGGTCACGGTCACAAGTCCGATACCAGAATTTCCACCTGTCACCAGCACGATTTTCCCGTTCATGATTGCTCCTACTGAGTTCGGCAACTTCAGTGTCATTAAGCGTCGCCGTACACAGCTTCTGTGACCCATACGTAAGTTAACCGAATCATGGGGTTATCAATAATGTTCAGCAATGCTCGAGTAACACTTCGACCGCCGCCAGATCTTGCACGCCCAAGCCAACCAATTTCGCCACTGTGATCTGCTCGCCTGATGTTCTGCCCAAGTTTGGATTGGAGAGCAGCGTGCCAAGTTCAATCAGGCTCGAGGTTTCGAGTGTTCCAGATTTCAGGGCGTGCGCGATGTCGCCGTATGTTTGATTGACCAGCAGCGAATCGACCACGATCACATCCGCCCGTTTGAGTACACCCAACTCGAGTTCGCATTTTCGGTCATCGTCCGCGCCGACGGCCGTGATGTGCGTTCCGGGTTGCAGCCATTCACCACGAATCAGCGGTGTTGTGCTGGCGGTGACGGTGACGATGATCTCGGACGCCCGCACCAAGTGCTCGAGATCGGTGCTGACTTCGACCTTCACGCCGGGCAGTTGCGGCTCGAGTTGCGCCTGAATCGCTTTGGCTTTCTGGGCACTTCTGCCCCAGATCAGCAGGCGCTTAAAGTCGATCACAGTTTTGTGCGCCAGCGGTTGCCACAACCCTTGAATGCCCGTGCCGATCACACCGAGCGTTTTGGCATCAGCGCAAGCCAGCGCGTGACTGGCGACCGCGCCAGCCACAGCGGTGCGCCAATCGGTCAGCAACCCGCCGTCTAGCACCATCGCCACGGGCGCACCAGTGTTCGCATCGAAAGCCATCACCGCGCCGTCCCAGACTGGCAACCCTCGAGCGATGTTCTGCTGAAAGCCAGCCGAGACTTTGACGGCAAAGACCTTGCTGCCCGCCATGAAACCGCTCTTGATGTGCACCTCGCCACCGTTGGGGCGCAAAAATCCAATCGCGTCGCTCGAGTCACCTTTGGAGAAGGCTTTGAAGGCGTCGCGCATCGGTTCGATCAAACCTGAGAGTTTGAGGTGAGCGCGAACTTGTTCGGCGGAAATGATTTTCACGTCAATCCCTGCGCTTCAAGTAATCCTCTAAGATTCCGAGGGCTTCGGGCATATTGGAGCGTCCGTAGCCCACGCGAACGTGACGCGGTTGATCGTAAACGCTACCGGGCAGCAACAGCACGCCGGTTTCGCGCACGATCTCCTCGCAAAATGCCATCACATCACCGCCGATGTTGACTTTTGGAAATCCAATCGGGCTGGCGTCAGGTTTGACCCAAGAAAACAAATCGCTGTGACGTTCAAAAAAGGCTTGCATCAGTGGCAGGTTCTTTTGCACGATCTCGAGATTGCGCGACAAGATCACGTCGCGTTGCCGCAACGCGAGGGCCGTCAGGAATTCCGACGGAGCGCTCGAGCAGATCGTCGTGTAGTACTTGAAATGCAGGCATTTCTCGATCACGCTCTTGTTGCGCGTCGCCAGCCAGCCCAAGCGCAATCCGGGCAGCCCGTAGGCTTTGCTCATCGATCCGAGCGAGATCGCGTTTTCAAAAGCGTCGCAGGCGGCGGGCAATCGCTGGCTGGGATCGTGCTCCAACTCGCGGTACACCTCGTCGCATAAGACAATAATGCCGCGCTCCTTGGCGAGGTTCATGACGCTTGCGAAGACTTCGGGGGTCATGTTCGTGCCAGTCGGGTTGGACGGCGTGTTGATGTACAGCAGCTTCGTGTTCGGTTGAATCATCTGCCCAAGTGCGCCCAAATCGTGTGCCCAACCATCCTCGTAATGGCGCTGCCACGTGCTGACTTCCGCGTCGGTGCTGCGTGCAACCTCGAGACCGCTTTCGTAGCACGGCGTTTCGACGATCACGTGATCGCCAGCACCGACTAGTGCGTGATAGGCGACGAAAATACCTTCTTCGGCGCTGGAGAGTACCAGCACGTCGTCGGCTTCTTGCGTTTGGTAAATCGTGGTGATGGCTTGGCGCAAATACGGTGCGCCGGGGGCTTCGGTGTACCCCAACCAGTGCTCGTCCATGGCTTCTCGAGCACCGGGTTCAAGGGAAAGCAGTTCGCCCAGCGTGCGCGATTGCGCGTCGCTGCTCGAGAGCATGAACTTGGCGCTGAACTCGTACTTGGCGTAATAATGCTCAATGCGGAAGGGTTTAATGTTCATTCATTTCCTCGGCTCTTCTAGACTCGGACTGCTTGAGCGTTACTGATTTCTGGCATCACTGATTTCTGGCCTCGTTCAACCAGTTGTAAACCGTGGCGCGTGAAACGTTGAGAATTTCGGCGACGTGCTGCGTGGCGTTGCGGGTAGAAAAAAGTTGTTTGGCATCCAAAGCCCGTACCGCATCAATTTTCTGCGCTCGGGTCAGCGCGGGCAGCGGCGTGTTGACCTCGCGCAAATGCTGACCGAGCGCAGCATGGATTTGTTCGCGCCAGTCGCGTTCGATCAGGGCCGTCGGAGGACTCGAGGCGGTGGCGGTAAACAGGTCAATGAAAGCGCTGAAGGCATCGAAGCTCGAGACATCCAAATTCAGGCAAAGCAATCCGATGCGTTCGCCATTTTCGTCACGCACGACGCTGCTGACGCATTTCAGGCGGCGACCGTCCCAATTGCTGCGCTCGTAAGGGCCGTAGACATCGCGGTCTTGCTCGAGCTGGATTTCCTCGGCAATCAGGGACGCTTCGCCCGGACTGCGACGCGAAAAATTATTCCAGATTTTAACCACCCGATCCGTTTCAAAGTCATGCAGCACGACTTCGGCATTTGGGTGCAACCAAACGGCGATGCCTTGGGCAATCGGGAAAGCGTGGGCGTATCGCGCCTCGAGCTTGGCTTTGGAAAAGCGCACACTTGGACTATACGTCCAAGTTCAACGGAGCGTCAAATCGCGTCCAAGTCAAATGCCCGAAAACACGAGATGAAACTCGGCGAGCATATTGGCTGGATCAAAGGCTCATGGTGCGCTCGAGCTGAGCAGCGATGCGAGCCAGACCTCGAGTGCGAGAACACCCCCTCAGATCGTGACGGGGGCGCTGCTGAAGAGGTTGTTGAGCGATTCCGTCATCGTCGGGTGCGCGAACACGCCCTCGCGGATGGCTGTTGCCGTGACGCCGCCGATCATCGCCATCTGCAAAACCGCCATGACCTCGCCGCCCTCATAGCCCAGCACGGTCGCGCCCAGAATCAAATCAGTTTGGGCATCCACGACGGCTTTCATCACGCCCGCCGTCTCATTGATCTCAATCGCCCTTGCGACGCTGGTCATCGGCAGGCGGTAAAGCCGCAATTTGCGTCCGGACGCTCGAGCCTGATCTTCGAACATGCCGACCCTGCCCAGTTGCGGATCGGTGAACATCGTGTACGGCGCGAGGCGGTCGGTCGTGGTGCGCGTCCCAGCGTGCAGCAACGCGTCCCTGACGATACGGTAATCGTCGTAGGAAATATGCGTGAAGGCGGGGCCACCCTTGATGTCGCCCAGCGCGTAAATCCCCGCCACATCGGTCTCGAGCGTTGGCTGGACTGGGATAAATCCTCGAGCGTCGGTCTGTAAGCCCGTGGACTCGAGGTTGAGGCGGTCAGTGTTCGGCGTGCGCCCGATGGCGACGAGCAGGTGCGAACCCGTGAGGCTGCGATCTCCAGCTTCACTGTGTAACTCGAGGCTGATCTGACCGCTCGAGCTGCGCTGCACGTGCTTGACCTCGCAGCCAGATTCAAAGCTGACGCCCTCGGAGTTCAACACCCGCACGATGGCGCTCGAGACGTCCTCGTCCTCGCGCTCGAGCAGGCGCTTGGCGCGTTCGATCACGGTCACGCGGCTGCCGAAGCGGGCGAACATCTGCGCGAATTCAAAGCCGATGTACCCGCCGCCCAGAATCACCAGATGCTCCGGCACGCTGTCCAGCTCCATGATCGCCGTGGAATCCAGCGCACCGACTTCGCTCAGTCCTGCAATCTCTGGCACGAACGGGCGCGTGCCCGCGTTGATAAAAATTTTCTCTGCCTCGAGCGTTCGCGTACCACCGCTTTGCAATTGCACCTCGAGCTGCTTGATGCCCGTGAATTTCGCCTCGCCGAAGATCAGCTCCACACCTTCGATGCGCTCCAAGCTCCCCTGACTGCCCGATCTGAACGACTCAACGATTGCCCGCTTGCGGCTGCGGACAACCTCGAAATCAACGCTGACCGCGCCGTGCTGCACGCCGTACTCGGCAGCTCGCCGCGCCACGTGCGCGACCCTCGCGCTGGCGATCATCGTTTTGGTCGGCGTGCAACCCTCGTTGACGCACGTGCCACCGACGTGTTCGCGCTCAATCAGCGCGACTTTCCAGCCCGCTTTGGCGAGTGCCCCCGCGAGTGGCCCGCCCGCTTGTCCCGCGCCGACCACGATGGCATCAAACTCTGGTTCGCTCATGGATTCAGTATGAAGCCCCCAGCTTGACTAAACCTGAATGCAGCGGTGTGCGCTGTTTCACGCCCTCGAGCCAGATTGCTTCATATGATGAGCACCAATGACCGCGACCCGCACCCTAACTGCGTTGACCGTGCTGATCGCCTTGAGCCTCAGTGCCTGCAATTCCACGCCGATCACCGAAGCCCCCGTGAACCCAATGACGCCGCTCGAGGCGCAAACGCAAGCCATGAAACTCTGGCGCGACGATGACCGCGCACAACACCCAAAAGGGTCATGCAGCGGCTGCCACGGCGCGGACTTTTACGATCTGGCGCGGATCGGCTCTACTCAAGTAGACATTCTGCGCCGCGCCAAGATCGACGGCGCGACCGCGCAGGAAGCGGCTGCGCTCGCCCAAGCAATCCAGCAGATTCGCGCTCGAGACAGCCTACCGCTCGAGAACCCCCGCACCTTCCGCCCGTTCCAGCCCGGCGGCGCGGTGCTGGCTGGTTTGACGCCACTCGAGCGCGACATCAACTTCGCACGCGAATTAGAGCCACTGCTGCCGACCCTGTTTGGGACGCGCATCGATTCGCTCGAGGCAGCTAAAAAAGCTCGCGCTGAGCTGATGGATTTAATCAAAGGCGAAAACGCGGGCGGCGCGAACTCAAGCCGCATGAACCTGCGCTCTTTGCCAACGGGCATTCAGTACCCGCTGTGGTCGGCTGATCTGGCGCAAGGTGAGTCCGAAGGCACGCTCAACGACTGGCTGGCGGACATCGCGCTGGATGCGACGCCGGAATTTAAGACGCAGTGGCACGCCTTGCAAGACGCGTACCTTGGCAATTCCAGCGACGAAAACTTCTGGAAAATGTACGCGGCCGTGCCGCAAATGACAGCCACCAAACCGTTCGAGCGCTGCACCATCGGCGGCATCAACCCGAACCTCGCGTGCGGCGCGGTCGACGATTTCGCGCTGCACAAGCTCCGCAGCGCGATGATCGGGCAGCATTTGATGCGAACTCAGCACGCGGCTCGGGCGGGTTTCGCGCAAGGGCCGCTGGCGTTCTCGTATCTGGACAACGCCAGTTACATTGCTAAAAGCGATTTCCTGTCCGGCGGGGACATGTGGGAAATCGGCGACAGCGCCCGCACGATGATGGACGAAAACCAAAACGCGGGCAGCTTGCGCGTGACCCTCGAGCGGCTGGGCTTGCCGAAATTCGTGCGTGAGAGCGTGTCTGCGATCACCAGTGTCAGCGCAGAGCAGCAGCGCTTGCGTCTGACGTGGTTCTGGATTGGCTTCACCTTTGAACCGAGCTTCGCCCGCATCAGCGGCAGCAACTCGACCAAAGTCGGTGAGTACATGGTCGGCAGCTTGATCGACGAGAACATGCACCTCCACAACGCGTTCTCGCAAAACGTGCGCTTGATCGCCAAGGGTTATCTGCCCGAGGCGAACGTCAAAACAAGCGGCAGTAAACTCACCCTCGAGACGCCGGCTTTTTTGATGAATTACGGGTACTTCATCGGGTACGGCCGCCCCGTACTGCACTGGAACGAAGACCGCAAGAACCCACTGCCTGTAGCGCTCAAACTCGAGCAGGAAGGCTTGTGGCAGCGCTTCGTCGGCAACGGTTTTCGCATGAGCATGTACTTGCAAATGGATAGTTTAGACACGGCGGATGCCGCAACCAAGGCCAAGTTGCTCGAGAATCTGCGTGTGACCACGGCAGGCGTGACGACGCAGAAATGGGGCGCAGACGCGATCAAACCGTTTTTTGACACCTATGAACCCAAGTACGATTCGTACACGCCGCTCGAGTACCGCGCCGATCTGGATTTGATGAACGCGCTGAACGCCAAAATCGGCGTCAGCAGCAGCTACTGAGCAGCTCGAGGGTAAAATCTGCACATGGAACTCGAGATTCGCCGCGCCACGCCCCGAGACCTCGAGCCGATGCTCGAGTGGCGCGGGGGTGGCGAAGCAATGAAGACCGCGCTGAGCGCCGAGTTCGCGGCGCAGATATTCGGCGAGCGCACGATTCTGATTGCGTTCGATCCGCCCGAACAACAAGTCGGAACGGTTCAGCTCGTGCGAAATCACCAAGATCCAGACCTGAGCAACGTCACCAGCGTTTACCTTCAAGGGTTGGAAGTCCTCGGGACTCACCGAGGACGCGGCGTGGGAACGGCACTAATTCGTGCGCTCGAGTCGCAGGCGGTATTGCTCGGGTGCTCGAGGGTGACGCTGATGGTCGACTCAGACAATGCGCCCGCGTTGGCGCTGTACAGGAAGCTCGGATATCAGAAGTTCAAGCGAGCGCTCGACGTTTGGGACGGGCAAACGTACACCGTGGACTGTTTTGAGAAGAATCTGGACAGCGCGACGGCTGACACCCGTTAACCGTCTCGAGCTACTCGTCTCGAGCAGCGTGTCTCTGGCGCGGGTCGAGCTGGACGCGCAAAGCCTCGCCGCAGGCGTTGATGCTCAGCACCAGCAGCGTCAGCGCCGCGCCGGGCAAGAGGCTCAACCACCACTGCCCGCTGTAGAGCCGCCCATACCCCAGCGCGATGCTCGAGCCGAGACTTGGCGTGTCCACTCCTGTTCCCAAACCGAGAAACGACAGCGCGGCTTCGCTGAGCATATTCGCGGGAATCTCGAGCGTGAACTTGACGATCAATGCGCCCATAATGCCGGGCAAGACGTGCCGCACGATGATGAGGCGCATTCCAGCCCCGAGCGCCTGCGCCGCCAGCACATGCTCCAACGAGCGCTGAGACAGCGCTCCGGCTCGAGCCAGCCGCGCAAACCCAGCCCAACTGGTCAGCCCCAAGACGACGATCAATTTGTCCAAACCTGTTCCCCACAAGGCCAACACGACCAGCGCGACCAGCATCCCCGGCAAGGAGAGTCCAACATCCACCGCCCGCATCACCAGCCGCTCGAGCCAGCCGCCGCTGTAACCGGCCAGCAAGCCGAGCGGAATGCCGATTCCCGCGCCGATCAGACTCGAGGCGATCCCGACCAGCAAGGAGACGCGCAAACCGTGCAGCGTCAGGCTCAGCACGTCGCGCCCCAGTGCATCTGTGCCAAGCAGATGTGTCAGGCTCGAGAGCGGCGGCAGCAGCGCACTGCCCAGATCCTGCGCTCGAGGGTCGGGGGTGAAGAGCGGCGCGAACACGGCGAGCAGCGCGATTGCCGCTAGCCCCCACCATGCCTTCACGCGTACCTCACTCGAGGGTCGACCAGCCCGTACAGCGCGTCGGTCAGCAAGTTCAAGCCCAGCACCGTGCCGCTCGAGATCAAGGTGTACGCCAGAATCAACGGGTAATCCAATCGCGTCAGCCCCTCGAGCGCGAGGCGGTTGATGCCGGGCAGCGCGAACAGCGTCTCAGAAATGACCGTACCAGACAGCAAGCTGCCCAGTTGCAAGCCCAGAATGGTGATGAATGGCAGCAATGCGTTCCTGAGCGCGTGACCGTACAAAATCGCACCCGAGGGCAAACCTTTGGCGCGGGCGGTGCGGATGAAATCCTCGGGCAGCACCTCGAGCAGACCAGCGCGGATGTAGCGCGTGAACAGCGCGACTCTGGGAATGCTCAAAGTCAACGCGGGCAAGATGAAATGCGTCCAGTCGCTCGCACCCTGCGACGGCAGCACGCGCCACTGCACCGCGAAGACGAAAATCAACACGATGCCGATGAAGAACGTCGGGGCGCTGACCGCGACGGCGCTGCCAGTCAGAATCGCACGCTCGAGCCTAGCGCCGTGGCGGGCGGCGGCGATCACGCCAAGCGGCACGCCGATCAGCAAGGAGAGCGTCAGCGACACGGCAACCAGCAACAGTGTTATCGGTAGGCGCTCGAGCAGCAGCGGCAAGGCAGGGCGGTCGAAGACGAAACTCTTGCCAAGGTTTCCCTCGAGTACGCCGATCAAGTAACGCCCGTAGCGCTCGAGCGGCGCGGCGTCGAGTCCCAAGCTCTGCTCGAGCGCCAGCCGTTCCTGTGATGTGGCGCTGTCAGACACCAGCAGCGAGATTGGATCGCCCGCGAGGTTGATGCCGACGAAGGTTAGCGTCAGAATCAACCACAGCGTCAGCAGCGTTTGACCGACTCGAGTGAGGAGGTACGTCAAAACTCGATGCCCTTGAGCGCGAGCCGCCGCAGATCATGCGACCAGCCCCACGATGCGTCCTCCAGCGACCACGACAAGCTCAGCAGCGCGTGCAGTTGGACGAAAGTTTGCAGCCGCTCGAGGTTCAGTGTTTGATGGCGCTCGTAGCCGCGTCTGAAACCCTCGAGATGGGTGGAGAGGTTGGGAAACGGGCCAGCCTCGTCTCGAGACATCGCCCGCGCCACGTCGTACTCGGGCCACGCGAGTACAGGTTCATCAAAGTCAATCATCCAAACTTTCACACTGTCCCAGACGGCATTGGCGGGTCTGAAATCGCCGTGACAAGTCAGCATCTCGGACATCGGCAAGCCCTCGAGCCACGGTGTCAAACGCTGGTAGACCTCGAGCAGCTCGGCATCGTTTCGCACGGTCTGCTCAATCTTGCGCCAGAAGGTTCGCAAGCTAAAGCGCTCTGGCAGCATCGCGCCGCTCGAGGTCATCACGGCTCGAGGTTCGTAACCTGCGCTGGCTTTGTGCAGCCGACCTGCCGCCGCGCCCCACAGCTCAAGTTGAGTGTCGGTGATCGCGTCCCCGAGTGATTGCCCGTTGATCCCAGTCCAAACGGTCGCCAGCCAATCGCCATCGCGCTCGATCAAACAACCAGCATTCGACTCGAGCGCCCCCGACACATTCGCGCCGTTCGCCGCTAGCCACCGCGCCCAGTCCACGCCCGCCGCGACAAGTTCCATGTCCCGCAAATTCGAGCGAACCAAGCGCAAGTAATGCCCGCTGCTCAAGCGGTAGACGAGATTCGCACTGACACCCACGCGCTCGAGAACCGTGTCATCCCACAGACTCGCCGCTCGAGCCGCCGTGTCCTGCGGTAAATCCGCGAGGGTCTGCGCCCAAGTCAATGCTTCACCAACCGCCAGCGCCCTCCGCCCAAGTCAGCGGCTGACCCTCGAGCCTCGAGTTGCTTTAAAACCTCGAGCGCCGCTGACTGATCGAGCAATGTGGCATTGGTGATTTGCTCCACGGTCAACTCATTACCGTTGCGATACGCGAGGCGCAAAATCGCCCGCTCTCCCCTGTCCGAACGTGGGCTGTCCGTTTGCCGCGTTTCGATGCGCCTGAACAGCAAAAACGCGCCGAATCCCGCAGCGACCGCCACCAGCACCTCGAGCCACCACAGGCGGAAGCCGAAAGTCGTCATGCCCAGCAGTCTCGAGCCGATGATGCTCAGCACGCCTAGGCAGGCGTAACCAAAGCCGATGCCGAGCGCGATGGAGACCGCAATGGCTGGAATTCTCTGCATCATCACCCCATTGACGCGCTCGAGGTTACGGGTGAGAACGGCTGCATCGGCGCGAAACTCACTTGCCGCACGGTTTGCGTGACCTCACCGAACAGCATGTGCGGCGTGGCGTGCGTGATTTTGGCTTTGTAAATCCCCGCGATCGGCGCTTGACCCGCTGGCAGTAAAACCGTGTGATGCCCGCTCGAGTGCCCCTCCATGAACGACGGTTCATAAGCGGGCCCGCGCATCAGCACCTCGAATTCCTTGCCGACCAGCGCCGTGTTTTTCAGTTGCGACCAGTGTTTCTGACGCTCGATCAGGCGCTGCAAGCGTTCGACCTTGACCTCTTTGGGCAGGTCGTCAAAGTGTGCGTAGCTGGGCGTGCCGGGGCGGGCGCTGTAGAGGTACATGTAGGCTTGGTCGTAGCCAACCGCGTCGTACAGCTCCAAGGTCTGCTGAAAGTCACTTTCGGTCTCGCCCGCAAAGCCGACGATCAGATCGGTCGTGATGAAAACCTCGGGCATCACGCTTCGCATCCGTTCAATCCGCTCGAGATACCACTGAGCCGTGTACTCGCGCCCCATGCGTTTCAGCACGCGGTCACTGCCGCTCTGCACGGGCAGGTGAATGTACTTGCAGACATTGGCGGTCTGCGCGATCACGTCGATGATCTCGTCGGTGAAATCCATCGGGTGCGAAGTCGTGAACTTGACTCGAGGAATGCCGCTGCGCCCCACGCGACGCAGCAACTCGGCGAAGCTCGGAAAACCAGCGCGGTCAAGTCCGTAAGAGTTGACGTTCTGCCCCAGCAAATTCACCTCGAGCGATCCCGCCGCGACGATTCCCTCGAGTTCTTTGAGGATGTCGTCAGGATCGCGGCTGACCTGCGGGCCACGCGTTTGCGGCACGATGCAATACGTGCAGTGATGATCGCAACCGCGCTGAATCGTCAGCATCGCACTCAACCTGCCCTGCGGTGGCGGCGCGATGAAGCTGTTGATGTCGTCCTTGAACGCCAGATTCCAGAATTTGCCGTTGCCCTCGAGCGCCCGCCCAATGTCCAGCAAGGCTCCGGGCCCAAGCAGCACGTCGACCTCGTACTTCTTGGCGATCTGCTGCCCTTCTTCTAACTGCGCCAAACAGCCCATCATCCCGAGCATCAAGCCCTTCGAGTGCTTGAGTTTACGCAGATCCCCAAAAACGGATTTGACCTTATCGACCGGCTTGCCGCGCACCGCGCAGGTGTTGACCAGCACGAAATCAGCCTCGTCGACGCTTCGCACCATCTCAGCACCCAGCGCCACGAGCTGCGACTCCACCAGATGCGAGTCGTACTCGTTCATCTGGCAGCCGTGAGTAATCATGTGAACACGCGTAAAAACCACCTGCCTCGAAGGGTATTTTACGCCCTCGAGCTGGGCGTGACATCCCGAGGCTCGAGGGGGGATGAGGCTGCGTGCTAAACTGCTCATATGACGGCAATTCGCAAACCCACAAGCGAAAAAACGGGCGCACCAACATCGGCAAAGAAACCCGCTCGTAAAGCGGTGCGTAAAAACGTTAAAAGCGAGTCTCCGACATCATGGGCTGATGCTCGCAAAATGATGGGAGATTTGATTAAACAAAACTCCAAAGCGCTGAAAAAACTAGCGAGGCTGTGAGTGAACGACCCGACTTCCAACCGCGCTGATTTCCGGCATCGCGGGATGAAGTTTCCGACGGTGCGAGCTGTGAACGAGTTGCACGATGGCATTCTGCTCTAAAGCAGCGGCTTGGCAGGCGTGAAGAACGCGGGATTGCTCGAGAGCGCCGTGCGTAAAGTTGTCGTCACCGCAGGAGGTGAGGACGCTTACGCGGGGCTGTACTGTAAAGCCGCCGCCGTTGGATTCAGCATCATTCAGAATCAGGTGTTTAACGACGCCAATAAACGCACTGGCCTGTTGACCATGCTCTACATCTTGCGTTTGAACGGCGTGCGCGTCAAACCATCCGAGGACGCCTCGAGTACATTGGCGATTCTGATTGCGACGGGGCATCTGAACATTGATGGCATCAGAGCGGCATTGCTGCACTGGGCGGGCGAAAACCCGAGCAGCACGACACTTTAAGGTTCAAGCGCTGTAATCCTCGAGCGTTGGCTCACACATCACGCCGCTTTTTTCTTCGGTTTCTTCACGCCCGCGATCTCTAATGTATACGCGCACGGCGCGGGTTTGTGCGTGACGATCAGCTCGTGCAATAAGTCAACGGGCACGACCGTGCCTTCGGGCGGGTTGATGCGAACTTTGAAGGTGAACGGTTGCTTATCGTCGGTCGTGATCTGCGGCGTCAAACCCGTACACAACTCAATTGCTCGAGACAACCCATATTCAGTGCCGCGCCAACGCACCAAATCCATCGCCTCGAGCAAAACCCGTCTACGCCGCGCTTCGGGCCAGTGTGCGGGCGCGGGGAAGCCCAGCCACTGACTGATCGGCGCGAGCATCTGCACGGGCGCAGTGCGCGGGTCAAAATACATGGCGATGTGATCCTGCCGCCACTCGAGCGGCTCCCAGATCGTTTCAAAGATCATTAAAAAACGGTGCAAGAAGTCCGTGCCGTGGAAAATCGCGGGCAGGTCGCGCATGTACAGCGCACCGGGCCCCTTGGCTTTCGGGGCTGGGTACAGCGCAATCGCGGGCGGGAGCGGCGCGGCCGCGGGCGGCGGCGTGTAAGGTTCTTCTGGCAGTTCCGCCTCGAGTTCAGCTTTGGGGAGCGGCTGAAGCTCCTTGACGTTTGGTGTGCCCTCGCCCGGCTCGTAACTGAGCACGTAAGGCCCAATCTGGATCGGTAATCCGGGCAGCAGCGGATACGGGCGGTCTGGCTCGAGCTTGTTGCCCGCGACGAACGTGCCTTTTTCGCTGGATAAATCAACGATCACCGGGCCAGTGGGCGTCATGCTGATCTCGGCGTGTTTGCGGCTGACGCCGGGTAAGCCGAGCGGCAGGTTGTTCTCAGCGCTTCTCCCAATGGTCAGCACGTCCTCTAAGGCTGTGGTGAACACGACTTGACCCTGAAATTGCACGATGATCTGCGCGGGCTTCGCCACGTTTAGCGCCTCCAATCAGATAGCTCGAGGTCACATTTTTGATGCTGACATTGCCTCGAGCCTCGAGTCCGTCTCATCAGCCCGCCTCGCCGCGAATCACGGCGCGGACGCGGTGCGTTTCGCTGGCTAAAAGTGCGCCCGGCGCGACCTCAAGGTGGCTGGGGACGGGACGCGGCGGTTGGTTGCTGCCGGGATCGCTGACGCCCACGCGCACCTCTTCGACGTACTCGACGCCTTCGATCCGTTGCAGAATCGCCACAAGTTCGGGTTGGTGCAGGTCGCGCCCGAACGGGTAGCCCAGTCCGCGTGGGCCACCGTTGTAGGGATTGAGGAATTTGTACAGCGCAGCCTCGGCTTTGGCTTCTATGGCGACCAATACTTCAGGGTCAGTGCCGACGGGCACGCGCAGCTTGGCTTCGACCGACACGAAGATTAATTGCGGGCCGCGCACCTCTAAAGACGTGCCGACCAAGATGCGGCTTTTTAAGAGTTCAAAAACCTCAGCCCTCGTCTCGGCGCTGAGCGTCATCGCCTCGAGCGGCACGCGACCTGATGTTTTATCGGTGCTGGGCAGCACGATCAGCGCTACAGCGCCGGGCTTCGGGGCATTTGGGACGGGCAGACCAGCGTTGCCCGGTGCGAAGCAGTACGCCCGTGCCACACCGGGGACTCGAGTCGCCATCGTCTCGTAATCATCAGCGGCGACGGCTCTCGTGCGGGTGCGGAGGTGTTGCGGCGCTCTGAGTTTCGCGTCGTCCAAATTTTGCGCGTCGCGCCCACCAATCGCTTCGGAGCGATTGATGACCCTCGCCACGAACGGGATGCTGCTTTTCAAAACGCTCAATGCGCCGCGTGGCACATTGCCGATTACGCCGCCACCGAACTGGTAGCGGGAGAACCGCAGATGAGCGCCTTTCGCGGGAATCGCGCCGAAGGTGTACACGTTGCCGTCCGGTTGCGGCAGCGTCGGCGCAAGCGTGATCGTCCCCTCAAGCGCGTCCAGTGTGTAGTGCTTGTCGTCGCGCCCGGAATCGGCGAAGTCACTGACCTCGCGCCACGGCTCACTCGCGCCGCCCGCTTCGACGGTCAGGAAATCGCGCTCTGGATCGCGGGACAACAGCGGCGCGTTCAGCAACTTGAAGCGCTGCCCCGGCGTGGCTTCGCTCAGGCCCAGCAGCTCGTTCTGCACGGTGATCGCGTGTCGCGCCCCGACCGTGCCACCGCGAGACTCGATCGTGAGTTTCTCCAACTCTGGCGACACGCGGTAGCCCATCTGGGCTTGCGCCTCGGTTAAACGCACGCGCAGCCAGTACGCCTCGAGATTCTGAAAAGCACGGCTTTGCATCTGCGGCAGGTGCAGGATCACCTCGCCGCTCTGGTTGAAACCGCCCGTACCGTCGTACTCCAAGTCGCAACCGACCCACTGGGTGGTCACGCCCTGCCAGACCTCCCAGCGCAGCGGCGGATTGGTCGGGTCGACGCCCGCGCCGCCCGCGACTTCGCAGGTTAAGAGCAGCGCCAAGACGTGAAAACTGTGGTCTTTTTCCAAAGCAAGGTAGAAGGCATCCCCGGATTGCGGCGGCGTGGTGAACAAAGTCAAGCGCTGGCCCGGCAGCTCCAAACGCTTTAAGTCGTGGCGCAGCCACGGCGCGTCACGCGACTGGGCCGCGCCGCGTGTGAACGCGCCGAGCAGCGTCGGCGGGCGGATCGTCAGCAGCTTTTCCGTACTGAAGGTGATCGCTTGACTGGTTTCGGTACGCACCGTGGCGACCTCTGTGCCTTCAGCGATCAGCAGATCCGTACCTTGGGCTTTGGAGAGGTAAAACGTCATCGGCGCAATCGCCGCTCTGGGCGGCTCGAGGGTCACGCCCATCAATTCCAGAAACTTGGTGTACATTTTGTCCGGCACTTGATTGACGCGGTACAGCAGCAGATCGGTCATCCACGCGAACAGTTCGATCAATGCCACGCCCGGATCGGAGACGTTGTGATCCGTCCACTCAGGAGTGAATTGCGGGATCATGCGCTTAGCTTGATCGACGATATCTTGGAATTTGCGGTCGTCCAAATTGATGTCTGGCAGTGCCATGGTGTCTGTTCCTCGTTTCTGCGTGCGGACTCGAGCGGGAAAAAGTGCGTTCTCGAGCTTTGTTTTGAGCTTCTGGCTTCACCTCGAGCACTTTGCTCTCTGCGGTCTGCCCTCTGCGGTCTGCCCTCCGCCCTCTGCTTGCCTTCACTCCCCCGGAATGCGGTAGAACGGATAGACCAACGTGCGCTTATCTAACGTCGCTTTGACGCGGTAATCGACGTGGACATCCATGCGCTCGGTGTTGCCTTCGCTCGGACGGGCGGTGACGTTCAGCACGGTAATGCGCGGCTCCCAGAAGCGCAGCGCTTCCTCGACGTAGTATTCAGCCATGCCCCACGTGTTGGCGTCGTTCGGCGCGAAGATCAATTCGTGAATCTGGCAACCGAATTCTGGACGCATCACGCGCTGACCTTTTGGGGTCAGCAAAATCATCATAATAGCCTGCTCAATATCCGTGACCTGCCGCGCCAAGCCAATCCGCCCTCTGGCATCGACACCGATTGGGAACGCCCAGCCCACCCCGAGAAAATCGCTGCTCATAGGTAGCTCCCAGCCAACACTTTGACTTTTTCGAGATCACAGTGACGACAGCTCGAGGCTGTTCTGCTCGAGGCTGTGTAGCGAGGCACATTGAATCTTGAGATCTGCATGTTCATCCCCCGATCAGTACGGTAAAACAGCCCAGCACAATCGACCCGCCGTGCGCGGTCATGTCCCCCATCCGAGCGGCCGGCTTGCCGCCGATCATTACGGTCGCGCTGCCCATGACGATCGAGTCTGGCGGGCCAACACACGTCAACATATCCCCCAAGCACGCGGCGGGTAGCCCACCAATCAGCACCGTCGAGCAGCCCGGCGGCAGAATCGGCCCGCCCACGTGCGGCACGATCCCCGTCACCATCGGGCAGACGTGCATGTCACCAACTCGAGCGGCTGGTTGACTCACTGGTCGAACCTCGGGCATTGGGTTGTTTTCATGGGTCTCCTCGAGTTGCTTCGCGCTTAGGGCGGTTTGCAAATACGTTGTCGCACTTCTTGACCCTGAAAGCAGCACCTGACGGGCTTGGGTCGCTTCGTGCTCTCACTCCATTGCAAACCGCTGAGTTGTTTCCACTCGGTTTCCTCGAAAATGGTTGACATCAACCCCGTCAACCATTTTGAAATTTGCCCTAGTTGATCTTGACGATTGCGCCTTTGACTTCAGTCATCGCTCCACCCTCGAGCTTCGCGGTCGTGTCGCCTTTCAACGAGAGCGTCAAGCCTTTGACATCCACGCCGGTTGCGCCTTCGATGTTGACGCTGGCTTGGGCTTTGAGTTTGATGTCGGTCGCGGCTTCCATTTCAATCCCCTGCTCACTCTTGAACTTCATCGCGCCTTTGGCGGTGACGGTCACTTTGCCTTCCATCTCAATGGTCAGATCGCCACTGCTCGAGTCGATTTTGATCAGGTTCTTGCCGGTTTTATCTAAAATCGTGATGTTTTCACTGCCGCTGGTGTCGTCCAGAATGAAGGTGTGGCCGCTGCGGGACTCAATGATGCGCTGGTCGATGGCTTTGTCGTTTTTGAGCGGCGGATCGTCTTGGCCGTTCCACAGTCCGCCCAGCACGTAAGGCTGATCCAAATCACTGTGCTCAAAACCAACCAGCACCTCGTCACCGACTTCGGGGGTGTACATCACGCCGCGCTTCTTACCGCCGCCAATGCTGATGACCCGCGCCCAATCGCTACCGTCATCGCTGGATAGAAACGGGTATTTAAGTTTGACGCGGCCCATGTCAAGCGGGTCTTTGTTGTCAGTCACCAACGCCACCGCGACGGTGCTGGGGGCCCGAAACTCGCGGTCTGGGGAGAGGATTGACACGATGTTCTGAGGACTGTGGCTCGAGACGGTGAAGCCAGTGGTGTAACCATCACTGGGCGAGAAGCTGTGCGTCGCGCCAGTCACGAAGTACTCTCCGCTGAAGCGCGTCCCGACACCAGCGATTTTTATTTTGCTGCCCGCCAGTAACTTGGGGTTGCCGCTGGCGCTGCCGTGCGCCTCGATTTTTTGCCCCTCAAAGCGGTCTGCCACGGCCTGCGCGAGCTTATCGGCTGCGCCTTGCGTTCGCACGACAGGCTCGTTGACCAGATACTTGGCAGTCACGCTGTGGGCTTGACTGGCCAGATCACCACCGCTTTGTCCGACGCCCGTCTTCGGCGCGGTCGTGCCTTTGACCGCTTTACCCAGCACCTCTTGTTTGTCCTTGACGTTCCAACCGCGCACCTGCACTTCCGAAACCTGCGCTGAAGTAGACAGGCGCGGGAAGAAATCGTTCAGTCCCTCGTGCAGCTTTAACTCGAGCGCCGGGTCGTTGCTGGGCGGAGCGCAGTGAATCGTTTCTCCTTCGGCGTACAGGAAGCGCCCGAGCGCAGCGGCGCGGGTTTGCAGAAACTCTAAATTGCTTTGGTTGGGCTGGAAAATATGCTCATAGACTTCGCTGCTGGAGGTGACATCGGCTTTCAAACCGATTTCGCGGATGATTTTTTCCATCACGTCGCTGTCGGTCATCTGCACGAAGGTTCTGACGTAGCGCCCACGGGTCAGGCGATGCAGGCGGTCAAAAGCCCTGACCGTGACCTTCTGCTCACCGCCCTCGAAGCTCGGCTCGAGTTCGACAATTTCACCATCGAAGATCGTGTTTTCGCCGTTTTCGGTTTTGGATTTGATTTTTAAGGTCTTGCCGGGCATCAGTGACGCGTCGTCCGCCCATTTAGCTTCGTTGTCGGTCAACGTCAGCGTGGCCACGTCGGGCAGGTGCAGGCTCGAGTCGACTTGGATCTGCTGCAAAGCTTGCTGCAATTCTGGTGGCGTTTCCACACCACCGAGTTCGATGTAGAAATGCGGTTGGTGCTGGCTCGAGCCTTCAGGCATGGGCAGTTACCGACTCTTTAGGCATTCGGGATCACCAGCACGGTTCCAGCCGATAGCCGTCGCACGGCCGCCAAGTTATTCATCTCGGCGATGCTGCGCCACGCGCTCGTTTCACCCAAGGTTTTATACGCGATTAGTCCCAGCGTTTCGCCTTCTTGCACCGTCCACAGGCGCTCACCGCCGACCCCGCCCGAAGTTGGGTTCTGACTGGCCTGCGCGTCGCTGTCGTCCACCTGCGTAAAGGTCACGTTCAGCGTCGCCCGCACGGGCGTGCCATCGGCTAAAAAAAGCGTGTATTTGGCGCTGACGCTCTGCACGACGCTCTGGAAAACCACGCGGCGGCTTTCCTTGTTTTGCCCCCAGATGAACAAGACTTTGGCGGGGCGACCCTTCTTGGATTTTTTGTCTTTCAAAGTATCGTCGACTTTCATCAGATCAAAAATCTTTTTGGTGTGGACGCTGACATCCTTTTCAGAGGCTTCGTAAGTATCAAAAAACAATTCGACTTTCATCGTCGCGGGTTTACCGCTTTTAAATTCCAACTTGCTGGTGTTCTTGCCAGCCCCTTGCGGCGCTGTCCATTCGACGGTTTTCTCAATCGTGTATTCCTTGGGGTTGAACAGGCAATCGATCTTGTTGCCGGCCCCTTCACCCTCAAGGATTTCGATGCGGGCTTTGACGGGCGCTTCACTCATGGTTCAACTCCTCTCACAGTCCACTCTTTCACAGTCCACCTCGGCGGCGGTCAGTTTGCAAGCGGCGCTTCAGCACGTCGTAAACCTGCTTGGCAAGCTGCTCGAGGTCTGGGCCGCCGCCGCCAGCCGCACCGCCCGCTTCGGGTAATTCGCGCCCGACTTCAGCCGCTTGTGGACTGGCGCTCGAGGCTGAACTGCCACTGGAGGCGCTGCTCCCTAAACCGCTCGAGGAGACGCTGCCACCGTACCCAGCCGGATTGGTGGTCGTCGCATTCGCGCCCCAACCCTGCGGCGATAACCCCGCACCAATCAGCGATACGACACCTGAATCGCTCGCGGAATCGTCGCCTGAGGGCGCACCCAGCGCGGGCAGACTCTCCCACGGTGCGGGCAATCCGTTCCAACTGGCGGCGGCACTCAGAACCGTCGGGTCGGCGCTCAGCGGTTCAGCGCCAGCAATCTGTACCACTCGAGCCTCAGCCGCCAGAGCGCGTTCTTCTTCGCTGGCGAAGCTGGACACACCTGTGAGCAGTGGGGCGCGGCTTTGCCGCACGGCGTTGCTGGGCTGCACAATGCTGCTCGGCTCGACCGCGCTCGAGGGTGATGCAGTGCTGCGCGTGTCAGAGCTGCCGACCGCTGGCACGAAGCGGCGCGAGACGGACTCGAACGAGCGAGGCGTCTCGAGCGACGGCTGCGCCGAAACTGGTCGCTCAGCGGCTGCGTCCTCAGCCAATGAACCTGAAGCTGGCTCGAGCCTCGAGTCTGGTGGCCGTGAGCCTGCCGATCGCTGCTGCTGAGCGGCGTGAATCAACTCGTGCGCCAGCAAGCCGAGCTGCGCTGGCGTCTCGAGGTTGCTGGCATCGGGCAGCAGCACCGCGCCATCTTGGGTGGCGGCCTCAGCGCGAAAATCGCGGGTCACGCGGCTGGCGGTTTCGCCCGTGTAGACGCTGACCTCGTTGGGGTCAAAGCCGACCAGCGGCTCCAAAAAGCGCCGGGTTGCACCACTCAAGCGCACTGGCTCGAGGATCGGGGTGGCGGCTGATTCATCCGAGCTTGATAAGGCATCAGCAATCAGTCGCTCTGGAACAGCCGCTCGAGTCATCCACTCACCCTCGAGCGGCACTGGTTCTAGCGCGGCGAAGTCCTGATTCTTGAGCGTGAGCGGCTCGAGCGGCGCTGGGCTGGGTTGTGCTGCTGCGGGTTGCGCTCGGGCTGACGCTGCTTGAACTGGCGTGATCGCGCCTAAACTGGGCGCGGTGCTGCTGACCGTCGTGCGCGGGGCAACGAAGCGCCGCGCTGGACTGAGGGCTGACTCGGGCGGCGCTGACTCGAGCGGCATGGAAGCGATCAGCCCGCTCGAGGCTATCGTGTTCGAGGCTGTACTACTGGGGACAGTGCTGCTGGGGCTTGACACAGATGACACAACTCGAGCAGTACGGGGGAGCGCTGGCTCGCTCGGAGCGGGAAGCGGCGTTGGGTCGTTCGGATCGCGGTAGGCTTCGATGCCAATCGCGGTCGCTTCGTCCACTGAAGCGTAGCGCCGGATCAGCGCCATCCCCCAATCGTGCGGCGTGCGCTGGCTCATGTCCTCTGGAATGGCTAGCAGCGCGGCTTGCGAGCGCTCACGGATGGCTGAAGCGCCCAACGGTTCGCTTTCATCAACAGCGATTGCTGGTGGGCTGCTCACTGCTGCCACTCCCTCGAGCGGCGCTGCGGCGAATAGCGCAGATGGCTCGAGGGGTATCGTTGTGGGCGCACTCGAGTCGCTGGTTGCAGCTTCAAACGGTGCAATCTCGAGCGGTGCAATCTCGAGCGGTGCAGCCGCAGGTGGTGAGGCTGTGATTGGCGCATCGTCGAAGGCTTCGTCGCCGGGCTGGGCGAAACGTTGGCGCAGCAACCGCGCCCATTCCTCGCTTGATCGGCGCGGCGTTTCATCAATCGGCGCTTCTGGCGCGACTTCGGGCTTCAGATCGCGCGGCGGCATGTTGCGCGGTGGTCGCGCTTGGAATTCCTCGATCACGCGCCCTCTGATCGTCGGCTGGATCGGGGTTGTGCTGGGCGCAAATAGATCGGCAGCGGGCGGCGCGGCAACCTCTAAACTGACGGGCGCAGGCACGTTCGGCGCGACCACCTCGGGCACTGGCGACACTGGCATGACCTCGAGTGGCACAGATTCGTTAGCGGTAAGTGCGTTCGCCATGAGCGCGTCGGCAATGGGTTCAGCAACGGTCGGCACATCCCGCGACAGCGCGGGGTCTAGCGCGGACAATTGCGGCTCGAGCGGCTGATCTGACGCGGCAACAGCGCTTTCCAGCGTTGCCGCAGCCGCCTCGGCCGGTTCTGGCTCGGGCGAGATTTGAGCGAATGACACGCCTGCCAACGCCGCATCCAACCTCTCCTGCACTGTCCCTTGCGGCGCGGCACTGGCTCGAGGCATGGGCGGGCTGACGGGCTGCTCAGCCGCCAGCCGCGTTTCAGTCACCGATGACGTTGGCGCATTCGCTGGAACGCTCGGCTCGAGCAAAGCGCTTGGTTGCACCGCAATCGGTTCCGTTTGAACGCTGGGCTGCTCAAGGAAAGTTTCGGCAAACGCGGCTTCAACAGGCTGCTCGAGCGGCTGATTGGCAATCACACCATCGTCCGACCCGAGGATAGGTTCAGTCAAGGCAAGTTGGGCGAGCGTAGCAAATTCTGGGCCCGAGTCAGACGCGACCTCGAGCGGCGGTGTTGAAATCGCAGTCGCGTCCGACAACTCGAGGTCAGCCACACCCTGCTGCTCGAGGTTCACCGATTCCTGCGACTCGAGGTTCGCTACGGTTTGCGGCTCGAGCGGCACAGTGTTAAGCGGCACAGTGTTAAGCGGCGCAGCAGCTTCTCGAGCCACGACTGGCACTGCAATCACTCGAGGAGCAGCGTTATCGAGCGCTCGGGGAGCGACACTGCGCGAGGCGTTCATGATTTGCGGAGCTGGCGCGGTCACACCAACGGCTCGCAAAGCGCTCGGCACGCCCTGACGCAACGCCAGTTTATGCGGGTCGTAGACGCTCCTCGCAAAGCGGCGGCTGGCGTTGAGACGCTCGAGCAGGGCGGTCATGACGAACTCCGTTTCAGTTTAATATTTGCGTTGAGGACGATGTTGAGCAGGCGAAATAAAATAAAATCCTATTTTTTAGCGAGCTGCAAACCGCTGTGCGCCAACTCGAGCGACTCGATGGCGGCCGCGTTGCCGCTGGCTTGGTACTGCGGGCCCGTCCATTTGACGGGGTACGCGCCGTCGTAATTCCAGCGCATCAACTCGTCGCCTTTAGAGTTAAACATCACGATAGAGACGTTCTTGCGCTCAATTTTGCCCAGTGCCACATTGCTGATCCAGTCCAAAAAGGCTTTGGAGTTGGTCATGCCACGCTTCAAAGTCAAATTGCCGACTTTCGTGCGGCCGGGCAGTTTATGCACGAAGCTGTTGACACCGCCCTCGGTGTATTCAAAAACCTCGATCTCGAGCTGCAAACCGCTGGCTTCGGTGAACAGGGCCTGCTCTCCCGTCACGCCTTCAATGGAGACGTAAAAGCGGCTAGCGGCGTAAGAGTCTTCAGGCATTCTCAGTCACCTCCAGTGAAAATAGCTCGAGCCTTCAGCTTCATTTCTTCAGCTTCATTTCTTTAGCTTCATTTCTTTAGCTTCGATTTCTAGACTTGGCGCTCTGACCTCTGGCTTTCAAACGCCGCGCTTCCTCGAGCATCAGCTTGTAGACGGCTGCCGCAAGCTTTTCAACATCAACGCTCATGGCGCTCCCAGATCCAGCTCAAAATTCGTACCGCAGTTCGGACAGCGCGTTTCGATCACGCTCCCCAAGGTGTTCAGTTGCAAATACACATCCTGCAAATGCGCGTAATCGCTGCTGAACAGCCCCTCGATCACCGCGACCGGCACGGGCGAGATGCTGCCCAAGCGGGTCACGACGCGGCTTAAAAGCAGCAGCCCCAAATACAACTCGTTGAGCTTGACTCGAGGGTCGCTCAAAGGCTCAACCTCGTCCCGCGCTGTGGCTAAGCGCATCACGCCGCGCTGATGAACGTTGCCCGCATCATCGACGTAACCCCTCGGCAAGACGAATTCAAATTCTGTTTGCATAGTGTGTTCGCATAGTGGTTCGCATAATGCCTCAGGGGTCTAGCCTCGAGTTCACAAAACGGTTCGAGGGCGAAATTGACTCGCCCTCGAACGCTGGGATCACTTCTCGCGCTTGTAGGCTTCAAAGACAATCGTGATGTCTTCAATGCCAACCTCGTTGCTCTTGGCATCCAGCGTCGGGCCGGTCAGCTTGCTGCACCACGCCGCCTCGAGCGTCCAACGGGCGACCTCTTTGTTATCGGTGCTGTACGCGACCACGGAGACGTTCTTGCGGGCTTCCTCGATCTTGCCCTCTTCGACCAGCTTGCGCCATTTCCACAAATCGAGGTTGTCGGACAGACCGCGCTTGAAGGTGATCGGCGTGAGCTTCATCGTACCGGGGATTTGCTTTTGAATGACCTTGCCATCCTTACCGCTGTACGGCGTGGTGATGACGTTGTTCTCGGTCGTGAAACCGCTGGCTTCACGAAAATGCGCGTTGGTCACACCGGGCACGTCGACCATGAAATAACTTGCATTGAGTGGATCTTTCTCTGCCATAAGTCACCTAACTTTCGTATTGATTGCGCGTCTCGAGTCCCGAGGGCGCGAGAGGGTCGAGTTGTTTGAAATCGGTAAAAACTACGCGCCGCCACCAGAAAACTGCGAGAACCTAAAGATCACGAACTCGGCAGGCTTGACGGGCGCGATACCGATTTCCACATAGAGCCGACCGAGGTCTCGAGTTTCGGGTGGGTTGATCTCCTCGTCGCATTTGACGAAAAACGCTTGCGAGGCGGTCGCGCCGAACAGTGCGCCGTCGCGGTAGACCGTGCCTAAGAAGGCGTTGATATCGCGCTTGACGCGCTCCCAGAGGTTCATGTCGTTTGGCTCGAAGACGATCCATTGCGTGCCGCGCTCGACGGACTTTTCAACGTAGTTGAACAAGCGCCGCACGTTGATGTAGCGCCACGCTGGATCGCTAGACAGCGTGCGAGCGCCCCAGACGCGCACGCCCATGCCGGTGAAGGTGCGGATGCAGTTGATGCCACTGGGGTTGAGGGTGTCCTGCTCGCCCTTCGTGACCTGCGTGACTGGATCGAGCGCCCCGCGCACGATTTCATTGGCGGGGGCTTTGTGAACGCCGCGCTCGCCGTCGTTTCTGGCCCAGATGCCCGCCATGTGGCCCGATGGTGGAATCGCCAACGGCTTACCATCCGAACCGCTGACTTTGACCCACGGGTAGTACAGCGCCGCCGCTTGCGAGTCGTAATTAGCGTCCTTCTCGCGCCACTTTTTGACTTCCTGCGGCGTCATGTCTGGCAACGGGTCAATGATCGCCATTCGCCCGCGCACGCGCTCGCAGTGCGACATCATCGCCAGTTGCACGGCTTTTACGCCGTCCTTGTCGATCATGCCCTGCATGTAAGCGCTCATCAAATCGGGCGCGACAAGTATCGTCACGTCTTCGGCGATCTCGAGTCCCTCGAGACCTGTACGGGTGCTGACATCGCCGACGAAATGCGTGCTTTGCACCATCGGCAGGCTCGAGCCTTGAACAGCTTTGATCACGAAGCTGCCCAACTCCGGGGCGCGTTCAGCGGGTGCGCCCGCGCCTTTTTCCTCGGTGATCGTGATCAGTTGGCTCTGCGCGACAGCCTCGGCGACCGCCCGCGATTTCGCACCCTTGGCGGGTTTGCCCAAGACGACGTTCTCAAAGACTTCCTCGAGCGTGCCCATCTTGACCCGCAGCGTGAACGCGCCCTCGTCCACATCGTCCGATGGCGGGCGCGTGATCTCCACGCTGACGTCGCTCGAGGCAGCGCCCTTGGTGGTGATCGTCAGGCTGGGCACGGCCTTGGAAGCGCGGCTCGGGAGTTGCGCCGAAGCGGATTTCTCTTCTTTGCCACCGGTCGCCACCACGCGGGTCACGTAGCAGCGCGTACCACCATTGTTGAAGTACCCGTAGATGCTGTAAGAAAGGAACGCGTTGGGCATGTGCGGGTTTTTACTGCCACCCTCCTCGAGCGCCCCGAAGGTATCGACATACTGCTGCCACGAAGTCACCAGCATGGGGGTGTTGGCCGGGCCGCTCGGGGCAAATCCGACAAAAGCCGCCATGGCCGTGCCAACACCCTCGATGGGCCGCGGCCCCGAGTTGACCTCTTCGATGTAAACGCCCGGCGATAGGTACTCTGGCATGACACTCCTTGTCCGCGCCGCTCGAGGGTTTGAGGTCAATACTCGAGGACGCTCCCACGCTTAGATCAACGGGGTCGAATGTGGGCTTTGGGTTGAAATAGCGTCGCTTGACTCATTCAAGATGCTACACGACCCGCAAAAAAGTGTGGCGAAACGCGCCAAAAAACCTGTGCTGAACGCGAGAAATCGCATCACATTTCTCAGCTCGAGGGCTTGAGTGAATTCGCTCGCCGATGCTCAAATCGGGCCACTGACCTCGAGACCGCTCCCGAGAAAGCGCTTGGTGTTACGCATGAAACCTGAGTCTGGTCTGTATAATGTTGACAGAGATTCGCGCCGCAGTTTTTGGCGCTCGAGGTCAATCATGGATTACTACGAAATGCTGGGCGTGGCCCGCAGTGCCGACGCCGACGAAATCAAACGCGCTTACCGCGCTCTGGCCCTCAAGTACCACCCGGACAAGAACCCCGGCAACAAAGAAGCCGAAGAGAAGTTCAAGCAGATCAACGAGGCTTACGCGGGTTTGAAAGACCCTGAGACCAGAGCGCAGTACGACGCGACGGGCCGGGTTGGTTCGCAGGGTGGTTTTGATGCAGGCGGTTTCGCCGGGCAGCAGGGGGATTTATTTGACTTGTTCAACAGTGTCTTCGGCGGTGACATCTTCGGCGGGCAGCGACAGGGACAGACTCGAGGCGGGAAACGCCCGCAGCGCGGCGAGGATTTGCAGGTCGAAACCCGCATCACCTTGGAGCAAGCCCGCGCTGGCGCGGACATCGAAGTGGACGTGGACAAACTCAGCACCTGCGAGCATTGCCACGGTGGGCGGGGCGAGCCGGGCGGCAAAGGCTTACAAGGCTGCGCGACCTGCGGCGGCAGCGGTCAGGTGCGCCAGACGCAGCGCACAATCCTTGGAAACTTCGTCACGGCCGCGACCTGCCCGACCTGTAAAGGCAGCGGCGAGATCAACCCTGAACCCTGCACCAAATGCAGCGGGCGCGGGCGAACGATCAAACAGGAAAAAGTCACGGTGCAACTCCCGAAAGGCATCGACGGCGGCTACCGTCTGCGCGTCTCCGGGCAGGGCAATCAGGGCTTCAATGGCGGCCCAGCGGGAGACCTGTACGTCTTCCTAGATTTGGAGCCGCACGAGCACCTGACCCGCGAGACCGACGACCTGCATTACACCTTGCCGATTGGACTGGCGCAGGCGGCCTTGGGTGGCAAGTTTGAAATCCCGACCTTGGACGGCACGCAAGTCATCGAAGTCGGCGCGGGCGCTCAGGGCGGCGACACCGTGAAACTGCGCGGTAAGGGCATGCCGCGCCTGCAAGCCAGCGGTGCGGGCGAGCTGATCGTGACCTTGGAAGTCAGCGTCCCGAAGAAGCTCAGTAAACGAGCGCGTGAATTGCTCGAGGAGTACGCCCGCGAGGTCGGCGAGGAAACTTTGCACCCGCAGACCTTATTGCAAAAAATCGGTAAAGCATTCAGGGGCGATTAGCTCGAGTGACGCGCATTCACAGCTTTGCCCCAATCGCCCGCCGCGACGCCCGCATCCTGATCCTCGGGTCTGTGCCGGGCGTCAAATCGCTGGGGGCGCTGGAATATTACGCGCACCCGCGCAATGCGTTTTGGGAGATCATGGATGCACTGTGCGGCGCGGCTCGAGGCTTGCCCTACGAGCAGCGTCTCGAGCGTTTGCAGGATGCGGGCATCGCCGTTTGGGATGTCTTGCACAGCGCCGAGCGCGAGGGTAGTTTGGACAGCGCGATTCAGCACGCGATTCCGAACGACCTCAAAGGTTTGCTCGAGGCTTGCCCGAGCGTCGAACTGATCGCGCTGAACGGCTCGTATGCGGCCACGACTTTCAAACGCTATGCACGCGCCACCTTTGATCCTCGAGCTGGCTTGCGCGTCGTGACGCTGCCCAGCACCAGCCCCGCCAATGCTCGAGTCGGCGTGCAGCGCAAAATTGAGCTTTGGCGCGATGCCCTCGAGCCGGACTTGCTGAAACCAGTGCTGCTTGAACCAATGCTGCTCGCGTCAGCACCGATTAGGGACGCGTGAAAAGAGAATCGTTCGCGGCGTCCCCGTGGCAATTGCTGCACAACCCCTGCCCGTCCGGCCCACCCGCGCCAACCGCGTACCGCCCGCCCTTGGGAAAGTACTCTTCGTAATACCAGCCCGACTTTTGCTTGAGCATCACCGCGATGAACGTGGGATTGGCGATTGCCCCAGCGGTTTTGACAACGATACTGCCAAGCGGCAACGCACCTTTTTTCTTCCACGCGTCGCTGGCGATTTTGTTGGCGAACACGACTTTGCTCAAGCCAGCGTGCGGGCCGCCCGTGTCTTTGGGCGATGAGACTTTCGTCCAGGCCGTGAACCCGTTCAGTTCTGGGCGCAAGCCCGGCAGGTTGGCCGCGACCGCTCCAGCCAATGCAATCATTCCAGCGACCATCAGCAGTTGCCTCGTCATACTGACACTCTACGCAGGTCAACCACTCGAGGTTCATTTGCTCGAGGGTGACTCGGGACAAGGGATTTTGTGCAACCCGTGTTATCTTCGCTGGCGCTATTTTCAGGTCACACCAACCGGGAGGTGAACAATGCTGCACAGTCAACAAAACGGCGTCACCGTGCGCGAGGTGCGCGAATCGGATCTGGCGCAGTACCGCGACCTGCGCTTGGAGGCGCTGAAAAGCTCACCGCTGGCGTTTGGCGCGGATTACCAAGAGTCGCTCTCCCTCTCCGGTAGCGCGTGGCTCGAGCGCGTGCGGCAAAACATCGGCAGCCACTTCGCTGGCCTATTCGTCGCTGAACGCGAAGGCGTGTTGATCGGCATGACGGGCGTGCGCCGCGATTACGGCGTGAAATCCCAGCACAACGCGACCATCTGGGGCGTGTACGTGCGATCCAGCGCTCGAGGGACTGGTCTGGCGGGGACGCTGCTGGCGCACGCGATGCTCTGGGCGCAGCAGATGGGCGTGACGCGGCTCGAGCTGAAAGTCAGTACCCAAAACTCAAATGCGCTCAAGCTCTACACCAAAGCCGGTTTCGAGATCGCGGGCACGCTGCACGGCACGCTGCGAATCGCGGATCAGATCGCTGACGAGTACATCCTCGAGCGCAGCTTGTAGATTTTAAATTACGGGTGCGGCGCGGTAGCGGTCACGCTCGAGGGTCGGTCATCGTGCGTTTCTGGGTACTTGGCGAAGGTGCGAATCGCCAATCCCAGCCCAATCGCCGTGAAGATCGCACCCGCGAAGAACGACGCACCGGGCACGCCTCGTGGCACGAAATACGTGAACAGCGCCGTTGCGATCAGCGGCCCGACCACGCCCGTGAGCGTCAATGCGCTCGAGAGTGCCCCTTGCACCGCACCCTGCTCAGAGTCCGAGACATTCCTCGAGATGAGTCCCTGCGCGGCTGGCCCGGCAATGCCGCCCAGACCACTGACGAAAATAATCACGTAGATCATCCAACCCTGCGGCGCGAGACCGTAGGCGATGCTGCTCAGCGCCGCCAGCCCCAAACCGAATTGAATAGCGCGGCGCTCACCCAATCGCGGCAGGATCAGCCGCAGCAAACCGCCCTGCACGATCGCGGCCGACAGCCCGACCGCCGCCAGCGACAAGCCGACCTGCAAGGTATCCCACTCATAGCGCAAGCCCGTGTAGTAGACCCAGATCGTCTGCAAACCGTTCTGCGCCAGCGACGAGAAGATAAACCCAACCGCGAGGCTCAGCACAATCGGCGCTCGAGCCAACATGCCGATGGAACCAATCGGGTTGGCTCGAGTGAAAGAAAAAGCGCGGCGGTTCTGGGGCTGTAAGCTCTCGGGCAGCACGAAGAAACCGTAGAGCACGTTGACGAACGTGATCCCCGCAACGACCAGAAACGGTAAGCGCAGGTCAACGCTACCCAGAATCCCGCCGAGCGCGGGGCCGACGATGAACCCCAGCCCAAACGCCACGCCGATCAGCCCAAAATTCTGGGCGCGTTTCTCGGGCGGCGAGACATCGGCGATGTAGGCTGACACGGCCGAGATATTCGCGCCTGTGATGCCGGCAATCAAACGCCCGACCAGCAACCACGCTAAGTTAGGCGCGAACGCCAGCAGCAAGTAATCGAGCGCCGAGCCGAGCAGCGAAATCAGAATGATCGGGCGACGCCCGTACTGATCGGACAGATTCCCCAGAATCGGCGCGAAAATAAACTGCATCACCGCGTAAATCGCCGTGATCCACCCGCCGAATTGCGCCGCCTGACCGACATCACCCGCGACGAACTTCTCAATCAATTTGGGCACAATCGGCGCGACCAGACCGATGCCGATGATGTCCAAAAACAGTGTGACAAAAACAAAACCGAGCGCAGGCTGACGTTTACTCATAGCTCCCCCGTGTCGCAACCACCCAGTCTACAACCTCGAGCGTAAAGGTCATTTCAGCCAATTGCCCCGTGCTCGAGCCAGCACCTGTTCGACTCGAGGCAGGCGCGAATCTCGAGCTGATCCGAATCGCGTGCTAGATTGCCGAAATGGTTTCAATTGATCTGACCGGCAAAGTCGCGCTGATCGCGGGCGTCCAGAACAGCTACAGCCTCGGTTGGGCGGCTGCCAAGAAGGTTTTGGAGGCAGGCGCGAGCTGCATCTTCTCGTATCAGGGCGAGCGCAACCAACCCGTCTTAGAGAAATTGACAGCCGAGTACGGCGCTCAAATTCTGCTGCTCGAGCAGTGCGATGTCAGCGTGGACGCCGATCTGGACAGGTTATTCGCCGCGATTGATGCCAAGGGCATTCAGCTAGATTACCTGATGCACGCGATTGCGTTCACGCCGCGTGAAACGCAGGAGAACCCGTTCTTGGAGACCTCACGCGACGGCTGGCGAATCGCTTTGGACATCAGCGCGTACAGCTTGGTGGCGCTGTCTGGACGCGCCGCGAAACTGATGAACGACAATGGCAGCATCGTCGCGCTGACCTATTTTGCATCTGAAAAAGTCGTCCCCAAATACAACGTGATGGGCGTGGCCAAAGCGGCGCTCGAGGCATCGGCGCGGTACTTGGCCTACGATTTGGGTACAAGGGGCATTCGCGTCAACTGCGTCTCGCCGGGCCCGATGCGTACCGTCGCTGCCAAAAGCATTCCCGGCTTTAGTCAGATGATGGATAAAACCGCCAGTGTCGCCGCGATGAAGAAAAACGCGAGTTTTGACGACGTTGGTAACATGTGCCTGTTTTTGTTCAGCCCGATGAGCAATGCCACGACCGGCGAGACAATCTATGTCGATGGTGGTTACAGCGTGATGGGCATGAGCTTTGAGAGTTAGATTGGCTCGAGACGTACCAGCTCGAGACGTACCAGCTCGAGACGCAGTGCGGCTGCCCCACAATCACCGCGAGGCTCGATCATTGCGCCCACCAAATGCCCATCATTTGTCGCAGTGCCACGATTTTCCCCATGTGGTACGCGTTGTGAACAGCTAAACTACGCAAAGCATCGCTCGTCGTCACGCCCGGTTCGACGGTGAAATTCAAGCGCTCTGGCGATCTCGTCCAGTCCAGCGCGGTTTCTATCCCTGTCAAGAATTCTGCGACCAATGCTGTCCATTCCTCGAGTTTTACTGGCCCGTGTGTTGGGTAGAGATCGCCTTCCTCCCAAGGTTGATCCCGTAGAACAATTTTTTGCCACAGTACGGTGTGCCACAACTCCGCAAAAATCGACTGGCATTGGTCGGATGGAACCGCGCTGACTTGCTCGAGCGTCAGCCCAGAGAGAATGCGGCTGCGCTCGGCGTACTCGCCGTGAAATAAATGCTCCCACTGATTCATGAACACCCCACATTACTGAAACGCTCGCTCAATCAGTCTAGCCAAAGCTCAGGCTCTTTTAGGCTCGAGCGGTACTGACTCGAGCAGGTGCTGATACGCGCCGCGCAAAATGAAAAAGAACGGGATCCACCAGATCACGTCGTTCGTCAGGTTATTCCACGCGAACGCCAGCGGTAATTGGCTGCTGGCAACAGCGTAAATCATCCCGAGCGGCCCGAGCACCTTACCGATCAAGCCGACCAGCACCATCGGCCAGTACAGATACGGATTGAACGCGGCGATGAAGTAACCAATCGCGTAACAGCCGACCATCAAGCCGACCGATTGCCACAACGGTAAATACTCAGGGACGTTCATGCCGAGCAGCGTGAAACTCTGCGCGGGAAACAAGCCGACCCATAAACCCCACAACGCGTTGTAGCCAGCCGCCGCCAGCAAGGTGTAGGTCATCCAGCGCGGGTGCTTCGTGGTGCGAAAGTGGTTGGTCAGCCGATGGAAGACTCGAGTCACCCTGTGACTGTAGTCCTGTTCAAAGCGGGCTAAACGTCACTCGAGCGCTGCCTTCACGAGCGACTTGCCCGCGAAGCTCATTTCAGGGCAGACTCGAGCGATGAGACTTTTGGTGCTGGGCGGCACGCAATTCGTCGGGCGACACATCGTCAGCGCAGCCGTTGAGCGCGGTCATCACGTCACACTCTTTCACCGTGGCAGCCGCGATCCGTTCCCAGCGTGCGAAAACATTTTAGGCGACCGCGAGCATGACCTCGAGCGCTTGCGAGGCGAGTGGGACGCCGTGGTGGACACCTGCGGGTATATGCCACGCATCGTCAGTCTGAGCACGGCGCACCTCGAGCCTTTCGTCAAGCGTTACGCGTTCATCAGTTCGATCAGTGCATACACCAGTCTCAAAGGATTGCCAGATGAAGCCGCACCGCTCGGGCAGCTCGAGGCAGAGACCGAAGAAGTCAGTGGCTCGAGTTACGGCCCGTTGAAAGCGCTGTGCGAGCGAGTCGTGACCGACATCTTCGGCACTCGAGGACTGGTGATCCGTCCGGGCTTGGTGGTTGGCCCGTTCGACCCGACCGACCGCTTCTCGTACTGGGTGGACAGAATCGCTCGAGGCGGCGAGGTGCTTGCGCCGGAAGGAGTAGCGCAACAGACCTGCTTCATTGACGCCCGCGATTTGGGACGGTTCGTGATTCACGCGCTCGAGACAGATTCAAGCGGCGCGTTCAATGCCGACGGGCGGGGGCAATCACTGCCAGACGTGCTCGAGGTCATGCGCTCGGTCAGCGGCAGCGACGCGACGTTCACGTGGGCGAGCCGCGAGTTTCTGCTCGAGCAAACTGTGACACCGTGGGCGGGCGCGGACAGCCTGCCATTGTGGACAGTCGGCGATCCGCTCGGTGTGAGCATCAGCAAGGCGCTGAGTGCAGGATTGACGCACCGCCCGCTCGAGGACACCGTGATTGATACGCTCGAGTGGCTGCGGTCACACGGGGCTGACCACGTATGGCGCAGCGGCATTACGGCGGCTCGAGAAACGGCCTTGCTCGAGATGTGGAAATCTGGAGGGCTATCAACCTCTCAGGGCTAAACGCAAACTCACTCGAGGGTCAGCATGTTGTTGCCTGAAGACTGAGGAACAGATTCGCCTGCCCTCGAAGCTAACAGGAGATCAAAATGGATCGTGCGTCCAAAGCAATCACACTGAGCATGGAATCGCTACGTGCCCTAGCGAACTGGGCTGCCGATTGCGCCGAGCGATCCCTCGAGGTCTACGAGGCGCACCCTCACGGGGACGCCCGACCCCGCGCGGCAATCGCGGGTAGCCGAGCATTTGCGGGCGGTGAAAAGCGCTCGAATCGGTTGCGCACATTGGCTTGGGCGGCGTACGCGGCTGCGCGGGAAATCGGCGATCCTGCCAGTGCCGCTGCCGCACACGCCGCGAGCATGGCGGCAGCGATTGCTTACACGCATCCTTTGGCGGACGTTCACCAAACCAAGCACATTGTCGGCCCTGCGGGCTATGCGGCGCTGGCACTGGAACTCGTCGACAACGGCGACTCGAGCGCGGCCGATGATGCGGTTCGGTGGGCGATTGAACACGCGAGTCCCGAGGTGGGCGCGGTCTTGCGGCAAATGCCCGAGCGAACCGCTGGGAAAAGCCGTTTGGATGCAATTTTTTATGCGCTGGATGTTGGAATTCGCTCGCGGACGATTCTCAACGCAACTGAGTAACTTTAGTGAGTTGTCAAGTTCATCCTGCATAGTCCAGGTCGGGAATTACGCGGCTCGAGGTACTTTTAGATCAGTCTTCGGATGGCTGAATATCGAGTTGGTCTCGAGCAAGTCCAGTGCAAATCAAAGTTGATCGTGGCTAAAACTCGAGCCGTCTCACGACCCTCGGGCAGCCACCTCAACTCCTCACTCGAGCAGGTCATCGAGTTGCCTCGGGTTCATCTCCACGCGCACCCGCACGCCGCCCTCGCGGAAACTGCGGGCTGGCTCGAGCAGGTGCGTCAAGCGCTCCATCGTGTCGGCCCGCACGAGAAGCTGATAGGCGTACAGCCCTTTGAGGCGGGCGATGCTGGTCGGCGCTGGGCCCAGCAACTCCATGCCATCCGCGCCGCGATCCCTGATTAAAGCCCCCAGTTTGCTCGAGGAGACCTGCGCGTCCTGCTGCCGCCTTGCGGCGATTTGCACTTGCGCGAGTTTGGTGAACGGCGGGTAGGAGAACGCCTCACGGCTGGCCAGTTCGGACTGCGGATAGACGCTGACATCGGCGTCGGCTTGAATGCCGGTCAGTGCCAAGTGACCCGCTTGGAAGGTCTGGACGACCAGCAGCGGGGCCCTTGTCGGATGCCATTCCAGCAGTTGGCGCAACGCGAAGTGGTAGCGCTCCCCTGCCCTGAAGTCCGGGCTGGTGTGCATCGTGTCCGCGAACGACAGCGCGATCAAGGCAAGATCCGGCAGCGGCTCGAGTCCCAGCACAGCCGTCGTACCGACGACCACGCCCGGTTCGCCTCGGTAAAGCTTCGTCAAGTCATCGCGCTGATCGCGGTCGTAACGGTAAATCGGCGTGCCGCGCAGCAGCGTTTGCAGTTCGCGCTGAATCCATTGCGTGCCGGGCCCACGGGGCGACAGCACCAGCCCCTCGCAACTTGGGCAATGCGTCGGTGGGCGCGTGGTGTAGCCGCACTGGTGGCATTCCAGTGAGCGCGTCTCGAGGTGATAGCGCAGCGGCACGTCGCAATTCGGGCAGCCGGGCAGCCAGCCGCAGTCCTTGCAGCGGATCACGGCCGAGTACCCGCGACGCGGCGCGATCACGACGGCTTGGCGGCCGCGCTCAGCGGTTTGGCGCAGGACTTTTTTTAAGGTCGTGCTGATCGGGAACGATTCCCTCGCCACCGGCATGTTCATCATCGGGCCCGTGTCTGGCGGCACAGCTTGGGCTGATAAATCCACAATGTGCAATCTGGCTCGAGGGGCTGGGATCACGATGCCGGGCAGCGCTAAACTTTCAGCGGCTGGGACGCTGCCCGCGTACAGCAGCTTCGCGCCCGCGTGGGCGGCGCGAATGCGGGCGACTTCGGGGATGAACGCCCTCGAGCCACTGTGCAGTTTCCACGCGTCTGAAAGCTCGTCTTCGATGATGATCAGTTTTAAGTCGTACAGCGGCGCAATCAGCGAGAACGGCGTGCCGAACAGCACTTCAATCTCACCGCGCTGACCAGCCCGCCAGACCGCTTCGCGCTGCGGGTGCTTCAAATCACCGCTGAGTAGCGCACTCTGGCGCACGCCGCTGAGCGCGGCGAATGCCCGGTGCAACCTCGAGTAATCCGGCGCGAGGTACAGCACCGCGCCTTCCGTGCGGCGCAGCAGTTCAGCGATCACCGCGAAGCGTTCAAGTGGTTTGCCGCCGTGCAACCGCGCGATCAAATGCGGCTCGAGGATATCCGCTCGCTCGAGGGTGTCCAGCGCGGCTCGAGGGAGGCGTTCAGTGCGGGGCGCGGCGGGTAGGGCAACGATCTGCGGCACGCGCACGCGCTCGGCTGCACCCATGCTCATCAGCTTGGTGACGATGCCGGCGCTGACGCCAGCGGCCTCTGCCCACGCGACGCCGCTGTCGAATTGCTGCATTTCAATCAGCGCCTCGAGTGCTAATGTTTGCTTAGCGGTCAGGCGCGGCGGCGCGAAGTCGGGGCTGTAACGCACGACCTCTTTGGTCGGGCCAATAATTTTAGCGGTTTCCTCCAACAAGCCCTGTGAGCGCAGAAACTCAAGCAGTCCCGGATCGTGCAGCGGCGCGGATGTCCAGCGTTGCAGCCGCGTTGCGCCACTCGGCAGTTCGTCTAGATTCACGCCGCCCAGCAGCCGAATTTGGTGTTCCAGCAGCGGCTCGAGTCCCCACGGCACGAAGTCTTGATAGGCGATGCCCGCGTAGCAAAAGCAGGCCCGCGCAATCTCGAGCAAAGCCGCGCAGCCGTCGGATGAGAGGATCGGATCGGTGTCTAAGAGCGCGATGGCGTCTTTGAGGTTCAGGTCATCGCGCTCAACTTCCACGATTTCGACCACCAGCCCAACCCTTGCGCCGCCCTGCCACGGCACGAGCACGCGCCGTCCAAGCGCGTCACTGTCAGCGCCGTGGACGGGTCTGAAGTCATAGGCGGGAATCGGCAGTGGCACGACCACGCGCCAACGCGTGTGGGTCACAGGCAAGGCAACTCGAGCGGTGATGTCAACATGTCCTCGAGCCGATCCATAGCCTTGAGTTTACTCCGTTCGAGGCGTAGTCACCAAGCTAAAGACCGCAATGCTGGACTCGAGAAGTGAATCAAAGATGTACTGCACGCATAAATTGACGATATGTTGACAACGTAACGTTTCGGTGCTATATTCATTGGCAGACGCCTCTCGAGCGTCGCACTTAACGGCAACTAGGTCCCGCACATCTCGCACAGAACCAAGGAGAACAAGATTATGGCTCGAGGTATCAACAGTGTTTTACTGATCGGCGCACTCACCCGTGACCCAGAGTTGCGCTACACCCCGAACGGCGCAGCCGTACTGAGCATCACCGTGGCTGGCGATAGTGTCGTCACCGACCTCGGCGGCGATGTCCGCAGCTTGCCGTGGTATCAGCGCGTCGAGTTAGTTAGCCGCAGTGCTGAAACGCTGCAAAATCAGCTCAAAGCGGGCAGCAGCGTACTGGTCGAAGGCAAACTGGATTACCAAAGCTGGGAAAACGAGCAAGGCGAGCGCCGCAGCAAGGTGATCGTCCGAGCCAACCGCATCGACCCACTCGCACCGAACGATCGCAGTGAGCAGATCATCACCGATAAAGTCGGCGGTTATCGTTTACTGGACGCGATCAACCAGACCGTCATCAGCGGCAATCTGGCTCGTGACCCCGTGATCCGCCACACGCAGAACGGGCATTCCGTCGCCAGCTTCGCGGTCGCCGTTACGGAGAGCTGGAAGGACGTGCAGGGCGAGTGGCAGCAAAAGCCGCATTACATCGACGTGACGCTGTGGCACGGCTTAGCTGACGCCGCCAGTGGACTTCAAAAGGGCGATCCAGTGATGATCTCCGGGCGCTTGACCAACGACTCGTGGACGGACGCCAGCGGGCAAAAACGCTACAGCACGAAGCTCGAGGCGGAGCGCATGGAACTGCTGCAACGCCGCCTGCAGGCGGAAGCGCAACAGCCAGCCGCACCGCTCGAGCCAGAACCAGTCGCCTTACCAAAAGCAGCCAAGCCACGCAACCGCGCCGCCGCGTGACGGCCGTGCTGCACAGCGCTTCAACCTCGTGGGGAGCGTCAACCAGCGCCCCCTCGAGCGCCACGCAAATCGCCAGCATCACACGCGGCGCTCGGCAAGACGAGTATCAACACCTGCTGCTCGAGTGGCTGGACGGTAGCGTTTACGTCCTCGAGTCCAGCCGCTTCGACACCCCCGCGTTCCTGATCGGTGACGCGCTACTGCTTTGCGAAACCGAGTTGGAAATGCACCTCGCCTTTCTCGAGATCACTGGTTTGACCCGCGCCCTGCTCGAGCTGCGCGTTGTCGGGGACGATTTACTCGAGTTACGCGTCCTCGAGTGGTGAAGGGGGCTTTTCGCTTTGCTCCCTCTCCCGCTGACGGGAGAGGGAGCAACTTAGGCTCGAGATGCTGATTCGAGCAGCCGAAGGTGACGCCCGTCCGTCCGCCCCCGTATACTCGCTTTTCGCATGAAGACAGTACGCATTGGCATTCTCGGCGGTGGCACGGTCGGCAGTAACGTGCTGACCTTATTGCATCAGCGGCGCGACCTAATTGAAGCCCTCGGGGTCAATTTGCAAATCGCGCCCGTACTGGTGAAAAACGCGAAGAAACCGCGCCCGACGACGCACCCGACGGCGACCTTCACCAGCGACCCGCAGAGCGTGGGCGCAGTGGACGTGCTCTTGGAGTTGATCGGCGGCACGACGCAGGCGCTCGAGCTGATGCTGCCACACCTGCAAGCGGGTAAGCCCGTGATTACCGCCAACAAAGCGCTGCTGGCGGAGCGCTGGGATATCTTAAAGCCCTACGCGCAGCGCGGGCAAATTTTCTTCGAGGCGGCGGTGATGGCTGGTACGCCTGTCATCACCAGCCTAACCTGCACGTTGCGCTCGAGTGAATTGTTTGAACTGCACGCGATTTTGAACGGCACATGCAATTACATCCTCTCACGCATGGAAGAGGGCGCTGAGTACGCTGAGGCGCTCGAGGAAGCGCAAGCCAAGGGCTACGCCGAAGACCCGCCGGATCTGGATGTCAACGGCATCGATCCGGGTCACAAGCTCTGCATGCTCGCCCGCCTCGCGGTGGACGCTGATTTCAAATGGGCATCGCTCGAGATGCGCGGCATTGCGGGGCTAACGGGAGCGACCGTGCGGGAGGCAGTCGCTCACGGCAAGCGCGTCAAACTCGTCGGCAGCCTCGTGCCAGAAGGAGCGGTATGGAAAGCCAAGGTGCGCCCGGTGATTCTGGATGCCGCCCACCCCTTGGCGGGCAGCACCGCCAGCCGCAACGCGATTGTGTTGCACGGCGATGCCAGCGGAACAATCGTTTTGCAGGGCGGCGGGGCGGGCGGTATGGTCACGGCCAGCGCGATTGTCGGCGATCTGATCGCACACTTGGAGGGCAATCTGGGGCACACACCGCGAGCCACGCCGACGCCCGCCCGCACCGATTACACGCCAGAGGTCTTCGAGGAGGTCTGAGCCGCACCCGCTGTCCACATGGCAGCCGAATGCGTGCTGTGCAACCTTTGATGCGTGACCCCTACCACTGAACTCGAGTCGCGTTTTGGCTACCGTGAAGTTGCAACTGAAAAGCAAGTTCGCCCTCGAGACCGCATCAACAGGAGACCTCCATGGAACAGCGTCAGGATTTGTTCAGGTACGTCGTCGAAGAATTCGTTGAAGATTACAAAGGCGGCGAATTGCCGCGCCGCGAGTTTCTGCGCCGGATGCTGCTGCTTAGTGGTGGCATCGTCGGCGCGAACGTCTTGATCGACTCGCTGGGCTTGAACGCCGTCAGCGCCGCCGAATGGCAGCAAGTGCTGAACACGCCCGCGACCCTCGAGCAAGCCCAGACCGCCCCGCAAGTCGCTGAGACCGACCCCGCGATCAACGCCGAAAACATCTCCTTCGAGGCTAGGGGCTTCGCTCAGCTCGGGTATCTGGTGAAGCCCACTGGCGTGACCAACGCCCCCGGCATCATCGTGATTCACGAGAATCGCGGACTTCAACCGCACATTCAGGACATCGCCCGGCGCTTAGCCAAGGCGGGCTACATCGCGCTGGCCGTTGACCTGACCTCCAAAAGCGGTGGCACGGCCAAATTCACCGACACCGCGCAGATCAGTGCGCTGCTGGCGCAGACCAGCGGCGACGAACACGTCGCAAACCTGCTCGAGTACGCCAAATTCCTCAAAGCCCAGACGGGCGTGCAAGCCACGCGCATCGGCGCAATCGGCTTTTGCTTCGGCGGCGGGCTGACGTGGCGTTTGGCGACCGCCATGAGCGACCTGCGAGCGGCCGTGCCGTTCTACGGCCCATCGCCAGACATCGCAGCCGTCCCCAACATCAAAGCGGCTGTGCTCGGCATTTACGGCGGGTTGGACGCCCGCATCAACGCGGGCATTCCGATGCTCGAGGAAGCCTTGAAAAAAGCTGGCACGAAATACGCCATTAAAATTTACGACGGCGCGAACCACGCGTTCAACAACGATACGGGCGCGAATTACAAGAAAGACGCGGCAGATGACGCGTGGAAGCTGACGCTCGAGTGGTTCAAGAGCAACCTGTAAAGGCAGGCGAAGGGCAAAGTGCGAAGGGAACGGCTGGTTTTCCTTTCGCACTTTGCCTTTTGCCTTTCGCCCGCTCGAGGTAAACTGCACCCTATGACGCTGACGCTCGAGAAACCGTCCCCGCTGCACGCTCGAGGTTTGATTCACCGTTGGCGCGACCGCCTGCCCGTCACGGACGCCACGCCGATCATCAGTCTGGGCGAAGGGGACACGCCGCTGGTGGAACTGCGCGGGCCGCCCGAGGCGAGGGAGCGCGGCATCAAGGTTTACGCCAAGTACGACGGCGCGAACCCCACGGGCAGCTTCAAGGATCGCGGCATGACGATGGCCGTTTCTAAAGCGCTCGAGGGTGGCGCGACCGCCATTGCCTGCGCCAGCACGGGAAATACCAGCGCGGCGGCCGCCGCCTACGCGTCGAGGGCGGGCGTGGAGTGCATCATCGTCTTGCCCGCTGGGTACGTCGCGGCTGGCAAGATCGCGCAGACGATCCTGATGGGCGCGAAGATTGTTCAGATCGAGGGCAATTTCGACGATGCGCTCAGATTGGTGCGCGAGATGTGCGACTCGAGTCCAGTAGCGCTCGTCAACTCCGTCAATCCATACCGCATCGAGGGTCAGAAAACCATCGCCTTTGAAATCTGCGACGAACTCGGCAGCGCCCCCGAGTACCACGCCCTGCCGGTCGGCAACGCGGGCAACATCACCGCGCACTGGCAGGGCTATACGGAACTCTTCAACGACGGCACAACCTCGAGCCGCCCGAAAATCTTGGGGTTTCAAGCCGCTGGCGCAGCGCCGATCGTGCTCGGTCACGCCGTAGAAAAACCCGAGACGATTGCCACGGCGATTCGCATTGGCAACCCCGCGTCGTGGTGCTACGCGCTGATCGCAAGGGACGAGAGCAACGGAGTCATAGAGTCCGTGACCGACAATGAAATTCTCACCGCGTACCAATTTTTAGCCCGCGAAGGCTTGTTCTGCGAACCCGCCAGCGCCGCGAGTTTCGCCGGGGCAAGGCGGATGATCCGCGAGGGCAAGATTCCAGACGGCTCGAGGCTCGTGTGTACGCTGACGGGGCACGGCTTGAAAGACCCCGGCACGGCCGGGAAATTGGCCAATCTGCCCGATGCCGTGCCAGCCACGCTCGAGGCGGTGATAAAGGCAGCGGGAATCTAAAAGTACCCCCCCTGCGAAGTAGGGGGGAAAGCCTCGAGCAAACTCGAGCTAGAGGGTCTTGCGGCGCGAGTACGAAACTGAGCGTCGCACGACCCCCAGCTGTTCCCGAAGGGAACGTGCTACCCCCTACTTCGCAGGGGGGTAACTCGGGCAGGCTCGAGGCTCGAGCGGCTTTGGTGCGTCTTGTACTGCATTCATGGACGCGAACGCTGTTCGGCAGGCTTTACAGCAACTCGCGGACACCTTGGGGACGCGCAATCCGACCGAAGACGACGTTGAAAAAGGCTTCGTGGATGTCTACCGCGCTCTGGGATACGCGACGGCGGGGCGAGATTACCGTAATAAATCCAGAGATGTCAGCGGCGTGCCAGATGTGATGTTGCACAATTCGGATCGTTCAATTCAGGTGATCGTCGAGCTAAAAAAGCCGACTGAGAATTTAGAGCAACACGAGAAGCAACTGGCAGACTACCTACTGTCCTTGCGCGAGGCACGTTGGGGCTTGTTGTCAAACGGTCACACATGGCGGGCGTATCAGCGTGACGGTAAAAGCGTGGATTTGGTCTGGCAAGCGACGTTAGCGGATTTGCAAAGCGAGCCGCAGCAGCTCGAAATTTTCGAGCGTCAGGTGATCGAGGTCACCAATTACGAGGAAATCGCCGAACGCTTGAACGAAGCCAACCGCGAGGGGTTGACGCCGCAAGGTTTGAACGATCTGGCGACCGATGAGTTTCTGTTCACGTTCAGTTTGAAAGAGGGCAGTCCGTTCGCGGCGCTGGTCGGCGCGACGCAGGACTTGCTGATTGCGCTCGAGCAGCAAAGCGATTTCGTGCACGGCGCGTATGACTTTTGGAAGAAAGCCTATGCCCGCGAAATTGATTCGGACGACATCCCGAAGCTTTGGCTGGGCAGTAAACTCAGCATTGTCGCCAGCAAAGAGGGCTTATACCGCTTCTCGTACAGCTTGGAAACGGCTTACACACTGACCGCGCGGCTGATTCTCGCCAAAGCGATTCAGGACAAAGACGTAACACACGCCGTCACCAAAACCAACCTAGCTGAGCGCTTGCTAGAACACCTCAAAACCAAACGCAACTTACGTAATGTGCTTGAGCCAGAAGCGTATCTCGAGGCGACGAACGACCTGTTCGACGATTACGCCCGCACGCTCTTTACGAGCATCTACGCCAAGGATATTTTTGATTGGTGGCGCGATTACGGCGTGGCTGCCGACCAACCGCGCCGTGCGTTCGCTCGGGCCGTGGCGGATTTGGAGATTGCGCTGCTGCGCTTTGATTTCCGCACCTTAGAGGGAGACCTGCTCGGGGAAATGTACCAACGCTACTTTGACGCCGATACCCGCAAAGCGCTCGGCGAGTTTTACACCCCGAAAGCCGTCGTGGACTTTATTCTGGATGAAGTTGGCTACGACGGTGACGGCACACTGCTTGACCCTGCGACAGGCAGCGGCACGTTCATCGTCAGTGCGTTGCGGCGTTACTTGAAGAAAAACTCGAGCAAAGACCCCGTGCAGACGCTGCGGGGCATCACCGAGCAGTTCAAGCTCGTGGCGTTTGATGTCAACCCCTTTGCCGTCATCATGGCGCAGATTGGTTTCGCATCGGAATTGCTACCGCTGTACGGCAAAGCGATTGCCACCGATCAAAACTTCGTGCTGCGCCGCCTACCAATTGTTCGCACAGATTCGCTGCGTAAGGAGATCGTCGAGGGCGAGCAGCAAGCCGAGGACGGTCAGCTCGGGTTCGCGTTCGAGGAGCGCGAGATCAAAGCCAAGCTCGAGTTACCCGTGAAAATCGGCACGGAGTTTCTGAGTGTCGAAGTCGTCTTCCCGCGTTTGGAGACCGCCAAGATGGATGGCGTGATCGCCAACGTGCGGCAGTGGCTGCAAGCCTTGCAAGGCGTCTTTGCGGCCGTGGAAGTGCTGTCGCAAGCTAAGGACAGGGGGCAGAAGTTGCCCAAGATCGCCACGGAGTTAAAGCACCAATTCGCCGCTCAGCACGCCAGCCCCGAAAAATTAGTCGCGTACCTCGAGCCATATGCGAGCGGTGTGTGGAAGACGCTGCTGGACTTAAAAGAGAACCACGGTGACGGGCGGTTTCTGAAAACCTTAGAGGATTTGATGCTCGGCTTGGTCTTAAAGCACTACATGCGTTACGACTTCGTGGTCGGCAATCCGCCTTACGTGCGCGTGCAGAACATCCCAGATTTTCAGCGACGTTACTGGGAAAGTAAATACGCGTGGGTAGAGAAGAACTTCGATATTTTCATTCCGTTCATCGAACGATCCTTGCACGGCGACACCCGCCAAACGGCTGCGGAATCGTGCTGGCTCGAGGAGGGAGGGCGACTGGGCTTCATCGTGCCAAACCGTTTTACGAACGTGGAGTACGCCAGTCGCTTCCGTGGAGGATTGCCGCATACCGCCAAGGTCATCAGCATCACGGATTTCAAAGCGGTGAAATTTAAGCCGGTGATCGCCAAACCCGCTGAAAGCATCTTCGCGGAAGCCAGCGTTTACCCCGCGATTCTGATTGCCGAGAACACCACGCCCGAGGCCGCGTACACGTTTCGCGCCGCACGAATGTACCCAGTGGACGCCAGCATCACCCCGACCGACGCGCTGGCGGCGATCAGAAAAGCCAGTCCGACGGGCGCGAATAGCTCGAGACTGCTATCAGGCGGTGCGGAGTACGCCGATGTCTTCTTGCAAGACAGTTCGCACTTGCAGGGCAAAGGCTGGTTTTTGATGCCGAGCGACGAACGCGCCGTGTTCGATAAACTCGAGGCGATTGCGGGCAGCCACGACAAGGCGTTGCCGATCAGCACGGATCGCACGCGGCGTTTGGAAAACTACACGACGACCTCGAGCGGCGGGTTTGCAGGAATTCAAACTTCACTCGATGACGTGATGGTTTTGAAGGAACTCGAGCGCGACGACATCAAAGGATTCATCAACGTCTATCCAAAGGGCGGCACATCCAAAGACGCCGTGTGGCTCGAGGCGGCAGCGCTGCGACCGTTCGTATTCGGGCGCGACGTACAGCGTTGGAACGTCGGCTGGGAAAACTGGTGGGTGATCTTCCCGTATTTCCAGCACGAGGGCGCGGTGCTGCTGATGCCCTGCGCGGATTACTGGGATTTTGAGGTGATGACCGGACGCGGCCCGAACGCTAAACCGCGCCGTGTGTTCAATGCCGAAAAGTACCCCGATCCCAGCCCAATGATGAACGAAATGTACCCAAAGCTCTGGGCGTATTTGAAAAAGAACGAAGTCGCTCTACGCGTTCGAGAAAGCGGCAAGTTCAAAGTTGGCAAACTCGAGGAATGGAAATGGTACGACCTCGCTTATCCACGCAGTCTTGCCGAAGCAGGCTCATCGAAAATACTCGGGCAGTTGCTCGCGGAAAAAGCCCAGTTTGCTGTAGAAGACGAAGGCGATATTTACTTTCAAGGTGGCGGCAAAGGCGGCGGCGCATACGGAATCGCGCTCATCTCGAAACTCGAGAAACACTTCGTCACTGGCTTGCTCAACAGTTACTCGCTCGATTTTCACTTGCGTCAACTCAGCAGCACCTACGCGGGCGGATTTTACTCTTACGCCGACGCATTCTTGAAAGACTTACCGATTCCAGACGCCTCCAAAAAAGATCAAAACCGCATTGCTAAACTCTCCCAAACCCTGACCACGCACACGGCATCGGCTCGAGCGCTCGAGAAAGACATCGCTGGCTTCCCCGAGAGCGTTAACGCTCAACGCCGTGCGGCGGGCAACGTCCCCGATTTAGACAGCTTAGAAAATTTGCTAAGTGGCAGCGGCGGCTTGACCAGCGAACTGAAGTGGCACAGCAAAACCAGCCTGAGCCAAGATCTGATGGGCGAATGGGTGCTGAGCATCCCACGCGGCAAAAGCGCCACCACTGAACTCAGAGCGGGCAGTCAAACTCTGCTCGAGCTGACCAAAGCGGCATTACTCGAGCGTGGCAAGATCGGCAGGAGCGACCTTTTGGCGTTGCGCGTCCCTGAAAAAACGGCCGCGCAACGCCAATACTTAGAAACGCTGCAAAACTGGAAAACCACGCTCGAGACCACCCGCGCCCAGATTCGCACGCTCGAGAGTCAACTCAACGACATTGTGTACACCGTGTTCAACCTCACCAAAGCCGACCGCAAAGTGATTGAAAGCTTCCTCGAGCGATTCTGAACTTGACCTCGCTGCGAAGCAGTGAAAAAGTCACCCCCTGCGAAGTAGGGGGTAGCTCGTTCCCTTCGGGAACGGCTGGGGGTCGTGCGACGTTCAGTCTCAAACTCTCGTCGCACGACCCCCCTAGCTCGAGCGAAGCTCGAGGCTTTCCCCCCTACTTCGCAGGGGGGTACATTGATGGCTATGAAGACGTACACTCGCGCCCTCATTCCTCGAGCGCAGCAGATGCGGCGTGAGATGACCAAAGCTGAGGCGCGGCTTTGGTTTGAGGTGCTGCGTGATTTTGAGCCTCGAGTACGGCGGCAGCGTCCGATTGGTGGGTTCATCGCAGATTTTTACTGCGCGGCTTGCAAGGTCGTGATTGAGGTAGATGGCGATTCGCACTTTACGCCAGATGGTCTGCATTACGACGCGCAGCGTACGGCGTTACTCGAGGGGCTGGGGTTGCGGGTACTGCGGTTTTCCAACGCGGATGTCTTTGAGAATCTGCACGGTGTGACTGTGCAAATCATTGAGGTTTTGCAAAAAGACCAATCGAGCGTATCCACACTCAATCCTCGAGCAGCCCCGCTGTGATGCGCCAGACCAACTCTGGCAACTCCCCGAAACTGTACGGCATGTACGCCCGCTCGAGCCACTGGTGGTAATCGCGTCCCCACGGGCCAAGGTTGATGCACGGCAGGTTGGCAGGCGGCGCGGTGATCTGCGCGTTCGGCGCGGGCGTGTTGGCGTTGACCACACCAATCTGGGCTGCATCGCCGCGCCCGAACCAGCTCATATCACTGATGCCCATGAAGTAGCGGCGCTCAGCGATGCTGCTGGGGGCGGTCTCGAGGACTTCGCGCACGACGCGCATCATCTTCGCGTCGCTGGGGACGGTTTCATCTAAGATCGTGCTGGGGTAATGCAAGGAGCCAAAGCTCAGCACAACGGCTGGCCCCAGTAAGCCTGCCTTGTCCCACAGCCAGTTGATGATGGTCAAGGATTGCGTGGCGAGCGCGGTCTGCGCGTCAATGGTCTCGAGGTGCTGGGCGAAATCAACTTCAAAGCCGGGGGCGCTGTTGGCGCGGGCAGCCTCAAGCAGTTCTGCGTAATTCAGCACCAATCCTGTAGAGCTGTGAGCGGCGGAGTCAAACCGTCCAAGCGCTTCGGCGCGGGTTCGCAACGTCTCCAACGCGGCCTCGAGCGCTGATGTTGCCTCGTGGGTGAAATCTGTCAGCACTGCGCTGGCAGATTTGCCGTGCATCGGCGCGTTGAAGCACGCCCACGCTCGTGCGGGCGTAGTCACGTCGTAATGGGTTTTCAGATCGGTTTGGCGCAAGTTCGTCGGCGGCGTGCCAATCTCCCCTTTCGACTGGTCGGTCAGCCGTGGATTGCCCTCGAAATGGTGCGTGATCGCCGAGGCGATAAAATTGGCGTTGATGCCGTCCAATGCGTAGCCCGCGTGGACATCCGCGCCGACGCAGAACGCGCAGACCAGCAGCTTGCCGACGCTGCCCAAGTAGACCGCTCGCCCGTCCGTGCCATCGCCGCTGTCGCTGGTCGCGTCCAGATTGATCACGCCGACAATCTCGAGGTCGTGTTTTGCTGCCCACTTCAGCAGTTCTGGTGCGGCAGCCCGTGCGCCGTGCGATTGGTCTTCCTCGTCGGCGACCGCGACGAACAGGATGTTGCCAACGCGGGTCTCGAGTGCTGCGAATTTGTACAGCGCGACCAGTCCGGCCGCTAAGCCCGCTTTCATGTCCAGCAAGCCGCGACCGGGCAGGAAATCGCCGCCCTCGAAGTCAGCCAATGCGCGGCGCTCAGGCTCAGTGCGGGCGTTGACACGCAGATCGGCAATCAGGCGCGGCAGCAATGCTTCAGGGTCGAACGCGTAGTCTTGGTGCGATCCGTAATTGCCCACGCTGACCACATCGAAATGCCCCGTCAGCACCACGGTTTCGCGCCCAGTCCCTCGAGCCAAGGCGTAAACGTTACTGCGGCGTTGCGGATCGCCTTTGATTTCCCCGACCCAAACCTGATCGGGGTGCGCCGCAAAGTATGTATTTCTCAAAATAATGTCGTGCAACACGCTCGGAAAGGCGCGTTCGCCATCGGTATTGGTGACGCTCGAGGCTCGCACCATTTCCACGGTCAGCGCCCTCGCCAGCTCAAAATCGGTCATGCGGGTGAGTCTAGCTCGAGGGGCGGGATTGTCTCGAGTTCAGTGCAGTGGTGACGCTCATCGCGTGCCAGCATCGCGCAGCAGGGCGAGCAGTTCGCCCGGCCGGATCACGGGGATCGCAATGCCGCTGGGGTGTTGAAACGCTCTCTGGGTGAGCAAATCGTCATCCAAGGACACCAGTGTGTCGGCGTGACTCGAGATCGCCAACGCCACCAGAAAATCATCATTCCTGTCTCTTGTTACCGCCATGGGATTCGGCTGCTCAGGGTAAATCTCAGTCGCGTGCGCGAAGGCTGAGATGGCGCGGTGGGGTTGCGGAAGCGCAAATCGCGCACACAACTTGGGTTTTTGCAAACTCGCCAGCAACTCCTCAAATAGCCCTTGCGAAGCGATCACGTCAATCAACGCTTACTCGTACCACAGTCGCAGGCACTCGCCAGAACCGCCTTTGGGATTAAGCAAACCCGCCACGAAAACGCTGGTGTCCAGCGCGACCCTCAACGCGAGGCTCGAGCAGAAGCGGTTTCCGGCTGAGGCTTTGCGCGTTCGCGGCGCACAGAGCGCACCGTGACCACCGCCAGCCGATCCGCTTCGTCACCTGTCAACTCGAGGTGCGAGAACGACGCTTGCAGGTCTTTCAAAGCGTTCAACCCGAGGTATTCGCGCAGCGCGGTTTCGATCAACGATTGATCGGTCATGCCTTGCCGCACGGCCGCCAAGCGGTAGGCCCGCACGACATCGCTGGCGAGGTTGAGTGTGACTTTTTGTTTTGGTGAAGTAACCGTAAAACCAGTTTACCAGCAAAAATTGCGAAACTGTCTCGGGAGCAATCGCGGTGAAAGCAATGATGTACAGTTTGAAAATGATAAAAACTTACGCCGCACGAATCCACAACGGCTTAGTGGAACTGCTCGAGCCTACACAACTCACTGAATCCAAACGGGTCTTGGTCACGGTGCTGGATGATGTCGTTTCGCCTCGAGTCCAATCGAAATACGCAGGGGCGTTCTCGAGCGGTCATTCCGACACGGCTGAGCGTGTGGCTGATGCACTGAACGAACTGGGATTCGCTGAGTGATGGATTTTTTGACACTGCCCTGTGACCAATTCGTTTGACGAACCTAGCGAACTCAAAATCATCCTGTCATCACCAGCCGCTCGAGCGCGTCCTTGAGCACGCGAATCGCGCTCAGGTACTCGTCGATCTCCAATCGTTCGGTCGGCGTGTGATCCAAGGTTGAATCACCGGGCCCATACGCCAGTATCGGGCAGCCCCACAGCGGCGCGACGACGTTCATGTCGGCCGTGCCGGTCTTCAGCGTCAATTGCGGCGTGATGCCGTGCTGCCGCATGGCCACGCGAAACGCCCTCGTCAGTGGCGTGTCCTTCGCGCCTCGGTACGGCTCTTCCCTGCCCGTGTAACTGATCCGCAACGCGTTCAGCCCCTGCTCTAAGCGCACGCGCTCGAGTTCGCGCATGGCTTCGTCAGGCCCCAGTCTGGGTGGTAGGCGTAAGCCGATCACCGCTTCGCAGCCTTGGCGCAGACCATCGTTGCTGCTGCTGATGCCCTGAAGCGCGACTTGCACGCTGTCGAACAGGCGTTGCCCATCGTTGAAGCCACTCGCCCAGTTCTGGAGCGCCGCGAAGTAACGAATCATGTCCTCGGGTGCGGTGGTGTCGTTGCCCGCGCTGTGAAAGTTGTCTTTCTCCAAGCGAGCCTTGACGACCAAGCGCCCTTTGTAGCCGAGCGTGATCGTGTCATAGCCGCTCGGCTCGCCGATCAAGCAGTGGTCGGGGCTGAATTTGCTGATCGCGTGATGAGCGCCTTTGGACGACGCGGCTTCCTCTTCGACCGCGCCAACGCAAATGAACCGCGCCCGCTCGAGGATATGATCTGGCAACAAGCTGACCGCCGCCAAGAACGTGCAGAACGGGCCCTTGGCGTCCACGCTGCCGCGCCCCCACAGCTCGAGCTTGCCCGCATCGTTTCGCTCAATTCGCACGGGAATCTCGCCGGGTACGGTGTCAATATGTCCGAGCAGCACAATCTCTTTTGGCCCAGTGCCGCGCACACCGACCGCACTGCCCGCGCCGTCCATCTCGGCTTTGAAACCGCGTTTGTGCATCCAGCGCACGAAGAAGCGGCTGACATCGGCTTCCTGCGTGCTCAGGCTCTGGATCTTCACCGCCTCGCGCAGCAACTCAATGAAATCGCGCTCGGTCGCGCTGTACGGCTCGAGGAGGAGGAGGTCGTTCATGCGCTCGAGAATACCCTGAGTGTTCAAAGGGCATGGCATCGCCTTGACGCACCACACCGTAAGATTACAGGCGTGCAACGCAACATCAGCTTGACGCCCGTCATCACCGCTTCCACGTATCTGGGGATGGTCAGCATCGGCGCGGTGGGCGGCTCGTATGGCGCGGCGCTCGAGGTGCTGCGGGCAACGTTCGGCGTGGGTGACGCGCAGCTTGGCTTGCTGGGAACGGCGCAGACGGTCGGGGGACTGCTGGGGAATCTCAGCTCAATACCACTCGAGCGTATCCTCACCGCCGGGCAGCGATTGTGCGTTGGCGGTCTGGTGTTTGCCTTCGGCGCGGTTTGCTTCGCGCTTTCAGCGAAATTTGAGCTGGCGCTGCTGGCGCTGTTGACGATGGGGCTGGGGATGGGCTTATTTCAGATCAACTTTTCCAGCCTGTACTCCAGAGGCTTCGGGGTGCGCTCGGGCGCGGTGATGGCGGTGATGAGCAGCGCCTTCGCGGTCGGCAGCATCGCGGGGCCGGTCATGGCGGCGGCGCTCACCACCAATTACCGCCTCTTACCGATTGGTTTCGGAGTGCTGAGCGCGGTGCTGGCCGCGATGCTACTCACGGCCCGCGACACCAGCCACGCTGCTCCCTCGAGCCATCCGCCCGCCAAGCTCGAGGGAGCAGCGTGGCTGTTTGGGCTGATGGTCTTTTTTTACGTGATGGCGGAGCAGGGCGCGTCGTTCTGGGGCGTCGCGCATTTGGAGAGCCTCGGAGTCAAACACGAGGCGGCGGCACTGGTGATGTCGCTGTTCTGGGCGGGGTTGCTGATCGGGCGCTTCGCGGGCGCGGCGCTGAGCCTGAAATACTCCAGCCGCACGATGATGCTGGGTAGTGCGGCGGGCGCGACGCTGTGCTTCGCGGTGTCTCACGTGCCAGCGGTGGCGGGAGCAGCCTACATCGCGGCTGGTTTGTGCTTCGCTACCGTGTTCCCCACCGGGCTGGTCTGGCTGGCGCGGTTCAACCCGAGCAGCCAAGCGATCACGCTGTACTTCGTCGCGGGTTCAGTCGGCGCGGCGCTGGGCTTGCCGCTGATCGGGGCGCTGAAAAACCTCTTCGGTGCGAGCGCGATTCCGACCGCGCTGACCGTCTCGAGCGGCTTGTGTCTACTGACGATCTACGCGATTGGAATGCGTCAGCCGCAAGACGATGCGGCCCGAGCAGCCAGACTAGAATCCGTCGCATGAAGAGATTCCTCGAGATAGCTGACGTTCCACACGATGCCGTGCTGCTCGATGCGCGGCCCGCCAGCGCCTACAGCGCGGGTCACATCGCTGGCTCGAGGAACGCGGAGTTCACTGATAAATTCTTGATTCGTAACCCGGTGCAACTCGAGGTTTTCAATCACGCCGTGCAGAACTTGGCTCGAGGCGCTGGTTTACAACGGGGTCAGCATGTGGTCGTGTACGACGCGGGGCGTGACTCCAGAGCGGCGCGTTTGGCGTGGGCGCTGGAGTACGCGGGTTTCGAGGTCGCCGTGCTGCGCGACGGCTTGAACAGCTTCACGGGAGCGCTGGGGACTGCGCCAACTGAATTTGCCGTGAGCGATTTCACCCTCGAGTCACCGCGCTCTGAAATTCTGGCGACTGCGGACGACGTGCTGAACCGCGACGCCAAAACCATCGTGATCGACGCTCGAGCCTCCGATGAGTTCAGTGGCGAAAAAGCCGTCGCGGGCAGCACCAAAGGCGGTCACATTCCGGGCGCGATCAATCTGGACTGGCAGCGGCTCGCCACCGCGACGGGGATTACGGACGCCGCAACTCTAGAAGCGCAACTGAGCAGCATTCCCAAGGATGCCGATGTGATCGTTCACTGTCAGAGCGGCGCTCGCAGCAGCGTCGTCTATCACGCGCTGAAAAGCGTGGGTGTGGAGCGGGTGCGAAATTACCTTGGCAGCATGAACGAGTGGGTTTCCGACGAGAACCTGCCGCTCGAGTAGAGCAGTTAAATCACCACTGCGCGATCACGAGCGCTAAGCCAGCCTCGAGCGAAACACTGACCGCACCACGCGCCTCGTTTGAAATCCCGAGGCTCGAGCCGAACTGCAATTTCACGGACTCGAGATCCCACTTCGCGCCTGCGATGCTCAGCCCGTTTGCGTTCTCGAGCGCCAATACACTGAAGGTCTGCCCTGCCGTCAGCGGCAACTCGAGCGGCTCGGCAGGCGTGAGTATCCAGCCCGATTCTGAACCGCTCTCGAGGTTGATCGTGAAGCCGTTTCTCGTTTCTCGCGCCGCCATCAACGCGATTCCCAATGAGTGATCAAAGCGCCCACCGAACGCGCCCAGCACGAGCGCCCGCGTCGCGCCGCGTTGCTTGGCGATCTCCAACGCCAGCTCGAGATCAGTTTTGTCCTTGTCCGTCGGGAAGGTCTGGCGCGGGACGTGCAGATGCGCGAGGTCGTCGCTCGAGTCGAAATCCCCGACCCACAAGTCAATCGTCACGCCGAGCGGCGCGGCGTGACGCGCCCCGCCATCGGCAGCGATCACCAAATCTGCACCGCGCACCAACTCGAGCACTCGAGGGGTGACGGTCAGCAACCCGCCTGCGAGCAGCAGCGCGGTGGTTTCACGGGGCTTCATCGGTGAAGCGGATACTAGCAGGTGTCCATGGCGCAGCTTGCGACGATACGGCTTGCAGAAGAGCGCGTTGCTGCGCCGTGAATCTGATGTAGGGGTTTGCTCTTCTGCAAACCCTGCCCTTTGCCTTCGCCTCAATGCTTGAAATGTCTCGAGCCAGTGAACACCATGCTGATCCCCAGCTCGTCGCATGCGGCGATGGTTTCAGGATCGCGCTTGGAGCCGCCGGGTTGCAGAATCGCCGTCACGCCGACGCTCGCCGCCAGTCGCACGACATCATCGAACGGTAAGAAGGCTTCGCTCGCCAGCACCGCCCCTCGAGCGGCTTCCCCCGCGTTCAGCACGGCGCGTTCCGCCGCCCAGATTCTCGAGACCGCGCCCGCGCCGAGTCCGACGGTCGCGCCGTTTTTGGCGATCACGACGTTGTTGCTGCGGGCGTGCTTCGTGACGAAAAAAGCGAACTCGAGATCCGCCCGTTCCTGCGGTGTGGGTTGGCGTTGCGTGACGACGCTAGGCTGGAGGTCAGTCCAGACGCGCCCGTCGCGCTGCTGCGCCAGAAACCCGCCGCCAATCTGCTTGTACTCGAGGGTGGAGAAGTGCGGCCTCGCGGCGATCAGTACGCGCAGGTCGGGTTTCTTGGTTTTGAACCATTCCAGCGCGTCAGCGGCGATCTCAGGGGCGATCAGTACCTCTAAAAACGTGCCGCGCATACTTTGGGCAACCTCGAGATTGACGGGTCGGTTGATGGCGATCACGCCACCGAAAACACTGAGGGTATCGGCGTCGCGGGCGCGTTCCCACGCCTCGAGCGCCGACTGAGCCAGCGCCACACCGCATGGGTTGGCGTGCTTGACGGCCACGCAGGCGGGGACGCTGAATTCGCTGACCAACGCCCAAGCGGCGTCGGCATCGCCGTAATTGTTGAAGCCCATCTCCTTGCCGCTCAGGACTTGCGCGTCCAACACAGCACCGCGCTGATTGCCGAGGCGGTAGAGCGCCGCTGCCTGATGCGGGTTCTCGCCGTAGCGCAAGCCAGCCACGCGGCTCAACTCGAGCGGCATCTGCACCGCGAGCGTGTCCGTCCCTAAATAGGCCGTAATCGCGGCGTCGTAACTGGCGGTGTGCGTGAAGGCTTTCAGCGCTAAAGATTTGCGAAAATCAGGGTTTGGATTGGGCAAATGCTCGAGTACAGCGTCATAATCCTCAGGGTCAGTGACGATCACGACTCGTGGAAAGTTCTTAGCGCTCGAGCGAATCATCGTCGGGCCGCCGATGTCGATGTTCTCCAGAGCGTCTGTCAGGGTCACGTCTGGTTTGGCGACGGTTTCGCGGAACGGGTAAAGGTTGACGCAGACCAGATCAATCGCATGAATGCCGTGCGCCGCCAGTTCACCGAGTTGATCCTCGCGGGCGAGGATACCGCCGTGAACCTTGGGGTGCAGGGTTTTGACGCGACCCTCGAGAATTTCGGGGCTGCCAGTCAGGTCGCTGATGTACGTCACAGGCAAGCCAGCCTTGCTGAGTGAAGCGTGCGTGCCACCCGTCGAAATCAACTCGAAACCGCGCTCGAGTAACCCTCTGGCGAATGGCTCGAGGTTCGTTTTGTCACTGACGCTGAGAATGGCTCGTTTCGGGCTGGCTGCGCTCATGGTTGCTCCGCACGCGATTCCCTCAAATCACTCGAGTCGCTTTGAGAGATCGCCTTGTGACCCAGGCGAGCGGTCGGCTCACTCGAGGGGTTGCCGCCTCGAGCATCTCGGCTTCCCCACGGATTGCCCGTGTTGAAAAAGCGGTCAGTGTCGGCTGCGTTTCGTTTTCGCCAGTCACCAAGACGGCGCAGTGTACCGCATCATGACGGGTTCACGTCCCGCACCATGACGGGTTCACGTCCCGCACCGCTCGAGCCACAGGTTTTTATCGCGCCTCGAGTCTCATGTCGTTTGGAGCGGGTGTAACGACTCATATGGGCGCAGCGACCCAGCCCGAAGGTGCATGATCTGCGCCTCGAGACAACATGATGTGCCCTTGCCAATGTGATATTAAAAACGTGATGAGTTTCAAGCTTCAGTTTCGACAGTTTCAAATTCGGATCGCGATGAAAGCCTGCTCGAGCGTCGCAGCGCTTGGTGAGAGCGGATTGGTGAACGCCGACACTCACTGCTGCCCTGCCCGACTGCCGACTCGAGACTCAGCGTCCTCGAGACTCAGCGTCCTCCTGCGCCACTGATTGGAAGCGGTTACGGTCGGGTTTTGAAACCTGTTGGTTGTTACAAATCATGGTTTTTGACTGTTCGTAACCAGTTCAATCGTGAAACTTTTGATTTGCGACAAAACATGACCGCGCAGCTTGACGAATCACAGATCATTCGTTAATGTCTTCGTAACCGATTACAAAAGTGAAGATTCCGTCAGTGACCGTCCAGCCACTGACCACTCAGTCACTGACCGTTCATCTCCTGAGCGCAAGGCTCAGCGCAGGCCCCAACACGCAGTCTCGAGAGGCATCCATGTCAAAAATCACGATTGCGCGGGTGGCCTCGGAAGCCGGTGTCTCCAAAGGCACGGTCTCGAGGGTTTTGAACGCTCGCAGCGGCGTCAACGAGGAAACCCGCGTGCTGGTGCAGGGCGTTGTGGCTCGCTTGGGTTACGTGCCCGATCCGGGAGCGCGGCAATTGGCGCGGCGCGGGCGGCACGTGATCGGCTTGATGCTGGACGACGACTTGCGGCGCGGCGGCACGTACTACGGCATTCTGCGCGATGCCTTGGAAGATTGCCTCTCCAGCGAGGGGTATCACACGCGAGTGATCTCGACTGAGCGCGGCGATGCGTTTTCAACGCCGCCCGACGGCGCGATTCTGCTCGGCGTGCATCTGGACGATCCGCGGCCCGCGCAACTCGAGGAGCGCGGCGTGCCGTTCGTGATGATCGGGCGCAGCTTGCACAACACCGCGTGGGTGGATGTGGACAATCTGGGTGGTCTGCGAGATGCCGTTCGTCACCTCGTCGCCTTGGGTCATCGGCGCATCCTGCACATCACGGGAGCGCACACCGGGCAGGCGTCGGTGCAGCGGCTCGAGGGCTATCTGACGGGCTTGCGCGAAGCGGGTTTGCCGGAGGACGCCAGTCTGATTTTTGACGGTGACTTCACCGCGATTGGTGGCTACCGCGCCGTGCGACGGGTGCTAGGCAGTAAATTAGCCTTCACCGCGATTGCGGCTGCTTCGGACGAGATGGCGCACGGCGCGGTCTCGGCGTTGGAGGACGCGGGGCTGCGCGTGCCGTGGGATGTCAGCGTCACGGGTTTTGACGACATTCCGCTGGCGCAGCGCCACGCGCTGACCACGGCCCGCCAACCGATTGCAGAGATCGGCGCAGCGGCCGCTGAACTGCTCTTGGAGCGCATGGCGGGCAAACCAGTCCGCAGTCGCTTACTGGCAACGACCTTGATGGTCAGATCCTCGAGCGCCGCACTGCTCAGCACCACGTCTTCCACCGTTCACCAGCATTGATCCCTTCCAGCGCGAGGCTTTTCTCGCTTTTTCTAAGCAGCGGTTCGTCGGCCCTTCACCCTCTCGAGCAGGAATTAAGGAGAACCACCATGAGGAAACTGGTTGCATTTGGCATCATTGCCGCAACAGCCGCGCTAGGCGTTGGCGCGAATATCGTGCAGGGACAGGCGAACGTCATCACGATTGGCGGCTACGACGGCGCGACCGACACGGCGATTGTTGGGGAACTGATCAACAAGTACGTCAAGCCCAAGCTCGATGCCGACGGTATTACCGTCAAATACGTGCCGACGGCCGATTTTGGCAAGTCGATTGTCAACCAGCTCTCGGCTGGAACTGCGCCAGACCTGTTTTACTTAGAGGACGCCGCCGCTCAAGGGCTGATCGGCACGGGCAAGGTTTTGCCGCTCAACGGTTTGTTCAACGCCAGCGAATTCGTGCCGAGCCTCAACAAAGTCTTCTCGCAAAGCGGCAAGCAGTACGGCATCGCCAAGGATTTCAACACGTTGACGATGTACTACAATAAGGACTTGTTCGATCAGGCCAAGGTCGCCTACCCAGATTCGGACGACACTTGGAACGATTTTGAAACCAAAGTCACCAAAGTCCAAACCACGCTCGGCAAGGGCTACTACGGCACGTGCTTCCCAGCCGAATACGCCCGCTTCGGTGCGTTTGCCGCCTCGACGGGCTGGAAGCCAATCCTCGCTGGCGGCCGCACCATTTTGGACAGCCGCTTTAAGAGCGCCTTCGCGTTTTACACCGGCCTTGTCAAAAAAGGCTTTGCGGTCAAACCCAGCCAAGTCAACGCTGGTTGGGGCGGCGATTGCATCAAGAGCGGCAAAGTTGCTACCGCATTTGAAGGCGGCTGGGCGCTGGGCTTCCTGCGCGACAACGCCCCGAACCTCAAGTACGGCACGGCGTTACTCCCGAAAGACCCCGCGAGCGGCAAGCGTGGCAACTTGATCTACACCGTCGCATGGGCAATCAATGCCGGAACCAAGAACAAAGCGGCGGCCGTCAAGGTGCTCACCGCACTGACGAGCGTCGAAGCCCAGCAGTTCGTGCTGCGGAGCGGTCTGGCCCTGCCAAGCCGCGTGTCGTTGCAAGCCGACCCGTACCTCAAAGGCACGAGCGCTGAGCAAGTCGCCTTTAAGAACGTCTTCACCGGCGCAACCGACGGCAACGCCGTTTCGTTCGCTCCAGACAAATTCGGTGGCGACTGGTATCGCCCGATCGACGAGGCTTTGAGCGCCGTGATGGACGGTCAGAAAAGCGTTGACCAAGCCATCAAGGACGCCCAGACCGGTTTAGATCGCGTGATGAAGAAGTAAAGCAGTATCTGCGAGTCGAAACTTGGACATCTGAATTGAACAAATCACTAAAGTAAATTGCTGCGGCGCTAAAAACACTCAGCAAGTCCAAGATTTCGACATGTGTACACGAATGTACTTAACTCTGCACAGCTCGAGCGTTGGCGGGAGGAAGCGGGTTCAACGCTCGAGCATTTCTTGGGGAGGGTGGGGAGTCGACAGTGATGGTCACTCCCGCTCCCTTAGGCGTTTCGAGTGCCGTCTCGCACAGCTAGACTAACGCTTCGGCTCGAGCGATTGAATCCCCTGTGAACGGTTCGAGGGTCGCCGCGTCTACGTTGCTGGGCAACACTGAGCGAAATTTTTATGGGGCACTGCCTCCCGTGAACTCAAGAGAAACTCGAGGTTACAGCATGAAAACATCTGCCAAGGAATCAATGACGGCATTCTGGTTCTTGCTGCCGTTCCTGATCGCGCTCGTTGTGTTCTTCGCGTTTGCGTTTGGACGCACGGTCTTTTTTAGTTTCACGAATTACAACTTGTTCAACAAAATGGATTTTGTGGGTCTGGGCAGTTACGTCGATACGGTCAGGGATCCGCTGTTTATCACCGCGCTGGGCAACACCTTCGTCTTCTCGATTACCGTCACACTGCTGCAAACCATTGGGGCGCTGCTGCTGGCGATCGTACTGAACCAAAAGCTCAGCGGTTTGGGCTTTTTTCGCACCGCCTATTACTTCCCGAGCATCGCCTCGAGCGCGGTCACAACGCTGATTTTCATCTGGTTGTTTCGTCCGACGGGACTCATCAGTTACTTCGGCACGGTGCTGGGCAACAGTGCCTCGTGGATCGCGGCCTTCGCGCTGATCCTGATCGCCGTGCAAATTGGTCAGGTTTTATTGGAGCGCTCGCGCAACCTGCCTGCAAGCTGGTTTGACCCAGCGCTCTTGGTGGTGAGTCTGATCGCCGCGCTGATCGGCGCGAGCTTGCTGAACGCCTTCGGGGTGATCCGCATCGGCGACGCCGATCCGACGCCACTGACGTGGCTGTCTTCACGGGACAAACTGCTGGGGATCTTGCCGTACCCGCTGGCAGTGATTATCGTAATGAACACCTTCACCACCATCCCGACGCTGATGTTGACGTTTTTGGCAGGCTTGCAAGGCATCAGCAACAGCGTCTACGAAGCGGCCAGCATCGACGGCGCAAACCCCATTGAGCAGATGCTTTACATCACCGTACCGATGCTGCGCCCAGTGACCTTCTACGTCGTGACGGTCAGCATCATCGGTACACTGCAAATGTTCGATCAGGCTGCGATGCTCGATGGCACGGCCCCGCTCGAGGGGACGATCACGTTGGCGTATTTCGTCTACAACGCTATTTTTCGCGGTTCCGGCGACGCGATGGTCGGCGTGGCCAGCGCGGCCGCACTGATTCTGGCGCTGCTGACGCTCGGCGTGGTGCAGATTCAGCGCCGCTTTTTCGTCGGCGATGAGGGGGCAGGCAAATGAGCGCCATCGTCCGCAACGTTTCCGTCGGCGGCAAGGAAGTCACGCCCGCGTGGGTCATGCGTCGCCGCTGGAGCTACGCTGGGCTGATCTACGCGACGTTGATTTTCTTCGCGATTTTCTTTATGGGGCCGTTGCTGATGGCCGCGCTCAGTAGTTTGAAAGTCGATCCGCTCGAGTACCCGCCGCGCATCAACTTCGAGGAGCTGCGCCCGCGCAACTGGGCAGCCGCATGGTCGCTCGGCACGCAAGGCAGCGGCAACCCGTGGACGGGTGGTTTGGAGCCGGGCAGGAGCATCAGTTTCACGGCTGATTACCTCGTCCCCGCGATCACTTTAGCGGCAGGGGCAACGCCCGCGCCGCTGTCGGTGATCGTGCCACGCTTGCGCCCCGGTGCGGGTGCGTTGGCGCTCGGGGATTTCGTTTATGCCGCCGATTACGCAACCGTTACCGATTTGAAGATCGCTAGCGTCACCGCCACGCAAATGTCAAACGGCGATCCCGCGCAGCGCGTGCGTTACGAGTGGCAGATCGCTTACCCGAAAGACGCCAAAAACATTGATGACGCGACGAAACCCGCGCCACTCGTCGGCCGCGTGCCAATGACGCTCGAGGCTCCGAGTGGCTATATTTTTGCCGACAGCACCCTCGACCCGTCGCGGCGCGAAATTCCGCAAGCGGCCACGACCGACTTCCCGTATCCGTATGCGAAGATTCAGAGCTTCATCAACGTCACGCCGGGCTTTGCCAATTACGTCTTCAGAAACTACTTCAGGATTTTTGAAGAGGCGCGTTCGCAAACCACCGGGCGGCCGTTCTTCTTACAGTGGATGCTCAACAGTGCGCTACTGGTCATCATCAACACGCTCGGCACGCTGGTGTTTGCGAGCATGGCCGGCTACGCGATGGCTCGGCTCGATTACCGCTTCAAAGGAGCGCTATTTTTGCTGGTGTTGTTCGTGATGACCGTCCCAAACCAAGTCTTGTTCATCAGCAATTATTTGGTGCTGCGCGACCTAGGACTCTTAAACAACATCATCGGCGTCTGGCTGGTCTTGCCGTTCGTCGCTGCCGGACAAGTCTTTTTCATGAAGCAGTTCTTTGAAACGCTCCCGAAGGAACTCGAGGAAGCCGCCAAGATCGACGGCGCGACGCCGTTCCAGACGTTTTACAAGGTGATCCTGCCGCTGGCCACGCCAGCGCTCGGGGCACTGACGATTCTGACGGCGCAGGGCACGTGGAATCAGTATTTCTGGGCGCTGATCGTGCTGACCAGCCCACAGGACAATTTCACACTGCCGATTGGGTTGAATAGCTTCAACCGCATTTACGGTCCAGCTGGTGATTACGGCTTGATTCTGGCGGGCGCGATTGTCAGCGCGATTCCGGTGATCGTGCTGTTCAGCGTCTTCCAGCGCTACTTCGTGGCCAGCGCCGCGACGAGCGGTGGTAAAGAGTAAGTAGCTTCCTACCCGTAGGGGCGACCACCCGCTCGCCCCTACCCAGCTCGAGGCAATGCAACCCAAACTAAACTCGAGCTTTCGCACTTGACGGCTCGAGCAACCACACAAACCAAGATTTCATAAACCCAGATTTATTTTTCCAGCTTCCCAGCATCCCTTTGGTCTCGAGACTCGAGATCAGCCCATCCAATCCATTGAGGAGTCCATTTGCCATGCGTTTGAAAGAGAACTTGTTGTACCTCGTGGCGGACGAGCGCGGCCAGATCAGCGGCGGCGAAACCGGCCTGTACCTCGGGGACACGCGCTACGTGTCGCATTTGGAGTGGCGCATTGGCGGCGCTGCGCCGACGGTGCTCAGTACACATTCGGCCGAGCCGTTCAGGTTCTCGCAACATGCCACGGAACCCGGCTTGGGCGTGGCGCAGCGGCTCGAGGTGCGGCGCAAAGGCTGGCTGTCCGGCGCGGTCTACTGTGAAAGCCTGCGCGTCAGGGTGTTCGATGACCCGACCAAGCCTAGCGTCTGGCAGCGCAAGGCGATTGATCTTTCCAAATTGGAATTGGTGCTGGACGCGGATTTCTGCGATATGTTCGAGGTCAGGGGCTTGCCGCGCATCGCCAGAGACGTGCAGCTCACACCGCAAGGGAACGGCTTTTTGTACAGCTACGCCGGGCAGGACGGCGTGCAGCGCAGCGCGTCAGTGACCATCTCACCGATGGGTGCATTCAGCCAAGTCGTGCTGAAAGACGGCATGAGCGACGCCCCGATGACGTTTGATAATGACAGCAATAATTTGGGCGAGCAGTTAGAAGATATCAGTGCGCCGCGCAAAGCGCTGTGCTTGACGTGGACGCTACCGACCTCGGGGCAGCTCGAGATCAGCTTGATCGTCACGCCGGGCGCGTCCGACAAGTCCATGCGGGCGCTGACCTTCGAGGGTTTGCAGGGCGAGTACGCCGCGTGGCGCACGCGTTCCACGGTGCGGGTCGGTAATCGCCTGATTCAGCGTGTTTTCGACCGCTCGAGCGAGGATTTGCGCTCGCTCCTGTTTGACACCGCACAGGGCGTCTTTCCGGCGGCTGGGCTGCCGTGGTTCTGCACGCCCTTCGGCAGGGATTCGCTGATCGTGGCACTGACCACGCTGCCGTGGTATCCAGAGATCGCCAAAGGCACATTGCGGTATCTGGCTGCCAATCAAGGTAAAGCGCTGAATCCCGTCAACTTGGAGGCTCCCGGCAAGATCCTGCACGAGCAGCGCGATGGCGAGGCCAGTCGCACGGGACGCACACCGTTCCAGACGTATTACGGTTCTGTGGACGCCACGCCGCTGTGGGTGTGCTTGCTGGGCGATTACTTGGAGTGGACGGGCGATCTGGACACGGTGCGCGACCTCGAGCCGAATTTGAGCGCGGCGCTAGGCTGGATGGAATCACTCGACGCCGACCCGGATGGCGACGGCTTCATCGAGTACCTGCCGCACGCGGGCGGCATCACCAATCAGGTCTGGAAAGACTCTGGCGACAGCACGTTTTTTGAAGATGGCACGAATCCAATCGGCGCGACGGCGGTCGTTGAGGTGCAGGCTTACGCGTACAAAGCTTTGGTCAGTGCTGGTCTGGTCTACCGCGCTCTGGGCAACGCGGCACGGGTGGCCGAACTCGAGACGACCGCCCGTAATTTCCAGCAGCAGTTCATCAAAGCCTTCTGGCTCGAGGAGCTGGGGACGTTAGCCCACGCATTGGACGGCGCGAAGCGACCCGCGAAGGTGATCGTCTCCAACCCCGGTCACGCGCTCTGGGCGGGCATCGTTTCGCAGCAGCAGGCGGTAGAGATCAGTGAAACGCTGTTCGGCGATCAGCTCTGGAGCGGCTGGGGCATTCGCACCTTGGGCGACGCGCAGCCGCGCTTCAATCCAGTGTCGTACCACAACGGCTCGGTCTGGCCGCACGACAACGCATTGATCGCGCTGGGACTGGCGCGGTACGGACTGACTGAACACGTCAAGAAACTCGTGCGGGCGCAACTCGAGGCGGCGGCGCTCGTGCCCGATGCGCGACTCTCGGAGCTGTTCGCGGGCTTCAAACGCGAAAGCACCCTCGGGCTACCCGCCAATCCACCCGTGCCGTACCCAGCCGCTTGCCACCCGCAAGCGTGGGATGCGGCCGCGCCATACGCGTTTCTGTGGGCGGCGCTGGGGTTCACGTCCACTGAACACGGGACAGGTTTGGGGCTGCCCGAGGACTGGGGCGACGTGCAGGTCAGCGTGCTGAAAAACGGCGCTCGGCTCGAGGTCAGCCAGTGAGGCTCGAGGATGTCACCAATTGATGAATACGTGATTCACGAACCGTGGAGGCGAGGCTAGCCTCTACCGGCCGCGCAGCCTTGCGTTGCGAACCTGATCTCGAACCAGTTCTGAAACCGCGCAAGCCAATCGGTGTGCAGCCCAGTGAACCTCGAGATTCATTTTTTGCTACTATTTCGTAAGCGCTTACAATCATTTCTTCAGGAGCTTCCCAACATGTCGTCCCAGCTCACACCCCAACAACTCGAGACCTTACACGCCCTCGAACCAGCCATTCCCAGCGATCTTCCCGAACGGACTGAGTTTCTAGCCCGGCTGGGGCGCTACCTGCCAGAACTCGAGGCTGGTTTAGCAGCCGTCTACCCGCAAGCCGATGTTTGGCCGCGCCTGCTGAGGATCATGCTCGGTCATCACACCGAGCGTTCAGCCGCCTTGCGACAACTCGACTACCAACGCTTGATTGCGCCAGATTGGTTCGAGCGCCCCGAGACGATTGCTTACGTCGCCTACACCGAGCGCTTCGCGGGTGATTTGAACGGCATTCACGACAAGCTCGAGTACTTACAAAGTCTAGGTGTCACGTACCTGCACCTGATGCCGTTCTTGAAACCGCGCCCCGCACCGCACGACGGCGGTTACGCGGTGATGGATTACCGCGCCGTGCGGCCGGACTTGGGCGACATGCGCGATCTCGAGCGGCTCACCAATGCGCTGCACGGGCGGGGGATCAGCCTGTGCTGCGACCTCGTGCTCAACCACGTGGCGATGGAGCACGAGTGGGCGGTGAAAGCCAGAGCGGGTAACGCGAAATACCAGCGTTACTTCTACATGTACCCCGACCGCGACATGCCAGACCAATTAGAGCGAACACTGCCCGAGGTCTTCCCCGATTTCGCGCCCGGCAATTTTACGTGGGACACGCACAGCCAGCGCTGGGTTTGGACGACCTTCAACACGTGGCAATGGGATCTAAATTGGTCAAACCCAGACGTGTTCCTCGAGTTTGTCGATATTATTTTGCATCTGGCCAACAAGGGAATCGACATCTTCAGGTTGGACGCGATTGCGTTTATCTGGAAGCGTTTAGGCACGAATTGCCAGAACCTGCCCGAAGTCCACAGCCTGACTCAAATCTTGCGAGCCGCTGCCCGCATCGTCTGCCCAGCCGTGATCTTCAAAGCCGAAGCGATTGTCGCCCCCAACGATTTAATCGCCTATCTGGGACAGGGTGAGCATTACGGCTTGGTCAGTGACAGCGCATACCACAACAGTTTGATGGTGCAAATCTGGAGCAGCCTCGCCAGCCGCGACACGCGCCTGATGGCGCACGCGCTGCGGAGTTTCCCACCCAAGCCCAGCACCACCGCGTGGAACACCTACCTGCGCTGCCACGACGACATCGGCTGGGCGATCAGCGACGATGATGCTCGAGCTGTAGGCTTAGACGGTGCAGCTCACCGCAAGTTTTTAAGCGATTACTACAGCGGCGATTTCCCCGGCACGCACGCCAGAGGACTGGTTTTCCAAGAGAACAAACGCACCGCCGACCGCCGGATCAGCGGCAGCGGCGCGAGCCTCGCGGGTCTCGAGGTCGCACTGCACAATGATACTAAAAAGGGTGATGCTCGAGCAGTTGAGCTGAGCATCAAGCGTTTGCTGCTGGGTCACGCGCTGGTACTGGGGTACGGCGGCATCCCGCTGCTGTACATGGGCGACGAGTTGGCAGCGCTGAACGATTACGGCTTCATGACAGCACCAGAACACGCGGCTGACAACCGCTGGGTGCATCGCCCAATGATGGACTGGCAGGTCGCCAACGCCGCGATCGCAGGACGCGCCGCGCCGCACGTGCAGCAGATGTTCGACGGCTTAAAAACCTTGATCGCTGCCCGTCAACGCACGCCGCAACTGCACGCGATGCGCGACACGGTGATCCTCGAGTCGCCGAACGCGCAGGTCTTCGCCTATGAGCGCCCCCACCCGCTGGGCAGCTTGCTGTGCCTGTACAACTTCTCAGAAGAGTTGCAAGTCATCCCAGCGTGGTTTCTGGGGAATCGCGGGTTGGGGCAAGCCACGGACTCCATCACCAACAAGCCGCTCGAGGTGAGGGATGGATTCGTCTGGCTCGAGGGGTACGCGGCTGTGTGGCTCAGGAGCGTTTAAATTTTTTCGCTCGAGTTGATCCCATCGTGCCCCAAACGCACGTCACGCTCGAGGTCAGCGCCTTGCTCAGCAGATATTCTGGGCGTGACCTTGAGCGCTTCTGTCCGAGGACGCCGCAAATTCTCGAGCAAGGTATCGGCAGCCAGCGTGTTGACCGTGGAAATTTTGCGTCGTGATTTAGGGGATATCATCGCAGCTTCCTTCCGCGATCATTTTTACACTCGAGGCGTCCCAGATGTACTCGAGGCTGTACACTCAGACTTTCCCGCTTCGCAATTCCTCAATCGCTTTTTCCACCCGCCGCGCTCGAGTCTCAGGGGTTTTCGCGCCTTCAATGCTCAGTGTGTGCCGCCGCTGGTTGCTGTATGACAGGTCTGCAAAAGACGCCTTAGCCGCCGCGTCCCCGCCCAGCGCCACCACGAAATCCTCGGGCAGCTCGAGGACTCGAGGGGCGGTATCCAGTGCGAGTTCAACCTCGAGCGTATCGCCGCCCGAGACGCCCGCCGCGCTCCGTATCTCGTGTGATACGGGGATCATGAATCTGCCACCCATCACGGCGACTGTGCTGCGGTACGTGTAGCCGTTCAATGTGACGCTGACGCTCGGTTTTTTGCTGGGGCCGAGCGCGGCAACGATTTCTGGCGGGACTTCGATGCCAGTCGCGGTTTTGCCGCTTTGCAGGATAGTCGTGGTGAATTTCATGCTGGCAGTCAGTCTATCGCTTCTACATTCACTCGAGGCTGCCGGGGCTGCTGACTTCACTGTGCAACTCTTCAAACGCTTTGAGAATCGCGTCCGGCGCGTCTTTCTGGCGCGACTCCTGATAAAAGCGCTTGAAAGCTTCAATCGGCTCGAGGGTCGCGGCATCGGGCGGAGTTTGATCTCGAGTCACCGCGCCTTCGCTCAGTTCAACCTCGACCGCGAGCGCGTTGGGCAAAATCTTTAGCACGCGGTCTTTTAAGCCGGGCAGCGGATGCTCGAGTTTGACCGTGACTTTCAGCCAGCCATGAAAGCCCCGGTATTCCTCGAGCCGACGCTCCAAGCCGTCCATGTCGACTTTGATGTTTTTTAACATCTTGCCACTCGAGAGTGGCACACTGGTCAATCGCGCTCGCCGACCCGGTTCAACCTCGAGCAGCACCACGCGCTTTTGCTCGCCCGCCTCGCCGAAATCCAGTTGGATCGCACTGCCGCTGTAGACGGCGGGCGGCGCGTCGCGCAGTTGCTGCGGCTTGTGCAAGTGTCCCATCGCCACGTACTGGGCGCTCGAGCTGAAGGCTGCCGGGTCGATGCTGTAACTGTTGCCGACGTGGAACGTGAACTCGGAACCGCTCAGTTCGCCGCCGTCCAAGGTGCTGTGCAGCATCAAGACGTTCACGGCGTCCGCGCTGAATCCAGCCTCGAGCCGCGCCATGAAGAACGCCATGCCTTCGCGGAATTTTTGCTTCCACAAGCCCGTGTCCAGCGTGCTGTCGATCATGTCGGCGGCTTTGACCAGTCGGCGCTCGGACAGGAACGGCAAGCCGCCGACGATCAGCTTGCCAGCGGGCAACTCGAGGGTCACAGCTTTGAGACTGGACTTGACCTCGCCGAGCACGGTGACGTTGACGCGCTCTAAGAGTCCCGCCACGCTGTCCAAGCGGCGCGGGCTGTCGTGGTTTCCGGCGATCACGACGCTGGGAATTTTGGCTTCGCCCAAAGACAGAAAAAACTCGTAGACGGCGTTTTCGGCGTCGGCACTGGGATTAGCGCTGTCGAACAGATCGCCAGCGACCAGCACGGCGTCCACAGATTCGGATTTGGCGACGTTCAGGATCTCCCCCAGCGCTTGGCGAATTTCTGGCGTGCGGTCTTGCCCGCGCAGCACGCGTCCAGCGTGCCAATCGGCGGTGTGGAGGAGTCTCACAGCTTGGGTCTCACTGGCTCGAGTCTACCCTGATTACGCTTGGAGCGAAATTATTCGGGCAACCACGATCCTCGAGACCGTTTTTAGTTCATTTATAGAAACTACTTCACAAATTGAATCATAACGTGTTGAATAGAGCGCAGAGGCAAGCACTGTCTCACTGCTCGAGGAGCAAACCTCGAGCCAAAGGAGCGAATATGGCATTGGTACTGACCTACGGTTCAAGCGGTTCACAGGGCGAACCCGTCGCCCGCAAGTTACTCGAGGCCGGGCATACGGTCAAAGCCGTCGTGCGTCACGTTGATCGGGCAGCCGCGTTGCAGGCGCGGGGCGCGGAGGTCGTGCGCGGGGATTTGTCGGATCTCGAGAGCCTGAAAGCCGCAAGCGCGGGTGTTGACGCGGTATTCCTGATGATGCCGTTCAGCGCGGGCGGCAACCCGTTCGCGCTGATGGGCAACGCATTGAAGGCTGCCAAAGAGGGCGGCGCGAAGCTGTTGGTCTTCAACACGGGCGGTCATCCGCCGGAGTCACCGACCGGCATTCCGATGCTCGATTTCCGCCTTCAACTCGAGGATTTCATTGCCAACAGCGGCATCCCGACGATCATTCTGCGTCCCGGCGTGTACATGGAAAATTTCCTCGGCCCGTGGTGCTTACCGAGCATCAAAGAGCGCAACGCGGTCGCCTACCCGCACCGTGCCAAGATGCGCGTGTCGTGGATCGCCAGCGACGACCTCGGCGCGTTCGCGGTTTCAGCCCTCGAGCGTCCGCAGTTGGCCGGGCAGCGCTTCACACTCGGCGGCCCAGAGGCGCTCGACGGCGCAGCCATCGCCCACGCCTTCAGCGCGGCATTGGGGCGCGAGATCACTTACGACGGCATTGCACCCGAAGCCTTCGGCGCGACGATGGCGCAGATCATGGGGCCCGAGGCGGGCGCGGGCATCGGCGTCGCGTATGGCTACAGCAACGCGCAACCGGACGACGCAATGAGCGTGGACATGAGCGGCATCCTCGAGCAGTTACCCGTCAAACAAACGCGGCTCGAGGATTGGGTGCGCCAGCACCGCGCCGCGTTCGGGGCCGGCGCGTGAACTCAGGCGAGTTCGCTCAGGGCTGCGGTCAGATCGCGCTCGAGGTCGTCAGCATCTTCGATCCCGACCGATAGTCGCAGCAGCCCGTCGGTCACGCCGATCAACGCCCTCGCCTGCGGGGTCAGCGCCCGGTGGCTGGTGCGGGCGGGGTAGGAGATTGTGCTCGAGACATCGGCGAGACTCGGCGCGAGCGGGATTTTACCGCTGAGCGCTTTGACGAAGCTTGACGCCGCATCAAAACCGCCGTGCAGCTCCAAAGCCATCATCCCACCCGTGCCGTGCGGGTAGAGCCGCGCCGCGAGGTCATGCTGCGGGTGGGACGCTAGGCTCGGGTGATCCACCCGAGCGATCTTCGGGTGAGCATACAAGAAGCGGGCGACTTGTAGGGCGTTGCTCGAGTGCGCCCGCATCCGCAGCGGCAGCGTTTTCAAGCCCATCAGCGCCAGCCACGCATCGAAGGCGGCCATCGTCCCGCCCAAGCGCAACAGCTTCCCTCGAGCCGCTTCCACCACGTCTCTGGGCCCGATCACCGCCCCGCCCATCACCGCTCCGTGACCGCCGATGTACTTGGCTAGGCTGTGGACGACGACATCCGCGCCATGCTGCATTGGGTTCATCAAGGCTGGACTGGCGAAGGTGTTGTCGACACTGACCCGCACGTTGTGCGCCTTCCCCAACGCGATCAGAACAGGCAGATCCGCGACGCGCAAGGTTGGGTTCGACAGCGACTCGAGGTGCAAGAGCTTGGTGTTGGGCTTAAACGCTGCCGCGACCGCCGCGTGATCCTGCGCGTCCACCAAGGAGACCTCGATACCCATTTGCGGCAAATCTACTGCGAGCAGCGCGAACGTCCCGCCGTAGACGTTGGAATCGGCAATCAGGTGATCGCCAGCCCCCAGCAGCGCCATAAACACGCTGCTGATCGCCGCCATGCCGCTCGCGGCGACCGCGCAGCTCGGCGCGTACTCGAGGGCTGCGAGTGTTTCCTCGAGCACCGCCGCATTCGGATGCCCGTTGCGGTAGTAGACGAAGCCGGGCTGTTCAAAGGTCATTGCTGATTCCAGCGCCTCGAGCGACGGATAGGTGTAAACGGTGGACTGGTGAATGGCGGGTTGAATCGGCTGCCCCACGCCGATGTTCAGCTCCAGACCAGCGCGGGCGGCAATGGTTTGCGGACTTTCGGTATTTACAGGCTCTGCACTCATGCGCTCGAGCATAAGCGCCGACTGGGGATGTTGTCGCCCTCGAGATACCTCCTACGCCCACGCTCAACTCGAGCGAGGTCTTTGTAATTATTTACAGAATTGCAGTGAGCTGCTACGCTTACAACCGTACGATCTCGCCGATCAACCCATCACTCGAGCGCACCCGACAGGAGATTCATGTCCGCACCGTCCACTGCACCGCAAAACGCCACTCCCGTTGTCAGCGACCGCGCCAGAGGGCAGATTCTGCTCGGCGTGATCCTCGCGCTGCTGCTCGGCGCTCTGGATCAGACCATCGTCAGCACCGCTGGCCCCGCGATTCAGACTGACCTGAAGATCAGCAACTCGCTGTACACGTGGTTGACCATCGGTTATCTCGTCTCGAGCACCGTCGTCGTGCCGATCTACGGGCGCTTGGGCGATCTATACGGGCGCAAAGTCGTGATTCTGTTTGGCATGGCATTGTTCATTGCCGCTTCCTTGCTGTGCGCGATCTCGTGGGACGCGACCACGCTGATTTTGTTCAGGGCCTTGCAAGGTTTGGGCGGCGGGGCGCTGTTCACGACCGCCTTCGCCATCGTCGCCGACCTCTACCCGCCCGCCGAGCGCGGGCGGATCAACGGTGCGCTGGGCGGCGTGTTCGGACTCTCGAGCGTGCTGGGGCCGCTGATCGGCGGTTTCATCACCGATAACTTCTCGTGGCACTGGATTTTTCTGGTCAACCTGCCGCTGGGTTTGATTGCGATGGCGTTCATCTTCAGGATGCCGAACCTCAAATCGGCGGCGGCTCGAGGCAAGGTGGATTTCGCGGGCGCGTTCTGGCTGGTGGTCGCGGTCATTCCGCTGCTGCTGGCGCTGAGCTTGGGCAAATCCGATCCACTGCCGGGCGAGACGGCCTTCGCGTGGACATCGCCGCAAATCTTGGGGGGCTTCGCCTTGTTCGCCATCGGTTTGGTCGCGTTTATTCTGACCGAATTGCGCTCGAGCGACCCGCTGGTCGACCTGCGCTTTTTTCGCAACCGCACCTTCGCGCTGGCGAACTTAGCGATTTTCTTTCTGGGCGCGAGTTTTCTGGCGGCGATCATCTTCCTGCCGCTGTTCATGGTCAACGTCGTCGGTTTGAGCGCGACCGGCTCAGGGCTGACGACCACGCCGCTGACGTTTGGGCTGATCGCCAGCGCAATTATCTCTGGCGTGCTGACGCAGCGCTTCGGGCGCTACAAACCCGTGATGCTCGGGTCGCTGGTGGTGCTGATGATCGCCTTCGCGGTGATGGGCTTCACATTGACCCCGGAAAGCACGCAGCTCGAGGTGACGATTAAAATGACGCTGTTGGGATTGGGTCTCGGCGCGGTCGTGTCGCTGTACTCATTGGCGGTGCAGAACGCCTTGCCGCCGGAGAACACCGGCATTGCGACCTCGAGCACCAGTTTCTTTCAGCAGATGGGCGGCACGGTCGGACTGGCGATTCTGGGCACGGTCTTCTCGGCGACCGTGCTAAGCAGCACCGCAACGCGCTCCTTGGACGCTGGCCTGCCACCCGCGCAATTCGCCGCACCCGCTGGCAAGGGCGCACCGCGACAAGCCGGAGCACCGAGGCTCGAGACGATCCAGCGGGGCATCACAGCCGGATTTGCTGTTCAGCGCACGCAACTCGAGGCGGTCTTCAAATCCGGCGATACCGCGAACGCCAAGGCGCTGCTCGAGAACCCGCAAACGAGTCCGCAACTCAAAGCCGCGCTGAGCGGCGTGGTCAGTGGCACGCTGTCCCCCAAGGCCCGAGCGCAGACGCTAGAGGGCGTACTGGCGGGCTTGGCGGTGGCTGAACGCGGCTCACTCGAGGCAGCCAGTAAAAGTGTGATGGTTTTCAAAGGCGCGTTCACCGACGGCATCAAGCGCCTCTATCAGATTGGCATTCTAATCGTGCTGATCGGCTTTTTCATCACCGCACTGCTGCCCGAGATTCCGCTGCGTAAAGGCAGCGACGATGGGACGCCCGCTTTCGCTGGCGGGGATTGAGCACAACTTCGAGACTCGAGTGCGTGAGTGAGAACGTAGGGGCTTGCCACTGCAAGCCTTTACCACCGCGCAGCCTCACGCCAACAGCGTGACGGCTCTCGAGCCAGACCGCAATGTTGGAACATTTTGAATTCGCCCTCGAGATAAAAGCCTGACTGAACCGCAGCCTCGAGCCTCGAGTGGTGAGAAAACACTGTAGACTCCCGCATGGAAAAATACCTCGTTCAGCCCGGCAAGAAGCTCAAACTCGCTAAAATCGCCACGGACGACGCAGGGAAATTCACCTCCGCGATCGGCAAAGCGCAGTCCGAAGCCAAAACGTCCGAGTTGAAGCTCCGATTAGAGAAACTGCAAGAAAAGCTCTTCGCCAGCAGCGCTCGAGGGCTGCTGATTGTGTTGCAGGCGATGGATGGCAGCGGCAAGGACAGCGCCACCAAGCAGCTTTTCGCGGGTTGCTCCCCGAACGGCGTGCGCGTCTCGTACTTCAAAGCTCCAAGCGCATTGGAGCTGAGCCACGATTACCTCTGGCGCGTGCATCAGCAGTGCCCGCCGAAGGGGATCATCGGGATTTTGAACCGCAGCCATTACGAGGACGTGCTGATTACTCGAGTTCACGGTTGGGTCAGCGAGAAAGTCGTGCAGCAACGCTTCGCGCAGATTCGCTCCTTCGAGCAGATGCTCAGCGAATCCGGCACGACGATCCTCAAGTTTCACCTGCGGATCTCCAAGGAGGAGCAGGCAATTCAGTTGCAAGAGCGGGTGGACGACCCAACCAAGCGCTGGAAGTTCAATCCCGGCGATCTCGAGGAGCGCAAACTGTGGGACAAGTACATGAGCGCGTATCAGGACGCATTGGAGGCGACCAGCACCGCTACCGCGCCGTGGTACGTGATTCCGAGCGACAAGCGCTGGTATCGCAATTACGTGATGACGAAAATCATCGTCGCCGCACTGGAGGACATGAAGCTCGAGTACCCAGTCGGCAATCCAGCGGTGGACTGGGCGAATTTGAAGATCGTCTGAGTAAAAAAAGCCCCTCGAGCAGTTGTTGCTTGAGGGGCTACTGAAATTCGCGTTCAGCTTTACGTGGCCCAGCCGACCAGTAGCTCAAAATCCTTTTGCGCTTGGCTGAAAATCCGACTGTAGACGGCCATGTCTTCCAGTTGCACGACGATGGTGTATTGCGCGATTTCGCCTTCGTTCGGGCGCAAGTACAGCGCCAGCGCCGCGCCGCCCGCGTATTCGACGGTGTATAAGCGCACGGGTTTGCGTTTGAGTTCGCGGGCGAGTTCTAAATTGTAACGCTCGACCTCGAGCAGCAGCTTGCCGAGTGCAGCCGGATCGCTAACGTTGCCTTGCTCCAAAGTCCCGTTTTTCATCAGGGCGACGCGTCCAACGCCGCGCTCGCGGCTGAGCGCAGCGATCCACATGTGCAGCGGGTTGTCGGTATCGGTGGTGATCGGTTCGGCGGGCAGGCTGGCTGGTGCTTGGATCACCTCGAGTGGTGATTTGACTGAGATCTCGGCAGCGGGTGAGACGACCTTTTTCTGCATTGGCCCCAGCACACCCAGCAGATCGTCGATCTGACCACTGTCTTGCAGCGCGGCCGCTACAGCGCTGGCCGCTTCGTACTCCTGACGGGCGGTGACGAGCAGACGCTCGGCTTCCTCGAGCGTGCGCGTCAAACGCAGGCGCGTGTCGACCAAGATTCGCCCGGCGGGTTCGGCGCTGAGCACGCTGGCGAGCTGCCCGAGTTGGCGCGTCGTCTCGCCGCCCAGTGCGCGGTAACTGCCTGCCTCTGCCAGCACCGCTTCAGTGCGGGTGCGCCACTCGGAGCGCAATTTATCTTCCAACACGCGCAGCCCCTCCAACTTGTCCCACGCGGCGGACAGATTGATCAACTCGCCGCGCTCGTGCTGCATGCGAGCGGTGCTCAGGTTTTCTAGCAGCGGTCGGGCTTCGGGCAGCGGGGTGTACTCGCGCACCGCGTTCTCCAACTCGCTCAGCTCGCGCTGCTGCGCGTTGAGTCTGGCTTCGCGTTGCGCCCGCAGGCTGCCCTCTAAGCTATTCAAATCCGGGAAGCTGCCGTGCTCCAAATCTTCGTGGGCGGTGTTGATGTCCTCGATCAGTTCAGAAGCGCTGATTTCGCGGGCGCGAATCTCCAAATCATCAAGTTTTGCGGTGAACAGCGTGGCGGCCGAGCCGCGCACCGTCTCGAGCTGCGATTTGAAGCCGTCGATCAGCTCACTAATGAACTCCCCGCGCTCCAAGCGAGCGCTGGCGGTGCTGAACTGCTCTTCCAAAGCGATCATGGTGCTGTTCAACTCCGGCAGGTCAGGCAGTGCAGCCAACGTTAAACGCATGGCCCGCATCGCGCCGGACTCGCGGCCCAGTTGCACGCGGCGCTCGTTCTCCAAACGCTCGGCTTCGCGCTGGGCTTCGATGCGCTGGCGCTCTTTGTCCAAGCGCTCGGCTTCCAACTTCGCGGCCGCCTCGGCTTGCAGGCGCTTTTCTAACTCTACCCGCGCTTTTTCCTCGAGCGCCACGCGCTCGCTCTCCAAGCGCTGGGCTTGGAGACGGGCGCGTTCGAGCGCCTCTGCCCGCTCCTGCTCCAAGCGCTCGGCTTCGAGCTGCGCGTCCGCTTCGGCCTTGCGCTTCAGCGCAGCCTCGGCGCGTTCGCGCTCCAAGCGCTCAGCTTGGAGCTGGGCCTGCTGGGCGGCTTGCATGCGCTCCTGCTCCAAGCGCTGCGCGGCGGCCGCGGCCGCCGCCCGTGCGTCGGTCTCAGCTTTCAGACGCGCCTCGTCCTCCAAGCGCAAGCGCAGCGCCTCAGCCGCCCGCTGGCGCTCCACTGCTTCACGTTCGGCGGATAAATGTGCCTCGAGCGCCGCTTCCAAGTGGGTCAACGTCTCGCTCAAGGTTTTGGTCAAGTCGTCGCGCAGGTGAAACGCGGCCACTTCACGCTCGAGTTCCTCCAAATGATGCTGGAACTCCAGCACTGGTTTACCGAGCACCGTGAAGCTCGGCAGGGCGCTTTTGAACTCGTTGTACATGCCCTGCTGACGCAGCAAGGCCCGCTCGAGCCGCACCACGTCCTCGGCCGCCACGCGCTCGCGCTCCTCGAATTGCCTGTCCAGCGTCCGCAAGCTGTCCTCGAGCTTGCCCAGATCCTCGCTGGCCAGTGCGCCGCTCAAAGTTGTTCCCTGCGCGACGCTCAAGTTCAGGCGGGCATCGCCGACATCCAAACCCGACTCTCCGAGTAAATCCAGTCGCGGGCCGATCTCGCTCAAACGGCGCTTCTGGCGCTGCAATTCAATCTCGCGCAGCTCCAATAACCCCGATCTAAAGTTGTGCAGATCGTCTTGCAGGACTTGCCCGCTGCGGTTGCGATTTTGGAGCGCCGCAAATTGCGTGGCCGCGAGTGGGTTAACAATCAGCACACCGCGATACTCGGCTTCTAAACTCTCCAGCGCCCGTGTTTCCTCGGAGAGTTCGATCTCTTTAACGCGCTCGGATTGCTCTGGGGTCAGTTCCAGATCTGGGAATTCAAATTCGATGTCCAGCATCGAATCTTTGACTGACACATCCTCCAGAAAAACGATGCTCTGCGCGGCATGCGGCGCGAATTCGACCTCCAAGATTTCGCCCGTGCCCTTGCCGGGTGCGGGTGGGCGCGGCTCTTGAACCGTGATCTCATCGTCCAGTTCCGCCGGCGAGAGGTTGACGACGCTCGATTCGACAAGTTTACGCAAGTCGACCACCAATTTACGGGCGCGTTCGACCTCGGCCGGAGCGAGCGTCGCGCTGCCCTGCGCGTCAACGATCTGATCGATCAATGTCTCCAAGCGCTTGACGCGTGGGCCGCCCATCGTCCGCACGCGGTCAAAGCCGCCCTGCAACTCTGCGATGTCCTGCGCTTGGCGCACCAGCAGATCCTGCAATTTGCGCTCCAAAGCCTCGAGCTGCGCCCCGGCGTCGCGCTGCAACTCCGGCGCATCGCGCCCGAGGGCTTGCTGCTCGCGCAGCACGCTCAGTTGGCTGCGAAATTTCTGAACCTCTGGCCATTCAAAGTACAAGTTGAAGCGCTTCAACCCATCTTCCAGCACAGGTGACGAGCCAGATTTCGGCGCGACCGCATTGACTGGCGCGGTCTCAAGCGCCTCGAGACTTTGCAGTGAGTTAATCAGGCTCTGCACCAGATTCTTGGCATTGGCGGGCGGCAGAATCACTTGCAACTGCTTGTAAACGCTGGACTTCATGGCTTTCTCTAAATCGCGCACGGTGGCGGTACTCGGGGTTTTGCCCAAGCGACCCAAGCCCTCGAGCAGACTGGCCTGCACGGTCGTGAGGCTGGGATCAGCCTCGAAAAGTTTCAGGGTGGCTTGATAAACCGCGTTCACGTGCCCTCCGAAGTGCGTCGCATCAGATACCCGGTAGCTTACCGCGTGAAAACCCTTCGAGAGGCGAAAGTTGCACACGGCCGCGAAAGCCAGCGAAGCTGTCTGGATACCTGTGCCCTGCGAGGCTCGAGGTTAACGGACAGACTTGCCGCTTTGATGCTGGTACTGGCGGATCATCGCGCCGCTCATCGCTTTGAATCCGAGTTTTTCATAAAAGGAAAGCAGGTTGTCATCGCACAGTACGTCGATCATGTATAACCCCTCGAGCAACACCTTCATACGCGTCATCAACTCGCGCCCCACGCCACGCCCCTGATGGCTGGGCAGCACCTCGAGCAAGGAAATGTACGCGCTCAGCACACCGTCTGAAATTGCACTGACGAAGCCGCTGACCTGATCTCCCTCGAGCGCCAGCACAATAGAAGCGCTGTTCTCGAGAATCCGTAAGTGCGTGCCGGGCAATGGCGGGTTCGGCCAACCGACAAAGAACCCCTCGAGCTGCGCCGCGCTGATGCCGTCGAGGTTTGATTGGTAAACAATCACGACGCCACTGTACGGTAAAATAAAGTCATGCAACTGAACCATATCGCCTTGAGCGTTCACGATGTCGAAGCCGCGATTCGGCAGTTCGCCACGCTGGGCTTTGTACTCGAGGGTCGCGGCAAGCATTACTCGAATGGAACGCCGACAGCGTTTCTCAGTTCTTTGGGAACGAACGTCTATCTCGAGTTGGTGCAGGCTTCGGGTCAACCCGCGCCGGGCTTGCTGCATCTGGCTTTTGAGGTCGCTGATCTGCAAGTCAAGTGTGATGAATTAATCAAAGCTGGCTACGAATACGAAGCCGCACCGTTCTTCAACGAGCGCAATCAAACGCACATGGCGTTCCTGCGTCACCCAGCCGGATTTATCGCGCAGTTCAATCAGCTTAAAAGCGATGAGGACGCCACTTGAACGCAGGTACTCGAGGCGTCAACCGAGCGGTTGGCGCTCAGGGTCGCGCTGCCACTCGCGTTTGGCGAGCAGCGTCAACCAGACGAGGCCAGCGGTCGATCCAATCGGCAGCGCCAGCAACGCGTACAGTGACAGTTCTGCTGGCAGCACGGTCGCACTCAGTATCACGAGCGCTCCGAGCACCACGAACAACCAGCCGCCAGCGCGGTTCGCGGCCCACCACGCTTGCTTAGAGGCGAAGGTGTATGGCAGGCGCACGCCCGCGAAACGGTTGGGTGGGATTTTGGGCATGACGTTGCCAATCACGATCAGAAACACGCCCAGCGCAATCATCACTAAACGAGTATCGAAACGCTGGGTTTGCATGGACTCGGCGGCTGCGAATTGCACAACGACGAGCAGCAACGTTGTCGTAACTCGGATCAAATCAAAGACTTTGCTCTGCGCGGCCGCTCGAGCGTCAAAACGCGGTAAGTAAACGAACAGCAGGTTCAGCAGCAGCGCGACAGCGGGCAGCATCAGCAGTACCGATCCGGCCTCAAGACTCGAGCCGTAGCGGTCTGGCGTACCATCCACCCCGAAATGCACGGCGACTCGAGACGGCAGGTGCAGCGCGGTATATGCGCCGTAAGCCAAACCCCAGACGATCCCCGCAAGCGTGATGGCGTTAGCAACAGTGCGATTCATGCAGACTCCTTTGGCGCGGCTTGGCTGCTCGAGGTGACTTGGTTGATAGTGACTTGGTTGACGGTGACTTGGCGTGTGGTGATCGGTGCGGCTTGTCCGAATAGGTCAAAAAGGTGCGCGACGACCTCCTCGAAGACGCCCGTATTCAGGCGGTACGTGACGGTCGTACCGCGCTTGTCCTGCGCGATCAGATCGGCGGCTTTGAGGACATTGAAATGTCCAGAGAGCGTGCTTTTGGAGATCACGAACAGCTCCGCCAATTCGCCTGCCGTGTGGTCGCGCTGCCGCAAACTGCGTAGAATCTCGCGGCGGGTCGGGTCGGACAGCGCTTTGAAGACCTCGTTCATGGCTGCATGAACGCTGCAATCGCGTCGATCAAACTGGGGGCGACGGGCAGTTTGGGGTCGGTATACGCGGTTTGCTGCGAGGCTGGCTCGAGCGTCGCTATTTTTAAGACGTGGTTCATCCCCTCGAGCAGTGTGGGGTTGGGCGCGAGCAGCTTGGCTTCATTCACGCCAACCTGAATGTCGGTCGTGCCTTGCAACACCGCGACGCGGCACTCGAGCTTTCTGATTTCAGCGCTGGGGTCGTACTTGAACCACGAGATCAGGTACGGTTGCACGGAGTCGCGGAACAGTACATTAATCAGTGCAGCAGGCAGCTTGATGTCTGCGGCGGGAACGGGGCGTCCAGCCTTCAAGCTACTCAGCACGCGCTTTGCCTCGAGCAGCATCGCTGGCGTCAACTGCGGCGTCAGTTGCTCTAATAAGATCTGATCGGCGGGGCGTCCGGGCCCCGCGAGGCTGATGTAACCCGTGACGCTGACTTGTTGCGCGGCCAGCATCCCCAGCAAGCTGCCTTCACTGTGACCGATGATGTACACGTCACTGAAGCGCGGGTCTTTTTTCAATAACTCGAGCAGCGCCGCCGCATCATTGGCGAAATCTGTGAAGCGCAATTGACTTTCTGATAACGTGGTCTGACTGCTGCCGATGCCGCGCTTGTCGTACCGCAACGTGGCGATCCCCTTCAGGGCGAGGGCTTCGCTGAGCAACTTGTAGCTGTTAGGCTGGATGGCTGACCCGAGACTGTTGCCGTCCTGATCGGTCGGGCCGCTGCCCGCGATGATCAGCGCGACGGGAACGGCGTAGGGTCTGGGGGGCACGGTCAGCTTGCCTTTGAGGGTCGCGTCTGTCACCTCGAGCGAGATTGGCTCGAGCGTGTAGATAACTTCTGCGAGGGCACTGAGGCTGAGCAGCGCGAGGATGGGGAGAAGAATGGTTCGCATGAAACTCCTTAATTTGGTATTTCGCTAATAACCAAAATACTAGCCCTCGAGCCTGTCGCCTGTCAACACCAGTTCATCACGCCTCGAGCGTTACGGCAACTTCGCCAGCAGGCGCTCCACCGACTTCAACTGCTTGCGCTCCAACGCATCCCGAGGCGTCAAATCCGAGGCTGATTCCAGCAACTTGCGAATCTGAGCGCGATTCGCTGTGGCATCCAGCACGGTCAGCGCCCGTGCGTACTCGAGCCTGACACCGATCCCTTTCGGGTCGGCCTGCACGGCCCGCTCAAACAGCGGCTTGACCAGAGCGCCATCCGCGCCAAACATCGCGCCCATACCCCTCGAGACCAACTCCGCGTGCAGCCGTCCCAGCCCGATCAGCGCGATCACCTGACGCGGGTTCAACTCCAAAGCCCGCTCGAAACTCCCCTTGACCTGAGCGACCACGCCGTTCAGCAGCGCATAAGCCGCGCCGCGCAAGCCGCCCAAACGCCCGAGCGCCACGCCCAATTGCGCGTGCGCGTCAGCGTTAGATTTGTTGAGTTCCAGCGCTTTACGGGCGTACTGCTCGCACTGCGCGAACAAGCCTTCCTGCTGATCCTTGGGTTGATCGCCCGCGTGAACCCCCAAGGTATACGCGGCGAACGTCAACCCCGCGCTGCTGCCCAGCGCCGCTGACATTTTAGACGCCTCCAAATACTTGCCGACGGTGAACAAACCCTGCGCGTCCTCGAGCGATTGGGCGCGGGCGACCATCATCAGGGAGAACAGCGCGATCAACCAGTAAACTCTCATGACTGCAATTTTACGCACGGCGCGTCATTAAAGGGTCATTCACGCTTACGCAGCGCTGCCCACGCAGCCGTCGGCAGTTCCTTCAGCGTCCCCAGCAGCGGCGCGTACAGCGCCGACCCCGCTGCGAGAATGCCCCATTGGAGGCGCGGATTCGCGGCGTTGAACGCGATGCTCGAGCCGTCGCGTAGGCTCGCCACACCGCCCGCCGCCACGACCAGTGCGACGCCCGCGCAGACATCCCACTCGTATCTCGCGTTGGCCGTGAACGTGCCGTCCGCCAGCCCAGCCGCGACCAGCCCCAACTTGTAGGCGATGCTCGAGATCGGCTGGATCGGCAGGCGCGTTTCCAGCGCGTTCAAGCCCGCCCGCCACTCGCTGGAGGAAACCAGCAGTCGGGCGTCGGCCACGCTCGAGGTTGGCGTGACGGTCACGGTCACGCCGTTCAGCGTCACGCCCAGACCAACCGCCCCCGCAATCAGCTCTTTTTTCGCTGGATTGTAAACCACGCCCAGCAGCGCCTCACCGCGCACCGCCAGCCCGATTGAAACCGCGAAGTTCTCGCGCCCGGCCGCGTAACTGCTCGTGCCATCAATCGGATCGACGATCCACACGCGCTCGAACTTCAAGCGTTCAAAGTCATCCGTTGTTTCCTCGGACAGCAAGCCATCCAGCGGGAAAGCGATCTGCAAGCCAGCCCGAATCAGCGCGTCAGCCTGCAAATCAGCCTGCGTCACGGGATCGTCGATTCCCTTGTAACTGATTTCCAAACCCGAGGCTCTGCGCTCCATCAGCAGCGCCCCAGCCTCGAGTGCGAGTTGCGTCGCCACGGCCAGTTCTCGCTCGAGCGGCAAAGTCAAGCCTCGAGTTCCGTGCGCGTCGGCTGCCAACCGCTGGCGGCATCGAGCATCTGCACGTCGTCCAGCGATAATGTCACCGACGGAGCGCCGAGCGAATCCTCGAGCTGAGAGACTTTGTTGGCCCCGATGATCGGCGCGGTGATGAACGGCTTTTGCAACTGCCACGCCAGCGCTGCGCGGGTTGGCGTGGTCTCATTGCGCTTGGCGACAGTGACCAGCGCCTCCAGAATCTGCCAGTTCTGGTCGTTCATCCGCCCGGATTGAATACCCTGCGCCCGCACGCTGTCGGGCAACTCCGCGCCGCGCACGTATTTGCCGGTCAGAAAACCGCCCGCTAGTGGACTGTACGGGATCACGCCGACGCCGTAAGCCAAGCAAACTTTGCTGATTTCGGCTTCAAAGTTCTGGCGGATCGGCGCGACCAGACTGTACTCGGGTTGAATGCTGACGAAGCGCTCAAAGCCGTGCTTATCAGATGCCCACAGCGCTTGCATCAAGCGCCACGCGCTGAAGTTTGAGCAACCGATGTAACGCACCAACCCGCGCCGCACCAAATCGGTCAGCGCCGAGAGGGTTTCCTCGATCGGCGTTTCTTGATCCACCCAATGCACTTGCAGCAAATCGATGTAATCGGTCTGCAAGCGCTTTAAGCTGTCCTCGGTGGACTTGATGACCCAGCGCCGCGATAACCCCTCGCGCTGGTGAATCGTGTCGCGCCCCATTGAAAAGTTCTCGCCCATCGCGCCGCGCAGCTTGGTGGCAATCACCATCGAATCGCGGTTGCCACGGGCTGACACCCAGCGCCCGATGATCTCCTCACTGACCCCGCCCGCGTTGCCGTTGCCCGCCCACGCACTGTAGACATCGGCTGTGTCGATGAAATTCCCGCCCGCCCCGGCGTAAGCGTCCATGATTTCAAAAGCTCGAGCTTCGTCAGCCGACCAACCGAAGTTCATGGTTCCCAACCCAATTGGAAAAACCCGCAACCCGGAATCGCCCACGCGCCGATACGTCGTCATGCCCTCGAGTATAGCTGGCTCGAGGCGAAGACCATCACCTCGAGCGCTGACTTTGGGTTGATGCGATTTTCGGCATGTCGCGCTGACGTGCCACCGGAGCACTGGCTCAAATGTAAGAAATTCGACATCTCATTGGTCAAAACCCACAAACCCGCCATGGTCGCCGCGATATCCTCTGCCCGAACTCTTCCCAAACGGAAGACTAAACCGAAACTACGGAAGCTAAGGAGTGACACCCATGATCCATCCCCGCCTGAAAAACGCCATCACCGCAAGCGCTCTGCTGACACTGCTCGCCTGCTCGAGCAATCCACCAGCGGTAAACGCACCCTTCGTCTACGCGCCGAGTGAAGTTCAGCATTTTGAAAACCTCCGCGACATCACCATCATCTCGAGCGATACGCCAATCAGCATCGCCGCGCAGTACAGCGCGACCGTCATCGGTTGGTATCCAGACGCGGGTGCGGCGACGATTGGATTTGCTGGTACGGCTCAAACCATGGGCAGCAAAATCAAAAACTACAAATCGCCAAGCGCCGATGATCCCAAAGTTTACGGGTTGAACGCGTGGAGCAGCGGCTGGGCAAGTTGGGGCGGCGGTTGGGCCAGTTGGGGTGGAGGCTGGACGGTCTGGGGTGGTGGTAACGGCGACAGCATGCCGGGACAGAACGCGCAAATCTGGCAAAAAATCAAATTGCCTCAAGCTGCACGCCTCGCTCCAAAAGCCGGACAGGGCGTTGTGATGGCCGTGATCGACACGGGCATCGACCTCAGTCACCCAGCCTTTCAAGGGGCGTTGACCAGTCCATCGACGTGGTGGGATTGGGTTTCAGCCGATGCGAACCCGCAGGACGAGGCTGGCGGTTCCTCTTACGGTCACGGAACCTGCGTCGCTGGAATCGCATTGCAAGTCGCGCCGAACATCAAAATCATGCCATTGCGAGTGCTGGGTTCAGACGGCATGGGCGAAACCGCTAACGTCATCGCCGCGATCGACTGGGCGGTCGCCAAAGGCGCAAGAATTATCAACCTATCCTTGGGAACAACCAAAGATAAAGCGTTGGAGCAAGCGATCAGCAACGCGACTGCAAACGGGGTCTTCGTGATCGCTTCGGCCGGCAACAGCGGCGATCAAAACGTCACCTACCCAGCCAGCGACTCTCTGCGCGGTGGCAGCTTCGGGGAACTCTCCATCGGCGTCGGCTCGAGCGGACTGACGGATCGCAAATCGCGTTTCTCAACGTACGGCGCAAAAAGAATTGAGATGGTGGCGGTCGGTGAGAACGTATCGTCTCCTGCACCGGGCGGAAAGATGGCGGCGTGGAGCGGAACGTCGATGGCCGCCCCGATGGTTGCGGGCGGCTTGGCGCTGGCCCTTGGTGAGCGCAGCTTCAGCAGTTTGAAAAACCTCGGCAAGGAACTCTCCAATGACGGCGATGACCTGAGTGGCAGCGATCCGGCTTTCGGTAAAGACCTCGGCACGCGCCTCAACCTCGAGCGCTTTTTGACGACAGCGCTGAGTGCGAATTTCAAGTAAGTTATCTCAAGTCATGAATCCGTTAGAGCGCGTCAGTCCTCACTCAGCCGTCCCGCCCTCGCAACTCGAGGCGCGGGACTTGGCAACGGCTGCATGGGCGTGCCGCTTTGAAAACCGCGCTCAGAGTCGTCAATTGGCCTTACAAGCCCTCGAGCTATCCCCCGAGGGACACGCGCTTGGACTGGCATTGCGGGCGCGGGCGTTTTGCGATTACATCGACTCGGCCTACGAATCAGCCCTGCAAGGTTTCACGACTGCGCTCGAGATCGCACGCGACGTGCGAGATCAAATTCTCGAGCGCGACTGCCTGAATTTCATCGGCGCGGTTTATCAGCGTCTCGGCGATTTTACAGCCGCCATCGAGTACACCCGTCAAGCCTTCGAGGTCAACCTTGAATTGCACGACGAGCCAGCGATTGTTTACAGCCTGAACAACTTCGCCATGCTGCACCGCGAAATTGGCGAATCCCGCGAATCTGTGCGGTTGTTCGAGGATGCCTTAGAACGTGCGCGTCAGATGAACGATCCGCCCCGCTTGGTGACATTAATCGCCAATCTCGGTGAAACGCTCAACACTCTGGAGCGCTCCGCCGAAGCCGTCCCACTGCTGCTCGAGGGTTTGCAAATCGCTCGAGATCACGGTCTGGAGATGCTCAAAGCGCCGACGCTTGTCAACCTCGCCGAAGCGCTGACGCAACTTGGAGAACTCGAGCAGGCGTTGATCTATTATCAGCAAGCGCTCCAATTGGTGATTCAGCAGGGGCCCCCAGAGGGCGAGATTCACTGTCAATTGGGGATGGCCCGCATCAAATTGCGCCAAGGGCAAATCGCCAGCGCGGTAAGCAATTCCCAATCCGCATTGGAGAGCGCTGAGCGCCTAAAATTGCAGCAAACCTCGAGCGAAGCGCACGAGGTACTGACCAACGCCTACAAAGCGCAAGGTTCTTACCAAAAAGCCCTTCATCACTTCGAGATCTACCACGCGCTGAAACAACAACGTACCGAGGAAATTGCCGAGCAGCGCTTGCGGGTCGTCAACGCGCAATTTGAAGTCCGTCGCGCCCGCAGCGAAACAGAAGATCAGCGCTCACGCAACCTTGAGCTGAGCAACGCGCTCTCCCGTTTAGAACAGCTCAATGCTGACAAAAGCGATTTACTACAGCAACTTGAGGTGAAAACCCGCGAACTCGAGCGCTTGGCGTTCATCGACCCACTGACTGGGCTGGCCAACCGCCGTCAGCTCGAGGCTGCGCTCAGCAGTGCGTTTGAAGCGGCGCAAAGCGCGAGTCAGCCGCTGGCGTTGGCAATGATGGACATCGACGATTTCAAAGACATCAACGATCGGTTCACGCATCAAATTGGCGATGAGGTCTTGGTGCAGGTCGCGGGGCTGATCCGCGACTCATTGCGGGTCACAGATTTGGCCTCGCGTTACGGCGGCGAGGAATTCCTCGTCGTCTTGCCGAACACGACTGACGCGCAGGCGTTTGAAATTTGCGAAGGCTTGCGGGCACGGGTCGAGCGCTTTGACTGGTCGATTATCAAGGCTGGTCTGAGCGTCACGCTGAGCATCGGCGCATGCACCAATCGGCTCGTCCACCTGCCCAAGCAAATGATTGCCACAGCCGACGCGAACATGTACGCTGCCAAACGCTCGGGGAAAAATGGCGTGGTGATGAACAGCCGCTGAGCACACGACCTCGAGAAACACGCTGGCTCCTCGAGGGGCTGCTGCACGCTGCGCGGTAGAGTCGGTACAATGGCCGCTGTGAAACCACTGCTTGCCCTCAACTGGAAACTGCAAAAAGGCCCCCGCGAAACGTTTGAATGGAGCCGCAAGCTTTTAGAGCAACTGCCCGAGGAACTGAGTGCGGATCTGGCCGTGATCGTCCCCGCCGTCAGTCTGCAAAGTGCCCAGAACGCACTATCAAGCTCATTGGTCGCGTGGGGTGCTCAGGATGTCAGCGCCCACAGCAAGGGGGCGTTCACTGGCGAAACGGCCGCTGCATGGCTGGCTGAATTGCGCTGCAAATACGCGGTCATCGGGCACAGTGAACGCCGCGAGTACCACGGTGAGACCGACGCAATCGCCAACCAAAAAGTCAAAGCCGTGCAAGCCGCGCACATCACACCGATCCTCTGCGTTGGCGAGAAGCTCGAGACGCGAGAAGCAGGTACGCAAGTCGAATACACGCTTCGTCAACTCGAGGTCGCGCTGGACGGTGTGGAAATTACGGACGAGGGTAGCCTCGTGATTGCCTACGAGCCGATCTGGGCGATTGGCACAGGCAAAACCGCGACGCCAGACGACGCCGAGCAGATGGGCAACGCGATGCGCGGCTTTCTGACCAAGAAGTACGGTGCGGACTCGAGCGCCAAGGTGCGTTTGCTCTACGGCGGTAGCGTCAAACCCGACAACATCAAAGCGCTGTGCAGCCGCCAGAATGTGGATGGCGCTTTGGTCGGCGGTGCGGCGCTGGAGATTGATAGCGTACTGGCGATGCTGAACGCATTGAACTGAGATTCGCATTGAGGCTCGAGCGGTGTTCCAAGCGCTCGAGCTTTTCGCTGCCTCGAGCCTACCGCTGTTAGCCAATGTAAACACAAGGTATTGATATTTAGCATAATTTAGCTATACTTAGCCTCGAAAGAGAGGTGTTGCGATGAACGAATGGGGCGGCGATGCGGTCATGACACTCGAGGACGCGGCTAGATTCTTGAAGGTCTCAGAAACCACGGTTTACCAGCTCCTGCGCGAAGGGCAGCTTAAAGCCCGCAAGGTCGGGCGCGAGTGGCGATTCCTCAAAAGCGAATTGGTCGCTTACCTAAAGGAAGGTGCGGACATGAACGACGCGAAAGTCATGCTGGACGACGTGAACGGCGGCGAGTACCGAGTCGAGAACGGTCAGGAAACCGTCGCATTGTGGCTGCCGATGTCAAGGGATCAGAAGAAGGCAATGATCCAAGCAGTTCAAAAAGGCGATACCAGCGTTACGCAAATCGTCATGGACGCGCTGAAAAACTTTACTCGAGACTTCTTTTAAGGGCAATTCGCGTTGCTCGAGATTCGCTAGGGCGTTTTGCACAAAGGTTGTCCACAAATTGTTCAGAAACAATTTGCTCCCAACGTGTGCAATACGCCCTTTGTTTCTACTCGTGTTACTCGAAAATGGTTGACAAAAGCGGTCAACCATTTTGAAATCTGCCCTACGCAGCTTCTGAAGCTGGTGACGTGAAGCCTTTGAAGGGTTTCACTGGCCTGTTTCGTTTGCGAGTCGGCGATTACCGCGTGATCTTCGTGATTGCGAACCGCAGACCGTTGATTCTCGAGGTGATCGAGGTCGTCAAGCGAGGAGACGCGTACAAGAAAAAATCTCGTCAGCGTCTGCGCTAAAAACCAGCCCCTCGAGCCTCACACGATCACGGCTCGGGGCAAGTACGCGCTGACCACCCAATTCGGCTGATCGACAATCTCCGAAATTTTCAGGTCGACCGCGACGCTGCACAAGCAGTACGCCTCGAGCGGCGTGAGCTTGTACGTGCGCGTGATGTGGTCGATCATCTCCATCGTGGCGTCTCGAGCGGCTTGGAAGAGGTCTGGCCCAATGCCAGTCGTGCATTCGTAGCCTTTAGAATCGTTGTGGCGCGTGACCGGGCCGGATGTGACGAAACGCGGGAAGCGGAAATTGGCGGCTTTCACGAGGTTGAAGCGCAACGTGATCTCCATCGGGCTTTCGATGGCCGTGCCGCAGACCTCGCCGTCACCCTGCGCGGCGTGCGTGTCACCGACACTGAAGAGCGCTCCAGCAACCTCGACGGGCAAGTAGAGTTTCGTACCCGCTGACAAATCGCGCACGTCCAGATTCCCTCCGACGCGGCGCGGCGGCACGACGCTGTGCAACCCAGTTGCAGCGGGCGCGACGCCGATCACGCCCGTGAACGGCTTGATCGGCACTCGAGCCACGTCCCGTAAAAAATCGGCGGCGCTCGAGTCGTGCTTGGAGACGATCAGGTGCGGATCGGTGAACTGATCGCTCAATAAGCCAAAGCCGGGGATGTTGGCCGTCCAGCCCCAGCCGGACGTGCGGAACTCCAAGAGTTCAACCTCGAGCGCATCGCCGGGCTGAGCGCCCTCGATGTAGACGGGCCCAGTCACGGGATTGACTGCGCCGAAGTCCAGCGCAATCAAGTCCTCGAGCGTCGACTGCGGTTTGATCTGCCCGCCGCTGGCATCGAGGATATTGAACGATAAGGTTTCACCCGCTCGAATCCTATGCGCTGGCTCGAGGGAATTGTCCCAGCCTTGGTGATGAGTGTGAATCGTTTGCCACGGGTGATCGTGCTGATGGTCTGACATGAGGACTCCAGTGCAAAAGCAGGCGAAAGGCAAAGGGCGAGGGTGAACAACTGTGCTCTCGAGCCTCGAGTGCTGAGCCGTTCAGTTCTCAGTTGGCTCGAGCTTTGCTGACCCTGCTTGAAACAACGTTACTTTTGCCCTTCGCCGACTCACTTACTTGATGCTCAGACGCTCGAAGGCAATGTTGTGAATCGGATCGATCAGATCAGTCGGAGCGCCAATCAAGCGTGCGCTGTGCATCGTGTAGCGCACCTCGTTGAACAGCGGAACCCAGACGGCTTGATCCATCAGCGTCTTGTACAGCTTCTTGTACAGCTCGAGCCTCGCCGGGCGCTGCGCGGGCGCGGTCATCTGATCGGCTTTGGAAGCCAGCGCGTCCAGATTTTTGTCGCAGGCGAACGACCAGTTCCAACCGCCCTGCACGGCGCTGCGGCAACTGAGGATTGGCCAGTAGAAATCGCTCGGGTCTGGGTAATCCTGCGTCCACGCCATGCCGCCCGACCAGACCAGCGGCGCGGTTTTCGGCGTGCCCGCCGCGTCAATCACGGTACTCGAGGCTTGGGATTTCAGCTCGATTTTGATGCCGACGACTGCCAAGTCCTGCTGGATGCTCTGCGCGATGCGCGGGTTTGGGTCAGTGGAATTGGTGTAAAGCGTGGTCGTGAAACCTTTACTTAAACCAGCGGCGCTCAGCAGCTTCTTGGCTTGTTCCACGTCGTACCCGTAGCCTTGGTAGCTCGAGTCGTACCCGGGCATTTTCGGCGGCAGAATCTGCGTGGCGACGAGGCCGCGACCGTTGATGATCTTGAGGATTTTACTTTTGTTGATCGCAAAGTTGAGCGCCTGACGCACGCGCACATCGGTGAAGGGCTTAACTTGCGTGTTGATGGAGACGTAAGTCGTATTGACCAGCGGCGTGCTGACGATCTGCGCCTTGAGTTTGGCATCGCTTTGCACCTGCAAAAAGTTAGCGGGTGGAATGCCGTCGCCCAGTAAATCCACGTCGCCGCGCTGCAAACCTAGATAGGCGACGCTCGGGTCTTGCCCGACTTTGATCGTGACCTGATCCAGTTTCGGTACGTTTTTCAAAAAGTAATTGGGGTTTTTGACGAACACCAGTTCCTGCCCGCTCGTCCAGCTTTGCAGCGTAAACGGCCCACTACCGACGGGTTTGCGCCCCCAGTCCGCTCCGGCTTTGACGACCTCTTCTTTCGGGACGATGAACGCGAAATTCGTGGCCAGCACGTTCAGAAACGCCGCGTTCGGCTGCGACAGCGTGACCTTGACGGTGCTCGAGTTGATGACTTTGACGCCCGTCAACTCCTTGGCTTTGCCCGCGCTCCACGCGCTGGATCCTGCGATGTCGGCGAAGAAGCCCGCGCCGGGCGATTTGGCTTTCGGGTCGAGGACGCGCTCCAAGGTGTACTTGACATCGGCGGCCGTCAATGTGCGACCGTTTGAAAACTTGATATCCGAGCGGAGCTTAAAGGTGTACGAGCGCCCACCGTCCCCGACCGTCGGCATGGCAGCGGCGATCCGAGGCTCGAGGTCGGTCGTGCCGGGCTTATAGTCCAGCAGCGCATCGAAAACCATTTTGATCGCCGGCCAGTTCTGCCAGTCGTACCCAACCTGCGGGTCGAGCGTGGCGATGTCGTCCTTGTACGCGATAACCATGCCTTTCTCAGCGGTTTGCGCTCGAGGGGCGACGGTCAGGGCAGCGATTCCAGCGAGAGCGAGCAATCCGAGCGCGACGCGTTTCATGGGTGACCTCCAAAATGGTGTGGGCTTTTGTCAACTCGAGCGGGCGCTGTACGAATTGCCTCCTTCAAAGAAAATGAGAGCCTAAGCGGTTGGAAGCCTTAAAGATTGCGCTTTTCACTGCGGTTCCTCGAGCGAGTAGACCTCTGACGAAACCGTCTCGAGTGATGATGGTCTTTACTTTCACACGCTTCGGTTCTAGTCATACCGCACCCTCGGGTCAGCCAGCGGGTACGCGAGGTCAGCCAGCAGATTGCCCAGCACGATCATCACCGCGCTCAGTTGCACCACGCCGAGGATCACCGGAATGTCCACCACGCGAATCGCGTCCCACGTGAGTTTGCCAATGCCGGGCCACCCAAAAACGCTTTCGACAACGACCGCGCCGCCCATGAACACGCCGATGTCCGAGCCGACCATCGCAATCATCGGCAGCAGCGCATTTTTCAGCGCGTGACGCACGATCAGTCCGCCCCGAGACACGCCTTTGGCGGCGGCGGTGCGAACGTAATCTTGCCCCAGCACCTCGAGCATCTCAGAGCGCACCACCCGGGCGTACCAGCCCGCACCGCCAATGCCGAGCGTCAGTGCGGGCAGAATCAGGTGGGCAGCCGTGCCGTACCCACCGAGCGGCAGGATGGGATAGATGAACGCGAAGACATACAGCAACCCTAAGCCCAGCACGAACTGGGGCAAGCTGATGCCCAAAAACGCCAATCCCATCGTCGCACGATCCCACAGGCTGCCCGGTCTGAGCGCTGCGATCACCCCCGCAGGCAGCCCGAGCATTAACTCGCACAGCACGCCGCCGAGCATCAACAGCAAGGTCGCGGGCAACCTCGAGATCAGCAGCTCAGCGATGCTGGCGCTCTGCTTGTACGAGCGCCCGAGGTCGCCGCGCAAGAGCTTCGTCAGGTAGAGCGTGTACTGCTCAAAGAACGGCTTGTCTAAGCCCAACTCGCGGCGGATGCTATTGACCGTCGCCACGCTGGCGCTCGGGCCCGCCACCATCCGCGCCGGATCGGCGGGCAGCAGCACACCCAATCCAAAGGTCAGAAACGACACGGCCAGCAACACCAATGCGCCCTGCACAACGCGCCCCAGTAAAAAGCGCACTACAGCCCCACGCGGCTCGAGCGGCTGCTCGGGTCGAGCGCTTCGCGCAAGCCCTCACCGAGCAGGTTGAACGCCAGCGCGGTCAGCAGAATCGCCAGCCCGGGAAAGACCACCAACCACGGCGCGAGCGTGAAATACGTCTGCGATTCGTTGATGATCCCGCCCCATGAAGCGGTCGGCGGTTGCACCCCCACGCCTAAAAACGACAGCGTGGCCTCGAGCATCACGCTGGTGCTGATCCCCAGTGTCCCCCAGACGATCATCGTCGGCACTAAGCCCGGCAAGACGTGGCGCAGCAATACGCGCCCGGAACTCGCGCCGAGGCTGTGCGCGGCTGTGACGTACTCCCGAGTCTTCAACGCCAGCACCTGCGAATTGACGACTCGAGCCAGCCCGACCCAGTTGAGCAGCGCGATCACCAATGCGACGATCCACAGGCTCGGTTTGAGGATTGCCGTCAGCGCAATCGCCAGCAGCAACACCGGAAAAGCCGTCATCAGATCCGTGAAGCGCATCAGCAGCGCCCCGAGCCAACCGCCGTAAAACCCAGCCAACAACCCGACCAGCACACCAATCAGCACGGCTGCACCGTTGGCGACCAGCCCGATGAACAAACTGACCTGCGCCCCCCAGATCACCCTCGAGAGTAAATCTCGTCCCAGCAAATCCGTGCCGAGCGCGAAGGCTGCGCTCGGCGCGACCGGAGCGCCCGCATCGCTCAGCCCTTCCGCGAAACTGGCGTTCGGGTCTTTGGGGGCGAGCCACGGCGCAGCGACCACGGCAATCAGCAGACACGCGATCACGATCAGCGCGAAAATCACGCTCGGGTCACGATAAAAACGCTGCCATCGCGGGGCGAGTCGTGCAGCCGTCCGAGGACTCGAGGAGCGCGTCATGGGGGAGTCTACCAACTCGAGCGGGGCGAGTCTGTCTCGAGGGATCGCGACCGCTCGAGCGGTCGCACAGGGCATTGCTGTAAATCTCTCCTACAAAAAACCGCGCATTGCTCGAGCAGCGCGGGTGATTGGTCAGCCGTCACCGAAGGTCAACCCATATTTGAAGGCTCGAGATTCACAGCGTTGCGACTCAGGATAAAACGTCTCACTGCGTGTCGTCTAAGCTCGCCAGTCCCTCACGAATTGCGTACAGTGCAGCTTGCGTGCGGTTGTTGAGTTGCAACTTCGCAAAGATTTCCGACAAGCGATTTCGCACGGTCTTCTCAGAGATATTGAGTTTGAGCGCAATTTCTTGATTGCTCGAGCCTTGCGCCAACAACCGCAGAATCGCCGCTTCGCGCTCGGTCAGATCGCCGCGTTTCTCGTCGGGCAAGCTTTCTTTCTTGACCCTGAAGTCCTCTAAGACGCTCTGCGCCATTTCTGGGTCAAGCAGCGTTTCGCCCTCGGTCACGCGGCGGATCGCGTCGATCAGCACGGTCGCATCCACATCTTTTAAGAGATATCCCCTCGCGCCCGCTTTGACGGCCTCGAAGACGTAACTGTCTTGGCGGTACATCGTCAGGATGATGACATTCGCGGTCGGGTTGATCTCCAAGATGCTCTGCGTGGCTTTCACGCCGTCCAGTTCCGGCATCTGAATGTCCATAACAATCACGTCTGGCTTGGTGTCAGCCGCGTAGCGCACCGCATCGCGCCCGCTGCTGGCTTCACCGATCACGCGGATGTCGGGTTCAGACTCCAGCAGGCTTTTCAAGCCCTGCCGGAACATGGCGTGGTCGTCGGCGAGTAAGACGCGAATCATGACGCGATGCTATGTCAGGACATCAAACGCCGATAGGGTCAAACGCCTTTTTTAGTCGTGGGTGATGTCAAAATCTCGTAATAAGGCATACCAACTCTTTTCGCGTCACTCGAGCGTCGAAGCCCGCAGCAATCCAGAGATCGACTCAGTTCGGTGCGGCTCGAGCGAAATCTCCCTGCTATTCTCGAGGATCGTGAAGCGCAAGACCGTTACCGCTTCCAAATCTGGAATCAACGCCTCGCCCCATTCGATCACCGTCAATCTCGCCGTGTCTATCAGTTCAGAAAGCCCCATGCGCCACAAGGCGCGGGCGTCCTCCAAGCGGTACGCGTCGATGTGCACGAGTTCGCCGTGCGGCGTCGGGTACTGGTGAATGTAGGTGTAGGTCGGGCTGGTGACTTCGCCCGTGAAATCCAACCCCCTTGCCAGACCTTTAGTCAGCGTAGTTTTGCCTGCGCCCATCGCGCCGATCAGCACCAGCACCGCACCGATTGGTAACGCTCGAGCCAGCGTCTCCCCGAACTGCTCGAGGTCAGCGGATGTGACGAAGGAGTACGTGGTCATGCTGGCTGCTCGAGCTTAATCAGGGTCTCGAGGGCTTGGCGCAGGGCTGCGAGTTCGGTGTATCCCAGCGCAGCGGCATACTCGGCTTCAATCTCGAGCTTGATCTGCTGAGCATCGGCTAAAAACTGTTCACCTCGAGCGGTGAATTGCACCAGCAGAGCGCGGCCATCACTTAGGTCGGGTTGGCGCGTGACGTAACCCGCCATCTCAAGGTCGCTGAGCAGTTGCCCCACCGCTTGCTTGGTCATGTCGGCGCGGGCAGCCAGCACGGTGGCCCGCGTTCCGCTCGTCTCGAGGTGCGGCAGTAGGGTTAGGTGCATCATACCGAGTTGGTCGTGGCCTCGAGCGCGGAGTTTGGCGAGAGCGCGAGCGTTGAAGGCCCGTTGGGCTTGCAGCAGGGCGCGTCCGATGTGCTGTTGCCGCGAGCGCTCGAGGTCTGAATTGTTGATGATTGATTTGGTTTTCATATTTTGAAGGCTTGACTGATTTAGACAAGTAGGTTTACTATTCACAAATGATCGTCATTCACTCACAGAATACCCGAGCAATCGAAACCCCGAACGGTAACTCCGGTGCGAGCCTCGCCACACCGTCACTGGGCGCGACCGAAGTCAGCGTTGTACGGCAACGCCAGCAACCGGGCGGCTTTAACCCGCTGCATAGCCAAGACCGCGAGGAAGTGATGATCATGTTGCTCGGACACGTGACCGTCTCGAGCGCAGACCAGACCGTGCAGCTCGAGGCGGGCGACACACTGATCGTTGAAAAAGGCGTGCAGCACCGCGTGGACAATATGGGCAACGAAGACGCCGAGTGGCTGATCGTCAGCCAAGCTGGTGGGAAATTCTTTCGTGAAACGGGCGAAGAAGCCCACCCGCAATGGGCGCTCTAAAAATGCGTCACAGCTCGCTTCTGACCTGCCACAATTCCGGAAACAACACAATCTCCAATGCGCGGCGCAGGTACGGCACGCCAGCCGTGCCGCCGCTGCCAACTTTAAAGCCGATGATCCGTTCGACAGTGGTCAAGTGATTGAAGCGCCAGCGGCGGAAGTTATCCTCGACATCGATCAACTTTTCCGCCAACTCATACAGCTTCCAGTACCGCCCCGTGTCGCGGTAAACCTCGAGCCACGCGAGTTTCACCGCTTCGTTCGCAAGGTACGGTTGTGAAAAGTCGCGCTCGAGGATGGAAGCCGGAAGCTCGAGTCCAGCGTCGTGCAGTAAGCGCAGCGTCAGGTCGTAAATGCTCGGCGCATTTATCGCCAGCTCAAGCATGGCGTGATGCTCAGGCGCGTCCTTGTGCGGGCGCATCATGAAGGCGTTTTTGTTGCCGAAGAGAAACTCCACGAGGCGGTACTGGTAGCTCTGAAAGCCGCTCGCCTGCCCGAAGGCGTTTCTGAACACGAGGTAATCGGCGGGTGTCATCGTCTTCAAGACCTCCCACGCGTTCGTCATCTGCTCCTGCGCCCGTGAGACTCGAGCCAACATTTTCAGCGCGGGTGCGGTATCGCCAGTGGCGATGTGCCGCATCGCGTGTTGCAACTCGTGAATCACCAGTTTCAACCACAGCTCGCTGACCTGATGCACGACGATGAACAGCGGCTCGTCGTGCGCGTCGGTCAGGCTGCGCTGCGCGGTCAGCAATTGCTCCAGCATTAAATAATCGCCGTAACTGTCGCCGCGTGGAAACTCGGTGTGGGCGGTCTTGAAGCTCGAGTCGTCCATGTTCAGGTGACTTTCGATTTCTGAGCGAAACGCGGCTCGAGGTACGCCCCGCTTTGCATCACCGTCTCGAGCCGCTGCACGGCTGTTGCCACGTCCGCGAAGTTGGTGTACAGCGGCGTGAACCCGAAGCGCACGATTTCCGGCGCTCGGAAATCGCCGATGACTTTGGCGTCGATCAGCGCCTGCATCACCGCGTAGCCGTGCGGGTGCGTGTACGACACCTGCGACCCTCGAGCCGCGTGATCGGTGGGCGTGACCAGCTCAAAGCCGTATTCAGTCTCGAGGGAGTGCATCAGCTCCATGAACAGGTCGGTCAGCGCTAGCGATTTCACGCGCAATGCGTGCATGTCCACACCGTCGAAAACCTCGAGCGCCGCCGATAGCGCCGTCATGCCCAGCACGGCGGGCGTCCCCGCCGTCAAGCGCCGCACGCCCGCGTCGGGTGCGTAGTTTGGGTCAAACGCAAATGGGGCGGCGTGACCCATCCAGCCGCTCAGCACGGGCAGCGCGGCTGATTGATTTCGCTCGGCGACCATCAGAAACGCTGGCGAGCCGGGCCCACCATTCAGATATTTATACCCGCATCCGACCGCGAAATCGGCGTTGCAAGCGTTCAGCTCCACGGGAAACGCGCCCGCGCTGTGCGCCAAATCCCAGATCGTCAGCGCCCCAACCGCGTGCGCTCGCTCAGTCAAGGATTTCATGTCTAAGCGCTCGCCCGTGCGGTAATCGACCTCGGTCAGCATCACCACTGCCACGTCATCCGTAATCGCCGCCTCGAGTTGGTCGCGCTTCACAAAGCGCAATTCGTATTTCCCAGACAGCATCGCGTTGATGCCCTGCGCGATGTACAGGTCAGTCGGGAAGTTGTCGATGTCGCTGACGATCACCGTGCGGTCTGGGCGCAGTTTCAATGCGGCGCTCAGCAGCTTAAAGAGGTTCACGCTGATGCTGTCGCAGGCGATCACCTCGTTGTCCTGAGCGCCGATCAGTCGCGCTATTTGAGCGCCGACTCGTACAGGTAAATCAATCCAGTCGTGCGTGTTCCAACTGCGGATCAGGTCTGTGCCCCACTCGAGCGTCATCGCCCGCTGCACGCGCTCTGGCACGTGAACGGGCATCATGCCCAGCGAATTACCATCCAAGTAAATCAAACCATCTGGGATGTGAAACTTGGCGCGGATCGGCGCAAGCGGGTCTCGAGCATCGAGGGTCGCAGCGGTGGGTGTCATGGACAGGAGTTTAACTCGAGGGTGCGACTGGCGAAAACGGCAGCGCAGGCGGGTTTGATACAGTGCCGCGTATGACCTATCAACGCGTGTTATTCCCCTTATGGATAGGCGCTGGAGTGAAAACCCACGTCCCTGACGGTGCGAGGGCGTTGCGTGAGGCGCTGGGCGGTAACGCAGTCGAGATTCCACTTCCGGAAGACGTGAGCTTAAAGAAAACAGATTTGATTAAAGCCAAACTCGAATTGCTCGAGGCGTTCAAACGCGCTGCGACTCTCCTCGAGCCGCTGGAGCATGTCGCATTGCTGGGCGGTGATTGCTCGAGCGATTTCGCACTGGTCGCGCATTCGAATCGCTTACATGGCGGTGATTTAGCGGTTGTCTGGTTGGACACGCACGCCGACTTGAACACGCCGCAATCCAGCCCGAGCGGGCATCATCACGGGCAAGTGCTGCGGGCATTGCTCGGGGATTCAGATGCGGACTTCAACGCCTTGCTGCCCAGAGCGCTCGAGCCTACCCAAGTGTTTCTGGCTGGCGTGCGCGATTTCGACGCGGCGGAACTCGAGTACGTGCAAGCGAATCGAATTCCCGTGTTCGCGCCTCAGTTCCTGCGTGACGCGCCAGATGCGCTGGCTCGAGCAATTGAGGCTGTCGGATTCACCAAGGTTCACGTTCACCTCGATCTGGATATTTTGGATGCTCGAGGGTTTCGCAGCACGGGATTTTCCAGTGAGGGCGGCTTGACCGTGGCAGAACTCAAAGCCGTAATCGCAGCGCTCAATTCACACCTCGAGCTGGTCAGCTTCGCCGTGACCGAATACGCGCCGGCGCAGCAGAACGATGACCTCGAGACCGTGCTGGAGTTGATTGAGACACTCGAGCAGATTTAGGTTTACTCGAGGTCGTGCGTCGCTCCTGTTATCAAAGCTTCGAAATCGGTACTTGAAGCTCAATCAAAAACTCGCTGGGTTCTCTCAACGTTGCAAGAAACGTCTGGCGCGTTGCTCCAGTAATCCCATAACCGTTGTCTTCGACCCAGCGATACAGCGCCGTGAACGCGTCGGTCATTGCTTCGCCATCGTAGCGCCCCTCAAATTGCAGGCTCGCCACTGTCGGTAATGCTGGAAGTTCGTACACGCGCACAACGCTCGAGTCGGGAATACCATGCTCGAGATGATGCGTGACCTCGGCTTCAGGCATTTGGTTATTCGCGCTCGCGTCGTGCCAGAGATTGATTTGCGGCAAGCGCCAACTCGGGTCATTCGGCTCGAGGTGCATTTTCAAGTGCGCGTTCAGCGCGTCGTAATAGGCTTCGATGCTGCGCCAGCCCTCAGGCGTTTGGCGCTCGAGGCTTGCGTCTCTGACCGATGCGACCAATTGCGCTGGGACGGATTTTAGTTCAATCGTATACATAGTGGCTCCTCGCTCGAGTCTTGCGATGCGCTGTTTGACGCGCCTCAAGCGCTCGATCTCATCTTTGATGTGCATCTCGAGCGCCGCGCTTTTCGCGTGCAGCAGCGCTTGCAAATGCGCTTGACTCGAGTCGGTTCGCAGGAACTCCGAGATTTCATTCAGCGTGCAATTAAGATCGCGCAAACTCAGAATTTGTTGCAGCAGCGGCAATTGCCGTACCGAATACAAGCGGTAATTCGTTGCATCATCAACTGTTTTCGGCTTCAGAATGCCCAGCTCGTCGTAATGGCGAAGCATCGCCACGGACACGCCGCCCAATCTGGCAAATTCTCCAATCCGAATCATGATTCTCCCCTCGAGCGCTCTATGAAAGGATGCACCCTCAGTCAGCCTGAGAGTCAAGTGGTCAGGCGACTCCACCATTGACGCTCGAGAGCAAGCGCCGTCAAACAACGTGTGAAGCTCGAGCCAAGGCCACACTCAGCACTTGCCGGTCTGCGGCTTTGAGCAACCCCAATCGGCGGTACACGGCTTGCGCTGCGGCGTTGTCGTGTCCGACCTCGACGGTCAACGCACAGACGCCCTGCTGCACGCAAAACCCGCGCAATGTCTCGAGCAGAGCGCTACTCAAGCCTTTGTTGCGCTGCTCTGGTGCAACGTACAGGTCGTCAATGTGACCGATCATGCCGCCGTATTCCATGCCAAATCGCAGCGACAGCACGACGTAGCCAACGGCCTCACCGTTGATTTCAACGATCCAGATGTGACAATGGCGTTGCCCAGAAAGCGCATCGGCAAATGCGAGTCCAGCGAAATCCTGATCGAGCTGATAATGGCTTTCAGCGTAAAACGCGGTCATCAGCGTGACCAGCTTTGCGATGTCTTCAGTGACGGCTTTTCTGACAGTTGATGACATTGTTCAGACCCTCTCGGCGCGTTTGCTGACGCCCGGCTCGAGGGGCAATGCTGGCGTGACGATCACGGTTTTCTGATTGGTGAAGTACACCGCGCCCGCTTTCATGCCTTTTGGTTTCCAGACGAATTTTTTCGGCATGTAATCTACCGCCACCGACGTACTCCCTCGAGCCTTACTGTGCCACGCCGCAATCGCGGCTGCCTCGATAATATCGCTGTACGGCACTTCGCGGTTCAGGGCGCGTAAGACGACGTGCGAGCCGGGGTAGCCCTGCACGTGAAACCAGACATCCATGCTCTGCGCCAATCTAAAGGTCAGAAAATCGTTCTCCCTCGAGTTGCGCCCGACCAGCACATCAAAGCCGCTGGACATGGTGCGGTACTTGATGCCGACGGGCGGCGGCGCGGTCACGCCGTCGGCATTGTGCTGCATCAGCATCTCGAGCTGCGCGGTGTCGGCAGTCTCGAGGTCACGCAGCAGCGTCATGACCTCACGTTGCTGGCGCTCGAGTTCCGGTTGACGCTCCACGAGTCTCAAATGGACTTCCTCGCGGCGTCTGGCGCGGCTGTACAAGCGATTGGCGTTTCCAGCCGCGTCCAAATCCGGCTCGAGGGGAATACTCACGCTGCCCTCGCCGTAAAGGTTTGGGAGCGTCACGCTGTTCACGCCACTAGGGACTTGCTGACGGAACGCCAGCAGTGCGTCCGCCCACTCGCGCCACTGGATCGCGTCGATCACGGCTGCTTCAGCTCGCGTCAAATCCTCGAGCTGCTTTTTTAGTAACTTCGCACGTTTCTCTAATGGCTCGCGCAACCCGCGCCGCAACTCTTGCAAGCGCTGATCTTGGGAGCGGGCGCGGGCTTGGTCGGACAGCGACGCGGCGCTCGAGAGCGACGGGTTTCGCACCAGATCGCGCAGCGCTATGAGCGGACTCGTCAGTGAGGCGCGGTACTCGAGTTCAGCGCTCAACGTCGGGCCCAGCCCGTCAATGGACGCGCCCCATTTGCTCGGCGGCAGTGCCAGCACCGCGCTCAACTCGGCATCACTGGCGGCTCGAGGGTCAAGCTTTTGGTACGGCGGCGGCAAGGTGTACGTGCCACCCGTCCGCAATGTCCGAAAGCGATTGCGGGCAGCGGTCACTTCCCTCGCGGGCGCGGTGATGCGACCCTCGAACAGTGCCGCGTCCTCGAGACCCGCACCGCTCCCCGCCAACAGCAGCAGATTGGCGTTGCGTCCCGTCAGTTCAAACACCAGTCGCGCCTCAGCCGTGGACACGAAGCCCTCGCTGGCGGCAAACTCGAGCATCACTACGCGGTCTAACTTGTATTGCACAGCGCGAATCAGATTGCCTTTGAGGCGCGTCTCTAAGAGGCGCTGGAACGGGTTGATCGGACTGCCCGACAAGCGATCCGCGTTGACGTACATGGCTGGCGTCGGCGGGCGAATGCTCAGCACGACATTGAAAATATCCTTCGGGCCCGCCTTACCCTCGAGCAATAGCGAGGCCGTGGTTTCGTTCGGGAAGACCCACCCCAGATTGCGAGCGGGCAGCTTGGTCACAAGCTCCTCGAGAATTTTAGCGATGAACAGACCTTCCACGGGGGCAGCTCCTAGCTGTTCGCTCTTAGCCATTAGCTCAGCGCTAAAGTCCAAAGCATCACATCCAAATTATACGTGCTACTCGAGATACATAGCTCGAGGGTTGAAGCTTCTAGCTAGCAGCTAAACTTTAAAAAATTCTTCGACCCCGACCACGAACGCGACCGCGCCGCCGACCGGGACTTCCATCGGCTGCGCCAGCATCGGCTCGGGTTGCTCGGCGACGGGCACGGTCGGCGTGACGAAGCGCTTGCGGCTGCGGCACTTTTCACTGATGATTTCTTTGACCCTAGCCACGTTGTCCTCGGTCACACCGATCAAGAGCGTGGTGTTGCCCTCACGCAAAAAGCCGCCGGTGCTGGCGAGTTTCGTGACCTCGATGCGTTCCGCTCCGAGCGCCCGGATGAGGCCGTTGGCGTCGGCATCCTGAACAATGGCGATGACGAGTTTCATGAGGAAAAGTGTAGCAGACGCAAGTGTTAAGTGGATGCGAAGTCTGGTTCGAGCCAAACCAAGAGCAATCTGGTGCAGTATCGCCAAAAAAATGGGTGAGTATTTTGCGAGCGTTGTGCGCCTCTGTCATGTTCGCATGGGCGAAACGCACACATGGGTGTGACGCGAGTACCGATGCGTGAAGCGTCGCGGTGTCTGAGCGCTCGAGGAACGAAGCGATCCTGCCCGTGAGGTGCATGGGTTGGATCAAGAAGCGATCCTGCCCGCTAGCGCCGCAAACCCGTAAGGTGCTGGTATCAGCGGCAAGAAGGTGCTGTTGTCAGGGTCAGGACAAGCTGAAAGATTTGAGCGACGCTTCACTAGCGTTTGACGTATTGCGCGATGCAGACGGTGAAATCGCCGCTCAGCACCGCCTGCACGGACACCCCGTAGCGCCTCGAGCCGTCGAGGTTGGAGAAGAAGCGCCAATAACTCCGGTAAAGGTCGTAGTCGCGCCCCATGTACTCCCAGTACGGGGTGATCCACGAGCGCCCGTATGCCTCGAGCACTGCTTCCAAGCGCTGCTCTGGTGATCGGTACTGATCGTCGGCACGCGGCGCGGGCAGCGTATAGCCGTAGGTCTGCTCACGTTTGAAGCCGCTGCCGTTCAAGCGGGCCTCAATCAGCGGTTCCGCGCCGCAACGCTCGGCATTGCCCGCGCCAAGCTGGGCTGCGATCGCCAAGGCTTTGACGACCGCACCGGGGTCTAACCCGGCGACCGCGCCCGGCGAACCCGCTCTGGGCGCAAGCAATGGGAACGTCAACTGTCGGTACTGGCTGGGCATGGCATCCGCGAAGCCTTGTAATTGATCGAAGAATTCCTCTGCCCTTGTATTGCTGGAGTCAAGGCGCAGCACCTCGAGCAGTCGGGTGTACCACGGTTCGACCTCTAAACTCTCGCGGGAACTGCCGATCTGATCGTTGTTCTCGAGCATCGCCATGTGCACGTCGGCTTCGGCTTGGCGCGGAGATTGCGCCGTTTTAGCAAGCTTGAGCGCCTGCGCGAATGCGCGGTCGCGGGCGGCGGACAATGCGGATTCACCGAATTTTCCAGCGCTGACCTCGTGCAGCGCCACCCCGAGCCGCGTCCACGCGTCGTAAACGTTCGGCTCGAGTTTGACGCGTTGCTTGGCGAGCCACACCGCTCGCCATTTGCTTGGCGCGACCACGGTCAGGCTGAAATTGTCTTTGCTGGTCGGCTCGAGGTTCTGCCAGCGCCAGCGAAATTCGTTGCCGCGCTGCCCAGCGCCGGGCGTGGTGTTGAGGTACTCCAGATATTTACTGGCGTTCACGAGCGCGTCACCATCGCTTGGGTACGGCATGGTGACGATGATCTCGGCTGAGCCAATCGTCCCATTCCAACCGCGCCCAGTTTCCAAGATGTAGCCAAAATGCTCGAGATTGGCGTAAGTGGTGGACTCGAGGCTGTACGCGACGCTGATTCGCACGTTCTTGCCGGGTGCGAAACTGACTGGAAAGCCCGCCCACAACACCGGCTCGAGGGTGGCATCCACGGGGTTCGGCGTGTGCACAATGGTCGTCCCCAGCGCTTTGCCGTCGACCTGAACCTTGAAATCCACGATTCGTCCGCTCGAGTACCCGCCATACGTGTCAGAAACTGGGAAGCGCACCTGCATGGTTTCCGCCGCCCGCCCGAGGTTCTGCATCGTGAAGACCGCACTGACCTTCGCCTCGAGTTCCGTGTCTTCGCTCGTCCAATTGGGTTGCAACGCCAGCCTCACGGTTTCCGCCACCATCCGCACCTGCGTTTTCGTGCCACTTGGCAAAATGCCGCTGCCGGGCACGGCTTCTTGCGGCGCGGCGTCCGCAAGAACGCGAGCGGCGACCAGTGCCAACGCACTGATGAGGATCAACGCTAACGGTTTCATCGCCGTCATCTTACAAGCCCAAAACGCCGTTCAACCCTCGAGCCGCGCCTTGACGAGCGCCTGCACGAGCTGCGGATTGCCCGCGCCTTTGGTTTGTTTCATCACCTCACCGACAAAAAACCCGAGCAGCCCGATTCGCCCAGCGCGGTACGCCTCGAGCTTGTCCGGGTTCGCAGCGATCACGGCTTCAACCAGCGGCTCGAGGCTGCCCGCGTCGGAAACTTGCTTCAGCCCGTCGCGTTCGACAATCTCGAGCGGGTCTGTGTTTGTCGCCAGCGCTTGCTCCAAAACGTCCTTGACCATGTTGCGCGACAAACTTCCAGATTGCAGTAACTCGAGCAGGGCGCGAAGTTGAACAGGGGTGACGCTGCTGGATTCACGCAGCCCAAACTGAATCACGTAACTCGAGGCTGCATTGTCTCCGACAGCATCAAAGTACGAGCGCATTTCGGCATCTCGAGCCAATACGAGGCTGTCCGCGTCGTTGACGCCACGGGCTTTCAGAGTCTCGAGGGTTGCTTGCTCATCGGGGGTTAGCTCGAGCGTCGGCTGTAGGGGCGACCGGATTGCGGTCGCCCCTACGGGTTGGGCGGCGGGCTTGCTCGAGACGGTGGCGCTTGCAGAACCCGTGTTTGCTTCTTGCGTGATACTCGAGCTTGCCGTGACCGTCCAGTTATCCTTCAAACCAATAATCCGGTTGAACACCAGCGCCTCGGGTCTCGAGTCGATCTGATCCTGCCAGAAATACCCGCCGCGCTCGAATTGGTAGCGCGTGTCGGGTGGATCGTTCAGCACGCTCGGTTCGATCACGCCGCTCACAATCTCGAGGCTGTCTGGGTTGATGAAATCCAAAAAATCTTTTTCTTCGCCGTCCTCGTCTTCATCCCCCTCGAGCTTGGCTTCGGCTTCTGGGTTTGGAACGCTGAACAGGCGGTCGTAGAGCCGTGCGGTGAACGGTACGCCGTCAGCGGCGCTGACCCAGTGAATCACACCGCCCGCTTTCTCGGTATCGGCAAGCAATTCGCAGATCAAACCCGTGATCTCGCCCGCGTCGTCGCGCAGCACCTCGAGACATTGCATCACGCCTGCACCGCGCAACCGCACGCGCCCACCGAGCGTCAAGCGCTTGTAGCCCGCTGGCGGCTCGAGAGAGAAGTCCTCGCGCTCAATGAAAATATCTCTGGTCAGTTTCACGTCTCGAGTGGCTTGCTCACCTACGACGCGCTCGCCGCTTGGCAGTGGCACAGTGCCGTCGCTCGAGGCTTTGACGACATCCTGCGGGTAGTACGGCATCGTCACCGTGCGGCTGGTCTCGAGATTCGTCAGCGTCACGCGCAATGGGCGCAGCACCGCCATGACTCGAGGGGCGCGGGCGTTGAGGTCATCGCGGATCGCGTGTTCAAAGGCGCTCAGGTCAACCGTGCGGTTCGTGCGGGTCACGCCGATTCCAGCGGCGAAGGTTTGAATCGCTTCGGGGGTCACGCCGCGCCTGCGCTGCGCGGCGATGGTCGGCATTCTTGGGTCATCCCAACCGCTGACCAGCCCCGCCTCGATCAGTTTTTTCAACTTGCGCTTGCTGACGACCGTGTATTCCAAACTGCGCCGTCCGAACTCGTACTGATGCGGGCGCGACTTTAAGGCGGGATGCTCCAAATTGTCCAGCAGCCAGTCGTAAATGGCGCGATTGTCGACGAACTCGAGGCTGCACAGGCTGTGCGTAACAAAGTTGGTCGCGTCGTTGATGCTTTGCGCGAAATCGTACAGCGGGTAGATGCACCACGCATCCCGCTGTCGGTAATGCGTGGCGTGGAGGATGCGGTACAGCCCCGGATCGCGCAGTTTCATGTTCGGATTTGCCAGATCAATCTTCGCCCGAAGCAGATGAGCGCCGTCGGGGTACGCGCCCGCTCGCATCGCACTGAACAGCTCGAGGTTATCGGCAACGCTCCTCGAGCGGTACGGACTGGGCGTTCCAGCTTGCGTGGCCGTGCCGCGCAGCCGAGCCATTTCGTCGCTCGAGACGCTATCGACGTAGGCCAGCCCTTTTCCAATCAGTTGCACCGCGCACTCGTACATCACCTGAAAATCGTCCGACGCGAACCGCACCTGCGGCGCTACCCAGCCCATCCACTCGAGATCTGCGCGAATCGCGTCCACGAACTCTTGGCGCTCGGTCAGCGGATTGGTGTCGTCCATCCGCAGCACGAACGAACCGCCGTACTGCGCCGCCAGATTGAAGTTCAAGTTGCAGGCGAAGGTATGCCCGAGGTGCGGATAGCCGTTCGGCTCGGGCGGGAAGCGCGTGACGACGCGCTGCACGCGCCCAGAGGTGAGATCAGCTTCAATGGTTTCGGTGATGAAATTGGGTTGCACGACGCGCACGGACATAAGCGCGAGTCTACCAGTGCAAATTGCTCGAGGCTGACCCGCTCGAGTGACCAACCGTAGGGGCTTGCCACGGCAAGCCTTGTCACCGCGCAGCCCCACGACTCGCTCGAGACTCCCCTGCTCGTGCTGTTCCCCTTTGCCTTTCGCCTAACCCCGTGTCGCGCGTGAATCATAATTCTGTGACACGACACTGCTAAACTACTATGACGATTATGAAGCCCTCTGTGTTGCTGCCCCTGACTGGTATCGCCGCCCTCGGACTTGGCTGGGGTGGCTTTGAGCTGTACTTCGCTCCGCGCATCCTGCCCGGCGTGCAAGCCGCTGGCGTGCAGGTGGGCGGACTGACCGTGCCAGAAGCCAGCGCGAAGCTCGAGGCGACACGCTTGAAAGCGCCCGTGGTGCGCGTCACCGCTGGGCAGCAGAGCACCAATGTCAACGCGACAGAGTTGGGCTGGCGAGCGGATTACGCGGTGACTGCACAGGCGGCGTACACCATCGGGCGCGACGGCGATCTGATTGAGAATATCGGCAAGCGCTTCGCGGGCGAGAAAACCGTGCCGCTGACCGCGAAGGTTGACCCGAAGACCTTCCAGAACCGCCTCGAGACGCTGGCCAAGCCGTTTGAAATCGCGCCGAAATCGGCTGCTATTGTGCTGATCGACGGCAAGTACGTCGTGCGAAACGACGTAACGGGGCGCGGACTGGATTTCTCGAGCGCCATCAAGGAATTCGCGCAGAACCCCAGCTTGACGAGTTTGGAGCTGAAAGTCACCGACATTCCCGCTGCCACCAAACGCGTTGACCTCGAGCCGCTGGCCGCGCAGGCCAACGCGATGCTGCGCCCGCTGAGCTTGCAGTACACGCCGCTGGGCGCGAAGAAAATCTTGACGCGCAGCTTGACCACGACCGAAGTCGCCGATCTTTTCTTCGTGCAAAAACAGGGCTTGATGGTGGACGAAAAAGCCGTTGCTGGCGTGCTGAACAGAATCGCTAACGCCTTTGACCAATCCGCCTCGAGCGCCCGTTACGTGCGCGTGGCTGGGCAACTGACCAAACGGGCATCACGCGATGGTTACGCACTGGACACAGCCGCCGCGCAGAAACTCGTCTCGAGCGCCGTATTGCGCCCCGAAACCGTCAGCATCGCCCTGCCAGTGACGGTTTCCAAGCCAAAAATCGGTGACGCAAACCTGCCCAGCGTCTCGAGCCTCAAATTGATTGCGACGGGCTACACCAGCTTCTACGGTAGTTCCCGCGCCAGAGTCGCCAATGTCAGCATCGCGGCTGGCAAGCTGGACGGTTACGTCGTTCCAGCGGGCGAGCAGTTCAGTTTCAACGATGCAGTCGGCGAGATCAGCGCGGAGACGGGTTTCGTCGAGGGGCTGGTGATCTCTGCCGGACGCACGACCAAGGGCGTCGGCGGCGGCGTCTGCCAAGCCAGCACGACGACCTTCAACGCGCTTTACAAAGCGGGTTTGCCGATCTTGGAGCGCAACCAGCACTCGTACAAGGTGCATTACTACGACGATGTTGCGGGACGCGACGCGGCCGTGTATTACGGTTCTCTTGACCTGAGAATGCAAAACGACACACCGGGCCCGCTGCTGGTGCGAGCCAGCACCAAAGGCTCCACAATGACCGTGCAAGTCTACGGCGTGCCAGACGGTCGCAAAGTCAACCTCTCCACTCCTCGAGTGCTGAGCCGCACGCCCGCACCGCCCGCCGTGACCGAGTTCAATGCCAGCCTGCCCGTCGGCGCACGCACGCAAGTCGACTGGGCGGTAGACGGCTCAGTCGTGACGGCCGCTCGCACCGTCACCACCGCTAGCGGTCAAAGCAAAACCGATGTGCTGACCACGCGCTACCGCCCGTGGCGAGCCGTGTACCAAGTCGGGCCCGCGCGGGCCAGACCCGCAGTGATCCCAGCAGCGGTCATCAGCCCAGCACCAAGCAAACCAATTACCTCGAGTCCAGCGTCAGCCAAGCCGCCCGTGCGCGTCACGCCACCCTCCTCGAGCCAATGATCTTTGTCATTGCGTTTGGCGTGCTGGCGCTGGCATTCTGGGGTCTGAGTCTTTACGAGCGCAGGCGCGGCGGCAAGACCAACTCCACCGAAAGCGATCTGTACGCGATGAAGGACGGCGCGGCGTTCGGCGGGATCGTCGGGCAGGCGCAGATGCACAAGCTGGGCGTCAAGGCCGATGAGGTCACGGTGCGCGAAGACCTCGAGCCGATCAAATTCAAGTTCGACGATTGACGCTCCCTGATGCCGCGTCTCGAGACGAATACATTGCTGTTGCTGCCGATGAGCTTCGGGATGCTTGAGGCGCGGTGCAAATCCGCATTGGCGCTCGAGCAGATGCTCGGTTGCGCTGTGCCTGATTCGTTTCCGTTGGCTGATACATTGAAGCTTTTTCACAAGGCGCTTGGTGCGACGGTCAGTGACAAGAAACGCGCTGGGGATTGGGGATCGTACATGTTGATTCACGGTCAATGCGTCATCGGATTGGCTGGTTTCAAAGGTTCGCCCAGCGCCGGTGATGTGGAACTCTTCTACGAGCTGATTCCCGAAACTCAAGGGCAGGGTTTAGCAACTGAAGCGGCGCTTGAGCTGAGCAGGTGGGCGTTAAACAATGGCGCGTCCCGCGTCACCGCCAAAATCGAAGCGTCAAATACAGCGTCGAGACGGGTTCTCGAGCGTTGCGGTTTCCAGCCGATCTCCAATGGGCAGCCTGACCTCGAGTGGTACGCCCTTAAGAACCCGTAGGGGTTTGCCACTGCAAACCCCGCACATCACGCCAGCTCGAGCAGTAGCTCACCCATCGTTTTAACCACGCTCCAGTACCGCGTGGTCGCGCTGACCCTGAGCTTTTTTTGCACGAAGCTGGCTTCGTGCGACAACCCGCGCTCGCCCCACAAGAAAACAGCGTCCCTTGTCATGCCTACAAGCTCGAGGTTCGTCTTTGCTGGTAAAGCTGGCAACTCGAGGGTCGTGGGCGTCCTGAGCAGCACGACGTATTGCAAGCCGTCTCGAGCGTCGGCGAATGGCTCGAGAGTCAGCAATTCGCGCATCTGGGGTTCAGACCTGACGATGGCGCTGCAATTTTTGAAGCCGCGCTCGAGCAGCATCACCTCGAGCGTCACCGCGACGGCTTCGGGATCGGTTCGCTCAGACTCGAGCAGGATGTTGCCGCTTTGCAGGTATGTGCGAACTCGAGCGAAGCCCAGCGCCTCGCACCACTGGCGCAAATCCGCCATTTTGACGCGGTTGGTCGTGCCGACATTGATTGCCCGTAAAAACGCCGCGTATCGCACGCCTAGAAGTCTAGCCCAAGCGCTTCTCGAGGTTTTCAGTTGCGTGTTACCCTGCATCCATGCGTTACCTGACCGCCGGAGAGAGCCACGGCCCGCAACTGACGACGATTCTCGAGGGCTTCCCCGCACAAGTGCCATTGGCTGAGTCGCAGGTCAACGCGTGGCTCGAGAAGCGCCAAGCCGGGTACGGACGCGGGCGCAGGATGCAGATCGAAAAGGATCACGTCGAGTTCCTAAGCGGCGTGCGTGCGGGGCGCACGACGGGCGCTCCGATCACGCTGAAAATAGAGAACGCCGATCACCGCAATTGGCTCGAGATCATGGATGTCGGCGCGGGCAACGAGCCGCGCAAGAAAGCGCTGACCGCAGCGCGTCCCGGTCACGCCGATCTGACGGGCGGCATTAAGTACCGTCACAAGGATTTGCGCGATGTGTTGGAGCGTGCGTCGGCGCGTGAAACGGCGTCTCGAGTCGCGGTCGGGGCAATCGCTTTGCAACTCCTAGAGGCTTGCGGTGTGCAGGGCGCGAATTACGTGGATCGCTTGGGCGGCATTGCCAGCGCCGTCCCGTTCTCGTGGGATCGGCTCGAGGAGATCGAAGCCTCGCCCGTGCGCTGCTTGGACGCTACGGCTGCCGCGCAGATGGTCAGCCGCATCGACCGCGCCAAAACTGACGGCGACACGCTCGGCGGCGTGCTCGAGGTGCGCTTTCGCGGGATCACACCGGGTTTGGGCAGTTACTCGCACTGGGACAGGAAGTTGGACGGGCGGATCGCGGGCGCGATCATGGCGACGCAAGCCGTTAAGGGTGTCGAGATCGGACGCGGCTTTGAAAACGCCGACATCGCAGGCTCGAGCGTTCACGACGCGGTGTACTACCGCTCTGAAGCGTCCCGCGACATGGGGCATTACGAGCGCACGACCAACGGCGCGGGCGGCTTAGAGGCGGGCATGACCAACGGCGAGGAGCTGATCGTGCGCGTGGCACTGAAACCCATTGCGACGCTGATGACGCCCTTGCCGACCGTGGATGTCGTCACGCACGAAGCTGCCGACGCCGCCCGCGAGCGCAGCGACACAACCGCCGTCCCCGCCGCTGGCGTGATCTTCCAGTGCGTGATCGCCACCGTGCTGTGTGAGGCGTACCTCGAGAAATTTGGCTGCGACACGTTGCCGGAGATTTTGGAGCGGCTCGAGGTGTACAGGGATTTCGTCAAGTTGTATTGACGTTATCCCTATCCCGCTTCGTCGTTGCAAAGCAAGCAGCCATTGTCGTGCCGATAAAGTTGGTGTCGTTGGCACAGATCAAAGATTTTTGGCCGTGGGGTGAACGACCAAACACGGTCTTGATCGTCACAGATGTCTGGCGGCTGAAAAGCTTGAATCAAGACACTGAGATTCTCTAAGTGCGAAAATAGCCAATCTTCTCTTGGCGTGTAATTCCATCGTTCCCAACCAAGTTTCGCTCGAGCGCCTTCGATGACTGCCAGCCAGAACGCCTTGTCCTCGTCAATGGCGTTGATAACCCAAGGCATTTCGCTAACATCAAATCCAACCATGCCGATGCCGAACACGCTTTGGTCATGAGCGCCAATCCAAACCGCTAGCGTCTTCTGAGCATCATTTTGCGCCAGTGCCGAAGCCGAAAGCGCTAAAGCAGTGATGAAGACCTGAGTCGAGCTATTGCTCATCTGGACTTGCTCGAGTTGCGGCTGCATTTCATACGTGATGGTGTTCGCCATTGATTTCCTCGAGTCAGCTTATAGAGGGGTCGTTAACGGCATTCGGCTTTAGAGAACCCGCATCAATTTACTTGCTCTCGAGCAGCCGCTTGACCACGCCTGCCACGTCCGGCGGTTGCCAATCGGCGGGTTTCAGAACCTTACCATCGCTGCGGCGCTCTCCCGCTGTCTTATGCATGTTGGCGCGGTGAACCTCTGCGAAGACCACATCGGCGTCCACGCCGCACGCGGCGAACATCCCATACGTGACGTAGAGCATATCCGCCAGCTCGCGCATCAGGTGCGCGAACGCCGCGCCGCGCACGTCTGGCTCAGCGCTTAACTCTTCCAATGCCTCGAGCGTTTCGGCGAATTCTTCCTGTAACAACCGCGCCCGCAGCTCGAGCGTCGCGGCGTCTGGCACGCTGGGACGGTCTGGCGCGGGGTTGCCGATGGCACGCTGGAATTCCTCGAGCCGCTGGTAATTGGTCATCTATCCACTGTAGCAAGGCGTCGTAGACTGTGCGTTGTGGGCGAGTACGATTTCATCATCGCGGGCGCGGGCATGGCGGGATTGAGCCTCGCGTATCGCTTGCCAGAAAGCGCCAAAGTGTTGCTGATCGACCGCGACGACGCGGCTCGGCTCGAGCGGACGTGGTGCTTCTGGGAAGCCAGCGCGGGCCCGTTTGAAGCGGCGATTCATCACCGCTGGAATGACATTTTCGTGCATGGCAACGGCTTGTCCGAGCGCTACAAGATAGCGCCGTACACCTACAAAATGCTGCGCGGCAGGGATTTCTACGCCTTCATGCAGCGCTGGCTCGAGGGTCAGCCGCAGATCACCGTGCAGCGCGGCAATGTGCAGCGGCTCGAGGGTGGGCCGGACGGAGCGACGGCGTGGGTGGACGGGGCAGCGTTTCGTGCGCCGTGGATTTTCAACAGCGCGTTGCGACCTGCACAGACTGAAACTGGTTTTCACAGCTTGTTGCAGCATTTCAAAGGCTGGGTGATTCGCTCCCCCTCAGCCATTTTCGATGCGACCGCCGCGACCTTCATGGATTTTCGCACCGCGCAGCAGGCGACTGGCACGCGCTTCGTGTACGTGATGCCGTTCGACGCGCACACGGCGCTGGTCGAATACACGGTCTTCTCTCCTGCTTTGCTGACTGATCTCGAGTACGACGCGGGGCTGCGCGAGTACATCGCCGCGCAACTCGGACTCGAGGAGTTTGAAATTCTCGAGGTCGAATCTGGCGTGATCCCGATGACCGACGCGCCGTTCCCGCGTTTTCACGCGCCGCATGTGCTGAACATCGGCATCGCGGGCGGGCGGGCGAAGGCCAGCACGGGGTACACCTTTCAGCGCTCGCAGCGCCAAGCCGAACAGATCGCCAAATCGCTGCTCGAGACGGGACGACCCGACGCCGCACACGCGGGCTTCAATCGGCACGACTGGATGGACAGCGTGTATCTCAATGTCTTACTCAAAGGGCGCGAGGCTGGCTCGAGGTTTTTTACGGATCTGTTCAAGCGCAACGATGCGGTGCAGGTGCTAAAATTTTTGGATGAAGGCTCAAACCCGCTCGAGGATCTGCGTTTGATGACGACCGTCAACATTCCGGTGTTCACGGCTGCGGCGCTCGAGGTGATCGGGTCGCAGGTGCGGCAGGCGCTGTCGAAGGGCTGATAGGTTGGTCGTCATCCCGCCCGCTTGCGCTCGAGCGGCAAGGCAGCGTCTGGGTATATGTCGGTACGCGCCAGCTCGAGGGGCGGGTTCAGGCGCTGGGGTTTGCCAAGGCGCGGCGGCGCAGCAGCATCGGGATGCCGAACGAAGCGAGTCCCGCCAGCAGCAAGCCGATCCCAATCAGTTGCACCGTACCCGCAAACTCGGAGGTCGATGGCGTCCAGTTGGCGTCCACGTACACGGTTTTGGCATCAATGGTGAAGTCTTCGCGCAGCAGGTCGAATACGTCTTTTTTGCTGGTGTCATCGCTGAACTCGCTGACATCGAACGGCGCGTGACTGATTCTGCCTCGCAGTTTGAGCACACCGGACTCCAAGCAGTTTTCTTTGGTCACGCAGCCCTCGTCCGCTGCGCTCAGCACCTGTTTGACAATCGCGGTCGCGTGCGGTTTGGCGGCCTTACCAGCGCCGTCTCGGGCGTTGAACGCCGGATAGAACAGCGTGTATTCCTTGGCTTTGGTCTTAGAATCGGTAGTGACGAAGTACACGTAGTTGCCGTCAACGTCAGCGTCCAATTTGACGTAATCGTACTTATATTTCGCGGGAATATTTTCCAGCGAGGCTGGCTGAGCGCCCTTTTTGTATTTGAGGGCCTCATCAGCCATGCCAAAACCGACGACGATGGCCAGTGCGGCCAGCGCAAAAATCAGCACCGTGCGCGTCACCGTGTTGCTGAGTATCCAAAAAACCAGTCGAAACAACATGATCTCTCCCCCTCGAGCCACCCGTTAAGTTGTGAAGCAGCCTTCCAGCCACGGCACGAGGTGAGATCAGAGTTTAGCAGCAATTTTTTGCAAACTCAGCGCTTCTATTCGCTGAGGAACGGCCCAGAGGCCGTGACCGAAGCCTGAACTCGAGCCTCGAATTGCTTGAAGTTCGTGTGGAACATCGCCGCGAGCCGCCTCGCTTGCGCGTCGTAAGCGCTGGGGTCGCTCCACGTGTCTCGCGGGTTGAGGACGCTGCTGGGAACGCCTTCAACCTCCAGCGGCATGCTTAAGTTGAAGATCGGGTGCGTGACCCACTCGGCAGCCTCGAGTTGCCCGCTGAGCGCGGCGCGGATCATGGCGCGGGTGTGTTTGATGCTGATGCGTTGCCCCGTGCCGTGAGGGCCACCGCTCCAGCCGGTGTTGACAAACCAGACCGCTGCGCCGTGCGTTTTGATTTTCTCGCGGAGTAGGTCGGCGTAAACGTGCGGTTCACGGGTCAGGAACGGTGCGCCGAAGGCAGTCTCGAAGCTGGCGGTTGGCTCAGTGATGCCCTGTTCCGTCCCGGCGACTTTGGCGGTGTAGCCGTTGAGGAAGTAGTACATCGCTTGCTCTGGACTTAGCTTTGAGATCGGGGGCAGCACCCCGAAGGCGTCGGCGGCGAGGAAGACGATGTGCTTAGGTTGCCCGCCAAGGCTCGGCAGCACGGCGTTGCGAATCTGCGAGAGCGGGTAGGCGCTGCGCGTGTTCTCGGTCAACGCGTCGCTGTCCAAGTCCAGTTTTCTCGAGTCCATGTCAAAGGCGACGTTCTCCAAAATCGTGCCGAAGGTGCGGGTGGTGGCGTAAATTTGCGGTTCGGCTTCTTGGCTCAGTTTGATGACCTTGGCGTAGCAGCCACCCTCAAGATTGAAGACCCCATCATCCGACCAGCCGTGCTCGTCGTCGCCGATCAGTCCGCGCTGAGGGTCGGCGCTGAGCGTGGTTTTGCCCGTGCCACTCATGCCAAAAAATAAGGCGACATCGCCCACCGCGCCGACATTGGCGGAGCAGTGCATCGGCATCACACCTTTGGCGGGGAGCAAATGGTTCAGCACGGTGAAGATGCTTTTTTTGATTTCTCCGGCGTAGTTCGTGCCGACGATCAGCACGAGGCGGCGCTTCAAGGAAATCGCAATTTGCGTCTCTCCTCTCGAGCCGTGGCGGGCTGGGTCGGCTTTGAAATTAGGTGCGCTGATGACGGTGAACTCTGGGGTGTGCTGCTCGGGCGCATCGCAGGGGATGAACATATTGCGGGCGAAATGGTTGTGCCACGCGAATTCAGTGATGATCCGCACCGGCAGGCGGTAGCGCGGGTCAGCGCCCGCAAACGCGTCCAGCACGAAGGCGTCTCGGTGCTCAAAGTGCGCCAGAATATCGCGATGCAACATCTCGAACTGCGTTCCCTCGAGTTCGCGCTGGTAGGGACTGGCCCACCAGATGTCGGGCCCGTGGATTGGGCCGCGCACGACAAACTTGTCTTTGGCACTGCGTCCCGTGTGCGCCCCGGTGTGTGCGATGAACGCGCCGTGCTCGGACATCCAGCCTTCCCTACGCCGAATCGCTGCCTCGATGAGCTGAGGCACGCAAAGATTGAGGTGTACGGCTTGCAGGTTTTTGAAGCCTTGCGTCTCGAGGAAATTGGTGTTGGTCTGAGCTTCGAGGGTTTGCGTCATGGGTCTCCTCTGATAGTTGAGCGAGCGTTTGTTCAGTCTCAATAAAAAACAAACGCCCGTTAGTCAAACGATGGCAAAGTGTAGAACCTCTTCCCATTCCACACAAGTCCAGAGTTGTCACCGGCTCGAGGACAGCGTTCCGGGCTTACAGTGCGACGCATGGATTACCACGTGGACAAGCTCTCCGAAGACTCCTGGCGGATGTTCCGCATCATCGGCGAATTCGCTATTGGCTTCGACGCAATGCGCGACCTCGAGCAGCCAGCCGTGACGGTCTTTGGCTCTGCCCGCACAGTGGTAGATCACCGCTGGTACATCGCGGCTAAAGCGATTGGGAAGGCACTGGCCGACGCAGGACTGGCCACCGTAACGGGTGGCGGGCCGGGCATCATGGAAGCTGCGAATCGCGGCGCGTATGAAGCGGGCGGGATCAGCATCGGCATGAACATAGAGCTGAAACACGAACAGAAACCGAATGTCTATCAAACCAAAAGCTTGATCTTTGAACACTTCTTCGCTCGGAAAGTCATGCTCGTGAAGTACTCGTCTGGCTTCGTCGTGATGCCCGGCGGTTTCGGCACGATGGATGAGCTGTTGGAGTGCCTGACGCTGATTCAGACCTTGAAAGTGCATCCCTTCCCGATCTTCCTGTTTGACACGAAATTTTGGTCTCCCATGGTGGACTGGATGCGCGACACCCTCGTTACCGAAGGCATGATCGCGGCAGACGACCTGAAGCTTTTTAAACTCACCGACGACGTTGACGAAATTTCGCGCATCGTCAAGCAGTACCACGACCCCTCTCAACCCGACGATTTCAAGCACCCCGCACCAACCGTCACACCTTGAATCAAAAACCTCGAGTCAAGACTCGAGGTATGAATGCCTTCGCTTTTCTCGGGCTGGTGGACTCGCTTGCCTTCTGGTTTGCTTGTCAGTTGCGAGGCAAGACTCGGGAAATGCGCCGATCCCAGCAGGCCCTTTCTACCGCACTCGGTTTACGGCAACGTGGCCGGGGACGAAAACGGCTTGGTCGCGTCCACCACGAACATCACCAGGGCGTGCAAATCCGTCGAGCCGCTGCTCGAGACTTGCATCGGCGTGTCGGCCCCATGGCCCGTCGCAGACTGACCAGCTTGAACGACCATCGTCCCGTGCGACGTGCGGATACTTTGCTCCCCGGCGAGCACGTAGAACGCTTCAGATCCCGGATGCGTGTGGACACTCGTCATGCTGCCGCGAGGACCGCTGGCGTCGTTAATCCGAAGGAGGTACTGCGTCGCCTCCACCTTGGGGAGCGGTCCGACCTCAACCACTTTGGTTCCGCCCTCCGACGACCCACCCGCAGCGCCGAGCGTGAAAAGCCAGACCTTGCCGTCCGACTCAGTCGCCAAACCGGTCGGCCCGGCAGCCGCCTGCGCTTGGGTGAGCGTAGGGAAGTTCTCGATCCGCCAAAACAGGGGCCCTGTGGGCAACACCGCGACTTTCTTTTCGACCAGCGGTTTGATGACGAGTGCTTGTTGGGCGATGGCTGACAAGAACGATACGCAGAACAGTGGGGTGAAAACCGCAACCAGACCGATCAGAATCCGTTTCATAAATGTGCCTCCTCGGTTGACTTGCTTTGCTGGACTTCCTGCTCGAGACCCGACTGCTTGTCGTGCAGCACTGACAAGGATTCAACTTTGCTGATGCAAGCTCCTTTCTTGATTCGCCTCGAGATGGTTTTGCGAGTGCGGTTCACCATGCGAACTTTTGTTGCTCGAGACCCAAGTTTGGGTCGTGCGCTTGAGGCTAGATCAACGATAAAGTTCGGCTGGTCAAAACCCGGTCAAAACTTTGGTTTGACCGGGAAGTCAGCCTGACAACTGCAAAGCTGAAAGTCACTGTCTCGAGTCGCACTGCACGCATCGCTCGAGGGCGTGACTCAAAAAATATGCAACCAATCTGCGTCAGCTCGAGGGGTGTGACAACATCTTCCGAGTTTGTTGAGGAGGGGCTGCCACAAACTCGGCGAGTGGTTATTGGCAGAGATTGCAGCGTAGTGTCTCAGGTGACCAGCGGATACATGGGTTCCTGTGAAGCGGACACCGCCCGCCAAAGCGCTTTGTGGAAGAGCAACCTGAGAGACGCTCCAGAGAGAATTCAGCTTGAGACAACTCGTTCGGGTATAGCCCTCGAGCTGCTCCTTGCAAGCCGCGCGTTCATCTCCTGCACGCAGCAACCCGTGTTTGATACACTGCCAGTCGTGGCCATTCCCGGCACGGTTCTTTTAGAGCGTTACCGCATCGTCAGACCCTTCGCACGCGGGGCCTCGAGCGTCGTGTATTTGGCGTTCGACCAGTTCGGCACGCCGTTCGCGGTCAAGCTCTTCCCGGCCGAGATGGCCAGCCGCGCTGACCGCGAGTACTTGGTCGGCAGCCAGTTGCGCCACCGCAACGTCAACCCGATCCTCGGGCGCGTGACCGTCGAGGGGCAACCGGGCTTGCTGATGCCGTTCGCGCCCGGCACGCGCTTTTCGGAATGGGTCGGCGAGCACGGGCTGCAAAAATTTTTAGAGGTCTTCGTGCAGGTTTTGGAAGGCTTGGCACACATCCACTCGAGGGGCTTCGTTCACCGCGACATCAAGCCCGATAACGTCGTCGTGTCACCCGGTGACGGCCCCGGCGGTCTCGAGGCGAAGCTAATTGACTTTGATTTATCGGGCCCGCCGAACGAGGTCTTCCGCGACCGCGTGACCGCTGGCACGGTCGCGTACCTCTCCCCTGAAGCCGTGCGGGGTCAGCCGCTCAACCACGCCACCGACCTGTATAGCGCCGGCGTGATGCTCTACTGGGGGATCACCGGGCAACTGCCCTTCGACGGCGATCCGCAGGTCGTGATGCGTGCCCACCTCAGCAGCCAGCCCCCACCACCCTCGAGCGTCCGCGCTGGCGGCACGAGTCATGTGTTGGACAAAGTAGCCTTGCGCTTACTTGAGAAAGACCCGGCTAAGCGTTACCCAGATGCGCTGGCGATCCTGACCGAGCTGGGCAAGCTCACCAGCATCGAAGACAGTTGAACCTCAAGGCTCGAGATCAGCCGAGAAAAATGCGCGATTCGCGGGTACTGGCGCACTCTCTCGAGCGCGAGGACTCGAGGGCAAACGCTTTGCTGATAATCTCGAGATGTTACGAATCGCGGGCGCGAAGCAACGTGTGCACGACCCGAAATGCAAAACGACAGTGACCGCTCCTTCGCATCAAGTCGCTACGTAGATCCAACCGTCTAAACCCGAGGAAATCTTCGGGCGCGGCAACATCCGAGGCAACGGATGCGCCCGCAACTCGGCCGCTGACTCGAGGATCGCGGCGACTTGAGTGTCGTTAAATCCCCAGCCTAGCAACTGAAGTGCATCGCAACGAATTCTCGCTCTCGAGCCTGAAGTTCAGTCATCACAGCCTCCGTTCGTCACGTCAACAGTAGCAAAAACCCATCCAATCCGCTCGAGCGGACAGTTGTTCAACCCGCGTTTTCAATCGCCTCGAGCATTTCCAACGCGCTCTGGTAACGGTCTTCGGGGTCGCGCTGCATCGCGGTTTCCACGACCGCCGACAAGCCCGGCGTGCGCGGCATCGGCGGCGGCACAGCGCGACCCGTCAGCCAGATGAACGGGTCTTCGGCGAAGGGCTGCGTCCCCGTCAGGCACTCGTACATCACCGCGCCGACACTGTAGAGGTCGCTCCGCACGTCCTCGCGCACGCCGTTGAATTGCTCCGGGGCCATGTAGTGTGGCGTGCCAAGCCGCGCATCGGCGTGCGTGATGCTCTCCAAAGTCAGGTCTTTGGCGCACCCAAAATCGATCACTTGCACGCGACCACCTAACTCGAGCAAAATATTGCCGGGTTTGATGTCCAGATGCAGAATCTCGCGGGTGTGGGCGTGGGCCAGCGCCGCCAGCAAACTCCGGGCGAGGTGCATCACGACATCTTTGGGCATCGCCCCGAATTGCAGGTGATGGTAGAGCGTCCTGCCCTGCACGTACTCGCGCATCAGCAGCCCTCGATGGCGGTAGACCAGCTTGGGGATATTCGGGTGATCCAAACGCTCCAAAACATTGCCTTCGCGCTCGAAGCGCTCCAAAATCGCTGGGTTGCGGTAACTGGCGGATTTGAGGCGCTTGACCAGCACGTCCTGCCCGCGCCACCGCGCCCGCTCCAAACGGATGTGCGGTGTGCTGGTGACGGCTTCAATCAGCGTCACGCGGGTCAGCACCGTATCGAGCAAAGTGGGGTGCTTGACACGGGTCATGTGACTATTCTAACGCTTTCGTTTCTTTGGCAAGGTACGCGGGGATGGAATGCGGGTGAAGCAGCTCATGAATGGCTCGAGGGAGCGGGGTTCGGACTTCGCCGAAGAGACCGTCTCAGACACGCGCATCGCTCTTTTAAGGACTCGAGTGGGTTGGCGGCATCTCGAGGTCATCAGCCGACTCGAGCGTTCTTCTGCCCCTCGAGCTTAGCGAGGCGGCGCTCGAGGTCATCACCGCCGTCTGACACGGACTCGAGCGTTCCAAAAAGAAGCACCTCCCAGAAAACTCTAGGAGGTGCTTGCCGACTCGAGGTTTCAATCGCTGATCGTGATGCTGCAACCTGCCTTCAATGGCGGGTAAGTGATGTGGCACTCCACGTTAATCCCGATTTGGCTCGGTTGCGTTCCAGCCTCGCCTTGAAAAGTTGCCGTGAACGAATTCGGACTTGCCGCCAGTGGCTCGAGGGTCAAGCCTTGCACGAGGCGAACCTGGGTTTTCAGCGTGTCCTTCAGACCGCTGGTCACTCGGAGCATCGCTTCGGCTTCGTCAGGTGCGGTCTCGGTGTAATCCTCGAGTTGCGTCATCGCGTCAGACAAAGCCAGCTCGAACGGATCGGAAATCACTGGGTTCTTGACTGGGTTTTTGACGCAGGAAGCGTTGTTGCCCAGCACCGTGTCAGTGGACAGCGCGATTTGGGCGCAATTCTTGACCGATCCGACTAGCTCTTTCGAGACGGACACATCGAATTTGAGGTTGCTGGCGTAACCCGCAGCGATGGGGAACGCGCCAGTGTAACTGCAACTGAGTTGCGCGGTTGTGCTGGCGGCGCAGTTCCAATCGCTGGCTGGGGTAGCGCTGATCGAAGCCGTCAGCAATGTCAACCCAGTGGGCATCGGGTCGGTCACGGTCACGGGGCCAGCCGCGATAGCGCCGCCCAAATTCAGCACGTTCAGTTGGTACGTGCCCGTCCCACCAGCGGTCAATGCACTCGAGCCGAGAAGCTGCTTCCTGATCGCCAAATCACTGGGTTCGCTCGGTTTGTCTTTGCGGAGGATGCAAACGTTGTCGTACTGTCCCCAAGAAAACTGGCTCGCGCCGGGGATCGCGTTTGCAGAGGCGAGGGTGATCGTGTCGGCCGTGCCAACGATGTTCAGCGGCAACGGCCCGTACATCGTCCAAGCGGTGCTCGAGGCGGGAATGTTGATTACCGCGCTGCCGCTTGGCGGCGTCCACGGGCTGAGGATTGTTCCATTAGAAGCGACCAAGCGCACATCCAATGGGGTTGGGTTGTTGGAGGTGTTGATTTGCTTCACCGAGAAGTAAACATCGTATGCGCCAGACATCGTTAAACCGATTTGCCGCACCGCTTCACCACCGCTTCGGTAGCCCCACATCTGCACGTAACCGGGATTGCCGTGACCCATCGCGCCGATGCCAGCGGTGACGGGGCTAAGTTGCGGTGAGCCGTTGGCTTGCTGCCAATTGGCGACGGTCGCGGGCGGAATGTTGTTGCCGGGGAGACCGCTGTTGGCTAGCCCTGCCATGAACTTGGGGTTCTGCACGATGTTGGCACTGCCGTTGCAGGCTTTGGGGAAGGTGGATGGGAACACCCATTTGACGGGCACGTCAATGTCGGGGATCGGCTGCACCACAATATCCTCGAGCGGCAACCCCGGAATTTTCGCCACGACCTGACCCGTATCGCTCAAGGCGACATCCCCGAAGTCCAGCGTCTCGAGGGTCGGGGCTTGGTTGCAAGCGGCGAAACCCGCGATCACCACTGCTCCGAGCGCTACCCGCACAATCAAATTTCTCGCGTTCATGATGATCCCCTTTTTCGCGGTGCTGACGATGGCCGATTGCGGTTTGAAACCCTGATTCATAAAGTCCTGCTTTCTCGAGGTCGCGCCTCGTTTGAATATGCAGAGCTTAGAAGCGGGGTCATAAAACGCTCTTAAAGGTCGCCGTCAGCGGTCTCGAGGGGATTGCAGCACTTCTCAGGTTTGTAACGCCCGTGCGATGAGCGACGATGTAAAAGCAAACGCAAGCGACACCGTGCCACAGGTGATCCCTCGTAGGGGTTTAGCGTGCTAAACCCGGTGCGCCGCAAGGCGCACTTGCACCCCTCGAGACTCGGCTTGCACAATCTCGCTGATTCGACTTGCACTAGCTCGCTGATTCACCCTGACGAGGTGTGCCACCGACTTGGGAACCGCTGTAGGGCGTCTCGAGCCTCGAGATGAAAAAAGCTGGAGCATTTCACGCTCCAGCTCTCCTCGCAAAGCGGGGTTTACGGTTGCAACGACTTACCCACGTCCAGCAAGCCCGCGCCGCAGAGCTGACTCGAGCAGGGAATGACTTTGACGCTGGTGATGATTTTACTTTTCACGGCGGCCGGTGTGATCGCGGCTGGTGCGGCTTGCGCGTGGAGCAGCAGCGCGGCGGCCGCGACTCGTGGGGCGCTGAAGCTCGTGCCATTAAACGTTGCTTGCCCACCGTTGGCGCTCAAAGCTTTGATGTTCTCGCCGAGCGCGGTCAGTGAAACCCAATCGCCTTGGCTCGAGAACGCGCTGGGAATCAGTACGTCGTTGACGCTGCCCACCGCGAGCAGTCCCGCGATGGCGCTTGTCGCGTTGAGGACTGGGACGCTGTACTGCGCTGGGAAGTTCACCGGGCGACTGGCGACTGCGCCTTTGTTGCCCGCGCTCGTGACGATGCTGATGCCTTTGCTGGCGGCGTGCTCCAAGGCGCGGCGCAATAAGTTAGACGGTAATTCCCCGCCAATCGACAGGTTGATGACCTTGACGGGTCGCGCAGCATTCGCAAGGCTGGCCGCGTAGCACACGCCCGCCACGGCGCTCGAGGAGCTGCAACGCCCGTTGCCACCCTCGCAGATTTTGACCGGCACGATGCTGGCGGCTCCGTTCAGTGACACCTCACTTAGTCCAATCGCCGTCTGCAAGGTTTGCAGCACGATACCCGCGACGGCCGTGCCATGTCCGACAACCGCACTGGTACTGGCATCTTTGGCAAGGTCAGTGACATCGGTCAGCAGCGGCTCGAGGTTACTGGGATCGTCCTCAGTCGTGAAGTTTCTGGCAGCCGCGAAATCAATCGCGTTGCCGAGCGCTGGGTTACGGCTGACACCGCTGTCCAGCACGGCGATTCTCACGCTCGAGAGACCGCCGGGCAGGGCTTGCGGCGTGACTCGAGGGGATTGAGTGGGGTTGCCGGTTCCATCGGGTTGATTGCTGACCATAACAGCGTTCAGCTCGAAGTCCACATCGGCAGGCAGGTTCTGCTCGAGTTGATTATTCAACGCATTCAAACCCTCGAGCGTATCTCGAGCGGTTTGCATGTCCTGCACGCTAACGAAACGGTTCGCGCAAACGCCATCCGCGCCTGATTCCGGTTCTACAACTTTGACTTTAGAGAATCCCGCGCCGCTCAGCGCCGAATCTAAGGTGATTTGGCTGATGCTAGGTGGGACGGCCAGAAAACCTGCGCCGCGAAGAAAGTATTTGTTACGCTCGGTAGCGAGGTCGGACGCGGGCACATCGGCATTGGTCGGCAGCACATAGATTTCTTTGATTATGGGACTGATCCCGTCAAACTCGAGCTGGACGGTTGTGTCACCACTCCTCAGTGGCTGCGGCACATCAATTCGCAATGCGTCGAATGTTGAATTCGGCTCGATGGCGATAGCGATTTGCCCACCCAAGATAGCTCGAGTCGCCTTGAGGTCTCTGCCGCGTAATGTCACCGAAGTGCTACCGGAAGCAACAAAGGCACTGTACACCACGGGTTGTAACGCTTGAGGTGGCATACAAGCAATGAGGAAGATCGGCAAGCAACAAGCAATCCAGAAAGGCTTAGGCATGGTTTCATTGTATAGCGCAGTCTTAAACTGCCCTTAATTGTGGCTCTCTGCCCGAGCCACACATCATTGCAAGCAGCGCAAACCTATGCATGACGCACTAGATGCAATTTAGTAAAAATATTCTTGAAATTTACACGTCCAATAGAACAGAGAGTGTTCAAAAATTGTCAATTTTTGAACACTCTGCTACGCTTTTTAAGAATCAGATGTGCGAATCAAAAGGGAGTGAGACTGTGAAAAATAGAATTGCAATTCTCTTGAACTCGAACACGGGCAAAGTTGTTGTGGGAGCTGTGTTGGCTCTAAGCTTAGCGAGTTGCACGATGAATGAAAAAGTGCAAATAAGTGTGAACACCGAAACTGTTAGCCCCCTAGTCAAAGGGGAAGCAAATACCTACGTTATGGAAGTAAGCAACGTTGGTAGGATCACGGCAACGAGCGTAAACATCACACCAAAATTGCCAGAAGGCGTGATTTTATCAGGAAAAATTACATCTAATTCTGGTAATTGGGATTGCTCATCTGCTGCTTGCAGCCACATAGGAGATTTCACAGCAGGCTCTACTGACAAAATTTTCATTCCAGTAAATGTAAGCATTGAAGGGAAACAAATTAAGCCTTTTGCAAAGCTCATGTCGAATCAACCAGATTAAACGTTGATTGTAAGTTAGTAGTTAAAACATGAAGCGGGCTTCAATTTTTATTTAACGCAGTTTGCGCCTCGAGAAGATTAGCTTGAAAATCTTCTCGAGGCGTTAATTCATTTTCTCGTAGTACCTGAATTGCCTGTTGGTAATACTCAGTAGCGTTTTGAATTTTATCTAATTCAAAGAAGCAGACCCCAATGTTATTCAATGAAGCGGCGATATCAGTTGGATTACCGATGCGTTTTTGTATGTTGAGAGCTTCAAGTTGCAGATCCAAAGCTGCCGCTATTCTGCCTTGCTGATGATATAGAAGTGTCAAATTTGTCATCGAGCGTGCTGCGCGGACGAAATCTCCTAGCTCACGACGCATCTGGATACTCTCGAGCATGTACTTCTCGGCTCGAGGGTCATCGAGGAATGTGCAGGCGCTGCCGAGTCCGCTGAGGCTTTCGGCCAGTCGCATTTCATCGCGCGAATTCAGGCGCAAACGATGGGCAGTTTGGTAATGCTCCAAAGCTTCGGGGTATTTCTTTTGCTGAAACGCGACCGTGCCGAGCAGATGCACTGCGTCACCGTAAACCAGCAGCGTCTCGCGGTTCTTCTGCCCGGTCAGCAAGTCCTGCGCCTGCTGCAACGCCGCTTGCGCCCCAGCGAAATCGCGCAGTTCGCGTTGCAGGATGAAACCCCTCGCCACCAGCACCCGAGCGCGTTGCAGGTCGGTCTCGAGCCACCATTCGGCGTCGCTAGAGGTGGAACGTACTACTTTAACTATCGAGCTGCTGTGGTACGCAGTCCTACAGTTTCCGAAGATGGATGTCAGCCAGCTCCTGGCGGAGATAAATGTGGTGGTGTTATGCAATTTTCAGGGTGGAAGGGAGTTAATAAGTAACTTTTAAAAGAAGTATTTCACTAACCGCAAAGGAGAAGATAGAAAAAGCCGGAGGAACAGTTACCCCTGTGGTAATAGACGCAACTGTATTAGCTATGCAAGAAAAAAGTATGGCAAAGACAAAAGCAAACGTTATCCTGTTCTCTACCTGCAACACGGTTGGGGCGAAGATGAAACGGCATGGTCAAATCAAGGACACGCCAACCTGATCATGGACAATCTGATTGCTGAAGGAAAAATCAAGCCTTTCATTATTGTA
>JANYHH010000030.1 GCA_025359505.1 Deinococcales bacterium
GTGCTCGGCACTGGCGTCGCTCGAGGCGTCTGGCTGAGCGAGGGCATGGCTCAAGTGCCGGTCGCGGTGCTCGGCTCGGTCGCTGCGGGGCGGTTGGGCATTGACCGGGTTCACCCTGATGGGCGAATCTGGCTGGGCGGCCAGTGGTTCAACGTCGCGGGCATCCTCGAGCCTTCGCCGCTCGTGCCCGACATTGACAGTAGCGCCCTCATCGGTTACCCAGCCGCTCAGAAGTACCTCGGCTATGTCAGCCTGCTGCGCGGTGAGCAGCAGACCGGCCCGCCGAGTTCGATCTACGTGCGCGCTGATATCGATCAGGTTGCAGCCGTGCAATCGCGGCTCGCGCCGACCGCCAACCCCGAAGCCCCGAACGAGGTCAACGTCAGCCAGCCGTCCGACGCGCTCACCGCCAGGGCCGCCGCGGCTGGAGCGTTCAACAGCCTCTTTCTCGGGCTGGGCATCGTGGTCTTGATCGTGGGAGCCGTCGGTGTCGCCAATATCATGATCATCTCGGTTTTGGAACGCCGCTCTGAGATCGGCTTACGCCGCGCTTTGGGTGCGACGAAAGGTCAGATCCGCACGCAGTTCCTGGCTGAATCAGTTCTGCTGGCCGCTATCGGGGGCATCGTCGGCGTGCTAGCTGGCGCAGCGGCAACGGCCGTGTACGCCAGCTCGAAGGGCTGGGCGGTCGTGATTCCCGTCGAGGCGTGGTTGGGCGGCATCGCCTCGGCCATCCTGATCGGTGCGCTCGCTGGTTTGATTCCGGCCGTTCAAGCGTCGCGGATGCCGCCGACCGTGGCGTTGCGAACGGTATGAACGGGAGGTGGTACATCCCTAAGCCAATGTTTCATTCTCAACGCCGTCCACATCAATGCCATCGGGAGTGGCGAGCGTTCACGAATCCGCGACTCAATTCCAACCCACGATTGAGCGATCTTGAGGCGGTCTCCGCGCCAACACTTGAGGGAAACGCGTCGACAATACGTGTCGCCCGCACTGAACTCTCGAGGCTGGGCTTCAACTCTTGTTCTAGGTTGAAAGACATCCGTGCCCACTGACTTCCTCACCGACGATCACTTGCGCTCATATGCCAGTTTTCACCGTGAGCTGACGCTGGGCGACCTCGAGCAGCACTGCCAACTCAGCCCTCGAGACCTCGAACTGACCCTCGAGCATCGCTCGGATCACTCACGGCTCGGCTTCGCCGTGCAACTTTGCACCCTGCGACTGCTGCACGCGTTCCCCAGTGATTTCTCAACCACCCCAACGGCGCTCGTTGATGATGTCGCCCGGCAACTCGAGATCGACCCGCGCATCCTGCCCCGCTACCTCGAACGCCGCAACACCCGCTTCGAGCATCAACGCGAGATTCGCACACACCTCGGGTACCGCGAGTTCACTGGCGTTCACACGTTCGGCGCGATCCGTTTCCTGTTCGCTAGGCTCGCCGTTGCTGATGAGCGTCCCGTCACCCTGTTCCAAGCCCTCGTCACTGAATTGCAGCGCACCCGCGTCGAACTGCCTGGCGCATCCACTTTGACCCGCCTGATCCTCAAAACTCGCGAGCGCGTCGCCGTCAGGGAACATGGGCGCATCGCCTCGAAGCTCAGCGCCGCGCAGGTCAATCGACTCGGGACGTTGCTCGTCGCCAACCCAAAAAAGCATCGTCTGACCCCACTGCAACAATTGCGCGATGCACCGACCTCATTGAGTGGCCCCGGCATCCTCCAAGCCTTGGAACGACTCGAGCGCATCCGCAAAATTGGGGTGGGCAGCATCGACCTCAGCGCTGTGCCCGAGAGTCGGTTGCTGTCGCTCGCCCGGCAAGCGGAGGGATTGTGGGCAGCAAACTTCGATAAGTTCAGCCCCGCTCGCCGTCGCGCCACGCTGCTGGCGCTAATCCAGCACCTCGAGCGAACCGCAACCGACGATGTGCTCGTCATTTTCGAGGCGATCATGTCCGGGCTCAACCTGCGGGGTGAGCAACGGCGGCGCAAGGAAGCTCTGGACAACCTGCCCGCGTTGAAACTCGAGGCGCTGCGGATGCGCGAAGCGTTGCTGCCCGTCATTGATAGCGCTGTCCCCGACGCGCGGGTGCGAGCGGCGATTCTCGAGCGGCTCGGCGTCGAAGAACTGACCTCGACGCTGGAACGCGTGGCGAAATACGCCGCCTCGAGCGAACAGCAGCGATCCGAGATTTGGGAGAAAGCCTCGCAGACGCTCTCGAGCTTTTTCATCCGGTTGATCACTGACTTCAAACTGGAGGGCACGCTCGCCGCCAAGGATTTGCTCGAAGCGTTGCGCTGGTTGAAACGCACCTCCGGAACCGCCGCCAGCACGTGGGGCAAGCCACCAAGAGCGTTCATCCCCAGCTCGTGGCTACCAATGGTCTTTCCGAACGGCACATTGAACCGATCTTCTTACCTTATTTGCGTGGCACAGCAACTATTTCAACTCCTCAAACGCCGAGAGATTTTCGTGGCTCGCAGCACGCGCTACACCGACCCTCGGGCGCAGTTGCTCGAGGGCGAAGCGTGGACGCGCGTCCGAGCGGACGTATGTCGTTCGCTGGGCTTGAGCGAGCAACCAATGGTGACGCTCGAGGCGCTGTCCAACACTCTGGATGCGGCATACCGCCGAACCTTGGCGAACCTGCCCGGCAACGCCTCGGTGCGGATGGAACTCGAGGACGGTGTACTCAGCCCGAAGATCGCGCCCGTAACAGCCGTGCCCGTGCCTGATTCGATGCACACCCTAGTCAAGGGTGTGGACTCGAGGCTGCCCGAGATCGATCTGCCCGAGTTGATTCTCGAGGTCAATGCCCGCAACGATTTCGTCGGCGCGATGCTCGAAACCGGCGATGCCGAACCGCTCGCTGCGGATGTCGCCACAAGTGTCGTCGCGGTGCTGGTGGCGCAAGCCTGCAACATCGGGTTGAAAGCCGTCGCCAATGAATCACACCCCGCCTTAAAACTTTCCAGATTGCAGTGGGTCAAGCAACGGTACATCACCCTGAGCGCGATTACCCAAGCAAACCGGCGGCTCGTCGAGGATCACTCGAGGCTCGAGTTGACGCAGCGCTGGGGAGGGGGTGAAATCGCCAGCGCTGACGGGTTGCGCTTCGTGGTCGCCGCCAAAAGCATTCACACCGCGCCAAACAAAAAGTACTTCGACTCGAGGCGCGGTATCACCCATTACGCCTTGACCAGTGACCAGTACACGATGCTGCACGGTGTGGTGGTTACAGGCACGTTGCGGGATTCAATGGTCATCCTCGGGACGGTGCTCGAGCAGCCCACGAACCTGAAACCCACGGAGATCATGAGCGACACCGCCGGGTACAGTGACGTGGTGTTCGGCTTGTTTCACCTGCTGGGGTATCAGTTTAGCCCCCGACTGGCGGATGTCGGCAAGGCACGGTACTGGCGCGTCTCGAGGGAAGCGAACTATGGCGCACTCCAAGATGTCTCCAAGCACCGGATTGACACGACGCTGATCGCGCAGCACTGGGAAGACATTCTGCGTCTCGTGGGCAGCCTGAAGGTGGGTGCGGTTCGTGCACCGGAGATCATGCGGGTGTTGATGCGCGACGGTAAAAATTCCGGGCTGGGCAACGCCATTGCCAAGGTTGGGCGCATCGCCAAGACGTTGTACCTGCTGGATTATCTGGACGACGAGGCTTACCGCCACCGCATTCAGACGCAGCTCAATCGCGGGGAGTTGCGCGGACGGGTGGCGCGACGCATCTGCCACGGAGATAAGGGAGAATTGCGTCAACGGTATCGCGCTGGGATGGAGAATCAGCTTGGGGCGCTGGGTTTGCTGGTGAACATTGTAACCCTGTGGAATACGTTGTACACGCAGGCCGCTCTCTCCTTGCTTGAGGCGATGGGGGACGCAGTGCTTGACGAAGACGTTGCACGGCTCTCACCGCTCAAGTGGCGGCATATTCGGGTGCTGGGGTCGTACAGTTTCGCGTTGTCGCCGAGCGTGGTAGCAGGTGACTTGAGACCGCTGCGAGATCCGAATTTGGGTTGGGTGGACGACGCGGAGTGGGATGCCAACTTCGAGGAAGAGTGACAGGAGTTACTAACGGCACTTTTCGCACAGAGGGAAGTGGCGACCCAACGACCCTTGATCGAGATTGTTTCTTACCATAAGTCTGGTTATGGTACATCTTCCGTCGCGGTCGGTTGCTTGGAAACGCAGGGGATTCGGTGCATCTCGCTCGAGATCGCGGTGTCTTGCGACGGACTCCGAGTCGCGATTGCGGGTCGAGATCACCAAATCCGAAAGTCTAGATTTGTAGGTTTGTGTAAGTTTAGATTTCTAGAAGTCTATCTTTGTTTCTAAATTTCTAGAAAACAAGAAATCTATAAATCTAAGTTTCAATATACACAGAAACCAAGTCTTGAAGAATCATAGAAAAATAGGTACAGTGTACCCATGTCGATCATTGCAATCATGTCGCTCAAAGGAGGCGTTGGCAAGACCACCAGCGCGATGCATCTGGCGGCTGTGGCACGAACTGCTCGCATGAAACCGGTGGTGCTGGATTGCGATTCGGAATCGAGCGCCCACCGCTGGGCCGCCCGAGCGGGGGAGGGCATGGGCTTCGAGGTGCATCTCGCCAACCGCGACAAAATCGCCGTGCAACTGCGCGAACTCGAGACGGGAGGACGGGTCGTGATCGTCGATACCCCACCGAACAACCGCGAGATCATCGCTCGGGTCGGGCAACTGGCGAACGTGGTGATCGTGCCAGTCAACCCCACCGGTCTCGATGTAGACCGATTACAGCCGACCCTCGAGCTGCTGGCGGATCTCGAGGCGGCCCGTGGCGAGCTGGCGGCGTACATTCTGCTGAGTAAGTTCAACCCTCAGCGTCGGCTCGACCGCGAGGCGGAAGAAGCGCTCACCGGTTTTCCAGTGTTGAAACAGCGAATTCGCGGGTTGCAAGCCTACGCCGAGGCGTTCGGCGGCATGCCCAATTATTTAGACGAGTACAAAGCGGTCTGGAAAGAGGTTCGGGGCGACCTCGAGCCGGCCAGGACACCAGCATGAAAGCCAAACCACAGCGGGCGCGACTCGGTGATCTGCTGAGGCCGCAACAACCGCCGGTTTCTCCGTCGGTGTCCGCGGCGGTAACGCCGGGGGCGGCGGCAATCCCGAGCGCCGAGCGCGACGCGCAAAAACAGTTGAACGTATTGATCAGCCTCGACGTGCATCGCCGCGCCAAAGCGAAGGCCAGTCTCGAGGGCGTCACGCTCGGCGCGGTCGCCGAGCGACTGCTGCGTAATTGGTTGGGCGAGCAAGAAAACTAGGTCTCTCGGTCTCTAGAAACCTAGAAATATAGAAAGTTGAGTACGAGCCACACAGCAAACCGAAGACCCCCAATGCCGAGGTACGCGAATCAAACGAACGTACCAGCCGACCGCTCGCGCAGCGAAATCGAACGCACGCTCACGCGCTACGGCGCGGACAGTTTCATGTGCGGCACGCGCGGCAGCACGACCGCCGTGCAATTCGAGGTCAACGGCAGAAGAATCTTCTTTCGCCTCGAGCTGCCCAACCCTGACTCGCTCGAATATACGCATTCGAGCACCGGACGCGTGCGTCGCAGCCAAGCGCAAGCCCTCGAAGCCTGGGAGCAGGCCTGTCGCCAACGCTGGCGGGCGCTGGCGCTGATCGTCAAAGTTAAGCTCGAGCCGGTGGAAGCTGGCATCAGCTCGTTTGAACTCGAGTTCCTGCCCTACACCGTGCTGCCGAACGGCGGCACGGTCGGTGACTGGGCATTGCCGCAGATTGCGCTGGTGTACGAGACCGGGCAGATGCCACCGATGCTGCCGATGCTTCCCGGTTGAGAGACTCCCGTGACCCTGCGCGAAGCCGTCCAAACCGCCGACCTGCCCGCGATTCCTCCAGCGCATCGCTCTTTCTCAAAGCGTTAATGCCGGGAAGCGTGGGCGGATCAAGGGCGTTTGGCGCGATGGGACGGACGACAGCGACGAATTGTTCCAGCAGCGCGGCGGTCAGTGGAAACTGCACGATTTCGCGACCAGGGAGACTTGGGACGCCTTCGATATCCCAGCCCAGATCGGCGGCGTGACGAAAGCCAAAGCCGCCAAACTGACCGGGGAACGCGCGATTCCTCGAATGCTCCTAAAATTCAAACACTCGAACTGACCCCCCTGAGTTCCCCGACAAGCTGCTCGCGTGTCTGTTGTGGAGCCGCATTACCAATCGCCCGTTGTGGTCAGCCAATCTTAAGCAGACCAGTCAGCAGGGGAGACGTTGCCTTTGAGCTGATCGTCGGCAAAGCGGCTGGCGTTCGAGCTGCGAGCGCCGCTGCGGCAATGCGCTTTTCCTGCATCATCGATCTTCACCAAACGGAATCTACTAAACTGGTGGGATGAACACAGACCAAGGCTCACTGATCGAGCTGCGCGTGGCACCGCTCGATTGGCGTGACTACCTCGACTTCACGTGCAGCGACGGGGAAGTCGAGTCGCGGGAAGTACACGCTGGCGATGGTCTCGAGCTGTGGCGCGACGGCGCGTGAATCCCGGTGCGCTACGAACCGTCGCTTGCTCAGGTTGGCTGGTTGTTCTATGACGATGAGCACTCGTACAAACTCGAGCGTCAGACGCTGCGCTTGCGCTGGCCCCGTTCGCGCTAAACATTGGATGTCCCGTGCTCCGTGTCTCGAAGGTGAGCGGACAGGGTGAGTGTGCCGCTTGCAATGCGAGCAGCGCACCAGCGGCGAGCGCAAAGAGGCGCTGTTCAGTCTCTGCGGTAGAAGTATATTTTCAGACAGCGAGGTGAGATATGACCACCATACAAATTCAGTTACCGCCAGAAGTCATCAGTAAACTCGAGCTGATCGCGCCCGAACGCGGTACATCATCCGAGCAAATCATTGTTGAGTTGCTGGACCAAAGCACCGACCGAATCGTTAGTCAAATCACGCAGCGAAAAGAGTTTCCTGACTGGATCGGTAGCGCCACGTCAGGCATTCCCGATTTGGGCGTCAACCTCGATGATTACCTCTTCAAAACATCGACACCCAAATGACCATCGTCGACACCCGCGCGATCAAAAGCGCTGCTGGTCACGCTTTTCGCTGAGATTGATTTCACGGTCAGCACAAAGCCCGGTTCGCACATCGCCCGGCGGTTTTTCAGCAGAATCGCTCGAGGAAACCTCGAAATCTCGAAATCTCGAAATCCTGCGCGAGCCGTGCATGCCGGCGACCCGCTCAACCCGTAGCGCGACGGCGCTTGGATTCCGGTGCGGTACGAATCGTCGAGCGATCAGCTCGACTGGTTGTTCTTCCACGCTGACCACTCGTACAAACTCGAGCGCTCAGCGATGCGATTGCGCTGGCCCACGTCGCTCTGAACAATGGGTGACCTGTGCCCCGAGTCTCGAGGATGCGCGGTCATTATGATGTGATGGAGTCGCCATCAATGCGAGCACCGCGTCGACGGTGGCTTAAGCGGTGAGCGCTGGGCGGCGCGGCCGAGATCCTGGTTGTGGCGGGCTTCACTCCCGTTCCGCGCGTCGTTCACTGCGCAGCTCAGCGCTGAGGCTGACCGCTCTAGCGTACTTGCCGCGCAGGGCTGACAGCGCCTCGAGTTGGTCGCGCTCGAGCACGACCTCGCTGGCGGGTCTGAAGAGTTCGATCAGGTCACTCACTGGGATCTCGAGCGCCGCCTCGAGTTTGAACAGCGTTGCCACCCTCAAGCGCAGCGAGGCGCTGGCGGTGAGGAGGTGGTACACCGTGGCTCGAGCCAGTCCGGCACGCTGTGCGAAATCAGCGATGCTTTCCGAGCTGTTACGCTCGAGGGCATCCTTGATGAGTCGCACGATGGGATGCTCGCGGGGGTTGCTCGCCGGCGATGCGATGTCGGTTTTGATTGATGTCATTGGCATTGTCGGTGATGTGAGTTTAGAGGAACAGGGTGCTCCTCACCCGAAAGTAATCCGCCAGTTTTCGCGCCATGCGCCGGCTGATCGTCCGCTCACCGCTGAGCACCTGTGAAATCACCGATCCACTCGCCATCCCCGCCCGCTCGAGATCGCTGCGCGTCGAACCGCGTTGCCGCATCAGAAACTCGAGCAGATCGCGCGGCGATGTCGCATCCGGCAGTGAACACTGGCTCGCTTCCCAATCGCCCGCGTAGCACAATGCCAGTTCGAGCAGACCGGTTAGCAACCCAGCCTCGAGATCAGTCGCGGTATCAGTGATGTGCTCGATCAGCGCGATCAAATCGTTGTAATGCGATTCTTGAACGGGGCGCGAAAGGGTGTTCAGCACCTCCGCGTTGTCCGCCCAGACCCTGGTGATGGATTCAATGTCGAGCATCGTCACCCTCCTCGCGTCCCACGGTGACCGAGCTGACCGCCTCGTGCTGACTTTTAAACGGCATCAACCCGGCGGACTTCTCGACCACCACCAGCGCTTCTTTTTGGCTTTGCGCTGCGCGATCAGCGCTTCGAGCGTTCGCTGGCTGTACACCCACGTGCTACCCCCGTTCCTAATCACTTGCACGGCCGAGGCACCATCGCAGATGGCGGCCGTGATCGCACGCTCGCATTCCTCGGCGCTGGTCACGGTGATCACTCGAGACGCGGCACTGACTGATTCGATTGGACGCACGCAGACCTCCTCGGGCGAGACTCGCCAGTCCCTGAACGCCAGTCCCTGAACTCTCACAGCCTGCGCAACGTGATGAGCCTTCGCGGGCACGCGACGCTGCTTGCTGACGCTGACCTCGCCGATTGAGCGTTCACCACAACTGTCTGACCGTTATTGCTCGAGTGAATTTCGAGCGGTTACTCCTCAGCTTGTCAGTGGTTGCCAGCCGACCACCTCGCTGACACTGTTCGATGCCGAGAATCAGGATTTTGAAGCGAGAAACGCGTCGATTTCACGGTCGAGCAGCGACGGTCGAGCAGCGATTGAAACACCCGGTGCTTATATCAACCGTCGTTGCTCGTCAAGCTGTGAGTGGCTGGTCGCCGAGTCCTCACCGTCCTCGCCTGGTGAACGCGCTCGAAACCCCGGGCGTTGACCGCTGCCACCGCTGCTGCCCTCGCTGCCCTTACTCCCCTCGTGCAACTCATCCCAGACTCGCTGGAACTGCTCGAGGTTCGTCGGCAGCCTGCCAAAGCTGTGCTTGTACCCCTCGAGATCACCAATGGTCGCGTCGAGCACCGCGAGCGGCTTGAGTTTCTGATGAATACCCCTGGCGAGTTGCGTACCGGCTTTGCAGCGCGTGACGAGAATGGCGATCTCGAGCTTCGCAGGCAAATCCTGAACGGCGTACAGCACGCCGAGCGTCGAAGCCAACCCGCCGACATCGAGCAGACTCGGCGAGACCACGACAATGCAATAATCGGACACACGCGTGGCTTTGATCAGCATTTCGCCGTCGTGCGACGGCGCGTCGATGATCACCACGTGGGTGTGGCTCAGCGCCCGCGCCTCGGCCGCCAAGGCAGACTTACCGACGGTCACCACGTCGAACGGCAGCGGGT
>JANYHH010000019.1 GCA_025359505.1 Deinococcales bacterium
GATGATGTCAATGAGTTTGTGAAGCTTGCTGGGGTGTTCGCGGCGCGGGTCAGGGAAGTCTTGGAAGTGTTCGATGATGCTGGGAATAGAATTGTTTTTCATGCACTCAAGCTAGCAAGTTACTTGGTGCGTTTGCCCTAGTAGTGCTGTCACTTTATGTAACGGTTCGTTGACGTTGCAAGTTAACATAGGGCAACCAGTTCCCAAAGTTCCAGATCAGCCAAGAACACCTAGACCGGGTAATCCCGGCGGCGGCTGTTAACTCATGAAGCGACTCGGCGTTGCGTGGCTGTTGTTCTTGTTGTTGAGCAGTGGGTTAGCCGCGCAACCCATTGGATTTGAGCTGTTTGATTTCGTGGCTCGAGTGCTGCGCGATGATTACGTCAACCCGCGTAGCTTAGACTTGGATAACGTTATTGAAAAATACCGCGCCGAGTTGCTCAAAAAATGTCCAGCTTCGGTTGATTGCTCATACTTGAGTGCTCAACCTGTGGTCAAAGACATGCTGAAATCCTTCAACGACGCGCACCTAGCGTATGCCGATTACGCATCAGATGATTCGGATACTGAGCTTGGTGATCCAGTTGCTACAGGCCGCTACGGCTTTTGGGTTCACGCAACCAATTTGGTACTGGCAGTCAGTGATGTTTACGCTGGCTCACCGGCCGATACTGCTGGGATGCAGGTTGGGGACGTTGTGGTCAGCGTTAACAATCAAACCGCTTCGCCAGCCCTTCTGGGAAAGAAACTGCGCGAACTCGAGCTTTTGTTCGCGGAAACGACCATCAAACTGATGCGTAGCAGTCAACTCTACACAGTTCGGATGCGTCCGACCTACTCGAGTACCCTCGATCCTGTACTCGATGATGTTGGAAGCGGTGTCTTTCGCATCAGGATGTATGAGTTCGGTGTCAACTTGCATGACCAGTTGTTTCACGATTTGATCCGCATGGCCAATACTCGAGGAGCGAAAGCACTGATCTTAGACTTACGGTACAACGAAGGCGGATCAGGCTTGACCAGCTTGAAAATCGCAGCGGCCTTCATGCCGCAGCCAAGCGAAATTTCGATTGAAAAAGACGGCTCGAGATACAAGTTTTGGTACAACGACGGTGTGATCCAATGGCAAGACCTGAATGACTCGACCAACAAAGGTATGTTCGAGGGTCAGCTACGCAATCCTGCGTCATTTGCGGGTGCAGTGATTGTGTTGACAACCGCCAAAACCTTCAGCGCCGCAGAGCACTTGGCTGAATTGTTGCAGTCTGCGAAACGCGCTGTGGTGATTGGCGAAGCCACCGCAGGTGCTTTGGACACGGGCGCTGAATACAAACAATTCAAAGACCTTGGCACGATGTACTACGGCAGCAGCCGTTACCAGAATCTCAAAGGTCAATGGCTGCCTCCTCGGGTCACACCAGATGTCAAGATTGCCGATTTTGCCAGTGGTCAGGATGATGTGTTGCGCGAAGCAATCAAGCGTCTGACAACAAGTAAGCCCTAATAGCCATCGCAAATCTTGAGAAAACGATCCGCCTCAGCCCTCGAGCGGCGGATCGTTCGGCACGCGCTCACCGGTCATCCAGTACTGCAAGCGATCCGCGACATTCTCCACGTGATCGCCAATGCGCTGCAATGCCCGCCCAACCCGCAGCAGCGCCAGCGCTTTGGTGATCGTGCGCGGATCCTCGAGCATGTACGTGACCAGCTCGCGCTGCGTTTGCTCGTACAGGTCGTCGATGACCTGATCCATCTGCGCGGCTTCAAGGGCAGCCGCCGCGTCGCGCTCGGTGAAGGCTCGAGCGACGGTCTCGAGCATGGTTTTCAGTTTTGAAATCATTTGCCCCAAGTTGATGTAGCGCTTCAGTGGCGGTTCAGAAGACAGGATGCGGGCGTCGTCGGCGACGTGAACGGCGTAATCGCCGACGCGCTCGAGGTCAGATAAGCTTTTCAAAATCGCCGCGACGAAGCGCAGATCGGTCGCCACGGGTTGATGCAAGGCGATCACGCGCAGGCACTCGTTCTCGAGTTTCAGCTCCAAGTCGTCGACGTGCTTGTCCATGTTGTGAACGTCGTCCACTTGGTCGATTTTGTTTTCCAGTAAGACCTGACCGGCGAGGCTGACCTGCTCACCGACGGCCGAAATCATGCGGATGAAATCTGCGCTGAGCACGCGCAGGTCACGTTCTAAAGCTTCTCTCATGGACTCCTAGCCACTGGACGCAGCCAGTTGGTTGTTTGAATGAATGGCTTGCGTGCATCTTAACCGCGCTGACGAGTGGATCGAATCAGCTTTTCGTCAAGGATGCGTTGCTCTGGCGTCTGCGACACGACAATCCTTAGGCAGCGGGGACGGTGAAGCTGAACTCGTTGCCGCCCTGAGCAGAGTGGTGATGACCGTTGACGCGACCACCCCACGCGGTGACGATGCTTCGCACGACGTACAACCCCATGCCGCTGCCCCGAGATTGCGGGCCGCGACGGTGGGCTTCAAAAATCCGTTCGTAATCCTCTAAGGCCCCGCCCTGATCCTGCACGATCACACGCACGAAGCCGTTCTCGAGCATAGCCGTGACGCGCACCAGACCCGGATTCGGGCCGTGGCGGGCGGAGTTCTCCAATAAATTCAAAAAAACCTGCACGAGCTTATCGGGATCGCAACGCACCATCGCGCTGGTGAGCTGCGTTTCCAAGGTCACGCCGCGCCGCTCGAACTCTTCAAGTGTCAGGCGCTGCACGCGCTCGAACGCCTCGAGCATCGGGAAGGTGCGCTCGGCTTGCGGGCGAAAACCGACCGTCAGGTCCTCGACCAGTCGCACCAACCGCTCGACTTCCTGCAAGGACAAGTCAACGAAGCGTCCGCGCTGCTCCTGCGGTGGCTCGAGCGCAATGGCTTCTAGCAGGCTCTTGATCGCCGCGACGGGCGTGCGGAACTCGTGCGACAGCACCGCGACGACCTCGCGCAGCTCGGTTTCACGCTTGCGCTGCTGCGTGATGTCCTCGAGCACCAGTCCACCCGTGACGCCCTTGGCGTGAAGGATTTTGCCGCTCAACTCAAGCTCTATTTCGCCGCCAGATAATGCGATTTGCTCCAATCTGAAATTCCTGAGAATTTCGATCGGCACGCGCCCAGCCGCTCGCTCTGATGAAATCACGAACAGCTCCTCGGCGGCGCGGTTCAAGCCCCTGACCACGCCACCCTCGAGCCAGACCACGGCTTCGGTCAGCGTGTCCAGCAGCGCGTCTCGGGTGACGGCGCTCACGGCTTCATTCCTGCGCCCGCATTCGGTAGCCCTTGCCGCGCACGGTCTCTAAATACGCGGGGTTGGTCGGGTCGTCGTCCAAATGCGCCCGTAGTTGCGTGACGTGCTGATCGACAGTGCGCTCCCCGCCGATGAAATCTACGCCCCAGACTTTATCGAGTAAATCCTGCCGCGAGTAGACTCTGCCCGGATGCGCGGCCATGAACGCCAGCAGGTCAAACTCGCGGCGCGTCAGGTGTAAATCCCGCCCCGAGAAGGTCGCGCTGCCCGCGTCGAGGTTTAACTCGAGCAAACCTACGCGCACCAAACCCTTGGCGCGATCACTGCCGCTGCGTCGCAACAGCGCTCTGACTCGAGCCGCGAGTTCAGCGGCGCTGAAGGGTTTGGTCAGGTAATCGTCCGCGCCCGCGTCGAGACCCTCGACGCGATCCACCTCAGAAGCCCTCGCCGTCAGCATCAGCACTGGCGTCGGCGCAAAAGGCGTAGCCCGCATGCGTTTTAACCACGACAAGCCCGATTCATCCGGCAGCATCCAGTCGAGCACCACGACATCCGCGCCCGCCAGACCGTCCCAGCCCTCCAGCGCCGTACCCGCCGCTCGCACGGCGTACCCGGCCCGCTCGAGGTGGAAACGCACGGCTTCGCGCACGGAAATCTCGTCTTCGATCAGCAGCACGGTAGACATCTGCGCCCAGTATCATGCTTTTTTCGTCAAGGGTTTGTCAGATCGGCTGTCGCACCGCAAATTCAAGCCACGCGCAAGTGTCTGCTGGCTCGAGGTTTGAGCTTCAAAGAGCGCGTTTAATGCAGATTGTGAAACGTCTTTTGTTGCTGATGCTCTTGCTGGTCTCCTGCACCCCACTCGCCACGCCGGGCCGCCCCGATGTGAACCAGACTGCGCCCGCGCCGCGCTTGCCCGGCATGACCTCGAGTGGCTTCGTTGAACTGGCAGGCGAGCGCGTGTACTTTGAAAGCGGCGGCACGGGCACGCCGATCCTGATGATCCACGGCATCGGCGCGGGCAACTCGAGCCACCTGTACCGCAACAACACGTTGGCACTTTCAAAGTCGCACCGCGTGTATGCGTTTGATTTTCCCGGCTTCGCACGGTCTGGCGCTCGAGCTATTTCGTACACCAATGACCTGTACGTGGCCGTGATCGAAGCCTTCATTAAAGAAGTGATCCGCGAACCCGTGCAGATCGTCGCCAGCAGCTACGCCGCCGATTACGCGATTCGCTTGGCCTATGAGCAACCCAAGCTCATCACGCGCCTGCTGCTCTCCAACCCATCGGGCTACGGGCTGGATCTGGAGAGCATGACGTTGTTCGGTGGCAACGCCTCGCGCAACCCGGAGCGCTTCAAGCAATTCGCCGACACATCGCTGGGCAACCTAATTTTTCCCGTGCTGAACTCTGAAGGCGGCATCAACTTCTTCCTGTACTACTACGTCTATTTAGACTGGCGCAAAGCCACGCCCGAAGTCACCCGCATTTACCTCGAGAACTTGGAGGGCCCGAACAAAGCCTACGCGCCGTTCTCGTTCTTCTCTGGGCTGCTCGATCAACCGATCGACGCGTACTGGCCTAAGTTGACGCAGCCCGTCCACTTGGTTTGGGGCACGGCCGACGTGTTCAACCCGATCACTGAAGTCAGCTTCTACATGGAAAAGCGTCCCGTGCCGCTGACGATCCTTCGCGCTCGAGCGATTCCGTACGAAGAGGAATCGGAGAAGTTCAACGCACTCGCGCTCAAATTCTTGCAGTGATCTCGAGGTGATGCGGCTCGAGGGTGCTGGTCACAGTAACTTCTGGCGTTTCAGCTCAATGTACACGAATGTCGCACGGCGTTTTCATAGCTCAAGCAGTGATTCCTGATCGTTCGAGATGTCGTCTTCTTCGTCTTTAGACGCTTTGCGCTCCGCGTCGGTTGGCGTGGGAAAATCGCCAGCCGCGAAGATTTCAGCAGCGCAAACCCGTTCCAGCAATGCTTGCAAACGTGGGTATTCAGATATGGTGGCTTCCAAAACCCACAGCAGCTCGAGGAGTTCTTTGGTCATGTCGAACGTCCACGTCTCTGGGCGGATATCGTCCAATTCGCTGGATTTTTTACCAGCGCGTTCGCGCATTCTGTAACCGAGCCATGACTTGACAACCTCGAGACCGCTGACGGAGAAGCCGTACACGCTGGCTGACACGGGTGCGAATTCGCCGCCGCCAATGGTCAGCACCTGCGTTTGTGGGTTGTGACTAAAGTCGTTGGGGTAGTCAGCATGGTCGCTCGGCACGGCGATGGTGCAACGCGCAGCGCCCGTCGGAATGCCAGCGCCGCTGCCGCGCTCGGCGTAGGTGTGCCAGTGAGCCAGCGTATGCCCGGCAGCGGCAACTTCTCGGAACAGCGCAGCATCTTTGGTGATCGGCAGGCGTGGCCCGGGCAGCGTCAGTTCTTCGGAAAACTTGGCGACGTAATGCGGACTGGCAAGAATACCGTAAGTGTAGGTCAATAAATCTTCTGGGCTGACCGCAAATTTGTAAGTCTCGCCCAGTAACTCGAGGATGCCATGTGTGACGTTCGGTTCTAAAGCGTCGGTGTCACGGTACAGCGGAATAATGTCTTTGCCACCACGACCGCAGAAGTAGTCCATATCTGGGACATACGCGGAAATGGTTATAGCAGCGCCGAGTCCGAGAACTTTAGTGAGCAAACTACACAAATAAATCTGTTTAGAGCTTTGACTTTGCCAAAAAACTGGTTTTAGAAAATCACCAACTCGAGCATCAGCGATGATCCAATGTCTATCGAAGCTGCGATATCCGTATCGTGCCACTCGAGGAATTGGCGCGACTCGCTCGAGACTCGCCAGGGATACTTCTCTGCCACTACCATCCAGCTTCAAATATGTATTGGAAATCTTTCGGTCTCGAGTTTCACGAAAAAGGGCTTGTCTCTGTATAGCGTTGGCATTCACGAAAGCCAACCATCTACGTTCGAGAAGCTGCTTCGTTTCTGCAAACGGCCAGTGGCGTTTGACTTGCGAACCTGAATGCTGCCACGGAAAAATATCCGTCAACACGGGCCATTCGAAGTAATTTCCCGTTCCCACTGGTAAGAACGGCGCTTCCCAATTCTTTGAAACCTCTTGCCAATTCAGACTTTCAAACGACTCAACCGCCGCCAATTGCTCGAGCTTGGCCGCCCGCGATCCCTCGAGTTTGCTGTAATGCACCGCTGCGGGCTGATCGGGCTGGGCTGCGCCGTAACGCACGCCAATGGCGATGCAGACGGGCGTGCGAATCGCAAAGACGTTCTCTGTTTTGCGGGCCCCCAAGTTGTCGCCCTCCAAATCAATGATCCACAATTCGTCCAGCGTCTGCCGCATGAAGCGCCGCATTGCCGCGAAGCCGGGGCCGCGCAGGTAGCTGGCGGCGGTGATGAAACAGATCACGCCCGCGTCTTGGGCGTTTTCAAAGACCTTCCACAGCCCCCAGCGCCAGAAGTACACGTAGTCGTTGTAAAGGTTTTTGACGTGCCGCTTTTGATCGCTCGTCAGCGGCTCTAAAAACTGCTTTAGGATACCCGTCGTTTCTTTGCCGCCCTCGTCCCCAAAGCGCACCCAGCCGCCGCGCAACTCTTCATCCACGGCGTCAGAATCGCGTTGCTGACGGTCGTAGGGCGGGTTTCCAATGCAGACCAGCACGCGGGTATCTTTTTTGACGACCTGTGCGCGGCGGTGTTCGTCACTGATTTTCCTGTACATCAACCCCAAACCGCCGGGCGGAACGGCGTGCGGAGCCTCGAGCGTATCCGTTAGGTAGACGTGAACGCCGCCCGCTGGCAACCGCCCGCCGCTGGCTTGAATGCCTTGTGTGAAACGCAAGTGTGCCACTGCGTAAGGCCCGACCAAGAACTCGAAGCCGTGAATGTTCTCGGCCATTTGCGTGGCAGTCTGGCTTTTCATGCCCGCGCCGTATTTGCGCTCCACACTTCCTAAAGCGTGCTGCAAGATGCTCAGCGGATACGCGCCCGTGCCCGTGGCAGGGTCTAACACGACAACGTTTTCAGAGGCGAAATTGAGCGGTTTTCCCAGTTTATCCTCGAGCAACTGACTCACCAACCGCACCTGCGCCCCGATGACTTCGGTTGGCGTGTAATACACACCGTAATCGTTTTTCAGTTTGCGGTCGTAAACCCCTAGGAAATCCTCGTAGAAGTACAACCACAAATCCGCCCCGGCACTCTGTAAAGCGCTCAGATCAATCGCGTTGACGGCCCGAATTAGAATATCTAAACCCACGCCCACGTCTTCTCTGGCATTCGACAGCACGCGTAGCGCCTGCGCCAACAAGCCGTGTCCAGAATCCAAACGCAACGCTGCCAACTCGGGCTGCACGTCTTGCGCCCCCTCGAGCCGCGCCAGCAGCATCGCGTAGGTCAGCGTTTGCGCGTAGGCATCGGCGAATTGCGCGTTATCTGCGTTGGGGAACAGCAGTTTGCGCCATTCGTCCGCCAACTGCGTCAGACTGGATTCTGGCTCGAGCAGCGCGGTTTTGACATCATCGCGAATCATTTTGCACAGCGGCGCGAGCAATTCAGCCAAGGCTTTTGGGTTGCTCGGGCTGACGGGTTGCCAATTCAGGAAATCCATCAGCAACTCCTCGAGCTTTTGCAAGTTGAGGCTCGAGAGAGCGTTTTTCCCGTCCGTCGTTACATCGCCCTGAAACTTGACGTGTTTGACGCTCTGCCCGCTTCTGAACAACGACCACTCGCTGCCGTCGGTGTAAATCAGATTCGGTAAGGTTTTGAATTTCTCCCATTGCTCTTTGTTGCGCCTGTCCCTGAATTGTTGGGGTTTCGCGCCCAGCCCCGGCGCTTTCAGTTCAATGTACCCGCACAGCAACGAATCAACCAGCACGCCAATATCGGGGCGTCCGCCCAAACCCGCGACCTGCGCCTCGGTTTTAGCCTGCACCGTGTGATTGAGAAACCAGCCGCTGTGCAGCAAATTCACCGTCGGCGCTTTCAGTTGGTCTTCGGGTTGAGCGCTCAGACCAGCAGCGAAACTCGAGGTCAGTTGAACGGCGAGGGATTCCAAAGCGCTTTGAAAAGACGGCATTACACGCAGTCTAAGAGATTCCTCACGGCAGAAACTCGAAATACTCGAGACCCTGCTGGGGTCGCACTGCCAAAAAGTGCCGTCGATCCAATGTGAGCACGCCATCGGCACGCTCGAGAAGCGCTACACTCTGTCCTATGAATCTGCTCGAGCGCATCACGATCACGCCAGATGTGCGCGGTGGAAAGCCGTGCATTGCTGGAAGCCGCATCACCGTCTACGACATTCTCGAGTACCTCGTTGGCGGCATGAGCGAAGCCGAAATTCTCGAGGATTTCCCGAGTTTGACGACCGAGGATTTGAAAGCTGTATTGACGTTCGCGGCTGTGCGGGAGCGCCGCTTGGCTCCGTTGGCGGCGTGAAGATTCTATTGAATGAAAACATCAGTCAGCGACTCATTGGTGCTGTGAATTACGCGCTGCCCTCAACCCTCGCTCGAGCCTTCCCCCTCGAGACCGGACTTTTCTGGTTTGAGTAGCGGAAACAGAATCACGTCGCGGATGCTCTGGCGGTTGGTCAGCAGCATCGCCAGACGGTCAATGCCCATGCCCATGCCGCCCGCTGGGGGCATCCCGTACTCGAGGGCGAGTAAGAAATCCTCGTCTTGCTCGTGGGCTTCGTCATCGCCAGCGGCTTTGCGAGCCGTCTGCGCCTCAAAGCGTGTGCGTTGATCCAGCGCGTCGTTCAGTTCACTGTAAATCGGCGATAGCTCGAAGCCGCAGACATACAAGTCTGTGCGCTCGGTCAGTCCTGCTCGAGTACGGTGCGGCTTGACGAGCGGGCTGGTGGCGAGCGGCATGTCCATCACGAAGGTCGGTTGGATCAATGTCGGTTCGACGTAATCGCCAAATAACTTGTCCAAGAGCTTGTACGCGGGCGTCTTGCGATGCTCGGGGTGATGGGCGTCGCTCCACTCGCGCAGACGCTCCAAATCTAGCGGGTCGAACTCCAAGCCAGCGGCTTTTTTCAGGCTTTCAGTGAAATCGATTCGCGCAAACGGTGCGGCGAAATCCAGCGTGTGCTCGGCGTATTGCAATGTACTCGAGCTTTTGACTTCCATGACGAGCGCCCTGAGCATGGTTTCAATCAGCGCCATCATGTCGTGATAATCGGCGTAAGCCCAGTAAAACTCGAGCATCGTGAACTCTGGGTTGTGCGTCTGATCCACGCCTTCGTTGCGGAAATTGCGTCCGATCTCGAAGACTTTTTCAAATCCACCGACGAGCAGGCGCTTCAAATGCAGCTCCAAAGCGATTCGCAAACTAAAGCCGTGATCTAGCGCGTTGTGGTGCGTCAGGAAGGGCTTGGCTTCCGTGCCGCCCGCGACCGCTTGCAGCATCGGGCCCTCGACCTCCAAGAAACCCTCATGCTCGAGGAAACGCCGGATGAACGACACGGCTCTCGAGCGCGTCCTGAAGACCTCGCGGGATTCTGGATTGGTGATGAGGTCGAGGTAGCGTCGCCTCGAGCGCAGCTCCTCGTCTTGCAGACCGTGGAATTTGTCTGGCAGCGGGTGCAAACCCTTGACGAGCGGTGTGAAACCGCTGACCTTGACCGACAGCTCGCCGGATTTGGTGGTCATCAGATGACCCGTGACTCCGATGATGTCGCCCAGATCAATTTTCTTGGCGGCGTCAAAATGCTCCAGATCGTTTTTAGCAAAAAACAACTGCACGCGCCCGGATTCGTCTTGCAGGCTGGCGAAGATCAGCTTGCCGATGTCGCGCCAAGCCATCACGCGACCCGCGACGCTGACGGTTTCCTCTTTCCACTCCAAACCCGGCTCGAGCGGCGCGGGGTGAAGGGCGTGCAACTGCGCGGCGCTGTGGGTTTTTGAGAATCGGTACGGGAAGCGCTCGAAGCCGAGCGTCTCGAGGGCATCGAGGTTGGTCAGGCGCGACTGGGTTTGTTCGTGCAGGTCGGATCGGTGCAGATCAGATCGGTTCATGGGCGGTTCTCCAATGCGGTGAGTGCAAGCAAGAGCGGTGATTCTAACAAACTCCACGCCCGCCTCGAGCTGGCGTAAAATCGTTTTGATCCCATGCCTGTCATTCCCGCCGTCAAAGCTGCCAACCTGCCGAATCTGCGCGGTGTTCGCAGTTTGCGCTCGAGTCTGGCGCTCGGCGTCTGGGGCGATCCGGGCGTCGGCAAAACGCACTGGGTCGAAATGCTGCTGCGCGAGGCGGCGATCACGCAGGTGCGGGTTTCGGCGCGAATCACGGTTTCTTTGCTGGCGCAGCGCATCCCGCTCGGGAAACCGCGCCCGGTCTGGCTCGAGCGGCGCTTACAGGATGTGCTGGGGGGGCGTTTCGGTGAGCCGAAAGACTTGGCGGAGTTCGTCGCGGCGCTGCTGGCATTGAGCGCTCCGATTGCGCTGCATGTTGAGGATCTGCACGCGGCGGACAGCGAAAGCACCGCGTTCTGGTCGGCGCTGGCTGGGTTTGTGCGGCACTCTAAGGGCGTGGCATTGATCGCCACGGGGCGCAACGCGCCGCCCGTACCATTCGAGGGGTATTGGCTCGAGCCGCTGTCTCAAGGGGGCAGTGACGCCTTGCTGAATGCAACCATCGGCGCGGCATTGCCACCCGAGGCGCTCGAGTGGCTGTGGTCGCGGGCGCAGGGCAACGTGCTGTTCACGCTGGAGTACCTGCGCTTTGCGACGCGCCAAGGCTGGTTGTGGTCGGATGGGCAGCGCTGGCGCTGGCGCAATCCTAGTGACCCGCGCCCACCGACGAGTTTGGAAGGTCTGCTGACGCGCTTATTGGAGACGGCCAGTGAAACCCGCGAGGCGCAGAAGCTGCTCGAGGCGCGTTCGATTCTGCCCGATGATGACGTGCCACTGCACATCTGGCGCATCGCCAGCGGGTTGGCGCAACGCCCATTCAACGCAGCGCTGACTGAACTCGAGCGCTACGGCTTGGTTGTGGGTGGGGGTTTCACGCACCGCCTGTACCGCGAAATCATGCGCTCGAAGCTGTCTCCGACGCAAGCTGAACTGCTGGCGCGTCCAGCGTTCGCGGCGCTGCTGGCGTTGGACGATCGAGCATCGCGGGCCCTCGCTGTCAAGCTGCTCGAGGTCGCACAGCCTGCATCTGATGTGGCGCTGGCGCTGCTGCTGCGGGCGGCGAGCGACGCGCTCCAAGCTGGGGACGCACTGCGCGGGGCGCTCTTGGAGGCTCGAGCGGTGGAGTTCGCGGACATCGATCAGCGCCCTGTGTTGGCGCTGCGGGCGGCTCGAGCCTTACGCTCGGTGCGCCCGTCCGAGGCGCTGCGCCTGAGCGAACTGGCGCGTCAGTTGCAGCCGAATATCGAAACCAGTTTCCTCAGCGCGGAACTGCTGCTGTTAACCGGCGATGCTGACGCGGCCGACGCGCTGATGCGCTCATTGGGCGACGCGCCGTTCCAGCTCGAGTGGTGGCCGCGTTTGATCGCGCTGCGGGTGCAGCAACTCGATTTCGCGGCTGCCATAGCGTTGTGGCACGCCCACGGGCAGTTGCACGAGGCGGCCGCGCCGCTCTTGCTGCGCGATGTCGCGTGGGCGATGATTCAGTTCGGTGAACTGGACGCCGCGCAGGGGCTGCTCGAGACCGCTCTGCAAAAAAAGCCCGCCCAGCGCGAGCGTGGGGCGCTGCTGATGGCATTGGCGTACCAGAACCTGATGCGCGGCTCGTTGGCGCAAGCCGAAGCCTTTGCAGCTCAGGCGGTCGCGGCTTTGGAATCAGACAGCGCGTCGCTGGATTTAGCGAGGGCTTTAGAGATTCGCGCCGAGGTCTTGGAGCATCAGGGTTTGAGTGCGGACGCGGCCCAGCTCGCCACGCGGGCCGTGGCGGTGCGCGGCGAGTTGGGCGACGCTTGGGGCGTTTGCCGCGCTCAGCTCAGGCTCGCCAGCGCACTCTTAGAACTCGCGGAGTACGAGCAAAGCGAGGAGTTGCTGCTCGAGTCGCGCATCATTTTGGAGCGCCGCGATGCCAACGAAGCGCTGATCGTCTGGGATTGCCAACTGGCGCATCTCTACGCCGAGTGGAACCCGCCACACGGCGCGAGTTTAGCGTTGCGTCACGCCCGCGATGCGTTGCGCCGCGCCCGCAGCAGCAACCACCCGACGATGCTCAACACGGCTTTAGCCCAAAGCGCGTGGGTCGAGGCGTGGTACGGCGATCCGGCGCTGGCGCTGGCGCTAAGCGACGAAGCTTTGGAGTTAGCCGCGCAGCTCGGGCAAGCCGATCAGAGCGGTTTGGAAACCATGGCCAGAGGCGCGGCGCTGGAAGGCTTGGGCAGGCTCGAGGAGGCCAAAGCCGCCTATCAGCACGGTGTGGCGCAGCTTCGCTCGGCTGAGCTGGCCAGCACTGAGCGCTACGCTCTGGAGCTGGATCGGCTCAGCAATGACGTGACGAGTGCTGGTCAGCGCTTGGAAATCTTCGCCCGCAAGGGTCAGCGCCACGCCACCCAAATCGCGTGGCGTTACTTCCCGCAACTGCAACCCACGCCTGCCCAGCCCCTCGAGTTGCAGGTGCTCGGTGCGGTCAGAGTCGCGCTGGGCGCAAAGCACCTGCGCGTGCAAACCCCGACTGGCAAAGCCCTGCTGGTGCTGCTGCTCGAGGCGCGGCTCGAGGGACGCGTTGAGATTCCCGATTTGGAGTTGCTAGATCGCTTGTTCGCTGGGATGCCGGAACGCCGCAGCCGCGATGCGCTCAAGAACCTCGTGTACCGCCTCAGAAGCGCTACTTCGCCCAGTTTGATTACGCGCACGCCGACGGGCTACGCGCTCGGTGAAGTTATGAGCGACGCCGAGCGTTTTTTGGAAACGGCAGACTTGGGTGATTGGCGCGGTGCTTACTCAGCCGATGTCGCGGAACTCGCGGGGCGCGGCGCATCGCGCAGCCGCTTGGTGACGGCGCTGCTAGCAGCGGCTCGGGATCAACGCACTCAAAGCCCAGCGCTGACGGTGCGAGCGGCGCGGGTGCTGATGGACATGGAACCCTACGACGAGGACGTGCTGCGGCTGCTGCTGAGCGCCCTGCGGGCCAGCAACAACCGCCGCGACCTGCAACGGGCGTACAAGTCAGCGCAGCAACGGTTTTCAGAGGTGGACGCGGAACTGCCGGAGTCGTGGCAGGAGTTTTTAGACGCTGACGGTTTGCCCCCACGCTCGAGTGCTTGAATTTTGTCGCGTTGCTCGAGACCAGCCCCCTTTTGGCGTGGGGCTGCGCGGTTGTAGGGGCGAGGCTAGCGTCACACCCATGAACGCCCCTACGGGTCGTTGCTCACGCGGTCAATACATTCTCAGGCTCGAGTCACGATCCAATTCTGCTCCGACATGAACCTCGAGTTTCACGCATCGCTCGAGCCGACCCGTCCCGTCTCTCTCACCCAATCTAAAGACCAGCTTAAGACTCGAGCGTGACAAAAGCGGCTGTTTCAGCGACCGTCCGCCCACCAGCCCCAACCCATACTGACAGCGCACACCAAACCGCTTAAAGCGTTCACCTCGAGCGTTGACGCAGAAACTTGGGTGCAAAGGAGATCAAATGAACAACCTCAGCAAAGCAATCGCACTCCTCACCGTCGGACTGGGCTTCGCGGCCTGCACCCCAATGGCCACCTCGAGCGCCCAGACCGGCACGGCACTGGTGCGCGTCGCGCACCTCAGCCCGAACACCCCAGCGGTCGACATCTGGCTGGACGGCAAAGTCGTGGACGGTTTGAAAGGCGTGACGTTCAAAGCGGTCTCTGGCTACCTGAGCATCCCCGCTGGTAAGCACGATGTCGCCGTCTACGTCGCGGGCACGACCAGCAACCCAGCGATTGATGTCAAAGGTTTGGCACTGGACGCCAAAGCGTACACCGTCGCCGCGATTGGCGTTCTGGGCGGTACGGGCGCACAAGCCCTCAAGCCAGCCGTCTTCGTGGACGACCTGACCAGCAAGTCTGGCAAAGCCCGCGTGCGCGTCGTTCACACCAGCCCGGACGCCCCAGCCGTGGACGTGGCCGTGCAGGGCGGCGCGGTCATCGTACCGAACCTGTCCTACCCCAGCGCCACAGGCTACTTGGAGTTGGATGCGGGCGCGTACCCCTTGGAGATCCGCGCTGCGGGCATGACGGCGGCTGTCTTTAAGTTCAACACGCCAGCGCTCGAGGCCGGCAGGGTTTACACCGTTTTCGCGATTGGACGCTTGGGCACGGCTGGCGAGTTCGGCGTGCTGCCCGTCGTGGACGCCAAGTAAATTCAAGCTCTACCTCGAGTCTCACCACCCCCACATGCGCTGTGGACTCGAGCCGTCTAAGCTGAACGTCGACCGAATTCCCGCCATTCAAACTGCTTGAGGTGACTTTCCATGAAATCCGCTCTGTTCGCCGTGCTGATCGCGTTACTAGCCTGCCAAGCGGGTCTGGCAGCCAACATTCGCGCCTCACACCTTGCGCCCAGAGCGCCAACGGTGGACGTGTACCTGAACGGTGTGAAGACCTTCGCCAACCTGCCATTTCGCACGGTCACGGATTACCTGCGTGTGCCGGACGGTGATTACAACATCACCGTTTTTGCGGCTGGCGAGACCAGCAACCCGATCCTCGTCGCCAAGGATGTCATGCTGGAGAACGGTAATTTCACGATCACGGCCGCTGGCTTCGGGCCGACCAAAAGCGTCAATCCAGTCGTGCTGCGCGATGACCTGCAACCGCTGCGTGACCGCCCCAAACTGCGACTCGTCAACGCTGCGCCCGATTACAACGAATTAACGCTTTGCACGCCCGCTGGTACGGATGTACTGCCCGAGGTCGGCTTCAAAAGCGCCAGTCAGTACTTCGGGACGCTGCCGCTTTTGCAAGATTTCGATGTGCGCTTCGGTCGCGCTAGTTTACTGCGGCTGCGCGACCTGCACCTCAAAGCCGGTCGGGTCTACACGATCTTCGTCGTCGGTTCAAAAACCGATAACACGCTCAATTACGTGCTGACTGAAGATAAGCTCTAAAAACCATCCCCCAGCTTTAGCCCCTCGAGCGAACGCTGCTCAGCCGTTGCCCGCTTGAAGAGTCTCGAGCGTCGGCGCTTGTGTCGCGCTGTCGCATCTTTAACGCCCTGATGTTTAGAAAAAGGTGAACCCATGTTGAAACTCGCTGCTGCTGCCATTGCTCTGAGCCTGACCTTTGCCGCTTGCACGCCGATGGTGGCCGTCGAAACCGCCAATGTCCGCGTCGCGCACCTCAGCCCGAACACGCCCAATGTCGACGTTTGGCTGGACGGCGCGGTCGTGCCCGCACTGACCAATGTTCCATTCAAGACCGTCTCTGGCTACCTGAAAATTCCGGTCGGCCCGCACAGCATCGCCGTGTACGCTACCGGCACGACCACCAACCCCGCGATCAACGTCCCGAGCTTAACCTTAGAGAAGAAAAACTACACCGTCGGTGCAATTGGGTTGCTGAACGGCACGGGCGCACAGGCCCTGAAAGCCAACGTCTACGTGGACGACCTGACCAGCAATACGACCAAAGCCCGCGTGCGCGTGGTTCACGCCAGCCCAGACGCCCCAAATGTCGATGTCGCCGTGCAAGGCGGCGCGGTCGTCGTGACGAACCTCGCCTACCCGAGCGCCACTGCGACGTACCTCGAATTAGCCGCTGGCGCATACCCCTTAGAGATTCGCGCCACTGGCTCAGCGGCTGCCGTGCTGAAATTCACCACGCCAGCGCTCGAGGCGGGCAAGGTCTACACGGTCTTCGCGGTTGATGTCGTCGCCAAACTCGGTGTCGTTGCCGTCGCAGACGCCGCCGCGCAGTAAGCCTAACTTCCAGCCGCTCGAGCAGCCCTCCCCAGCTCCTCGAGCGGCATTGCTCCACAACCTCGTTTCGCAGGCTCGTCAGGACTTCGTGCGTCAAGGCTGTTCTCAATCCGCCCCAGCGCGGATTGCTTGCGACCTCTCGCATGAAGCCCTCGTGTTTATTCGCCTCGCCTGAGTATTTCCGCCAGCCCTCCTCTCGAGACCCGCAAAAGCAAAGGACGGTCGAGACATCATGAAAAAAACTTGGTTCCCCGCCGCACTCGCCGCGCTCGCATTGACCCTCGCCGCTTGCCAGACCACGCCGCAACCCGCTGTCAGTGACAATGACTCGAGCCTGCTGGGCACGATGGCGCTCGACGGCACGATGCGCGATTTGGACGGCAATACGGTCAGCACCGAAGGCTCCAGCCTGCGTCCACTGTCGGCGTCCGGTCAACGGCTGACGATTCGTTTTTCGCAGCGCCAGACGCCCGCCCCGGCGATTCGCGTGGTTCACGGCTCGCCGGACACGCCCGCCGTGGACGTGCTCGTCAACGATAAAGTTGCTATTGCAGGGTTAACGTACCAAAAGCAGGCTGGCCCCGCCAGCTTGCCAGTGGGCACGTACAACGTCAAAGTCAATCTGGCAGGCACGGCCACGACCGCGATCAACGCCGATTTGAAGCTCGAGAATGGCGCGTATTACGCCGCTTACGCTTTGGGTTTCACGAAGGACATCTCGGCGGTCGTGCTGCGCGAACTGCCGTTCAAGCTGGGCGGTGTCGGTCTGCTGCGCGTGCTGCATGGCGCTCCGAGTGCGCCGAAGGTGGACGTGTACCTGTCGCGGCCCGGTCGTGACCTGCGCTTTTTGCGCCCCGCGCTGCGCGGTGTGAGTTTCAAAGACGCCAGCCCGTACTTCGCGGTGCTGCCCGGCGAAGTGCAGATTCGCGTGACGCCGACCGGTACGAAAACCGTGGCGATTGACGCCACCGTCAACGTCGCCGACGGCAGCCTGCAAACGGCTGTCGCGGCTGACAAGCTTGGCGGCGGCGCACCACTGGGCGCATACGTTGTGGACGAACTCGTCGGCGAACCCGCGCTGCAGAGCATCCTCGAGATCGCGGGCGGCAACGCGCAGCTCAGTACTTTGGTGAGCGCTGTGAAGAGCGCTGGACTGGTGGATGCGCTTTCTGGCAGCGGCCCGTTCACGGTCTTCGCGCCGACCAATGCCGCTTTTGCTAAATTGGCCGCGATTCCCGGCGGCGAAACGCTGAAGAAAGTGCTGCTCTACCACGTCGCTGCGGGCGAGTTCAGCGCCAGCGACCTCAGAAAGAAGAAGACGCTCGAGACGCTGGCCGGTGAATCCGTCAAGATTCGCTTCGTCAAGGGTGAGCTGATCCTCAATGACACTGTGCGCGTCGTCATCAAAGACATCCAAGCCAGCAACGGCATCGTCCACGTGATCGACACCGTGCTGATCCCGCCAAGCCTTGCGCCCGCCCCGAAAAGCATCCTCGAGATCGCTGGGGCTGACCCGCGCTTCACGACACTGGTCAGCGCATTGACCGCGACGGGGTTGGACAAGGTGCTGGCCGGTGCGGGCCCGTTCACGGTTTTCGCGCCGACCAACGATGCCTTCGCGGCGCTGAAAAAGAAACTCGGTGGAACGCTCCCCAGCGGCGACGCGCTGAAAAATGTATTGCTGTACCACGTCGCGGCTGGCAAGTTCAGCGCGATGGATCTGCTCGAGGCGGGCTTCGTGAAGACCGTGCAGGGTCAGGATGTCGACGTTGACGCTGACGATAAAAAAGTCGTGCTGAACGGTCACGTCAACGTGCTGATCGCGGACATTCAAGCCTCCAACGGCGTGATCCACGCGATCGACACGGTGCTGCTGCCCAAGTAAAGCGGAGCTGGAATCCGAAGCCTCTCGAGCATCTGACTCGAGAGGTTTTTTCAAATCGGCTCCTGTTAAGCTGAGCTTTCGACGTTCACCCGCGCAGGAACCCGCCCAGATTGTCGTCACCCTCGAGCGTCGGCAAGTCGTGCAAGTCAACCAGCCCAAATTCCATCAGGAATTTCTCGGTCGTGCCAAACAGCATCGGACGCCCGACGACCTCTTTGCGCCCCGTGACTTTGATGAGTTCGCGCTCTTGCAGCGTCTCTAAGGTTGACCCAGCCGACGCGCCGCGCATCAGTTCAATCTCGCCTCTGGTCACGGGTTGCTTGTACGCGATGATCGCCAGCGTCTCGAGCGATGCGTTGCTCAACCCCGGCAGTGGCGGTGGCGCGAGCAGCGGCTCCAAGGCGGGCACGACATCGGGCGCGACGATCAAGCGGTAGCCGCCTGCGATATTTTCGATATCAAAGCCCAGACACGCCTCTTTGAAGCGTTTTTTGAGCAAGTCAATCAAGCGGTGAGCGCTCTCCGTGGGCAAGCCCAGCAGATGCCCGATTTCCTTGGGCTTGACGGGACGCCCAGCCGCCAGCAGCGCGGCGGACAGCACCTCGAGCAGGCGTGGATCGGCTGGGTCACTCATCGGTCGCGCAGTCTACCGCGTGGCGGTGATGTTCGCTTCGTTTGCAACGCCGCGCTCGGCGTTGCTCGAGGCGAACGCTGCGATTGGTTCCCGAGCCTATTGATTTCATTTTTCGAGCGGTTGACGAGCCAGCCAAAACTTGTACGGCCATTCATAATGACTCGTTTCAGCGCCGTTCGACTCGAGGGGCTGCGATGAGTCGTTCGTCGCAGACGCGTGGAGGCTGACGAATAGTTCACTGCACTCGAGGTCAAACGCCGCTACATTGGAGTCTATGTCAGGCTTTCGTAAAACCCTCATCGCGCTGTTCGTGTTGGCATTCGCCAGTGCCTGCTCGGTTGTGCCTGTGGTGAGCATTCCAGCAACCCCGCCCGTCTCGAGCACGCCTCCAACTCCCCCCGCTGTTGCGCCCACTGTGCCGCCTGAGGTCAGCGTCCCCGTAGCCACGACTCAGCGCTACGAATCCAGCATGTCAAACTTCGCCAACCCCGAGCGTGGCTTCTACCAGCAGGAGAGTCCGTTGTGGCTCAACGGCGAACGCATTCCTTTGCAGGCAGCCGCACTTGGTGATCTGAGACCAGCGGGCGTGTCCACTTTGCGGCTGTACCTGATGCTCGACGCGTACCGCGACGCAGCGATTCCCACCGCGACGCTCGAGTACCTGCAAGTACAGTTCGACGCGGCTCGAGCGGCTGGCTTAAAAGTCATCCCGCGTTTCGCGTATGCCTACCCGCAAGGCGGATCGTTCCCGTTCAAGGAACCCGACGCGCCCGTGGAGCGCGTGCTGTCACACATCGCGCAGCTCGAGCCGCTGCTGCGCGACAATGCCGACCTCATCAGCTTCATGGAAATGGGCTTCATCGGCGCGTGGGGCGAGTGGCACAGCTCCACGAACGGCTTGGTCAATTCAGACGGCGGCGTCAACGCCGATTCGCGCCGCATTGTTGCGCGGCTTTTGGAGGCGCTGCCGAAATCGCGGATGCTGGCCCTGCGCTACCCGCCGCACAAACGCCAGCTTCTCGGCGACGCGCCGCTGACCGTCAGCGAGGCTTACAGCGGCTCGGATCGTGCCCGAATTGGAGCGCACAACGATTGCTTTCTGGCGTCGGACACCGATTGGGGCACGTACTCGAGCGACGCAAAGGTCAGGGAAGCGACGAAATCCTATTTGGAAGCCGATAACCTCTACGTGCCTCAAGGCGGCGAGACTTGCAATGACGGCGCGGACGCCAAGCCGTACATCGGCTGCGTCAACGCGCTGGGAGACTTGCAGCGCTTGCATTACAGTGCCCTCAACCGTGGGTATCTGGAAGCCGTTTACGCGGGCTGGCAAAAAGAGGGTTGTTTGGAGGCGGTCAAACGCCGCCTCGGATACCGCTTTGGGCTACTGGAAACCAGCCTGCCACCGCTTGCAAAACCCGGTCAGGCACTGGCGCTGAGCATCAGCCTCAAGAACGAGGGTTTCGCCGCGCCGTTCAACGCTCGAGGCGTGGCGCTGGTGCTGCGCGGCGCGAATGGAGAGTCGCTGCGCGTTACCCTGAACGACGGACTGAATACGTCCAGCAACCGCGCCTTCGATCCGCGCTTCTGGCTGCCCGGACAGACGGTAACGCTGAACGCGACCTTGCAACTGCCCGCGACCCTCGAGCCGGGAACCTATCAGGTGCTGCTGCACTTGTACGACCCAGCGCCGAAGCTGCGCGACCGACCCGAGTACGCCGTGCAACTGGCGAACGTGGGCGTCTGGGACGCGCAGACCGGCATGAACAAACTGCGCGTGCTCGAGGTCAAGCGCTGAGTGCGGGTCTTATTTACCGAGCGCCTGATAAATCTCTTCCATCGCTTGTTGCACACCTTGATTGAGTTCTAACGGCGCGTTCGTCGCCACCGCCACGGCTAAATTCTGCTGCGGGTACAGCGCCATCTCGGAGTAATTGAGGGTATTGCTGCCGTTGTGCCACAGTTCGCCGTTAGAAAACACCAGCCAGCCGAACGCCATGTAAATGCCCTGACCACCGTTGGCTCTTGAGCGGTGCAACTCCTTGAAGGTCGCGGCGCTCAAAATGCCGTCCGCGCCGCGCTCACCGTTCAGGTGCGCTGCCAAATACTTGCCCAAATCCGGCAAGCTGCACCGCACATTGTCCGCGCCGTCCAGAACAGGTGGATTGCCGTTCTCAATGCGTGGCTCGAGCGGCACGGCTTTTGCTCCGTCCCAGCCGTGCGGATGTGGATTGCTCAGCGGCGGAAACGCCGTTCCAAACGTGCAGGACTTCATCTCGAGCGGCTGGTACACGAATTGCCGCACGAGCGCCTGCCAGCTCATCTTGGCGACACGCTCCGCGATCAAACTAGCGATCACGTACCCCACGTTGCTATACGCCACAATCTGGCCCGGCGGGTACGCGGGCGCGGTATTCAGCGCCGCAACCAAGTAACGCTGGCGAATCACACTCCAATCGCTCGAACCAGCATAGATCGCACGGTCTTCGACGTTGGCGCTCAAACCCGCGCGGTGCGTCAGCAGCATCTCGAGCGTGACCGATTTGAACTCTGGGCGCATCTGGACGTTCGGGAAAATCTCCTCGAGCGTGGCATCCCAGCGAATCTTGCCCAGCTCCACGAGCTTGCCCAGCACGGTCGCTGTGAAGCTCTTGCTCATACTGCCGAGGTGATACGCGTCGTCCACAGTTACACTCACGCCACTACCAATGGCGCGTTCACCAACCGCTGCGACGCCGACCACCGCGCCGTCCCGCACGGCGACGGCGGCGATGCTGGGTAGAGCGTATTTGACCCGCACCCGCTCGAGGATGGACGTGAGGTCGGGCGCAGTGCCAGTGCTCAAGGTCACGGCTGCACCTCGAGAGGCGGACTGACTGGCGACCGCGACGGCACATACGAGCAATGCTGTCAAAAGAGATGCTGAACGGTTCATCGACTCACAGTACCCGCTCGAGATGAGCCGCTGCGACCATTGAATTAGAACTCGAGCTGCGGATTGTCTGGAGGCGAGTTTCCGACAATGCGTCACAATAACAATATCGCGCTGGAACTCGAGTCTCGAGGTTCGGCGGTTCGCGTTCGCCTTTCCTTGAGCATCGTGTAATGCTCAAGCGTCCGGTGTTGCTCCAGCGAACAGCGTGCCAGACGCAAATTGCGCTTTGCGCTTTTCCACGTGTGCGTAGAAACCGCTGCGGTCGCGCTCCCAGAGCTGTTTCAGCTCAGGACTGAAGCCGGACACAGCCCACGGTGCTCGCTCAAGCACCGACTCGAGGAATGCGTCGGACTGCTTTTTCTTTAACTTGATCTCCAGTTCGGGCTGATGCTGACTGTAAATCAGGGTTGCAAAGGACTTTCCCGTGGGGATGCCGTTCGTGCTGTGCTGCGTGACCTTGCTGTAGACCCAAGTCACGTCGCTGAGCGGCACGGCATCTAAATGGAAACGGTTGACGCGCAGCAACCAGTTCGGCATCAAGCGTGTGTTGCCAACGCGCTGCGGGTTGGGTTGCGCTAAATCGGCGTTGATGCTCGCCTCGGTTTCATTGAAACGACCGTAAGGTTTGAGTCGTGCCACGAGCGGATGCTGCTCCGCGTTGGTCACGCGCCGCGCCCATTGCGCGGCGTACCACATCGTCACCAGCGTCAACGCCGCGAAAATCAACCCTAGCCACGGTTGCGGCGGGTTGTCGGCGTGCAGCAGAAACGGGTAAAGCGTTCCTTTGACACCGCCCCGCCGCAGATCTTCCGTGACACCAGAGCGTACTTGGGCTGGGACGGTCTCGAGGACACCGGTGAACTTCAGTCGCTTATCGACCTTCGGAGCGGTCTTGACGATCAGGTAGTGGTCGCCCACGCGCAGCAAGCGAAACCAGCCGGTCTTTGTGGTTTTGCCGTTGTCCTCGCGGTCAAAAGACTCGTAGCCCGTATCAAAATTTTTCGTACCGGCCACCGTTAGGTAATCGGGCGTGAATTCCGAGACTGAGGTGATTCGGCTCAGCGCCGCATTGTTGGCCAAGCGTGCGCCCTGAATCAGGTCACTCAGGTACTGGCGCAACACCCCGCTCAGCAGCAGCGTGGCCGTGACAAGCAGCACG
>JANYHH010000025.1 GCA_025359505.1 Deinococcales bacterium
CTAGATCCTGCCATGCAGTCAGCAGCACAAACCAATGCTGTACCAAAGCCCCAAGTAACTTTGCGAGTATTTCACTCAGACGACGCTGCGGGTTGTTTGAGCGCGACTCATCAACCAATAACTCTGATTTGAGTAACTTAACAACAACTCGATTTTCTTGCTCATAAAACAGCACCTGACGGGCTATTCGCGCTGCCACCGTAAACGGTACACCGTGAACACATCATCAGCACTGATTTGATCGAAAGCTAAGTTGGTCACGCGCACATTCCAAGCTACTGAGTTCGGTAACTTCAGGGTAAGAATTCGTCGCAATTCAGTGCGTCTGTGATGTAAGCGTGAGTTAACCGAATCATGCCGTTATCAGTAAGTTCTCGCGCATGAAATGATCCGCGACTCGTTGGCGTTTACGCGCTTCCAACACCGCTTTTTGCATTCGAGCCTCGAGCACTTCATCTGGTACTCGAGTAGCGACTAATCTGCACGCTAAGCGCTGCTTAGCTCCGAGCAGGATCGGGATGTCCACCCCACCCGCTGGGCAAGCATGTTGTTGTAACCAAACCGTGAGGTTATTAATCACACGACCATCGCGTTGATAAATCCGAGTGCCTTGTTTGACGCGGGTGATCCAGTACATCCCCGCGCGGTCCTCAGCCGCTAAGACTCGTAAGTTGAAGAACCCTAAATCCCGTAATTGCAAGGTTTTAGCTTTACTCGAGCAAGCTGCTGTGGTGACGCGATCATGCTCCCTAGCGGGTCGTAACTCCGTGTGTAACGTCCCTGAACGCAACGAGAATTTGGTCAGGAGTTTCAGACCAGCGTGATTGGCTTGTCCAAACGCACCGCAACCCGGATAGCGTTGATGATGCTCACTCGGTAAGTTGATGATGCTGCCATCACACAGATCAATATCCTCAAATTCGAGTAATCTCATTGGTAGCGAGCGTTCACTGGCGAAGAGGAAGCTCGAGGCGTGCTCGAACAAAGCGCGTAGAAAAGTGCTCAGTGATGCTTGCTCCAATCGTTGTGCAATGGCTTGCTTGGTGATGGGTGATCCGATCATGGCAGCGGTTCGGGCCAAGTCAGATAATCTCGCATCTGGCTTTTCGAGCCAACCCAGTGCGATGCTGCTGCCACTGAGCACCCGTCGGCGTTGAATGACTTTGTGCGTCAACGCGAGTTTATCAGCGGTACTGGTGAACAATGTTTGCACAACGATTGGCAGACTTGCTAGGGTTGGTGTGGAAAGTTTGGGTGGTGGTGTCATTGGCGTGATCCATCACACTAGACTTTCCAACTTTTTGCTTAACTTGACGTGCATGGGGCGAGCGGCCGCTCGCCCCTACGGTTGGTTACTCACACGCTCAATGAATTTGATCCTCGAGTCGTCATGAATGTCCTCGAGCACGTGAAGCGCTACACTGCCACTGTGAATTCGCACGTAGAACTCGAGCACGGATAAACCGCGAGGAGACGCAATTCGCGTCCCCTCGCAACTCCTTAAAACTCACCCTTGACGAAGCTCGAGATCAGTGCGGGTGCGCTGCTATCGAAACCCACCACGTCCAGCATTCCCGCGTCTTTCGGGTCGGCAATCGTGAATTTCGTCGCCGTCATGCCCACGACGATCAATCGCGCAGCAATGCCCATTTTCTGGCGGTACATCTCGAGCGCCTTCGCTGGGTGCGTCTTGCCGTGCCACGTCTCGTTATCGGTGTAAATCACGAACGCATCGGCCTCCACGCGGTTCTCGAGCGCCCACATCATCGGCAACGCGCAGTCGGTCGCGCCGAAGCTCTGATTCTGTGTTTTTTTCAGTGCTGATTCCAGCGTGTCTTTGCTGCGAATGCCGAGATCGCGGAAACGATCACCGAAGCCCATCACGTGCGCTTTGGTTTCACTACGCAGCGTGACCATCGCCATCGCCGTGCTGCCCAAATTCGGCGTCAAACCCGGCACGCCCGCGATTGCGCCCATCGTCATCGAACCCGAGACATCCACGCCCAGCACGAAGCGCTTGCCCGTTGGTTTCACTGCACTGAACGCCCTGTAAAACGCCACCTCGAGCGCGTCCTTGACCTGCGGTACGACCACCCACTCGCCGCTGCCGCGCACGCCCTTACCGCTGCCGTACACCAGCATGGCTTTCAGCGCATCCATCGGATGCACGCGACCGCGTTTGATCGCCACGTCGTCGCTGATGCGGTCGATCACCGCTTCGATCACGTCCCACTTGCCGGGTTGCAGCAAACCGATGCGACCCAAGTTGCCGAGGTTCCGCAGCGCCCACGTGATGCCGTTCGTCTCGAGCGCAGCGCGGTAGACACGCTCGCCGCGCAGGTGCGTCGGAATGGCTTCCATCGGCAAGCGGTACTCACGCATCAGCGCCGCTGCATCGGCGTCGCTGGTTGCCCCCTGCGCCAGAAGATGACCACGAATCATGCTGAGCGCCGCGTCGGTCGCCTCGCCCTCCAAAACGCCGTCGACGATGAATTTGAAGACCGCGTTGCGGCTGACATCTGCTGTTTTCGGGTGCGCGAGACGCAGCGCGTCGGCTTGCGACCAGCCATCTCGAGCCTTGTATTTTACCGCCCACAGCGCCAGCTTCTCCACTGGCATGTCGTTGTACAACCGCGCCACGCCGCTGCGCGTCAAACGACCCCAACCGCCAAAAAGTTGCACGAACTCGAGGAAGTGCAAGAGGTGCGTGCCCGTGCGGGCGACTTCTGGCAGCGCGTCCCAAGCGGCTTTTCGCGCCTCGAGATTACCGAGCTTCGCCACGGCCGCCAATGCCAGCAGCGACGGATCAGCTTTCGGAGCGCGGTTGTCACGCGCCACCTCACGGATGATTTGCACCGCACGCACACCCTCGAGCGTTACGAAGGTTTTGACGAACTCCGACTCGAGGCTCGTGCGCTTCTGCTCAGACGCGTAGTACGTCGCGCCCTCCGTGCCGAGGATCAAAAAGCGCAGGAAGCGCGTTTCATCGCTGACCGCCCAGACGAAACCGCCCGCGTTGTTGCGGATTTGATCGGCTCGCAGAACAGCGGTTTGCGGCGCGAGGTTCGGGTTGAGTGCCTTTAAGAAGTGCTTCATCATTTCACCTTCTTTTGCGCTGCTCCCCTGAGTTGATCTCGAGGACGCAGGTCTGCGAACGGTTCGTGTTGAACCGCGAACATTCAAATTTGTTGGAGGGGCGGACAGGATTCTTTCCCTGTGAAGCCAATCGGCTCAGACACTTTTAGGTGATAACCCTCGAGCATTCGGCTCTTAAAAGAGCAAGGGTTTTACCCAAGGGAAAGTTGCTTTCGCAACTATCCGCGTTTAACCACTCCGCCACCGCCCCACGTATTGCACAACTTCAGCTTCACAACTCGAGCACCAAGAAAACGGGCGTGCAGCACTGGTGGAGCGGGTGGGATTCGAACCCACGACCCGGCGATTAGAAGTCGATAACCCTCATGCTTCGGCTCTACGTATCTGACCGTTAAAACTTAGACCTTCGCAGCACGAATGCACATCAGTTTTCTCGTGCTGTACACAAATTTCTTGGTCTAAGATTTTAACATAAGAACAGAGCAAGGGATGCAGAGGATGTTTTTCCTGCTCTGCCTGACTGAGCTACCGCCCCACGAACCTCATCCGGCGCTTCGCGCCACCTTCTCCTGCAAGGAGAAGGGAAATATCATTTCACCTCGAGATATACGCCTGCGAGGTTTTGGAGGAATCGGCAGGATTCGAACCTGCGGAACTGACGTTCTCTTCGTTAGCAACGAAGCGCAATAAACCGAACTCTGCCACGATTCCATTTAGCTCGAGACAATCTGCTCGAGCATTGGCGAGTCTGGAGGGATTTGAACCCCCAGCAATGCGATTTGGAAACGCACTCCCTTAGCCAGTCGGGATTCAGACTCATGCCCCTCGAGACGTGCTCGAGGTATTGGAGGAAGACTAGGGAATCGAACCCTAGAGGCTGTTACACCCAACTGTTTTCGAGACAGCTTGCTAGTCCGTGCTGCACGCCTTCCATCACTCGCAAAACTTGGAGACCCCGCTCGGAATCAAACCGAGACCCGATGGTTTGCAGCCATCGTCCATGTCGTCTGGCTCGAGGTCAAATGTGATGGTGCTTGGTGGAGGAGGCGGGACTCGAACCCGCATATTCGGCGCTGTCGGTATTAGGAAACCCGCTTCCTGCGGCAAGTTACAAACCCACTCGAGATTCGTCATCCCAAGTCGCCAGTCCAGTGCATCCGGAACCTCCGACGGCTTTTGACCTGCGCCGCAGCTATTACGCTTGCCGCCTCAAGTTTTGCGGTGCGCTTCCATTTGCGCTACTCCCCCATATTTGAAACTGGTCGCCCAGCGGGGAATCGAACCCCGATTGTCTGTGTGAAAAACAGGAAGCCTGAACCGTTGGCTGACTGGGCGATGTGGTGCTCCGGGAAGGACTCGAACCTTCAACTCACCGGTTTTAAGCCGGGTTCCTCTGCCGAATTGGGATACCAGAGCGTGGTGCGCCGGGCGGGAGTCGAACCCGCAAATCTCCTTGTTTTGAGCAAGGCGAGTCTGCCATTCCTCTACCAGCGCATTCATCCTCGAGATACGCGCTCGAGGGCGTGTGGTGCAGATTGGGAGAGTCGAACTCCCGTCCCTTGCATGGCAAGCAAGCGTCTTAGCCGTTAGACGAAATCTGCATATCTTCTCCCAGCAGGAGAAGGTGGTCTGGTGCGCCGAGTGGGAGTCGAACCCACAGATTCCCGGTTCTAAGCCGGACGAGTTTGCCATTCCTCTATCAGCGCATGAATCTTGGTGTCTGGAGCGGGACTTGAACCCGCAAGGTGTCCTACTTCTCGAGCAGGCGACTTTGCCAATTTGTCCACCCAGACATCTGGTGCAGTTGGCGGGATTTGAACCCGCATGAGCTGCTTGGAAGGCAGCGATCCTCGAGCCATTAGATGACAACTGCAAGCTGTGTATCTCGAGGCGGTTATTTCTCGAGCCTAAAAAAGCCCTTGCCTCGTGTGACGCGCTTGGTGAACAGTGCGCGTCGTCAACTTCCGTTCAAAGTGACGTGAGGCAAAGGTATGGAGCGGAAGGACAGGGTTCGCACCTGCATTCCCCCTCGGTTGAGGGGCATCTTGCGTTAGAAGACTTCCGCGTGAAAATCTGGTGGTCTCGAGGACAGCGGTCGCTAAAACACTTGAACCCTTGCAGGTCGGGTGAAAATCGCATCTTACCATTGGACGACGAGACCGTGAGTGTCTAGGATGTCGAAATCTTGGTGGAGCCAAGTTTTGACTTTATAAACTGGAAGGGAAGCCGAGACTCGAACTCGGATGTGGCAGGTTCAAAGCCTGTTGCGTTGCCGGTTACGCTACTTCCCCAGAAATCTCGAGCAAACTGAGTCCTTTCACCTCGAGCAAGTTGGTGCTGCACGGTAAATCCCGAGTTTCCTCGAGAGCGCAGAATTTGAATCCGCTCGCCTTGCGGCTTATCCGATAACCGTGAAACATCGGCTCAAAGGGATGCGTTCCCTCCCGAGAACGCACTGGTCGCGGCTGCCATTCCTGACGCGCCGTGTGGTCGAGAGACTTGGAGTTGAACCAAGACTTGCTGTGCTTCAAACAGCCGTGCAGACCCGCTACACCATCTCTCGTTGGGTGCGGTGGCGAGAGTCGAACTCGCCGCTCGAGCTTATGAGGCTCGGTGCGTCACCGGACGCACACCGCAATACTGTTTAGTGCTGAACAAACCAGAGCTTTCTCGAGAAAGCCGACTTTGAAGCTGGTCGAAGGTGATGGACTCGAACCATCGTTGCCCGCGTATCAGACGGGTATCCTGCCATTGGAAGAACCTTCGTTTCCCCTCGAGCGATTGGAGGTCACGCCCATGCGTGCAATTGGGTTGAATCGCTCGAGGGTGCGCTGTTGGGAAGCGCGTTGGTCGGCGCGGCAGTGAAAAGAACCTGCGACTTCCGCATTGTAAGTGCAGCACTCGTACCGCTGAGTTACGCGCCGTTTTGATTGCCCGTTCACTGCTGAACATCGGCGTGGTCTCGCCGCACATGGCGAAACTGCACTGCACGCCTTAACGCGTGGTGAACGGGCTGGCTCGAGAGTTTCCGCTCGAGCTGTGGTCGGAGGTGCAGGAATCGAACCTGCCTGATGTCCTGACTCCAAATCAGGAGACTCCCCTTGAGTCCGACCTCCGAAACTGGTGAAACCGGAAGGACTCGAACCTTCACTTCGTTGCTTAAAAGGCAACTGCTCTACCAATTGAGCTACGGCTTCCTATGGAGACCCTGACAGGATTCGCACCTGCACCCTCGAGCTTCGCAGGCTCGCGCTCGTCTGTTGAGCTTCAAGGTCAAAAGCAGTTACTAGCTGGTGAACCGGGCAGGACTCGAACCTGCAACTTGCACTTTAGAAGAGTGCCACTCTGATCCGTTGAGTTACCGATTCTAAAAACGAAAAGCGATTCTTAGGACAAGGAAGCCGCGACTGGCTTGCGGTGCTGATGAGGGTCAGCGGGTTCATAAAAAGGAGATAAACCTTGTCCCATCGGCTCATTCGTCATTGCCTCGAGACAGCCGCCTCGAGTGTGCCAGAGCGAGTGAGCGCCGCAAGGTGGTTTGCAATAAGCTTGCGGCATCGGCTCTGAGCGGGTTTCGGAAACGGCGAGCAAGGTGTGCGTCAGGAATAGCCTTGCGGCGGTCTTTTTCCATAAAGAAGATAACCCTGATGCTTCGGCTCGCCGCTCGAGCATGTGCGTGTAAGGGCGCAGCGCACTGTGCCCCTAGCGCATTTCAATCCAGAAACGCGACGTTCCTTGAGGCTCGAGCTTGACCTTCGGTGTTCATCAATACGCGATGCCAGCCGCGCAGGTGGATCGTGGCGTGATCGCCGTGCGAGACATTGCCTCGAGCGTAGAGGATCGCGTCTCGAGTCATGCGTCGCCAGTTTTGGTTCTTCGCGCTCGGTTGACGTGCGATCAGGGCTTTATACGCTGGCTCGAGCAAGCCAGACGGGTATTGTTTGCTGACCCAAACGGCTTCACCACCGCTGCGGTATGCGTTTTCCAACCAGTGCGATTTGCTGCCGCCACCGCGTGACAGCGGTTCGCGGCGCAGGATCAGGCGCTCTGGGACGATCAAATCGGGGGCGGGCACGAAGAACCATTCGCCTTGGCGGATGAACGCGGCGTTGCGGCGACGCAGACGCTCGCGCCCGCCAAGACCACGGTAGGCGCTCGAGTTCAGCACCGCGTCGGGCTTCAATGCGTCCATCGCGGTGTTCACGCTCGAGACGTGAGTGCCCGGCACGGCGCAGGTGAACCAGTGGCGCTCGTCGTGACCGCACAAGAACTTGTCTTTGTTGCCGTCTTGACGCGCCAGCAGCAGCAGGTGACGCAAGTCTGGTTGCACGTCCAGAATCTCGAGTTGCGGCGCGGCGTGTTCTGGCATGCTCAGCTCGAAGAACGTGCCGTGGCGGTCGTGACCGATGTCGATGCTGAACGCGCTCGCAGCGCGGTTCCAGCGTCGGACGGGGCGGATGATTTTGGCTCGAGCGCCGATGCGCTCAAATTTGCGGATCAAGTGGGTATCCATTGATTTCCTTTTAATTGGGGAAGGCGGGAACTTGATTCGCTCGCGGGACGCGATGAACGGGCTTGCCGCAGGCGAATGCGCTGAAGAATCGTGCGTTTCATAAGGTTCCTCCTGCGGAGTGTGAGAGAAGGCTCGAGTGCGTGATTGGCGGTTCCAACGGGAGTCGAACCCGTGTTTCATGATAGACAGTCAAGCGTCGTGAGCCGTTGGACTATGGAACCGTGCGGGTCTCGAGCTGAAGTCCTCGAGATTTGGCTGACTCGGCAGGGATCGAACCTGCGACCATCCGATTAACAGTCGGACGCTCTACCAACTGAGCTACAAGTCAATAAGCTCGAGCAAGTGGTTGACGCACGGGTTCATTCTGGGATAACCGTGCGTCTTCGGCTCGAGGGTTTTTCCCTTCTCCCTGCGGGAGAAGCGATCCTGCCCGTGAGGTGCATGGTTAGGAACAAGAAGCGATTCCGCCCGTCAGGTGCATGTTTGGAATCAAGAAGGTGGCGCTTCAGCGCCGGATGAGGGCTGGTGGGCAGAGAAGGATTTGAACCTCCGGTGTCCCTTCGGACGCCTGATCTACAGTCAGGTGCAATAAGCCGCTCTGCCATCTGCCCGAAACGCGGGACTGACCGCGTACTTCAAACCTCGCGGCGGCTCGAGGGATCAACACTGACCACAGCCGCCTACAGAGCAGCTTGCTTTTCAATGTTCACCACTGAACGCCGCGAGGCGTTTTCTTGGCATTCGAGTTGTCAAAGAACTCACTCGAGGGAAGCCTCGAGCTTATGGGTTCACCGTCTGGACTCGCACCAGAGTTTCTAGGGTCACAACCTAGCGTCCTGCTCTTGGACGACGACGAACATGAATGTTTACCTGCACAATGAAAAAGAAGCCCCAACCGATTAGGCGAGGCTCCCGTATGGGAATAACCTAGCCGTGAACTACGTGCGAATCTCCGCGCTGACAAAAAATAAATTGAATCGCAAATCGCTGTGCTGCATGGCGAACCAGACGGGCTTGGAACCACAACCGAGCAGCGGGTGCTGCAAGGACGAACCTCGAGACCCGGCGGGTCTGAAATTGCGTTTGGGTTGTGAACTCGAATACGTCATGGTAGGTAACTCTCCTTGTGAGTGGCGCACGTCAAGTTTGGACGGGGCGCTCTGACTCGGGATGCATAGTACGGGGGCGCGGTGCGGCTTGTGATGCGCTGCACGGCGTAGTAACGCACTAAGCCATTCAGCGGGGTAAGGAAGGAAGGAAGGAAGGTTGCGGCTCGAGGACGGACTGATTTGACCAGAACTTTTCGTATGATGGGCAGATGTTGATTTACGGGCGCAATCCGATTCTCGAGGCGTTGCAGAGTGGGACTGTGGAGCGCGTCTACGTGGCTGATGGCGTCGAAACGCGGTTTGCGCGTGAGCTTGAAGCGGCCTGCGAATCAGCCGATGTGGGCATGGAATGGGTCTCGAGGATTGAACTGGATCAGGCAGTCGGCACGACGCAGCATCAGGGCGTCGTCGCAGAGATGGCCGATGCGAAATTCAGTCACGTCGACGATTGCCTTGAATTGGCTGAATCCAAGGGCGAATTGCCGCTGCTGGTGCTGCTGGATGGCATCACCGATCCGCACAATTTCGGCGCGATCATTCGCAGCGCGGAAGTCTTGGGGGCGCACGGCGTGATCGTCGAGGAGCGGCGCAGCGCCCCCTTGAGCGCGACCGTCGTGAAAACCTCGGCGGGCGCGACGCAGTACCTGCCCGTCGCGCAAACCAAGAACCTGCCGCGCCTGATCGACGACCTCAAAGCCAAGGGCATCTGGGTCTACGGCGCGGCCGGCGAAGCTACGCAAACCCTCGAGCGGCTGGATGTCAAACGCCCACTGGCGCTGGTGATCGGCGCTGAAGGCGAGGGCTTGCGGCGCTTGGTGCGCGAGAAATGCGACGAGCTGGTGAAGATTGAGACTCGAGGGAAGGTGCAGAGCTTGAATGCCAGTGTCGCAGCCGCAATTTTGATTCACAGCGCGATCTCGAGACGCTAAACGGCTCGAGCCGTAGCCTTTTCGCCTCTCCCGCTGACGGGAGAGGCCGCTGCGCCAGCAGCGGGTGAGGGGGGCGAAGCGCAGCGAGTTGCCGTTGACCTTGAACTTCAAGGGCATTCGCTGCGCTCACTTCCCTCTCCCCGACCCTCTCCCGCCAGCAGGAGAGGGAGAAAACCGACGCCCCTCGAGCCTGCTGGCGGGTCGGCTTGCCACTGCAAGCCGCTACGGGATGATCTCCCCTAGACGACTTTGCGTCACGTCACCTACACCGTTTTCAGCCCCGCACCGTAGCATTGGCGCATGAATCCCGTGGAACTCGAGTCGTACTTGTCGCATTTGATCGCTGGCGATGTCAGATTAGCGGTGATGCTGTGGGGCGCTCCGGGCGTCGGTAAATCCAGCATCGTCGCGCAGGTCGCCGCAGCTCACGACCTCGAGTTTATCGACGTGCGGCTCTCGCAGCTCGCGCCGACGGATCTGCGCGGGTTGCCCGTGGCGGAGGATGGCGTGGCCAAGTGGTTCGCGCCGGAGTTCCTACCGCGCTGCGGGCGCGGCGTGCTGTTCATGGACGAGATCAACATGGCCGCGCCGACGATGCAGGGCATCGCGCAGCAACTGATTCTGGACAGGAAGGTCGGGTCGTACACGCTGCCTGAGGGCTGGTTCGTCTGGGCGGCAGGCAACCGCCGCGAGGACAGGGCCAGCGTGTTTGAAATGCCCGCACCGCTGGCCAACCGCTTCTTGCATCTCGAGGTCAGCGCGGATTTGGAGAGCTTCAAGCGTTACGCGTTCGGGCGCAACCTGAACGAGCGTCTGATTGCATTTCTATCGTTCCGCCCGAATTTACTGCACGCGCTGGACAGCAAAAACCCGGCGTGGCCCAGCCCGCGCTCGTGGGAAATGGCTTCGCGCTTGCTGGCTGCGAATCTCGAGGTCGCCCCAGCGGTCGGTGAGGGCGCGGCCGCCGAGTTCGCGGCGTTTGAAAAGGTTTACGCGGCACTGCCGGATCTCGAGCCGATTCTGGGCGGGGACTTGAGTAAAGACTTCCCGCTCGAGCCGTCGGCGAAGTACGCGGCGGTGATCGGTTTGACGCTGCGGAGTGACACCGCGCCGCAGGCGATCAATGCGCTCAAATGGCTGGTGCAGCGTTCCATGCCGGAGTGGGCGCAGCTCTACGCCTCGGACGCCTTCGGGCGCTTGCGGGCGCGGGGGCAGCTTGGCGTTTTCGCGCAGCTCGTGCAGCTCGAGGGTGATCTGCAAAGCTTCATGGCGGAGTACAACGAATTGATCGGGTTGAGATGATCGCACTCGAGCAGGCGACTGATCCCAGCACCTCAGCCCGCGACCTCGAGCGTTTGGCGGGAGGGCGTGACGCGGCCGTGCGGCAGCGCGTCGCAGGCAACCCGAACATCGCTCTGGCGACCCTCGAGCGGCTGAGCGTGCGCCATGCGGGCGCAGTGCTGAGTAATCCGCTGCTCGCCTTGCTCGGCTTGGAGAACGCCAATTGGGTTGCGGAACTGCGCGACTTTGCGCGGCATGGCTTACTGCGCCACCCCGCTTGCCCCAAGGCGTGGCTCGAGGCGGCGCTGCTGCTTGATAACACCCGCGATGCGCTGGCGGCGCTGCAAAACCCCACTTGCCCGCCTGCGTTACTTGAGAACGTGACCGATCCCGCAGCGCTCGAGGTGGCGAGGTTGCACGTGAACCATCCCGCACCGCTCGAGGGTAGGCTCGAGCAGATTGTCCGAGAGGCCGCCGCGACCTTGGAGCGCGACAGCGAAGCGCTGAAAGACGCAGCGGCGGTGCGAATCCTGCCCGTGTGGATGCTCGAGGTGCTGAGCTTGAGCGATGACCTCGAGCTGGCATTGCTGGCCGCCCGTCACCCGGACAGCCCGGCGGACGCGTTGGAGCATTTGGCGTTTCACGCCGACGCCGACGTACGCGGCGCGGTGCTGGGGCGCGACCTGCCGCTCGAGTTGCGTTTTTTGATCCAGCGCGTCAGCAGCGACGAACCGCTGGGCGATGCCGACGTGCAGCGTCTGATGCCAAGCGCCCACGGGTGCTGGTTGATCGCCGGGCGCGGCTCGAAGCAGCAGCTCGAGGCGCTGGTGACGGACGCCGATTGGCGCGTGCGGCAGGCGGTCGCGCAGAACCCCGCCCTCGAGCCGCAAAGCTTGGCGACGCTGGCAGGTGATCTGGACAAAGACGTGCGCTGCGCGACTGCCAGCCACGCCCGCACGCCCAAGTCCGTATTGGCGCGGTTGCTGCTGGACGATCACGAGGAGGTCAGGGCGGCGGCTCGAGGCAACGTGAGCGCACCGTCCGCCCTGCGAGCCAGCCTCGGCAAGCTCGAGACCGGCGATCCGAGCTTGTCGGGCGCGGCGCTGGAGCGGCTGGCGCGGCGCGACGAGGGGCTGGCGGTGCTGGTCGTGCGACACCCGAATGTCACGGGGGCGCTGCTGCGCTCCCTGAGCGCTCACGAGGCGTGGAAGGTGCGGCAAGCCGTCGCGCAAAATCACTCTGCGACCCTCGAGACATTGCAAGTCTTGTCGGGCGATCACGATTACGATGTTCGCGCTGCCGTCGCGCTGAATGCAGGCGTCACGCCCGCACTTTTGGAGATGTTCAGCCGCGACGCGCATCCGCTGGTACGCAGCGCCGTGGCGCTGAACGGTCGCAGCCCTGCGGCGCTGCTCGAGCGGTTGGCAACCGACACCGACAGCGACGTGCGCCAAGCGGTCGCGGTCAGCACGGGTTCAGCAGTCATTCTCGAGTCACTGGGGGGCGATTCGCAAGACGGTGTGCGCCGCGCCGTGGCACTCAACCCGACCTGTCCAGCGCTGCTGCTCGAGCGGTTGAGCGCGGATGCGGACAGCGAGGTGCGCCGCGCCGTCGCGGATCACCCACGCGCCACGCGGGGCTGCGCGACGGGGATTTTCGGCGCTGATTTCGCGTGGCAGAACCTCTACCAGCGTATTGCGACGGGCGATGTCCTCGAGCCGGAACTGCGCTTCCTCTCAGGACTGAATGAGTTCGCGCTTGGCTTGGCATTGTCGCACCCCAACTGCCCCAAGGATGTCCTCGAGACACTGGCTGTCCATGAAGATTGGAAGCTGCGCCAGCGCGTCGCGCAGCACCCCAAAGCCACGCCTGCGCTGCTCGAGCGGCTGGGAGCCGACGGCGATTACGATGTCCGCACGGCGGTCGCAGCGCACGCCGTCACGCCGCGCAGCACAGTGCTCAGCCTCAGCCGCGACGATCAAGGCGCGGTCAGGAAAGCCGTCGCGGGGCGCACGGATCTCACGCCAGCCGTGATCGAAACGCTGGCATGGGACGAGGACGACGAAGTGCTGGGCGCGTTGGGTCAAACCTCGAGCCTGCGCGAGTTGGCGAGAAACCTTCAGCCGCTCGAGCCTAATGCGTTGGCGCAGTTGCTCGAGATCGGCACGCCGTTGGCGCTGCGACTCTGCGCTGGCAATCCCGCTGCGGACAGCAAGACGCTGCATGCCTTGAGCGTTTCCGATGATTGGCGCGTGCGGCAGGCGGTGGCGCGGCAAGCTGCGTGCGACGCTGAAACCCTCGAGCTGCTGTGCGCGGACGCCGATGCGGACGTGCGCCGCGCCGTCGCGGGCAACCCGAGCGCATCGGCGGGTCTGCTGACGCGTCTGCTGCGCGACGATGAAAAGAGCGTGCAACGCGCTGGGCTGGGCAACCGCAACCTGCCGCTCGAGTCGCTGCTGACGCAGCGTAAAACCGTACTGACCCGCAATTTGACGCTGAAAGGCTTGAACCGCCTGATCGCCTTGGAGCACCCAGAATTGCCGCGCACCGAGTTCACGAAAATCCGCAACTTGCACGCGCTGAGCTGGCTCGAGCGGCTGGCGCTGACGCGCAATCCAAGCACATCAGCAGCGGCGCTCGAGGTGCTGGGGGGCGACGCGAACCGCTTCGTGCGAATGATCGCGCAGATTCGGCTCGAGAAGCCCAGTGAAGCGGCGCTCGAGTCAGCACCGCTCGCGGTGAAGGACTCAGGCACGCTCGAGGTCGACCGTGACTGAAGCCTCGAGTAACCCACTCCCGCCCGAGGGTATTCCTCCCGAAACCTACGCTCGAGCCGACCGGGCCGTGCGGGGAAGTTTGCTGCGCTTGCGCTCCAAATCGCCGTTTTTTGCGACGCTCGCGCTGTTCGCGCCATTTCGCGCCGACGCGTCGCACCCGACGGCGGCGACCGACGGCGTGGAGGTGATCTACAACCCAGCTTTCATCGACCAGCTCCCCGCCGCTCAAGTCGACGGCGTGATGCTGCACGAGGTCTTGCACGCCGCGCTGCTGCACGTTCCCAGACGCGGCTTCAGGGACGCCAAGCGCTGGAATATCGCGGCTGATATCGTCGTCAATGGACTGCTGTTCCAAAACGGCTTCCAGCTCCCCGACGGCGTGCTGCGCGACGCCGAACTGGAACATTACAGCGTCGAAGAGGTCTACGCGCTGCTGCAACAAAACCCCAATCAACCCGAGCTGCCCAACCCCGACTTGCTCGAGCAAGGCAGCAGTCAGGGCGCAGAGGGTCAGCAACCGGGTCAGCAGCCCGGTCGCTCGAGCAGCGCGAGCAAAGCCTTGGAGCGCTACTGGCGCGATGCGATGCAGCAGGCGGCCAGCGCCGCCAGAGGCTTCGGGCAGGGGACACTGCCTGCTGGCTTGGAGCGTCCGATGCTCGAGGTCACGAATGCACGGCTCGATTGGAAGTCGCTGCTGTGGCGCTTCTTGACGCGCACCCCGACGGACTTCGCGGCTTTCGACCGCCGCTTCGTCTATCGCGGGCTGTATGTTGAGACTTTAGAAGCCGAATCGGTCAAGGTTTTCGTCTGCGTCGATACCAGCGGTTCGGTCGACGACGCGCAGATCACGGATTTTCTGGGAGAGGTGCGCGGCATCACCCGAGCCTACCCGCAAGCGCAAGCCAAGCTGTATTACGCCGATGCTGATGTCTACGGCCCGCATGATCTCGAGGGAAACAGTAAGCCCGAGGGCGGCGGCGGCACGGACTTCAGGCCGTTCTTCGCAGCGCTAAGCGAGCAGGACTTTGAAAACGCCGTCGCGGTCTACCTGACCGACGGTTACGGCGAGTTCCCCGAGACCGCGCCGGACTTGCCCGTGCTGTGGATCGTCACGCCCGGCGGTTTGGAAACCGAGCGCTTCTCGTTCGGTGAGGTCGTGCGGATGCTCGAGTAGAGGCTAAAAGGGCAGGCAAAAGGCGAAGGGCAAAGGTGAAAACAATTGGTCGCTGGGCTGACGCAAACAGCCTCGCGGCCACACTCGAGCAAACCTCACTCGCCCTGCTCGGCTCGAGACCCGCGCTTGCCGCGCATCAACAGTTTCTCAACGTCGCGGTTCGTTAGCTCGCGCCACTCGCGCAGTTGCAGATCCGCCAATTGCAACGCCCCGATCCGGCGGCGTTGCAACCGCTCGACGCGCAAACCCAGCGCCTCGAACATCCGCCGTACCTGACGGTTGCGACCCTCCAAGAGTACAATCACCGCGCCGCCATCCACGCCCGTGACGGTCTCCGCACGAGCCAAGCCGTCCTCTAAAAGCACCCCGCGCCGCAGTTGATCCAGCTCGGCTTTGGTCGGCTGCGCGTCCGTCCAGACGCGGTATTCCTTCTCGTGCTCAAAACGCGGGTGGGTCAGTTGCAATGTCAAATCGCCGTTCGTGGTCAGGATCAGCAGCCCCTCGGAATCGCGGTCTAAGCGCCCGACTGGGTGCAAACCGCGCACCTCCGGCACGAGGTCTAGAACATTCGTGCGCCCGAACTCGTCATGCGCGGTCGTGACTACGCCGCGCGGCTTGTGCAGCGCGAACGTCACATGGGCTTGGTTTTGCTCAATTGGCTGGCCATCCACGCGCACATCGTCGGCGTCGCTGGCGCTGCTGCCCAACTCGGCGCGTTTGCCGTTGACGGTCACGCGGCCGCTCTTAATCAGCCCTTCAGCCCCGCGTCTCGAGGCGATTCCAGCGCGGGCGAGCAGTTTTTGCAGGCGTTCGGGTTCAGACACCGTGTGATCCTACCCTCCTCGCTCGAGCTTGTCGCGCCGTGATGTTGAAGACGGGCGTTTTCTGTGCAGGCTCGAGGTGAATGCCATTGGGTCGGTGAGCTTTTTTGTGGTTGCAGCTCGAGGCTCGAGTAGGATTGGTATGCAGTCAGTCTCTGGCAAAAACAGGTCAAGGGCAACTCGCTGCGCTCGCTCCCCTCACCCGCCCCTGCGGGGCGGCCTCTCCCACGGCGGGGAGAGGCAAAAAGCATGGCTCGAGCCTCGAGCGACACGCAAAAACGTGCGG
>JANYHH010000111.1 GCA_025359505.1 Deinococcales bacterium
AAGCTCATGGGCGGCGTGAAGTGAGCGTGTTTCGGTTGGGGTTGGATGCTTTGGAGCGGTTGATGCGGTTTGATGCGCCTGTGATGAAGGGTCAGTGGTGCGTGTGGGACGATGCACTCAGACTTCTGTCAGGTACTTAGCAAAACGCCCTACGCCGAAAGCGATTTCGCCAACGACCGCAACAACATCAAAAACACCGATTTTGGTGCTCTGACGGATAACTTCTTCCGCATGGACACACGCCACGAAAACGGTTGGAATTGGCAGAATGACAACGACTGGCGAGCCGCACTCGAGAACGTCCGGCAGACCACCCGCACCGCCAAGCTTGGTCACTTCAAAGGCTTTTTCTTTGACACCGAAGCGTATGGCCCCAACCCTTGGGATTACGACGCCGACAAGTACAGCGGGAAAAGTTACGCTGAAATCGCTGCCGTTGTCCGCGCTCGAGGACGCGACTTCATCCGCGTTGTTCACGAAGAACTCCCCGGCGCGAAAATCATCACGCTCTGGGCGCAAAGCGTGATCGGTCGTCAGATTGGCGTAAGCGGTTCGCTCACCAATTCATCGTGGCCGCTTTTCATTCCGTTCATGGAAGGCTGGATGGACGGCGCACAAGGTGAAACATTGATTGATGGCAACGAGAACGCCTACTTTAACTTGCTCGAGGAGGATTACAATATTGAACGTGGTGATTACAACGACGCGATTCGTTTGTTCTCTTTTGAAAACCAGAGTAAGTACAAGCAAATCACCAGCCTCGCCAATTCACTCTCGATTGACACGCACCTCAACACGTACAACTCGACGCGCTACTTCGGGTTCTACGCGCCGTCAGACGCGGATCGTTTGAAGTTACTCGAGAGTAACGTCTACCTCGGATTAAAAAGTAGTGACGAGTACGTCTGGGTTTACTCGGAGTTGATGAACTGGTGGACGAACTCGCTGCCAGCGGGCACGGAGCAAGCGGTGCGGAGCGGGTTGACGAAGTTCAACTCGGGTCAAGGGCTTGGGTTTGACATCACTGGCATGGCGAGGGAAACCAAGCAGCGGTACTTGGATCGAATTTTCATTCGTGGTCGCCTCTCGAAGCCCGGTGAGCGCGTGTACTTACGAGCCACGATTGAGTCTGGAATTGTGGACAAGCAGGGCAAGGAAACGGCGTGCGTGGTGTACAACGAAGCGGGGGATTTCGATTGTGAGTTCCCGTTTGGCTGGCATGGGACGCTGACACCGAAGTTGGATGGCTCGAGTTTCGATCCGCCAGTTAGGGATTACAGTCGGTACAATCCCACGCCCGGCGCGTGGCTCGAGCATCAGAATTTCACGGCCAAATAAGCCCTGTGACCAATTGCATTTCTGTGAGCGTGGCATGGGCGCGTTGTTCGTGCTCGCGGCGGGTTTGCGTGCCACTGATTCACATTGTGACCTATGGCAGGTGAGCGTTGTGTCATGGATTCAATCAAATATATCGCCGATGAGATTGCCGATGCCGTCCACGGCACGGTGACCGTAGGAGTACGCGGTATTGCCGATCCCGCCAGCCACGGCGGTCACGCCGCCCGCGAAGCCACCGAATTTATCCTTAGCCCAGCCCGACTTGCTTTCATCCCAAGTGGAATGCCCAAAGTAGTCATCCACACTTCGCCCCCAGTCGGCTGCTTCGGCTGAGCCAGTCTGAACCTCGCCAGCGTCACTGTGGTAGTACCCGTTGTTGATGTCAATCGAATCGGCTGTTCCACGCAAGTACTTGCCGCCAGCCATGCCCGCGTTCAGGGCGCGACCGCCGCCCATCAGCCACGGATTGCCCGTCTTATCGCCGTAACTCGAGATCATTGATCCGACCCCCTCGGCCGCTTGGTACGCGCCTGCGGTGGATTCATTCAGATCATCGCTCGAGATGGCTTTGTCTAAACCTCGGTAGAGGTCAATCCCCCCTGACGCCATGCCCGCGTAGCCTTTGAGTGGGCTGTTCCCCAGTAAGCCAGCAAAACCTGCCGTGGTGTCGAGTGCGCCTTTGGTGGTGTCCAGCGCGTTGTCTTTCGTCACACCATGTTCAACAATCGAGCCAATCCCGTCGTACAAGCCCTTGCCGCCTTTATAGACGTTCAGCACATCGCCAAACTGACCAGCCGTTTCTTTGCCTTGCATCAACGACTCGAGCTTAGCCATGTCGGTCGCGGATTTCATGAATTCGCGCTCCGCTAGCGCTTGCTGCAACGATTCTCCCATGTCTAGGCTTTGAGACAGCCACTCGAGCGGACTTTTACTTTCTTCGCTGCGTTCGAGTGGCTCAGATACTCGAGGCGGGTAGACCGAGACATTCCCAAAGCTGTGATTGATCGCCCCACTTGAGCGCGGCGTCTCGAGCAAGGCGCTCGGGCTTTGGTAGCCGTCAAAAATGGATTTCGGCGCGACCTCGAGCATAGATTTCGGACGCTCGAGCATGGAGCGCTGTTCTCGTTCACCCATCGCCAGACCCCCTCTTGCTTGAGTTTATGTTCATGGGACGCGGATGCGGTTTGTGCCGAGCAGCACGGCGGTTGGCGTGTCTATATCGTCACCGTTCAGCGAACCGCCGATACCGAGTTGACCATAAAAGCCTAAGCCCCATGCGAGCAGCGTGCCGTCTGCTTTGAGCGCAATCGAGTGATTGTCGCCTGCACTGACGGCCACGATTCCCGTGACGTTCCCGATGGCAACGGGGGTCGCTTGACGGGCCGTTGTTGGGCCATTGCCAAGCTGATGGTAGCGGTTGAAGCCCCACGCCAGCACAGTGCCGTCAGATTTGACCGCAAGGCTATGGTTTCCGCCACCGGCGATGCTGATGATCTGGCTGGCGTTTAGTACGCTGACGGGGGTGGCTTGCGTCGTGCCCGGGGCGTTATCGCCAAGCTGACCGGTGGCATCATTTCCCCAACTCAGCAGTGTGCCGTCGCTCTTCAACGCCAGCGAATACTCCCCACCAGCGCTGATGGCGGTGATGTTTTGCAGGCTGGGGATTTGCACGGGCGCGGTTTGTTCGGTTGCTGCCGTTCCAAGGCCGAGTTCGCCGGATCTGTTGTCACCCCACGTCAGTACCGTGCCGTCGGCTTGCAGGGCCATCGCGTGGGTGAGACTAGCGGCAATCGCCACATTGTTGTTTTGAGCGCCTGCGACAAGATTCGGAACCGAATAGCTGGCGGTCGGAGCGCCATTGCCGAGCTGGCCCAAATCATCAATGCCCCAACTGTAAATTTGACCATTGTTCGTCAAAAGCAGTGAGTAATTGCCAGCCGCTGCAATCGCAATCACATTCGCATAGAATTGCACTTGGGTTATGACCGACGAGTTTATCAATGGCATGGCGTTGCCCAGTTGCCCATTTACATTATTGCCCCACGAGTAGACCGTGCCGTTGCTGAGCAACGCCAACGAGTGTTTCGCGCCTGCCGCGATGGCCACGACATTCGTCAGCCCGCTGACGAAGACCGGCGAAGTCTTGGATGTTAAAGTTGTGTCATCCCCCAGTTGACCGCTGTTGTCATCGCCCCAAGCCAGCACCGTACCATCGGTGGTCAACGCCAAACTGTGCAGGCCACCAGCCGCAAGGCTGCCCTTCACTGGGTTGACGCTGACGAACAACGTGCGCTTTTTGGTGGTGTCCTGCACGCTGCTGGCCGTGATCCGCACGACCTTGCCCGCACTGACACTCGGTGCGGTGTAAACCACGCTCGAGCCAGTCGTGGCGGACAGTGTGCCGATCCCGCCGCTCTCGATCACCCACGACAGACTGGGATCAAACGCGCCCGTGCCTGTGATTGCGCCTTGCAGCGTACTCGAGCTGGACTCGCGCAGCGCGACGGTCGTAGCCGTCACGGTCACATCCGCGACGCTTGAGCCAAACGTACTCGAGTTGACGTTGATGGTCACACTGGCGGATTTGCTCGAGTCGGCGGTGCTGGTGGCTTTGACGACGGTTGTGCTGGGAGGAATGGCGCTCGGGGCGCTGTAGGTCACGCTCGAGCCTGTCGTGGCTGATAACGTGCCGCCGCCGCTGACGATGCTCCACGTGACGTTGCCATCAAACACGCCCGTGCCAGTCACCGTGGCGGTCAGTGCGGTGGTGGCGCTGGCATTGAGCGTCGCGGTGGCTGCCGTGACGGTGACTGCGCTGACGGTCGGCGCGACGGGGGGTGGGTCAGTGCGGCAACTCGAGATGATTGCGCTCAGGGCCAGTGCTACCAGAACTCTCTTCATGGGACTCCTGTCAAGGCGCTGGGTTGATGGTCAGCGTCGCGGTCTGACTGATGGCGGGATTCTGGGCGCTGGTCGCCCGCAACACGACTTGCGTGGCGCTGGGGACGATGGGGGCGGTGTAAACAATCCCGCTGCCGTTCTGACGGCTCAGCGTTCCGCCGCCGCTGACGATGCTCCAATTGACGCCCTTCGAGGGATCGTTTAACCCCGTCACGTAGGCGTAAAAAGCTTCCTGCGCCCCGCTGACCACTGTCGAAACGGCAGAGATCGTGATGTCTGTGACGCTCGAGTTGGCCGGTGGCGGCTGCACCGTGATGTTGATTGTGCCGAATTTGCTGGGATCGTCAATGCTCGTGGCCCTGACCGTGACGGTCGTGGGACTGCTCACGGTGGGTGCGGTTAGCACATTGATCCCACTGCGAGTTTCACTGAGTGCCCCGCCGCCAGCGACGATGCTCCATGTGGCTGCTTGAGTCGCCCCGTATGTCCCTACAATGCTCATGGACAGATCGGCAATTTCCCCAGACGGCAACGTGGTTTTGTCCGCGCTGACAGTCACGCTCGAGACGGTTGGCCGCGGCGTGATGGTGATGCTGACCAGCGCGAATTTGCTCGCATCTTGCACGCTGGTGGCTCGCACGACGGCTGTGGTGATATCCGAGACGCTAGGTGCGGTGTAAACGTATTCGGGGTTGCCGCCGTTCGGACTGAGCGTCCCGCCACCGCTTTGGATGCTCCACGTCACCGCTTGCGCTGGGCTGAACTCACCGATCACACTGGCTTGCAGGATGGTGACTTCCGACGAGCGGATGCTGGGAATTTGCGCCAGCGCAGTGACGCTAGAGACGGTCGGAGTTGGGGTGACGGTGATATTGGCCGTGCCGGATTGACTGGGGTCTTGCAGGCTGACGGCCCGCACCGTGACCACGGTTGGCACGGTGACACTCGGGGCGATCAACGCGCCACTCGAGTCTATTCTACCTGCGCTGGCTGTCCACGTCACGGCTGGGTTGAACACGCCCGTGCCTGTCACGACGGCTTGCAGCGTCTGGGTCGCGCCAGTGGTCATCGTGGCGCTGGCGGGCGTGACCGTCACGCGCTCTACGCTGCTCGAGTTGCACGACAGTAAGCTGCTGAGCAGCAATAATGCGATCAGGCGCTTCATCGCAGCACTGAGGCATCACTGCGAAACACCGCGCAGTAGCTCGCGCAGAGCAGCAGGCTGATGGGTCGCTCGAGGTGCTGCGAAAGTACGCTGCTCAGGGCGCGTAACTCGAGGGTCGCGGATTGGTTGCCAATGGTTTGCTCTAAGGTCGCGTCGCTCATTGAGTAAATTAGTTGCAACACCTGCCCAGACTTTTGCAATGTCGGCAGATCGGCTGGACTCGAGCCAATCGCCTCGCGCAGCGCGGATCGCACTTGCGTAACCTCGAGCGCGGTGACGGTGCTGCTTTCAATGCCAGAGGTCGCGCAGCCCGTGGCGGCGATCAGGGTTAAGGCAAGGACGTTGTGTCTCATGGCGCTCCTTTGGTTTTCTTGGGCTTTTGGCTTTACTTCGCGCTGGTGATGACCGTGCCTTGGTTTATGCCCACCCAGATCGTGCTGGCATTCAGCGCTAAGCCGCTGTGCAACTGCGCGTTGCTGGCATCAACTTGCCTGATGGCGAACTCGAGGGTTTGCGAATGCACGGCCGTCAGCATGACCAATGCCGTTGCGAGACTTGCGATTGCGCTGATGCGAACTCGGTTCATGGTGGCTCCCTTGAACGATCCACTCAGTTTGAATGCGGCGCTGTCCCAATGGCTAGAGGCGATGTCCCAAAATGTCCCATGCGGCTGTCACTTCGGTTTCGGGTAGCGACCAGCGTAGAGTTTGGTTTGTGGGCAATGGTCAGGAGCTGCATACGGGTCCAGACCGCTCGAGCTGGTTGGTGCTGGCTCGAGGCGCGTGGGCTTTGCTGGCGCTGGTGATGCTGAGTGTACTGACCGTTTTGGCGTTGCACCTCTGGCATTTGGCGCAAACTGCGCCGTGTTACCAAGCGACCTGCGCGGCGATGCTCGAGTGGTACGCGCAGCGCGGCATCCCCATTGAACTGTACGCGAGCGCTTACCTGATCGCGTTGGTCGCACCGCCCGTGATTTGGATGGGCTTGGCGATCTGGGTGTTTTTAATGCGCCCGCAGCGGTGGTGGACGTTTATGTTCTCGCTGTTTTTTCTGGTCGGTTGGTACGGCGAGGTCAATCAACAGTACATCCGTGGATCGCTGCCGGACGCGCTGCGCTACATAGCACCGCTACTGGGATTGGCTGATTCACCCGTGACGCTCGAGGTCGGCTCATATTTGCGCGGTGTGCTGAAGATGCTGGCCGACAACTTGACGGTGCTGATCGTCTTCACCTTCCCGAATGGGCGCTTCTACCCGCGTTGGTCGCTGGTCTACTTGGCGCTGTTTATCGCCTTGTCGCTGGGGTACAGCCTGCCCAGCCTGCGCGAGACGCCGTGGAATTACAGCCATTGGCTGCGGCTGATTTCGCTGCCGATCAATTTGGCACTGGTGATCGGGCTGGGACTGGCTTTAAGGCAGCGCTACCACTCGAGCAGTGACGTAGAGCGCCGCAAGGTGCGCGGCGTCTTCCCGGCGATGGTGGCTAACATCGTGGTCTACGCGAGTATCGAGTACATTCAGGATTTGCTGATCCCCACCTTGTTTGCAGATAGCGCGACGCAGCGACAAGTGCTGCAACGGTTGCTCGAGCTGCTGATGAAGTGGGTCAACGCCGCGTGCATGATCTGGTTGGCATTGGCGGTCGCGCAAGCGATAGCCAAGCGGCAACTGGTTGACGGTCGCTTCGTCTTAAATCGCGCCCTCGCGTACAGCGCGGTGGTCTTAAGCAGCGCGGTGCTGTACGGCTTGATCGTTGGAGGCTTGGGTAGCTTGTTGCGCTCCACCGAACTCTGGGTCAATGTGCTGGCGACGGGCGTAATTGCCGTGCTGTTCCATCCGATGCTGGTGCTGTTTCGCAGCGCGGCCAACCGCGCTTTTTACGGCGAGCGCCACGACCCGTACCGGGCACTGCATCTGCTGGGGCGGCAGCTCGAGGCGACACTCAAACCCGAGGAACTGTCCTTAAAAATCGTGCAGACGGTCGCCACGACGTTGCGCCTTCCATACGTGGCTCTGGAGACTGGTGTTGGCAACACCGTCGCCATCGGTTCGCCAGTCGGTCAGCCGCTCGAGTTTGCGATGCTCAGTCGCGGGCAGCGCGTCGGGACGCTGATCGTCTCGAGCCGCGTGGCGGGCGAGGCGTTTTCTAACAGCGAATGCCAGCTTTTGAAGGACTTGGCGGCGAGGGCAGGCGTGGCGGTGCAAGAGGCGCTGCTGGCAGGGCAGTTGCAGGCGACCAAGGAAGCGATTGTCTTGGGGCGCGAGGAGGAGCGCAAGCGCATCCGCCGCGATCTGCACGACGGGCTTGGGCCGTCGCTGGCGAGCCTGTCCATGCAGTTGCAGGTCACGCGCAATCTGTTGAGCAGCGATCCGGCGAGGGCCGAATCTATGGTGGACGCTGCCACGCACGGCGTGCAGGACGCCATCGCCGATATTCGTCGCTTGGTGTACGACTTGCGCCCGCCGGCGCTGGACGATCTGGGCTTAGCGGGCGCACTGCGCCAGCAGCTCGAGCAGATGATCGGCGTGCAGGTGAGCGCTCAGATTTTAGCCCTCGAGCCGCTGCCTGCGGCCGTCGAGGTCGCCGCTTACCGCATCGCGTGCGAAGCGCTCAACAACGTCGCCAAGCACGCCAACGCCAGCGTCGTCACGTTGCGGCTGGGGATGTTCGGTCACGGACTGTCGCTCGAGGTGATGGACGACGGTTGCGGCTTGCCGCTCGCCCCGCAAGCTGGTGTGGGCTTGGCTTCGATGCGCGAACGGGCGTTGGAGTTGGGCGGTCTGCTGAGCATCGAAGCCATTGGGATCGGTGAATCTAAAAACACTGGCTCTCGAGGCGCTGGTGATCGGATCATTGGTACTCAAGCTAGCGGTGCTCGAGCTAGCGGTACTCGAGTCAGCGCTTGGCTGCCGGTGAGAAGCTGATGGAAACAATCTCAATCCTGATCGTCGATGACCATCCCGTGTTTCGCAGCGGCCTACGTTTATTGCTCGAGTTGCAACCGGGCTTACTGGTCGTCGGCGAGGCAGGTACGGCTGAGGACGCGCTGCGACTGGCGTCCGAGCTGCAACCCGATGTGATCCTGATGGACATTCAGTTGCCTGCGATGAACGGCATCGAAGCCACGCGACGCATCAAGGCCATCAATCCGCGCATTCAAATCCTGATGCTGACGATGTTCCAAGACGACGATTCGGTCTTCGCGGCCGTGCGGGCCGGGGCGCAAGGCTACGTGCTCAAAGGCTCGAGCGAGGACGAGATCGTGCGCTCGATTCGCGGGGTGGCGCGGGGCGAAGCGATTTTCGGCAGCGGCGCGGCCGAGCGCGTGCTGCGGTTTTTCGCTTTGCAGCGCCCGACGCACTCGCCCGCGTTTCCAGAGTTGACCACCCGTGAGCGCGAGATTTTAGAACTGATCGCGCAGCGCCTTAGCAACGGCGCTATCGCGCAGCGCTTGGAACTCAGTCCGAAAACCGTGCGAAACTACGTCTCCAACATCATCTCCAAGTTGCAGGTCGCGGATCGCTCCGAGGCGATCTGGGCGGCGAAGAACGCGGGCATCGGTTGAAGCTCGAGCGGATGTACAGAGAATCTAGGAATTCTCTCTTCAATCAAGCAAAAAGCAAAAGTAAACGCGAACGACACCGTGTCACATCTGAACCCTCGTAGGGATTTAGCATGCGAAACCCGGTGCGCCGCAAGGCGCACTTACACCCCTCAAGACGAAGATTGCACAGCCTCGAGACGCAGCCGCCCCTCGAGATGAAGATTGCCGGGCCTCGAGATTCGGTCGTCCTCGAGACTCGGCTTAGACAGTCTTGCTAAACCACTTCGGGAGCGGCTGTGACACTTGTTTTTTCCCCGCAAGGCTCGAGTCGGGCAAACCTCGAAGGGTCAGCCGCTCGAGTGCGGTTCAGCGCTCGAGCCGTACCTCATCTCGGGTTGCTTTGACGGCCCGCACTCGAGCCAGTTCGGTCAGTGCCAAGGCTTCCATTTCATGAAACGGTTGCCACTCTTTTTTCTTTTGGTGGTCAAACCCCAGCAGGTGCTGCAAGCCGTGCGCGGCCAGCACAATCACTTCGGTGGTCAGGTCGTGCCCGCGCTGATTGGCTTGACGCTGCGCGGTCTCCACTGAGATCACGATGTCGCCCAGCACGGCTGGCACGAACGGATCGCCGGGTTCCCACTGCGGGAAGCTCAGCACGTCCGTCGCCGCGTCCTCGCCCCAGAATGTGAGTTTCAGGCTTCTCAGCTTCGCATCGTCGCTCAGCACCACGCAGATGCTCGAGCTGATTTTTTTCAAATGCATCAGCCGCACGATCACGCGGCGCAAGCTTGGACGCAAGCCAACGGGAACGCGGGTTTCGGCCAGAATCTCGAGGGTCATTTCTTGAGGGTCACGGGCAGAGTACCGACGCGGTAGAACAAGAGATTGATCGGCAGGTACGAGCCGCTGGCGGGAATCAACTCCAACTCCACGCGGTTGGCGCTCGAGTCGATGGCGCGGTAAATCACGGCTGGCAGATCGTTTCTGAACAGCGTCCCGGAATCTGGGACAGCGACATACGCTCCGCCGATTTTCATTGCGCCCGCGTATGGCCCGCCGCGCGGCACAATCGCGCCGACCGTGCCCTTGGAGTTTTCCAAGGTGATGCGGTACGTGATGCCGTAATTGCCTTTGAGGAACATCGCGTCGCCAGACAGCGTGTCCCTGCCGCCGACGAAGGGATCGGCCGCGCCATCGCCGATGACCAAGCGCGTCGCGTTGCCCGGCGCGACTTGAGCCAAATCGATGCGGATCTTGCGAACGGCGCTGGAAAACGTGCCGCGCTGATGGTTGCTGTCGCGCTCCAAGGTCGGCAGGTTTTGCAGGGTTTGCACCATGATTGTCCCCGCCAGATCGTTGAGCACGGGTTGCACCAAACTGTCCTCGATGAAATACGAGGCCAGTTGCACCCGCCCGGTGGTCTCGAGGTCGAACATCAGGTTTAAGCCTTCGCCCGGATCGAGCGGCTGGCTGAGGTACAGCGGCGCGGCTTTGCCGACATCCAAGTTCAGCGATTCGCGCCCTTGGCTGGTCATGAAGTCCAGTAAACTCGCTCGCCCGAGCGTGGCCACGACACTGGTCGCGCTGGTCTCGCCAAATTTCGTGACCCGCACCTGCACCGGCGTGTTCTCGAGGTTGGCCGCCCAGATCAGCACGCGTCCGGGCGTGCTCATGCCGTTGGTGTGATACGCGATCAGCCGGGCTGGGCCGCTCACCGTATCCTCGTACAGCAGTCCGCTTTGCGCGGGTTCCTCGGGGGAATCCGACAGCAGCAGCGGTGTCGGGTCGTCCTCGCGGTTCAGCGCCGCTTGCGGGTACGTCAGCACGTCACGATCTGCGAAGCTGCGCCCGAGCAGGGCAAACCTCAGGCCGTACTCCTTGATGCTGTACAACTGCTCCGCGCCGACGCGCACGGTTTGCGTGTATGTTTGCGACACCGCGCCGTTTTTATTGGTGACTTGCAGACTGATGGTTTTCACGCCCGGCGTGAAATACGCGTCCTCGCGCCCGGTGAAGCGTTCAAAGGTGATCGGCACGCCGCTCGGGTCGTAGCTGTACTCGACGATCTGCACCGGCTCACCCAAGCGGTACTCGCGCTTGTCGGTTGCAAACCTCGCCACGGGCAGCGCAGCGTTGTTGCCGCTGTCTCTGGAGACGGTCAGCGTAATCAAGCGTTGAATCCCGTCAAATTGCAGGTTGGCGTTGATGGCGACATCTAAACTGCGAGCGGCGACGAAGGTCGTGCCGTCAAGCACCGTCGCCACGTCACTCAAGGCCAATTGCTTGCCGTCCAGCCTCGCCAGCCGCAGGCTCGGGTACAGCTCCAATTTCCCAAAGCGCAGCCCGTCGACTGAATTGGAGATGTTCTCGAGCGGAATCGCCAGCGCCCGGGCCAGTTCGCGCAGTGGCAACACGCTGCGCCCATCGATGTTGCGACTGGGATACTGGAACTGGATTCTCACCCCGTTGAGGAAACCGACCGTGGAATCCAGTGGCCAGACCAGTTGTTTGGTCAGCAGCTTCGTGATGGTGGCCGGGCGACCGATCGGAGCCGTTTGCGCGAGCGCCAGCCCGAGCATCAGCGCGACGGCGAGAACAAAGAGTGAGCGAATCAAAGCGAACTTCACGCCCTCGAGCATAACCCGCGCTCACAGTGGTCTCAAAACGGGTTTCACCCGTGTTGCCCTTGAGGATTTGTTTATAAAACGCAAGTAACGATTTCCGTGGTCAACCTCGAGCCTCGAGTCAGTGAGCTGACCAAGCGGCTGCTTCGTCGCGCACGAACTGCTCGACGCTGATCGGCGCTCGCCCCAGAATGCGCTCAACTTCGCCCGTCAGCTTGCCCGCCAGCCCGAGCTTCGCAACCGTGTACAGCGCCTCCATCACGAGAATCTGCGCCAGCGGCAAGCCCTGTTTTTTCAGGTGCAACCCGAACGCGATCGGCGAGGGACTGGAGTACGTGATCGTCCGGCCCAGCACGCGGGTCATGATCGCGGCGACTTCGGTGTAGCTCAGCGCTTCGGCGCTGGTCAGTTCCACGCCCGCGTTGTGTAAACCCAGCCGCTCGAGGTCGGCGTCACTCGAGGTCAGCGCTTTCGCCGCGACGGCCGCGACGTCGCGCACGTCGATGAAGGCGGTTTTGCCGCTTCCGGCTGGAATGAAGATGTCACTCAGCCGCGCGATGTCCTCGCGGTGCGTGGTCGACAGATTCTGCATGAAGAACGAAGCCCGCAAAAATGTATAGCTGATCTCGCCACTCGCCCCTAGTTGCTCGAGGTGCTTTTCTACCGCTCGGTGTGGCACGACCGGGTTGCTCTGTGCGCCCTGCAAGCTCAGAAACGCCCAGCGGCGCACACCGAGCGCCACGCCCGCGTCGATCGCGGGCAAGATCAGGCGCTTGGTGTCCGCCACCGCTGGCGGGCGCATCAAGAAGCAGGCGCTCACGCCCGCGAAGCAGGCGGCGTAACTGTCTTCAAAGCCAAACTCGAGCCGCACCAGTTCTAGCAGTCCAGTTTTGAGCTGAGCGCCAAACTCTGGCTCGAGCGTGGTACGCGCCCGCTCGAGGTTCGTGACGGCCGCCCGCATCGGCTGCCCCGCTCTGAGCAATTGCCGCATGACCGCACCGCCGACGTTGCCCGTCGCGCCCGTCACCAGTACCCGTGTCACGAGCGAATCGCGGGCGCGGAATTCAGAAATTCATCGCTGACCAGCATCTCGAGCACCGCGTCGCTCAGGTCTTCAGGGGTGATTTGAGCGCCGGGGCCCATCGGCGGGTAGCCAATGGTGCACTTACCCGTGCGCGGGCCGGATTTGATTTGCGGCGCTCGCAGAATCACAAATTCCACGCCGCTATTTTGAAGCAATTCGTACTGACGCTGCTTATCGGCGACCGCATCGGCCATGACTTTAGAAATGATCCAACCGATCGCTTGCGTACCGAAATCCTTAGAGTCCTGCGGCACGCGCATCCCCGCGCCGCCGACGATCACCGTGCGGCGCACATTGAACTGCTTCATCGCCACGATCACCAATCGCGTGCTGATTGCTAAAACATCCTTCGGCGAGGTTTTTGTGGGCCCGAGCGCGTTCAGTACCGCGTCTTGTCCCTGCACGAGGCTGGCTACATCACCAGCGTTGGTGGCATCGCCTTGCAGCACGCGCAATCTCGCGTGAGTAATCTCGAGTTTCGTAGGATCGCGCACGAGGGCCGTGACTTCGTGGCCCAGCTCGAGCGCTCGAGCTGTCAGCTTGCTTCCGACCTTGCCGGTCGCACCAAGTACGGCGAGTTTCATCAAAGGTCTCCTTGAGAGCCGCAGCTTTGCACTCTCAGTGCCAAGCTAGCAGCATTGGTTCATTTTGTGAAGTAGTTACTGAGGGGTGCTATAGTTACTCCAAATGAAGCAGATGACCGCCGACATGGCTACGCCATTGCTGCGTGACCCCGAAGTCACGGCGCTCGAGTACGATGACCGCGTGCAGCAGCAGCCTGAATGCGTCGTCGAGCGCACGATTGACGTGATCGGCGGCAAATGGACGACGCTGATCCTGCGCGATTTGCTGCACGGCACGAAGCGCTTTGGGGAGCTGAAGCGCAACCTGCACAGCGTCAGCCCCAAAACCCTGACCGACCGCTTGAGATTTTTGGAGACCAAGGGAATCGTTACTCGCACCGTTTACCCAGAAGTCCCACCGAGGGTCGAGTACGCGCTGACCGAACGCGGCAGTGAACTGGGCGCGATCATCGACGCGATGGCCGAGTGGGGCGCGAGGAACACCTGACAGCCGCCTTTGCGTACCCTACTGATCGGTGCAGAATTCAAGTCTTGAATACAGATTTAACTTTGTGCGACTTTCCAATGAGTGTATAATGAGCATCACTTGTGATTCGCAAACTACTTCCACTTATCGTTGATCGTGAATTAGATCAAGAGACTGAAGATGCCTTTGGGCACAAGCATTTCAGCGAATTGCTTGAGCGCGTCATTGTCGATCAAGGTACGACTCTTCCGTACAGTATCGGATTACTTGGCGGTTGGGGAACTGGTAAAAGCTCAATCAAAGAACTAACCCAAAAACGACTAGTTTCACACAATGAAAAAAATGGGAACTCTGTTAAATGCATTACATTCAATGCATGGCGTTTTGGTGGCGAAAATTTAAAACGTGCGCTTCTCCGCGAAGTGTTTATTGAGTTAGATGGGAGCGAAGAAGACATTGAAGATGCTCTTAGTCGCTACAAAATTGGAGATGAGGCAGTTGCGAAACCGTTGAGAGAATGGTGGCGCGAGGTGTGGGAAGCATGGGGCTTACGCCTACTTTTCGGTTTAGTAATTTATAGCGCAATACTCGCCTTGACTATAGCCTTTGCTTCAACACCTGTACTGTCGGTCTTGACGACAGGATTGCTTACTTTAGTCACCGCAGCTATAGCGGGTTGGCTACTTAACCTTGACAAGTTATTCGTATCACGTCTTACCCGTGTATGGCGTGCAGAACCGCCCCGTAGTAGCGCTGAAGAGTTTGAGCAGCTTCTGATTAAGCGTCTTGAGAATTTTCACAATGATTCTAAGACCAAAAGCATAACCCGTATTGCAGTCTTTGTAGACGATCTTGACCGTCTTTCCAGTGACGAAATGATAGCTGGTTTAGAAGCAATACGTAGTTTCCTCGAGTTACCGCGTCATCGTCTGCCTGACGGTGTTGGATTAATCTTCGTTGTATCGTGTGATGAACATCGCATCGCGGAAGCACTTGCGAAACGTGCGATTCGAGGAGATGTGCCTCTCGAGGAACACAACAGGCAGCAAGATGCGCGGCGTTATCTTGACCGTGTATTTCAATATCGACTCGAAATTCCCCCCTTACCACACGCTGATATGCGCCAGTATGCTAAGCGAAAACTTGAGCAACACGCACTAGAGTTCATTTCTAAATTTACAGCTCATGGTGATGAAATCGAGGATGTCCTTGAACGACTGGTTCACACTGGCGTCACAAACCCGCGCCAAGCTCTACAACTAATTAATGCGCTTTTGCAGGCATGGTGGGTTGCCGAAGTGCGCGAATTCGAAGGAATTGGTAATGCGAATGCGGGAGGATTAGCGCAGGGCAGCGTCACGAAATACCCACAGGCATTGGCGGTGATATGTGTCCTGCGAGTGGATTTTCCAGATTTTTACAGACAGCTTGAAGCTGAGCCTCGATTGCTCGAAGCGTTCAGGAGTCGCTATTTGAACACTTCTAAAAAAGAGCAGCCAGATGAGATCGAGCGCTTACTCAAACAGTTTGCTGACGAGGGCAACACTTCTAAACTTGCTGTTAAATTCCGAACGTTACGAAGTTACCTCAGCAGTGTTCAAGGCGTCAGAATGCCCAGACTTGAACCTCTATTGCGGTTGAGCGAGGATGCAATCAGTCGTGTTTTTGGAGACGGCGCGAATAATGTCTACGACGCTTTAGTCAATGGTGACGCAGAACAAATACTTGAAGAATTTGGGCGGGGTCAAAATAGTGATCCGTTGACGATGGAACAGGCAAGGCTGCTGCGCGGCTTATTGGAACGCTTGGATCAAGACACTGCCCCGCGAATTGTCAATGCAGCGGGTGCGCTTGCGTCCATTGCAACGCGTATTCCAGACAGCGTTCAAAAAGAAGTTCTGAGCAAAGTAGCGACGTGGGCAGTTTCCAACCCCGAGGTCAGAACTCGAATTGGAAGTGGGCGATTTTCGCCCATTTTTATAGGGGCGTCAGATGATGATAAAACCGAATTGCTAGATCTACTCACACAACACGCTTTTGGCGGAGATCTTACGCCAACTGGAGCGAGCGATCAAGAAAAGATGGAAGATTGCTTACATATATTTGATATCGTTCTTTTTGCTAAAGGAAGAAATTCGCTGCCACTGAATCTTGAGCAGAAATGGCGTTCATGGATTCACAAGCGACAGATAGCAGATACTGATGAACCCGTTTTGATGAAGGAAATTATCGTGCGAGCTAAAGATAACTCAGTATTGACAACAGATTGGGCAAGCAATTTCATTGATGGGGTGTTTGAGAGTAATATTCTTGAACGAGAAGATGAAGAGTTAACTTTTGACTACTTGGCTTTAGCATTAGATCATCAAGCGACTTATGGAAATTTTGTAGGCTGGAACCATTTTGAAAACTTAATAGATATCAGCTCACCTTCGGAAGTTCGTTTTGCTATAAAATTCCTCGAAACTCGATTTTCTATATTACCAATTGAGCTAAAAGAAAAGATAGTTTTGGCATTTTCAAAATGTCTTGACACTTTTTTAAGCCTAACGGATGAACAAATACTTACGTATGGAGAGATAAAAGAACCGTTATCAAAATGGTTAAATGGTTACTTTAGTCAGTTATCTTCGAATGCTCAGAAATTGCTAATTCCGCTCGCAGTTACTGCCGGAACTATCGCCGTTGATAGTAAGTTCGATAGCCAATCTTTTGCTTTGGAGATCGTAGAGTATTTTCGTCGCGAAAATGTAGTTGGTTTTCAAGATTTGCTAAAATCTTGGCTTACGTTGTTCCCTGAGAAAACTGTAAATGATGTTGATGAATATATCGGAAAAAATTGGGCTGACATTTCAATAAACAACCGAAAAACTCTTATAGAAAAACTTCATATCATGAGTGATAAGCCTGATATTACTAAGGATTCTGGTGTTGCATGGCGCAATATAGTCAAAAATATTAATCCCGAAATAGGCGGAAAAGAACTTCAAGGATTTCTTGAAAAGGTTTGGACAAATGCAGGAAATTTTATGAGTCCTTCGTATCGTCAGTGGTATTCAGAATTTTTCCCGACCCTTGCTAGCTTGATTTCATTCGTACCCGTCAAGGCAGGGGACACTCTTCAATCGTTGTTTGCCAATGCGGCAAGTTACCCCGATCAATTCGCCGAACTTTGCAAATCTATGAAACAACACTGGTTTGGCAATGCAAAAAATGCGTATGGTACAGTTTATAATCCAGATAGCATCGCTTCATTATTTAACTCTCAACTCAGAAATTACTACTCTCAACCTTATGCAACGGACGTATTCTATGCGTTTGCCGAGCTGGTTCAAAAAAATCTAGTTTCGGACGCTCAAAGAGAAAATTTAGTTGCTATAGCAGTCATAGCTCAATCTACTCATCCACTTGTGTCTTTAGATGTCGCAGCAGTTTGCTTGGAGTCTTTGACAGTAGATCAAATAAGTAATCTTGCTCAAAACGCCAATTTAGATGATCAAAATCAAATTAAAGCGCTCTTACATTTATTTTTCGAAGTATCTAGAAGTAAAAATGCTTATGAATTTCCAGAAGATTACACAATCGCACTGCTTAACATTACTCCGAAGGAACACGGTGGTGAACGAGATTTTCTTCTCAAAATTTGGATCGAGAATCTTGAGATTTCCTCTGCAATAACAGATTTAGTTGCCGACGAAAAATTAAATGATTCACAGTCAAACAGATTATTGGAAAAAATAGAAAATAGCTTAACGTCTGACCAATATAGTCAAATTTTGCCTAAACTGCTCGAAATAATAAATAAGCCAATAACTCAACACCGATTACTTGATCTAGATATTTCGCACTTCTCTGGTAGCGAGACAAACAAAATAGCTAAAACTTATAGCGAGGCTTTCTCAGGCGCGAAGAGTGGAGATCATCAAAAAATACTACTAGAAAAATTGTCCGCTTTAAGACAGGGAAATTCAAAAGTAGGAGAGCAAGTTTTAAAAGACTATCTCAAAACTGGGATAAAACTGAGCGAACAACAATCTGAATTAGTTAGAAGAGAGTTTCCAAAGTTAAAGTCAGTGCTTGAAAAATACAATATTTCCTCTTAATTTTTAGGGAAGTTTCGAGCGCAAGAAATATTCAAATATTCTCGAGCCTCGAGTTGTAAAAAAACGCCCCAATCTGGGGCGTTTCTGAACTGGATTGCTCGAGCGCTGGGTTTACACGTCAATCTGTGCGAAGACCGCGTTTTCCTCGATGAACGCACGACGCGGCGCGACATCCTGACCCATCAAATCCTTGAAGACCTCATTGGCATCCAGCGCGTCCTCGATCGTCACGTGCAGCATCGTGCGCGTGGCCGGGTCGAGCGTCGTCTCCCACAGTTGCTCGGCGTTCATCTCGCCCAAGCCCTTGTAGCGCTGAATCTGGATGTTGCTTCGATCGCCCAGCTCGAGCAGCTTCGATTGCAGCACGGCTTCGTTGAAAATGTATTCGGACTTGCGCCCGACGGTCAGGCGGTACAGCGGCGGTTGCGCGATGTACAAGTAGCCCGCTTCGATGATTGGCCGCATGAAGCGGTAAAAAAACGTCATCAGCAGCACCGCGATGTGCGAGCCGTCCACGTCGGCGTCGGTCATGATGACGATGCGGTGATAGCGGATGTTGGTCAGGTCGAAGTGCTGGTTGTCGCCCGTGCCTTGCACGCCCGCGCCAATCGCGGCAATCATGCTGCGGATTTCGGCGTTTTTTAGAATCTGCCCAATCGCGGCTTTTTCGACGTTCAGCACCTTACCGCGCAGCGGCAGCACCGCCTGAAACTTGCGATCCCGTGCGCCCTTGGCAGTTCCGCCTGCGGAGTTGCCCTCGACCAGCAGCAACTCGGATTCGGCTGGATCGTCCGACTGGCAATCGGCGAGCTTACCGGGCAAATCGTCGTTCTCCAAGGGGTTCTGGCGGCGCACGAGATCCTTGGCTTTGCGAGCCGCGTCTCTCGCTCGAGCCGCATCCGCCGCTTTCTCGCAGATCGCTTTACCGACCTTCGGCGTCTCCTCGAGAAACTCGAGCAGCTTCTCCGACACGACGCGGTTGACGGCCAGTTGCACTTCTGGGTTCAGCAGCTTGACCTTGGCGTTACTCTCAAACTGCGGATCGTTGATTTTGACGCTGACGACGACGTTCAGCCCCTCGAGCCAATCGTCGCCTTGGGGTTCGATCGCGTTTTGTTTGAGGATATTCTTGTCTTTGAGATATTTGTTGAACACGCGAGTGTACGCAGTGCGAAAGCCCGTCATGTGCGTGCCGCCATCGCGGTTGGTAATCATGTTGGCATACGCCAACAGGTTCGGGGTGTACGAGGTCGAGTGGATCAAACCGATTTCCACTGCCACGCCCTCGAACATGCCTTTGATCAGAATTGGCGCTTCGTACAACAGCTTGTCGTCACCGACGAGGCTGCGGGCGTAGGCAGCCACGCCGCCTCGCTCTTGGAAAACCTCGGTTTTTTGATGCCCCTCGCGCTCGTTGACCAGCACGATTTTCAAACCGCCCATCAGGTACGCCAGCTCGCGCAAGCGGCGGCGGATGCGGCTGTAATCCCAGTGCGGCTCGATGTCTTTAAAGACCGCCGGGTCGGGCTTGAAGCTGATGCTCGAGCCGTTGCGACCGTCAGTGTTCTTACCGATGATGTGCAGCGGTTCAGTTAATTCACCGCTCTCAAAACCGATGCGGTAAAGGTCTTTGCCTTTTTTGATTTCGACGCGCAGGAAGACGCTCAGCGCGTTGACGACCTTCGCGCCGACGCCGTGTAGACCGCCGGAAACCTTGTACGCGCCGTCATCGAACTTACCGCCCGCGTGCAGATCGGTGAAGGTCACTTCGACCGCTGGACGACCACCCTCGGACGCCATCGCGTCCACCGGGAAGCCGCGCCCGTTGTCGGTCACGGTGACGGATTCGTCATTGCGAATAATCACCGTCACGGTGTCGGCGTAGCCCGCCTGACCCTCGTCGATGGCGTTGTCGATGATTTCAGATAAAAGCTGGTGGAAGCCATCGATGCCCGTGCCGCCCTGAAGGTACATGCCGGGGCGTTTGCGGACGCCATCCAGACCTTTGAGGACTTTGATGTTGTCGGCGGTGTAGTTCTCAGCGCCTTCAAGCAGCGCGGCGGCGTCCATCTGGATTGGTTCAATGCTGTCTTCGATCATGTAGCTCCTTAGCGGTGCGTCTTCGTCTGGTGCGAACTTCTGGCGCGATGAGTAGATTTCGCCCAACACATAATTCTACACCACCAAGACACCATCGGTCAAGCAACGTTCACGCGTGCCACACGCGCTCTTTGAGTCTCGAGGCTGGGTACGTGGGACGCCCGTCAATTGATTTTCTCAAGCAGCGGGTGATAATCACCAAATGTTGCCGCTCGTCTACAGTTTTTGCTACGCCCTAACCGGGCTGTTCTTGATTGCTACCGCTTGGTCTGCGCTCGAGGCGCGGCGAGCTTCTCCTTCAAAAGCGTTTCTGCTAGGCATGAACGTCGTGCATTACGTCGCGGTGCTGACTTTCGCGCTGGGGCTGGCGGCTTTGGCGCGGCAGGAGCTACCGAACGTCGGGCGCTTTATTGAGTACGTCGGTTTGTACACCCTCGGCGGCGTGATTTACATGCGCGGTTTGTTCAATGGCGGTTGGGTGCATAAGATTCTGCGCGATCCACCGAAAGTCGCGGGCGGCATGCTGTTGGGCAGCGGGTGGGCGTTCGGAGCGATGCTCGGCTATGTGTTGCGCTTTGTGCAAGGCGCTGCGTAGTTTCAATTCGCAGCATCAGCGACTCGGGCCAGACTTCATGGCTCGAGCCTTGTTTTGAACTCAGCTTTTCTTCAGCTCGAGCGGGCACAGTGACGGCATGAACCACGACATATGGTGTACCGTTGTCCGGGCTACACATCATCTCGAGGTTAGTCGGTGTATAATCAGACAAGCAGGGACTTGCAGCACTTCGCCCTCAACAGAACAACGACGCGTCTTCTGACAAAACTTGACTTCTCATTCTGTTAAGGATTAAATTACGACTATGCTCATCACAGAACACTCCATCCCAAATACGCGTAACACTGGCCCCAGCCGCACCGCGCAGCAGCCCAAGCCAGAGCGCACAGCGCAACCAACCCTCGAGTGGCGAGCCGCCGCTGCGAATGCGTTGAAGCTGATGTCAAAAGCCGGAGATCGCCAAAGTTGGCTGTTGCTTGCACTTGTGATGCTCCCCGTGATCGGCATGATCCACAACTTCATGACCTACGGCTTCGAGCGCTAATTCAAATTCGGTCTTTAAGTGTGCGAGGGCGCACTGCATGACACGGTGTGCGAGGGCGCACTGCACGGAAAACAGGAGAGCAATCTTGCTCTCCTGTTTTCATTTCCCAAACAGCCTTGAGAGGCCGTCAGGGATTGCTTTTCGTTCGCTAAAAACGAGTTGACCTCGAGCCAGCTCCAAGCGAACCTCATGCGACAGCCTACTTTTCTTGACTGCGGACGACCGTACCGCACGACAGATGCTAGACTCGACCGAAAGAACGCTCGAGACATCTCGAGCACGGAAAGGCTAAAAATGTTACTGAGACGAATCTACGAAGTGAGCGCAGCACTGACCGCGCTGTTCGGCGTATGGTGCATCATCGGCGGGTTTATCGGCGCGGTTTCCGGCAACGGTTTTGAAGCGCTGCTGCTCGGACTCGTCATGGGCGGGTTTTCTGCGACAATAGCCTTTGTGATTTGGAAATTCGCCAGTGGCCCAGCGGCGGCCGGCTTAAAGACACTCGGCGTGGACGAAAAAGCTGAGGTCATGAAAGCTGAGAGCTTGAAACGCAAACCCGCCAAAGTCACCACCCGCTAAACAACAGCCCAACTCACGGTCTCGAGGCTTGACTGCTCGAGATTCATTGTGACTCGAGGTGAGCGACTTCACAACCAAAGTCGCAGCGTGTAAAGCTCGAGGTACATGTTCAGATACTCGTCGAACTGACTCAAGTTGAGATTAATCGGAGTTCGATGAACGCAGCAACGAGGCAACGAATCATTCAAGTGTGCGACCGAAAAATAGCAGTTAAAGGTTCAGAGGTCGGACTTTCGTTCTACGCGAACAGAAATGATAATCCCGAGCTTTTGATCGAGGTCGCGCAATGGTGGATCGTCGAGCACCGCTTGGATCATTTTGAAAAAGCGAGCAAAATTAAGAATCTGGTATCGGTGAAATGAATTTGATTTTGATTGCCAGCCTGATCGTCGCCGTCTTTATCGGGCTGGCGATGTACTACGCATTGCGTTACCCGAACGGCAAGTGGTTCCCCAGCGGACGCGACAAGCTGCTCAGAAAAGTCGGGCCGCTCGCCACGGGCACGCTCGAGCGCCTGAACGTGCGTTTTCTGACCCGCGCTGGCGGCACGCTGCGCCTGCTGCTGAACGCCGATTACCGCTACGAGGTTAAAGGGCAGCCGTTTTTGATTACGCTGCCGATTGAAAGCGGCAAACTGCCCGCGCCGAGCATCATAGACGCGCTGACCACCAAGGAATTCGAGCGCGAAGTCGCCGAGCGTTTGGAGTTAGCTGATGGCGTCGTGCTCGAGGGACGCGAAACGATCCGGCAGTATTACAGCGATAAGTTATTAGAGCGCACCCCGACGGTCAGCGTGCTGTACGACAAAGGCAGTCCTGCGCTTTCGGTCGTGCGCGACTGGAAAAACTGACCTCGAGCCGTAACGAGCGCTGCACTCATCATTCACTCGCCTCAGGTAGACTGAAGCAGCAAGACCACAGGAGGCATCATGAAATACGAACTCCCAGCCCTCGGTTACGACTTCGCCGCTCTGGAACCGCACATTGACGCGCAGACGATGCAGATTCACCACGGCAAGCACCATCAAGCCTACGTCAATAACCTCAACGCCGCTTTGGAAAAGCACCCCGAGATCACGATGCCGCTCGAGCAGATGCTGCATGACCTGTCAGCCGTGCCAGAAGACATTCGCGGCGCGGTGCGGAACAATGGCGGCGGGCATTACAACCACGCCTTCTTCTGGAAAATCATGGCCCCCGGCGGTTCCAATCAACCCGTCGGCGAGCTGAAAACCGCGATTGACGCGATGGGCGGTCTCGAGTCCTTAAAAGAGAAAGTCAACGCCGCTGGCGTCGGGCGCTTCGGCAGTGGCTGGGCGTGGCTGATCGTCAAAGACGGTGCTTTGAGCGTCGTCAGCACCGCCAATCAAGACACGCCGCTCGAGCTGGGCGCGAAAGCAATCCTCGGCGTAGATGTCTGGGAGCACGCGTATTACCTCAAATACCAAAACCTGCGCCCTAAGTATCTCGAGGCGTGGTGGAACGTCGTCAATTGGGATGTGTTGGAAGCCAACTACAAGTCCGCGAAGTAAACATCAGCTCGAGAAAACCGCGCTGCTGTTTGGTGGCACGGTTTTTTCATCTTGAGCAAGATCGCAAACCGAAAGCGGCGTCTCATCTCTCGAGATCGCCGCGTTTCTTTTCTGGTGCCGAAGACGGGATTTGAACCCGCACACCGTTGCCGGCGCTAGCCCCTCAAGCTAGTGCGTCTACCAATTCCGCCACCTCGGCAAGAGGAGAGTGCGCGTCAAGTGCTGCGACGCTGAGGGCGGAGCAGAGGATACGCGCCATGGCTCGAGGTTGTCAACTGCTGTGCAGCCAAAACTGTTTTACCGCCAAAAACCAAACTTCGTTTTGTCAACATGCCCCCATCTGATGCTACGCACCACCAGTTCAGCTCGAGCCTCGAGCTGACTTCAGTCAAAGCGGTAGCCTTTCGGCACGACGACGATCCCGTTATCAGAAATTTTAAAGCCTCTGGAGCGGTCTTCCTCTAAGTCAAAGCCGATTTTCGTGCCGGCTGGCACGCGCACGTTTTTGTCGATAATCGTGTTCTGCACGCGGCAGTGACGCCCGATTTCCACCTCGTCGAACAGAATGCTGCGCGTGACCTCGCTGTACGAGTTGACCCTCGAGCGGCGGAACATGATGCTGTCGCGCACCGTGCCGCCAGAGACGATCACGCCGCCCGCCAGCAGGCTGTTGAGCGCCCGTCCCGTGCGGTCGCCGGACTCGTGGACGAACTTGGCGGGTGGACTGTCGGTGTTGACGGTGCGTAGCGGCCACTCTGGGTTGTAAAGGTCAAACTCTGGGTTGACGCTGACCAGATCCATGTTGGCTTCGTGATACGCGTCAATCGTGCCGACATCGCGCCAATAGGTATTGGGGCGGTCATTGCCCGGAATCGGGTTTTTGTGAAAGTCGTAAGCGTGCAGGTGATAACCGTCGCGCAGGGCTTTGGGGAGTACGTCCTTGCCAAAATCGTGGCTCGAGGTGTCATCGCGCCCGTCCAGCTCCAAGAGTTCCTCTAAAGCTTTGCGGTTGAAGATGTAATTGCCCATGCTGGCTAAGGCCATCTCGGGACGGTCGGGCATCGTGCTGGGGTCTTTGGGTTTTTCCTGAAACTGTGTGATGCGGTTGCGGTTATCGACTTGCAACACCCCAAAGCGCGAGGCTTCCGCGACTGGCACGGGGTACGCGGCGATGCTGATGTCGGCCCGCAGGTCTAAATGCTGCTGGATCATGTGGTCGACGTTCATTTTGTAGATGTGATCGCCGCTGAAGACCGCGATCAGGTCAGCATCGTAATTTTCAACGAGGTGCATATTCTGATAGACGGCATCCGCCGTACCGCGATACCAGACCGCGCCCAATTCCTCGAAACGGTACTGCTGGGCAGGTACGAGCATGATGAAGTAATCGGCTAAGAAGCTCCCGAAGCGCCAACCGCGCTGAATGTGCTCGGTCAGGCTTTGGGCTTTGAACTGCGTCAGCACGTAAATGCTGTAGACGCTCGAGTTGATGAAGTTATTGATCGCAAAATCGATGATGCGGTACTTACTGCCGAACGGCACAGCCGGTTTGCTGCGCTTAGAGGTCAGCGGTGCAAGGCGAGAACCCTGTCCGCCAGCGAGAATCATCCCGAGCGTTCTGATGGCCACTTGAATTACCTCCGGTGAAGTCCAGTATAAACCCAGACCGTGACGGCGGCGTCAAGCTCGGGAGGGAGAGTCAATTACAATAGTGGCGTGTCATTGCTGCGCTCCAAAAACCTGATCGGGCGATTGAACCGCTTACTCAGGGCAATCCATCCGGTTTTGGCGCGGCCCGATGATGCGTGGGCAGCCGCACGATTGCCGCCGCTCGAGTTCGGCGTCTACATTCGGATGGACGTGAGGGATCGTGAGCACGCCGTCAGGGTCGCACAGAAACTTTTGGAGTTGCACCCCATCGCCAGTGATGTATTGGTGCGAGCCGCGTTACTGCACGACTGTGGCAAACTGCTGCGCCCATACATCTGGCTTGAACGCATTGCGGTCGGACTGGTGCAGCGCCCAATGAAAACTCCAATTCGGCTCGAGGGCTTGCTGCATCGCAGGTACTCCGCGCTCGAGATTCGGCTGTTGCACCCGCTGATCGGCGCGGCACTCATTCGTCAAGCGGGCGGCTTTGATCGCGTCGCTGAGATCGTCGAGCGTCACCACAACCCTCGAGTTTACGGGGATGCGGACGCGGTGATCATTCACGATGTGGACGAACTCGAGTGAGACAGGGAAAAGGCGAATGGCAAAGGGCGAAGGTCAACACAAAATCCGTTGCCCTCGAGTGCGGATGTCGGCGGGCTGTTGCACGGGCGAGG
>JANYHH010000100.1 GCA_025359505.1 Deinococcales bacterium
GACGGATAGCATTGAATTTGTTGAATCTCGAGAAGGAGTTACGTATTTCTAAGCGTCGTCAGCGGTTGAAAGCGTTGATGAGCGATGATTATTTGCGCTCGTTGCTTGGACTGACGGCTTGACTTGGTGCGTTTGCCCTGTCTGTCAGCCGACACCGCTTTCCCTCACGCTCGAGTTAGATTAGAGTAGTGCAACCCGCAAAACTCGAGTCTCGCTCACGACCAACGGAACTGATCGACCGCTTTGGACGGGTCATTCGTGATTTGCGTATTTCGGTCACACCGCGTTGCAACTTTCACTGCTCGTACTGCGATCCGCTGGGCGATCATCACGCAGAACCGAAAGGCGTGCTGAGCGTGCGCGACGTGGACAACTTCGTCAAAGCCGCCAGTCTGCTCGGGATGGACGCGGCGCGGTTCACGGGCGGCGAGCCGTTGCTGCGTAAAGAGTTGCCCGAGATGATCGCAAATGCGGCGATGACGCCCGGCGTCAAGGACATTGCCGTGACCACCAATGGCACGCTCTTTCGGCGCAGGCACAAAGAACTCTTGGAGGCGGGGCTGAACCGCGTCAACATCTCCCTCGATGCGCTCGAGCCTAGCGTCTTCAGGCACGCGACCGGTGGCGGTGAAATTGCGCCCGTGCTGGACGCAATTGATTTGGCTTTGGAGCTGGGACTGCACCCCGTCAAACTGAACGCCGTGCTGATTCGCGGCGTCAACGACACCGAACTCGTCAAGCTCGCCCGCATGAGCCTTGACAGACCGCTGCACGTGCGTTTCATCGAGTACATGCACCTCAATAACGCTGATCTCGAGGTTTACCGCCGCGCTTTCATGCCGGGCAGCGAGGTCAGAGCGCTGCTCGAGCGCGAATTTGGAATGCTCGAGGTTGTACCGACCGATCCGAGCAGTCCCGCTCGAGTCTTCAAGATTCAGGGCAGCCAAGGGACGCTGGGTTTCATCAATCCGATCAGTGAACCGTTCTGCGGGGCATGCTCACGGATGCGGCTGACGGCGGATCGCAAGGTGCGCCCGTGCCTGCTGACCGACCGCGAGCTTGACGCCAGCAGCGCCTTTGACTCGAGCAACCCGATCGAAGCGCTGATCGACACGCTGCTCGAGGCGGCGCACCAAAAAGGGCGGATGGGGGATGTGCTGCCGCAGATCCGTGAGCGCACGATGGTCGCTATTGGCGGGTGAGTGAGCGGGCGAGGCAAGCCTCTCCCCCTACGGTCAATGTGGCGTCTCGAGCGTTACGGTGTGGATCAGTCTGAACGTGTAAAATGCCGTGTGAGCCGTTACCGCACCCGTTCTGGCATCGTTTTGCGGCGTTACAAGACCCCGAGCGGCGACATCATCCTCTCCTTGCTGACGCCGGACGGCAAGCTCAAAGGTATCTGCAAAGCGGGCGCGAGGGGGCAGCACGCCAGCCGCCTGAATCTGTTTCAGCATCTGACCGTGCAAACTTTTGAGCGCCCGAACAGCGACCTGCTGACGCTGACCGAACTGGTGCTCGAGGGGGCGCTGACGGGGTTGACCGATCCGGCGGTCTATCCATTTGCACATTTCTTGTCGGAATTGGCGGACAAGCTCTATCAGGATGACGATTTCGTCGGGCAGGCGGGGTTTGAACTGTTCAGCGGCGGCTTGCGCGGACTGGTGCGCCACCCCGATCCCGACCGCGTGACGCTGATTATCGCGTGGAAGCTGCTGGCGACACACGGTTTATTCCCGAGGGTGCAGGCGTGCATCGACACAGGCGTCATGGACGACCTCACGCACTTTGACGCGGGGCGCGGCGGCGTGACCTGCTCGAGCATCGGGCGCGGTTTGCGAGTCGGAGTGGACACCACCGATGAACTCCACCGCATGGGGACGGGCACGGTACGCGAGGTGCTCGAGCACGACCTTTCATCACTTGCCCGTGAGGGTTTGTGGGCGGCGCTCGAGGCGTATCTGACGGTGCAGATCGGGATCCTAAAATCCTTGGGGGCGCTGCGCTTGCTGCGTCACACGAGGCTCGAGAGTGCGGCTGCGGCGTAATCTTCTGGCGTGTCCAAATCGAACAAGCCCTCGAGCGGCTGATCGACGAACATCACGCGCTCGAGGTGCAGCTTTATCAGCGGTTTTGCGCCGTTACCGGGTGTGCCGAGCACTCCAAACAACTCGCGGGCGAAGACGTGTGGCGGCGCGATCACCTCGCCGAAGCGTGAAGCGGCAATCGGCGCGTCACCGATCCTCTCGAGCAGATTGCGGTACATCGCCTTTGTCACGAAAACCTGATCGGCGAGCGTGAACAGCATGGCGTCCACATCTGGAGCGAGACTCAATACAGCCGTGCGTAACGAGGCTTCCATGCCAGCCGTGGCGAAATCCGGGTTGAACGCGAAATCGCACGGCAGCCCCTCGAGCGCCGCTTGAATCACGGACTCTTCGTTGCCAGTAACCACGGTCACGCGCTCAAAACCTGATTCAAGCAGGTTTTGGACGCCGCGCCGCACGAGCGGTTCACCGTTTAGCTCCAGCAAGAGCTTATTGCGTTTCATGCGCGTCGAGAGTCCAGCGGCGAGCAGGGCAGCAACGGTCTTCATTGCAAAGATTCTACGCGCTGGGGCTTTGAGCGATTGAGGATTGCCACCTGAGCAATGGCAGAATCGAAGCGTTCAGTGATGGCGTGCTGGCAATCATCACGATCATGGTGTTGGAACTCAAAGCCCCGCACGACGCGACCTTGGCGGCGTTGCTCGAGCTGCGCGACGTGCACCGCACCCGATAAGAAAACCAGTCTAGACACGGTAACGATTAGCTCTCAGAGCATTCAGATCGACTCGAGCGACAGCGTGACGCTGCGAGCCAAGGTCAAAATCACCGATGCCGTTATTCAAACTCACGTCAGATCGCTCAATTTCAGCGGTTTTGACTGCGCGTGACCTCGGCGGCTCGAGCTTCCAAATTCATCAGCGCTGGGGCGAGCAGCCCCAGCAGGCAGACCAGTGCCGAGAGCGCTCCGCCCCAGATGAAGACGCCGCGCACGCCGATGGCGTCGCCGAGCGGCCCGGCGATCGCCAGACCAATCGGCCCCGCGAAGCCCATCACCGTATTCATCAGCGACAGTACCCTGCCTTGCATCGCGTTGGGGACGATGGTTTGCAGCACGCTCATCATTGGCGCGTTGCCGACGGAAAACGTCACACCGCTCACCGTCCACCAGATCACGGCCAGCCACAGGGCGTTACTCGAGGACAGCGCGGTCAGCGCGACCGTGCCGCACGAGACGGCGAACGCCAGCAGCAGCACCAGTATCGGGCGACGCGGCGGGAAGACGCTGATGAAAATGCCGCCCGCGATCATGCCGACGCCGCTGATGCCTTCCATCAACGCGACTTGATTGACGCCACCCAGAAAGTGCTGCTTGACCAGCAGTGGCGTCAACGCAAACGTCGGCATCACGGTCAGCACGACCAGCCCGAGCAATGCGAACAACCCGACCAAGCCCCGATCTCTCGAGACATACGTGACGCCTTCAGTGAAATCTTCCCAGCCGCTCGAGGTTTTGTTCTGGGTTTCTACAGGTTGCGGAACTTTGTAGAACAGCAGCGGCGTGATGCCCAACACAGCCGTCACGACATCGATCATCAGTGCGCCTTGCAGCGGCAGCCACGCCAGCGCCAGTGCCCCGAGCGGCGCGGCGGCAATCGTCATGATGCCCTGCAAGCTTTGATTCAGTCCAGCAACCCTCGGCAGCCACGATTGCGGCACGAGATTGGCGGTGCTGCTGGCGGCGGCGGGACTTTGGAAGGCTTGCATACCGCTGCGAACGAACATCAATGTGTAGACGTGCCAGAGCTGAATCGCGCCGCTCGAGAATAAGAAAATCAGCACGATCATGCACAGGGCGGTGATGCTGTCGGCGACGATCATGATCGTGCGGCGCGGCCACCTATCGGCGATCACGCCGCCGAGTGGCCCGAGCAGCGCCTGCGGCAGCAAGCCCGCGATGCCCGCAATCGCCAAGTCGCTGGCGCTGCCCGTCGTGCTGGTGATCCACCACAGCAAGACAAATTGCGTCAGGCTCGAGCCGATTAAGCTCAGCGCTTGCCCGAGCCAGATGCTCCAGAAGCGCGGTTGCCAGTTGGAAGTCTCGAGCGGTGCGCTGGTGTTGGCGGTGTTCAGCGCGTCCACGAGATCAGCTCCTCTAGCAATTGCGCCCGCAATTGCGGTGTCAAGTCGCTCATGCCGGTCGTTTCGGCGAACCACAAGCCGTCGCACGCCATACGAATCGCGGTGGCTCGAGGGGCGGGCAGTCCATCGTTGAGGATATGAAGGGCAGCGAACTCGAAGCTCGTTTTGATCGGCTCCAAAAGTTCTGGGTACGCGTTGATGATCTGGGCCAGTGCGTTAGTCAGCGCGGCTTCCTCGGGAGCTGGTTGGAACGTTGCGCGGATGTACGCCCGCGCCCAGCGTCCAGCGCGTCCAATTGGTTCGGTCTCGAGGTGACGGCTGATGTCGGCTTCGAAGTCGAGGGCGAGTTGCTCAATCAGCGCGGTCAGTAACTCGAGCTTGGTCGGAAAGTGGTGCAGCAGCCCACCTTTGCTGACGCTCGCCTCGAGTGCAACGCGTTCCAAGGTCAGGTGGCTCGCGCCGTGCAGGGTGATGAGCTTGGCGGCGGCGCTGAGTAGGTTTTCTTTGGTTTGAATCGGGGTTTTCTTGGACATCAAATACCGTCCCTTCAGACGGTTTGAAACTACCGTCCAGTCAGACGGTTTGTCAAGAGATCCCCAGCACCTCGAGCGACACTCCGTTTTCGCACCCTGTGTCCAGACAACTGTGCAACTCCACCCCCAACCGATATCATCAGCTCATGATCCTCGAGCGCCCCGCCGCCATCCCCTCGAGCCTGCCCGATCTGAACGCGGACACGCTGACCACCCAGCCGATCGAGCAAGCCTTCACCGCCCCCTCGAGCTGGTATACCGCGCCAGAATTCCACGTCTTCGACCGCGAGGCGATCAGCGCCACGCACTGGCAATACGTCGGACACGTCTCACAAATGCCAAATGCGGGCGACCACCTCGTCTCTCAAATCGCGGGCGATCCCGTAATCGCCGTGCGCGGCAAGGACAACGTGATTCGCGGCTTCTACAACGTCTGCCGCCACCGCGCTGGGCCGCTGGCACTCGAGAATGGGTGTAGCGAACGCGGAATGCTGCAATGCAAATACCACGGCTGGACGTACACGCTCGAGGGGCAATTGCGTGGCGTGCCGCACTGGGACAGGGTGGATTTGTTCGACAAGAAAGATTACGGCTTGACGCCAGTCGCGCTTCAAACTTGGCAGGGACTGATCTTCATCAACCTCTCCCCCGCCCCAGCGCCGCTCGAGGCAACCGTGCAAGGCATCAGCGAGCGCATCGCGCCGATCCAACTCGAGCATCTGCAATTTCACCAGCGCATCGTCTACCCCGTCAAATGCAACTGGAAAGCCTACGTGGACAATTACTTGGAGGGCTACCACGTGCCCATCGTCCACCCGGAACTCAACAAGGTGCTGGATTACGCGCAGTACCGCACCGAAACCGCGCCGCATTACAGCCTGCAATACAGCCCGTTTCGTAAAGACGCCGACTCGAGCTTTTACGGCGAAGCAGATAAAGCGTTTTACTACTTCATCTTCCCGAACATCATGCTCAACATCGTCGGAGAGCGCTTGCAGGTCAATCTGATCATGCCGACGGGCGCGGACACCTGCGACGTGATCTTCGATTACCTGTACGCCGACACCAGCCATCAGGGGACCATTGCCGCCGATTTTGCGTACAGCGAAGTCGTGCAACGCGAAGACGAGGAGATTTGCGAAGCCGTGCAAATTGGACTGGGCAGCCGCTCGTACCACGTTGGGCGTTACAGCGTGCAGCGCGAGGAAGGCGTGCATCACTTCCACGACTTGCTGCGCGGCGCGTACAAACGGGCGCTCGAGGCGCAGTGAGCGCGTCCAAGATGTCCGTGCAAGCGATGGTCTTCGACACCGACGGCGTGATCGTGCGCCCGAAAAGCTGGTTCGTCACGCCCGCTGCCGAGCGCTACGGTATTCCTCGAGATCAGTTTATGACCTTCATCCACGGCGAGTTCCAGCGCTGCATCAGCGGCGAACTCGAGCTGGCGAAAATCTTGCCACCGCTGCTCGAGGGGTGAGGCGTGACCGTCAGTGCGGAGGCGTTCATCAGACAATGGCTCGAGCATGAACACGCGATTGACACGGCGTTGCTGGCGCGAATCCAGCGCATTCGAGGTGCTGGCGTGAAGTGCTACCTCGGCACGAATCAGGAAACCAACCGCGCTCTGTACATGAAACGCGAGATGGGATTGGAGGCTGCGCTAGACGGCGTGTTCGTCTCGAGCGAGTTGAAAGCCAGAAAACCTCAGCCGGAGTTTTACGCCCGCGTTCAAGCCGCCCTCGAGTTGCCCGCCTCAGGTATCCTGCTGTGGGACGACAGTCCAGCCAATATCGCCGCTGCGCTGGGCGCTGGCTGGCAGGTGCAGCTCTACACATCGCTCGAGCAATTCGAGCTTCAACTGCTGCGCTACACTCGAGCGACCGCGTGACTTTCGAGCCGCTTGTCACATCGCGCTTGCGCCTACGTTCCCTCGAGCAGCGAGATGCGGCAAGCTTGAGCGCGTACCGCAGTGATCCAAGCGTGGCGCGGTATCAAAGTTGGACAGTCCCCTATGCAGCAATAGCCGCGCTCGAGTTGATCCAGTCCACGCAAGCTCGAGATATCACCGACCTCGGCTGGACGCAAATCGGCATTGCAACGCTCGAGACCAACGAGCTGATCGGCGACATCGGTTTCAACCGCGTGGACTCGAGCAATGCCGAGATCGGTTTCACGCTCGCAAGTGACTGGCAGGGTCAGGGATTGATGCGCGAAGCACTCGAGACGCTGCTCCAGTACGCCGTTCAAACTGGCGTTCGACGCGTCACCGCCACGACCGATGTTCGCAACGCCGCCAGTCAAGGCTTGCTGACGCGTCTAGGATTCACCTTGGAGCAAATCCTCAAAGACAGTTGGCTCGAGGATGGCGCGTACTTCGACGAATATCTTTACGCGCTGGAACTGGTAGAAACCGCAGCTCGAGCGTAAAATAAAGTGTGTATGCGAAGCTTTTACTTCTGGCGGTACTGCTGATGAGCCTGACCGAAGCGGCCGCACCGCGCCTGCAACTCTGGACAGGCTTCGAGACTCGAGCGCTTCAGGGCGCAACGCTCTCTAACTTGCGTTTCGAGGCAGGAACTGACCTGCGCGTGACCTTAGAGAAAACCGCCAAAACTGGCACGCTCGAGACTGCGCCGATCAGCGGACGCTTCGATACCGCCGTCGCGTCTTGGAACGCCATCACCCCGACTGGCTCGAGCCTGCTGATCGAGGTCAGGGCGCAATTCGGCACGCGCTGGTCGCGCTACTACCGCGTGGGCACATGGAGCACCGATCCAGCCCTGCCGCGCACGTCGTTCAAAGGCGAAGCCGATGCGGACGGCAAGCTCAGCACCGATACCCTCGAGTTGACGCGCATGGCAGACGCGCTGCAACTGCGCGTGACCTTCAATGCGAAAAGTGCCAGTCCGACATTGACTGGCTTAGCCACCGTTCTCAGCGACTCGAGCCAGCATGAACGCCTCGCACCAAAAGCCTCGAGCCAAGCGGTCTGGGGCAAAGAATTAGCCGTGCCAGCCCTATCGCAGATGATCTACCCTGACGGCGGCGAGGTCTGGTGCAGCCCGACGAGCGTGACGATGATCCTCGCGTACTGGGACGCGCTGAACAACTCGAGCCGCAGCGATCCCGTACCAGTCGCCGCCAAAGCAATGTGGGACACGACCTACGACGGCAGCGGCAACTGGGCGTTCAACGTCGCCTACGCGGGCGCGAAAGGCATGAAGGCGTACATCACGCGCTTCTCGAGCCTGAGCGATCTCGAGGGATTCATTGCGAGGGGCGTGCCGCTGGCGCTGAGCATTGGCTGGGAAGTTGGCACGCTGCAAGGCGCTCACCTCCCCAGTTCTCGAGGGCACATTGTCGTGCTGCGCGGCTTCACAAAGAACGGCGATCCGATCATCAACGACCCAGCCGCCAGTAGCAACTCGAGCGTCAGAACCGTGTACAACCGCGCTCAGCTCGAGCGGGCGTGGATCGCGCATTCGGGTGGGATCGTTTACGTGATTGAAAGCGTATGGGTTAAATGACGCAGAGATTGCAAAATATAGCCAGAAAATTATCAAGTCTTTTTCAAAAATTGCCCATTACAACTTTTATTCTCTTATCAATACTATTTACCGGTTACATATCGTGGGTTGTTGCTCAATGGTTAGCATCGACAGTAGTATTTACTAGTGTAATAATACTTCTAGGTATTATAAGTACAAATCAAGTCGTAATGTGTGGAATATCATATACTAGAGCTTCAGTGAGTGAGTCGCAATCTGAAAAAAGAACTTGGAAGCTCGTTGGCGATCAATTTTTCCTCTCCACCGTAATATCTATTTGGAGCTTGGGTTTTATACTTTCGAGCTTATTGTACAAAAAGCCCATGATTTTGAACCTACTTATTGGTAGTTTCGGTTTCACGGCAGCAAGTCTATACTCGCTCTTCTGCGTATTTGGCATAATTGTCATCTTGCTCGACCCACCCAATCTTAGTTGAGATGAAAGGATGTATCGCTTCGGGCATCCGTGCCCATAACGCCTCGGACTTGAGCAAAAATCTGTGTACTCGAAAGCCCTACAACGCTTTTGAGTATGCCACGGCTTTACGAGCATTTGCGTTGTCGAAGCTCGAGAGTAATAAAAGCGACTGAACCGACTTTATGCCCCGTCCCTTGCCAAATCGTTGAACCGCACGTGCTGGCTGTGGAACTGCAACTCCGCCGTGCCGACTGGGCCGTTGCGTTGCTTGCCAATGATGATCTCGGCGATACCCTGTTTCTCGGATGCCTTGTCGTAATACTCGTCGCGGTAAATAAAAGCCACCAAATCTGCGTCCTGTTCAATAGCTCCAGATTCGCGAAGGTCTGACAGCATCGGGCGGTGATTAGGTCGTGCCTCAACCTGCCGGGATAGTTGCGACAGCACGATCACCGGAATATTGAGTTCTCGAGCCAGTGATTTGAGTCCCCTCGAGATCGTGCTGATTTCCTGCTGGCGGTTCTCGCCGCCGCCCCTGCTCGTGCCGCTGCCGCTCATCAGTTGCATGTAATCGATCACGATCAGGCTGAGGTCGTGTTCTGCCATCAGTCGGCGCGATTTGGAGCGCAGTTCTGAAATGTTCAGTTCTGAAACGTCGTCAATGTACAGCGGCGCTTCGGTTAGCTTGGCGGCTGCGTTGACCAAGCGCTCGAAGTCGCGCTCGTTCAGCGACCCTTGCCGCACGCGGTTCATGTCCACCCTTGCTTCAGAGCAGAGCATTCGCAGCACGAGCTGCGCGGCTGGCATCTCGAGGCTGAAGACAGCCACGGTTTTGTTCTGGCGGATAGCGACGTTCTGCGCGATGGACAGCGCGAATGCAGTTTTTCCCATCGATGGCCTGGCCGCAATCACGTTCAACGATCCGGGCTGTAACCCGGTCGTCATCTCGTCCAGATCACGAAAACCCGTCGGCACGCCCGTCGTGAAGCCGGGATTGTTGGTCAGTTGCGAAATGAACTCAAACGTCTCATTGACGAGTTGCTTCATGCCCATGAAGCTCTGCTGCGATTTTTTCTGCGCGATTTCAAAAATCAGTTTCTCAGCCCTGTCCATCAGGTCTTCGACCGGCACGGCTTCGTCGTAAGCGAGCTGCATGATCTTCGAGGAGGCGGCGATCAGTCCGCGCAAGTTGGCTTTCTCCGCGACGATACCGCCGTAGAACTTAGCGTAGACGCTGGTCGGCACGCTGTCGGACAGCCCGACCAGATACGCGACGCCGCCAACCTCATCAAGTTGCCCCCTTGTCCGCAGTTCTTCGACCATCGTCACCGAATCGACGGGATTGCCTTTTTGAATCAGGTGCTCCATCACCGCGAAGATTTTGCGGTTGGCTTCTTTGTAAAACATCTCCGCGCTCAAGCGACCGTCCAAGCTGTGATACGCCTCGTTATCGAGTAAAATACTGCCGAGCACGCTGCTTTCAGCGTCTAGGTTGTTCGGGGGAATCCTGCCGTGTGATTCTTCCATTGCTGCGTCCTGACTGACCGTGCGCGAGGCTCGAGAGCGGTGTGAACGGGCTGAACCTCGAGCTGCTCGAGAGAGTTGAAAACCTCGAGCGTCATCGGCTCGAGGTGATGCCCTTAGTCTACCCGATGCTCTTCAGCGTTTGGCGGGGAGCGCCATCACGACGACCCACGCACCACCTGAGTACGCCGCGCCGAATTGGGTGTAGTGGCGGTTCATCATCGCTTGGCAGTGGACGCGGGAGCGCTGCCACCAGCCGACCGCACGGCTGGCTGAGCCGCTGCCCATAAAGATGATTTCGGACATCCGCGAAAAGCGGTAGCCAGCTCGGGCGACTCGAGTGCGGGGCCCGATCCCGTTAAAGTAATGCGAGACGACGCCGCGTGCCGCCATCGTGCGGGCCTGCCCGTCAGCCGCTCGAGCGAGCGTGGCGTTGAAGGTCAAGCGGTTGAGGCGCACGCCGCCACCGCCATTGCAACGCGTTCCAGCGCTTCGGGCGTTGTTGATGAGCGCCATCACTGCGCTCTCGGGCGTGCCTCGAGCCTCGACGGTGGCGAGCAGCGAAAAGGCAACGAGGATCAGGGTCAGCCATTTGTGCATGACCAAAAATCTAGCACGCTCGAGGGAGCGCGGGTTACTTCAGTTGGGCTTTCATCTGCTCCAAGAGCAACTTCACGCCGTCCACACCGACTTGGACGATCTCGAGGAACTGATCGTGCGATAGGCTCTCGCCGTTCTCGCCGCCGCCTTGCACTTCGATGATCCGCCCGTCCGCGCTGCTGATGAGGTTGAAATCCGCGCCCGCCCTCGAGTCCTCCGCGTAATCCAGATCCAGTCGCACCTCACCGTCGATCAGTCCGACGCTGACCGCGCCGACGGGTTGGCGGATCGCCCAGTCGTCCAATGTGCCCGCTCGAGTCATCTTGTCGCAGAGGTCGTACAGCGCGGCGTAGCCCGCCAGCACGCTGGTCACTCGAGTCCCACCGTCGGCTTGCAAGACATCGCAGTCAATCACCAGCGTTTTGTGCTTGAACAAATCCAAGTCAATCACGGCTCTGAACGCCCGCCCCAACAAGCGCTGAATCTCCTGCGTGCGCCCACCGACGCGCAGCCGCTCGCGCTGCGTGCGATCAAACGTGGCTCGGGGCAGCAGCGCGTACTCTGCCATCAGCCAGCCGGTCGGCGGGAGCTTCTTGCCGTCCGCGCCGCGTCGCTCGAGCACGTGTTTTGGAACGGTGTTTTCCAGCGTCACTGTGCAGAGGATTTCGGTGTGACCAAGCTTGACCAAACTCGAGCCTTCCGCGTAGCGGTTGACGCCGCGCTGCACGGAGAGCAGGCGCGGTTCAGTGTTCGTGCGGTCGGTGCGGGGCGGCATCAGGGGTTCCTCGATGTGAAAGTCGGCATTTCTGGGCAGTTTACAGCCGAAAGCTTGAGCAACCTCAAACCAGTCCAAGCTGTTGCGCCCGCTTCGCGGCCGTCACGCGGTCGGACGCCTCGAGCTTGCGATACAGATTCTCAAGATGATCCTTGACCGTATCCGGTGACAGCGACAGATGCCTCGCAATCTCTTTGTTGCTCAGCCCAGTCGCCATCAGTCGCAGCACCTCGAGTTCGCGCGGGCTGAGTTTCGGCAAGTTGATCTGCGGGAAGCTGGTGTACGCAGCGTCCTCGAGCATCTTCGTCAAAATACTCGAGAGCCGTTCGGCTTCGGTTTCCTTGCTGACGAAACCGCTCGCGCCCGCATCCCGCGCCGCTTGTACCAACGCCGGTTCGCTAAAAGTGGTCAGCAGCACCACGCGCAGGTTTGGCAGCACCGCGATCATCAAGCGGCACGCCTCGAGACCGTCCATGCGCGGCATCTTCGCGTCCAGCAGCACCGCATCGGGTTTTAGCTCCGTCACGCGCCGCACGCCTTCCGCGCCGTCCCCAGCTTCGGCGATCACGTCCCAGCCCAAGGCTTTCAGCGCGTAACCCAGCCCGACCCTGAACAGCGGGTGATCGTCGACGATAATTAAGCGCGGCATCAACTCACTCCCAATCTCAGGCTCGTGCCCGTCACTGTGGGCAATTGCTCCAAGCGACCACCGTGAACAGCCGCGATCCGGCTGGCGATGAACAATCCCAAACCGCCCGTGCCAGCCGTGAAGCGCTGACCGCCCATCGTCACCACAGCCGAGTTGAACGGCTTGACCAGCTCCTCGAGCGGCGCGGACAGACCCGGCCCGTCGTCAGTCACAAGTAAGGCATCGCTCGAGACATCCACGGTCACGCTGGACGCCGCGTAACGCACGGCATTGACCATCAGGTTGACGAGTGCCCGCTCGAGTTCCGCGCTCGAGACCAGTGCCGCGCCAGTGCCCGTGACCGTGATCCGCACGCCACGCAGCGCCGCATCCGGCTCGAGACGCTTGGCGACGCGCTGCGCGAGTGCCACGAGGTCAACCGACTCTTTTTGCAAGCTGACATCCTCGCGCTCGAAACGGTGCGCGTCGATCATCTGCTGCACGAGGCGCAGCAAACCCTCGAATTCCGTTTTGACGTAACCGACCAATTCGATGCGCCGATCTTTCGTGAGGTTATCATCGCGCTCAATCGCCTCGAGCACGTGATTCGCAGCGATCACCGGGGTTTTCAAATCATGCACGAGCGTCGCCATGAACGCGCTGCGCTTGCCTTGTTCGACGTTCAGCTTCTCGAGCAGTCCCGAAAACGCGCGGCGCAGCGATTGCACCTCCTGCGGTTGCGACTCATCCACCTCGAGCCGCAGCGCCAAACCCTGACTCGAGCTGGTCAGCGTCGCCAGTTCACCGCGCAATGCGTTGATCGGTTGCAGCAGCGCGTTCGAGAGCCACCACCCAAAGCCCACCGACAAGGCCAGCAAAGACACCACCCACAACAGCGGCAGCCCATTACCGAGGATGAACGCAATCGCCAGATTCGGAAACAGCGCGATCGCCGCCGTGAAAATCAGCAGCGTCCAGCGCAAACTGACCGCTTTGCGCCACGGCTGCACCAGCGTTACCGCTCGAGGGGACATGGAGTCAGCATAGCAAGCGCGTCTCGAGTCGCATGGTTATGACGATTTTGAGTCTCGAGGGCGCAATGAAGTCTCGAGGTGGATACGGTTAAGTTTGCGAAAAACCTCATCTGGCACGCGCATTCGCAATCATTCCCGTAGGGGCGAGGTGCGCCTCGCCCATGTAACGCTCGAGCGCCACTGACCTCCCACCAAAGCGAGGCTCGAGGGAAAGGTAGCGCAAATGGCCGCAGAATCCCGCCTGCATTTGCTAAACTCGAGCGTTCGCGGCTGAGTTCCAGCCGCTCGAGGAGAACTTTGAGCTACTGGCGCAAAATCTTGAAACCACTGCTTGCCGACGAGATCGGCACGATTTACCAGCACGCCCCGACGCGGGTCGCGCTAGCGTTCCCAAACCGTTACAGCGTCGGCATGGCGAGCCTTGGTTTTCAGGTGATTTACCGGATGTTCAACCAAGAAGAGGACTTCGCTTGCGAACGCGCCTTCCTGCCCGACGACGTGGATGCCTTCAAGCAAAGCCGCGAGTTCCTGCCGATGATGGAGAGCGGCGATCCCGTCGGCAACGCTGACCTGATCGCGTTCAGCGTGTCGTTTGAACTCGATATCACCAACATCATTCGCTTCCTCGAGCTGTCGGGCTTAAAAGCGTGGCGCACGGAGCGCGATGACTCCGACCCCGTGGTGATCGTCGGTGGGCCGCTGACCTCGAGCAACCCCTATCCGCTCGCGCCGTTCGCCGACGTGATCTGCATCGGTGACGGCGAGGAGATCGTGCCGATCATCGCCGAGGCGTGGCGCGAAGCGGGCAGCCGCGAGGAGTTCTTCGAGCTGCTCGAGGGTCGCCCCGGCATTTACCTGCCGGATCGCATGGCGCACGAGCCGTTGTGGGCGACCGCGCCCAAGGAGAAACTGCCCGCGTTCAGTCAGATCGTCACACCGCACAGTGAGCTGAGCAACATGTTCCTCGTGGAAGCCCAGCGCGGCTGCCCGCGTCCCTGCACGTTCTGCCTCGCACGCACGATGTACGGCCCGAACCGCAACAACGAAGCTGACGACTTGCTGGCGTGCATCCCCGATTGGGTCAAGAAAGTTGGTCTGGTCGGCGCGGCGCTCTCGGACTTCAAGCACACCAAGTACGTTGGGCGCACATTGACCCAGCGCGGCGTGAAACTTGGCGTCTCGAGCATTCGGGCTGATACGGTGGACACGGAGCTGGCGCAGATTCTGCGCGACGGCGGGCTGCGAAGCTTCACGGTTGCCAGCGACGCCGCCAGCCAGCGGCTGCGCGACTGGATGAAAAAGGGCATCAGCGAAGCGGATTTGCTGAAAACCGCGCACATCACCAAGGACTTGGGCTTCAGCGGCTTGAAGGTCTACATGATGATCGGTCTGCCGCCAGAGAACGATGACGACATCACGGAATTGATCGCATTCTCCAAGGAACTCTCCAAAATCACGAAGGTGGCGATGGGCATCAGCCCGTTCGTCCCGAAGCGCCACACGCCGCACCACGCCGACCCGTTCGCGGGCGTGGACGTGATCGAGAAGCGCTTCAAACGCATCCAGAAAGAACTGCGCCGCGACCTCGAGCTACGGAACGTCAGCGCGAAATGGGCGTGGGTCGAGAGCGTGATTGCTCGAGGCGGCCCAGAAATCGGCAAAGCTGCGTACCTCGTCAAAGACAACGAATCGTTCAGCGCGTGGAAATCGGCGCTCGAGCAGACCGGTTGGCGGGATGAATTCGCGGACAATCAAGTCACGCTCGAGATGACGCCGGGGCAAGTGTTGAAGCCGATGCCTCGAGATGTGGTGCTGGGGGGCGTCGGGGATTGACGGCTCGAAAAATAGGTCGAATCACAGATGAGGTTTCGCTCACTGGACGCGGTAGATTCATTTTGTTTGAATTCGATTCGCTCCAGACAAAGGTGAAACGTGGCGATTGTGTTGAATTGCGAAACGCAGAGGCAGCCGTCTGGCGTTTCCTACAAGGTTAAATTGCTGACAGGTTTGCTCGAGGAAACTGCGATGGAGCTTGCTTGGTTCCAAGTTGCTGTACGAGCCTTGATGTAAAGCGTCCAAAAACCTGAATACTTGCGCTGGCGAGGACGGATTCTGCGTGTACTTGGGTAATGTCGTGATCCTCAGCAATGCCAGTTCGACAACGCTGGGTGCGGAAAGTCGAGTTTCTTGCTGTAATTGTTCGCTCAGCCAATCGTGGCAAGCCTCGTGATGTGCAGAGTCCGCACGAAATGCGTAAATCAGAATATTTGCGTCCAGAATGAATCCGCTCACTTTACAGCGCCGAGATTCTTCAAGTCATGCTCCATTTGACTGTCTTGAATTAAGCTCTTGAGTTCTTCGGGCGAGTGTGGAAATCCGCCGCCGTCAAAAGTTGGAAACGCGACCGAACGACGCAGTTTGTTCACTTCCTGATGCAACTTCGCCTCAAGCGCGTTCTCAATAAACTTCGTGACGGTCACGCCTTCCAAAGCCGCTCGAGCTTTGGCAGCGCGGTACAAGTCGGTATTGATTCGCAACGTTGTTTTCATTTAACCCTCGAGATTGCAACGAAAAAACGAAAAAGAGGCGGCTCGAGGCCACCCCTTCATTTCCCTCAAAGCCTTACTTGACAGCGATGGTGATGCCGCTGGGCAGCTTACGCATGGCTCGAGCGCTGAGCCACATCATTTGCTTCTCGCCGTTGACCATCACGGCTTTCTTTTGCAGGTTGGCGTATTTACGCACCTTTGAAATGCCGGTGGTTTTCTTACCGACGCCGCCGTCTTTCTTGGCCTTGCCGCGACGACTGACGGTGTTGATGACGATGCTGTTCTTGCCGGTGACTGCACAGGTTTTAGCCATTATGAATTCCTCACTTCTCGTAAAGCGTCTCTGAGGCTTACGCGGCTCGAGACAAACTCGAGAACTGTAGCACAGACCGTCCCGTTCTGAAAAGAGCGTTTATAGATGTTTGACTCGGGACAATTTACTCGAGCCGCATCTGCACGCTCAATTCTTTGCTTTACAAGACTTCGTTTTTCTTTTATACTTAGAGGGTTGCGTTCTCGCTGACCAAATTGGTTTGCAGCGAAGTGGCATTCCTGTAGGAGGAATTCGGAAATGGAAGATACGGCTATCAACCCGGTCGCTGCGGCGACCCCAACGGAAGAAACAACAGTGGCAGCACCCGCGCAGATTGACGCTGCACCGCATCTCGAGGCTGCACCCGCAGTCCAAGAAGAAGCTGTGAACGTTGAGCCAACGCTCGAGGTCGCACCTGTTGCACCCGAAGCAGTTCAGCTCGAGACTGCGCTACCAACGCCAGTTGTTGCCGCGCCAGCAGTAACGGCCGCTCCCTCGAGCGACGAGTACCCAGCCATGACGATGGAGGACGTGATCGCGTCCGAGGACACGCGCTCGGCTGAACTGAGCCGTGGCGATATTGTCTCTGGCACAGTCGTCTTTGTTGGCGCGGAAGGCATCTCGGTGGATGTCGGCGCGAAGATCGAGGGAACGATTCCGCTCAATCAACTCAGCGATGAACCCGTCAGCGTCGAGGATGCCAAAGCGCAGTTCAATCCCGGCGATAAAATCGAGGCTTACGTTGTTCGCAGCGACATCGCCAACGGCGTGATTATCCTCAGCAAAAAGCGTGCCGAGCAGGACAAAGGCTGGCGCAAGCTCCAGACCGCGTTTGATAACAAAGAGGGCATCACCGTTCACATCGACGAGCAGGTCAAAGGTGGCTTGGTCGCCAGCATCGAAGGCGTTCGCGCTTTCCTGCCAGCCAGCCAATTGGACGTGCGCCGCGTCAACGACTTGACGCCGTTCGTTGGCAATCCCTTAGAGGTGCGCCTGATCGAGCTGAACCGCAAGCGCAACCGCGTGATTATCAGCCGCCGCGCCATCATCGAAGATGAGAAGAACAAAGCCAAGAACCAGACTTTGGAGCGCTTGGCTCCCGGTACGATTCTCGAGGGTAGCGTCGTCGAGATCACCGATTTCGGCGTGTTCGTGTCCTTGGGCGGCGTGGACGGACTGGTTCACCGCTCTGAGTTGACCTACGCCCGCTTCGGTCATCCAAAGGAAGTCGTCAAACTCGGCGATCCCGTCAAGGTGCAGGTCATGGACGTGGATGGCGAGCGCGACCGCATCAACCTCTCCATGAAGGCGTTAACGCCCGATCCGTGGCTCGAGGCGATGGAGAAGTACACCATCGGTCAGCGCGTCAGCGGCAAGGTCACGAACCTGACCAACTTCGGTGCGTTCGTGGAACTGGAAAGCGGTCTCGAGGGACTGATTCACGTTTCCGAACTGTCTTGGACGAAGCGCGTGCGTCACCCGAACGAAGTCCTCAAAGAGGGCGACGAGGTTGAGGCTGTCGTGCTGCGGATGGATGCCAAAGAGCGCCGCATTAGCCTAGGCATGCGCCAGACGCAACCCGATCCGTGGAGCGCCCTGCCCGCCAAGTACCCACCGGGCACGCCCGTCAAAGGCAAGGTCACGGGACTGACCGATTTCGGTGTCTTCATGGAGATCGAGGACGGCATCGAGGGTCTGATTCACATCAGTGAGCTGGCCAACGAGCGCGTCACCAACCCAGCCGAGATGTTCAAACGCGGCGACGAGATCGAAGCGGTCGTACTGAACATAGACCCCGTGGATCAACGCGCCAGCCTGTCGCGCAAGCGTGCATTGCCCGGCGGTCAGCCCGTCGTGATCGAACAAGGCGGTCAGAACACTGGCGGCGGTCAGAACAGCCGCGGTCAGGGTGGACAATCCAGCCCGCAGCGCGGTCAGTACAACTCGAGCCGTGGCAGCGGTGGTCGCAAGCGCGACGACTTCAACTACGATTACGGCGCGGCGAACCTCGGCAATGCCGATGCGGGCGGCGGCAAAGTCACCACGAAGCTCGGTGATGTCTACGCTGATCTGTTCGCGCAGTTCGGCTTGGGCGGCAAGAAGGAAGAGAAGAAAGACGGCGAGTAATCGAACTTGAAACTCGAGAGGGCGGCCCAAACGGGTCGCCTTTTTTCGTGGCTAGAACGTTAATGAATCTTGAGATTTTGCTTTCAACATGGCGATTTCAACCTCGAGCTGTTGGCGTTCCTCGAGAGTTGGCGCTTTGTTCTTCGCGCGACATAGGTACTCGCGGGTGCGCGGGTCGTCGAATTGCTGCATTAGCGCTGCTGCTGTTTTTAAATACTTGAAGGGATTGGCATCTGTCCGAGCGAGATAAATCAAATTGTCAAGCCTTTTGCGATCTCGTTTGGCATGGCGACAGGTTTTGCACGTGGTGATATGACTGTACTGGTTGATGACGAAAACCTCGTATGCCCAGCGTTGTTCTCCTCGAGTGTAAACGAACTCTTCCTCACAGGTAAAGCACTGAAGCAGGTAGTCAAAATAAACGAATGGCGAACCCATTCGATAGGCAATCTCAAAATCAGCGTACTCGGCGCGTCCGCTAGAGATGCACGCATCACAGGCCCACCGTTGGGGCGAAAGGCGAAAATCCGAGGGAGAACGCTGATTGGTGTCGCGTATAGAGTAAAGCATGAATTGCTGCCCAGCATCTCCCAAACTTGTGATAGGTAAATCGCTGTATTTGTACATCTGTCTACGAACAACCGCAGCAATCCACAGATTGCGTTGAATATGCAAAAGTGATTGCTGCTCAATTGTTTGCACCTTAGTTTGGCAGCAGGGGCAACGGGCAATATAGTCATTGCGAAAATTTGGATGACTCGCGTCAAATGGTTGAAATCCGAAATTATCATCGGATGCGACAGCCGCTCGGTATGCCAGAAGCCATTCTTGCGCCCACGAGCCTTCGAGATAACGACGGTCAGACTTTACTGGCATTCACTCAGCTCCTTGAAGAAATTAGTCTAGCGCCTCACTCGAATGGGCCGACCAGTTCGCCGTACATTTCTGGCGGCAGCGGATGCCCTAGCACTCGAGCCAGCGCCAGCAACTGCCCTTTGTGATGGAACTCGTGCGTGATCGGGCGGAAAATCACCCAGCGCTGCGTCAGTTGCAACGTCTCCGTGCGGTATTGGCGCGTGAACATCGCGTCTGGATCGCTGAACTTCGCAAAGGCTTCCCCGAGCAGCGCGTCCACTTGCTGGAAACGCGCTCGCATCGCGGCGACATCGGGGAAATCAGTGGCGGGACGCTCGAGCGCCGAGCGCGGATACTCCAAGCCCATCACGCCGACCCACAGCAGGTAGCCAAACGCAATGTGCGCGTGAATGTTTCGCAGGCTGCCATACGCGAAATCAGCCCGCTCGAGCGTGTACACCTTATTCGGCACGGTCTCGAGGAACGCGAACAGATTCTCACGGGTGCGGCGCACCCAGTCGTACTCGAGCTTCAAATCGGTCATCACACCGACAGCATAAATCAGTATTCCTCGAGCAGCCGCTCCAACTCGCGCTTGCCGTGCTGCACAGCCGCGAAGTTATTGCGGTACAGATTGGTGACGATGCCCGCCGCATCGGTCAGCTCCAAGCGATTAACTTGCGCGATCTGATACGCGCTTTGCACGCCGTCCAGCGCATCCAAAAACAGCGCGGCTTTGGCGTTGATGCCCGTGCGTGGCACGTTGAGTTTACGCATCACCAGCGTCTGCAAACCGTTGACTGCTGCCGGTTCGATCAACTCGAGTTGCAGGAGTTGCACCGCCGCGCGGTACGCCCGCAAGCGAGCGCTCTCGCGGGCAAGCGACAAGTGCATGACCTCGAAGTGGCGCATCACCGCTGACAATGGGCGACGCCCATTGAGCAGCGCACAAACCGCCCATTGCTCGTTGGTCAGTTGCACGCTGTCGCGCAGGCATTGCAAGCGCATCCGCAGCACTGCGCTGAGCGCCAGCACGCCCGCTTCGACTTCCTTCGCGGCGCTCGAGGCTTCCAAGAGCGCGTCTTTCACGCGCACCTGCGGCGAGAATTGATTGGCGACGACCTCATCCTCGAGCATCGTGAAACTGATGGGTTTCTCGGATAAGAGCAGGTTGACCGCTAGTTTGACCTGCGTCTCCAATGCGCTCAGCAGTGCGTCGGGCGCGACGTTGAACGGATGCTTGGTCAGCACCTCACCAAGCGAGCGCTGCTGCTGCACGAAAATCGCGTCCGCGAGTTGCGTTTCGGTCAGCACGCCACGCCGCACCAAAATGCTGCCGAGCGGTTCAGCACCGGCCGCGCCGACGATCTCACCGTTCAGAAAACGCAATTTAATCGCGCTCGGCTCGAGTAAAACCGCGCCGGTAAAACTCACGTCGCTCAGGTTCTCCAAAAATGCTTCGATGTTGAGGTTCGTGAAATCGCTGCTGGGTGAGGGTGAAACGGTCTGCGGCATGATTCAGACTAAGGTTTCGAGCGCCCAAAATTTGTGCGTTTCACGCGCTGCCCCATTGACCCGTGAGCCTCGAGTGCGTACAATCACGGCTGGCATTGACGGGAACAGTAGCGGTTGGCACGTCACAGAGCGAGCGGCGGATGGTGAGAGCGCCGCGACCCGACCAACACGCGAAGATCACCCCAGAGCCAGACGGAAGAACGTAGGGGCGAACCGCGTGTTCGCCCGCACCAGTAGAACCGTCACGGACGCGCCCGTACTGCGCGAGTTGTTCCCTCGAGACAGGGTGGACGATGTGAGGCTCGAGGCAGTGATGCTTGGAGCGAAGTTGGGTGGTAACGCGCTTGTGAAAGCGTCCCGACACAGTGAGTTTTTGCTGTGTCGTTTTTTGTTTTGGAAAGCAAGGTGAACCGATTTGCAATTTGATGAAACGTCCGTCGTCACACCCGCGTATTTCGCCTCGAGCGTCGTCGTGCTTGATGAATCGCTACGAATTTTACTCGTGCTGGAAGACAAACCCAATATTAAACAAGGACTCTGGGGAACTCCGGGCGGCGGTATCGAGTCTGGAGAACTGCCGATTGATGCCGCAAAGCGCGAGCTATTTGAAGAAACCGGCTTACAAAATTTGCAATTGCATTTTCTCGAGTCGTTCCTCAATCGTGGTGATCGCGAGGATTTGTTGATGTGCTATACCTTCGCCGTTCAAATTCACTCGAGCCGTGAAATTAATCCCGTGATGACCGACGAAATTCTGCAAACACGCTGGGTTGACAAGCTCGAGTTCGACGCGATGTACGCCAACAAAATCATTCGGTCACATCTCACCAAACTTTTCGTAGAAAGCGCATTTGGGGCTATCAAGGCGTTCACCACAGATCTGGGAGAACCAGCATGACCCAAGAGTCTAAATCGATGTTCAACGAAGTATCATCACAACCCGATTGCAAATCCCTCGAGGCAGGGTGGACGGCGTGAGGCTCGAGATAGACATGCTAGAGCAAAGTTGGTCGGAGCCACGTTCATTGAACGGTTTAGAAAGGGGAAAGTATGCAACCACAATTTAAGCTAGATTGGCGATCCTTATTTTTAATGCTAGCTCTATTTTTACCAGTTTTAGAAGTGATTATTACAGATCATATATCGGTATCCTTCAGATCCAAAGATGTCTACGATTTGACGGAAAAAGGTGTTATATCTCAAACTCTAAAAATAAAGGAATTTCCCACGTTTAACGCTTTAAAAAGTGTAAACTATTCAGCCTACATATCGAATCAAAGTAACTTTTCGAATGACTTTCCAAAAGCGAGATTGAGGGAAATATTAATTAGGAGTTTTTTACCATTTTTCCTTTTGATTATTATGTTCTCGGATTCGTATAAAAATCAGGGAGATAAAAAGAAATTCGAGCAGCTTAACAATCTTGGAATTGGATTTTCATTTTTCGCTTTCTTTTTTTCTATTTTGGATAACAATTGGTTGATTCATATATTCTTTTCAGAAGTTTTTTCAAAGATTTTACTCGTAGATAGCTATGATCAGTCCAGCATCGCATTAAATTACATTATTCCCTTAATAGCTCTTTTTAGCTTTCTCTATCAAAGACGAAAAACGGTGGCAGAAGGAGTCAGTACGTGAAATTTACCGAAGTCAACTCACAACCCGATTACAAATCCCTCGAGTCAGGCGTCCTCGAGTTCTGGCGCGATCACAAAGTCTTCGCCACCTCGAGCCAGAAGCCCAGTCCGGCTGGAGAGTTCGTGTTCTACGAGGGGCCACCGACCGCGAACGGTCAGCCCGCGATGCACCACGTACTCGCAAGGGCATTCAAGGATTTATTCCCGCGCTTCAAGACCATGAAGGGCTTTCACGTCACGCGCAAGGGCGGCTGGGACACGCACGGCTTGCCGGTGGAGATCAGCGTCGAGAAGAAAATGGGCTGGAACGGGCGCAATCACGGCGCGACGAGGGCGGAGATGGAAGAGTTCAACCGCTTGTGCCGCGAGAGCGTCTTTACCAACATCAAAGACTGGGATTACTTCACGGAACGCATGGGCTACTGGGTTGACCTCGAGCAGGCGTATGTAACGTTCAAAAACGAGTACATCGAATCGGTGTGGAACCTGCTCAAGCGCCTGTGGGACAAGGGTTTGGTACAGGAGGATTACAAAGTCGTCCCCGTGTCGCCGCGCATCGGCAGCACCCTGAGCGCCAACGAGATCGCCGACGGCTACCGCATGGTCAACGATCCGAGCGTGTACGTGCGCTTCCCCGTAAAGCTAGAGACGACGCCCGAGGCGTTGCGCTTTGAACTCGAGCGGCAAGGCGTGAAGATGGAGGATTTGCACGGTACGGCGCTGGTGATCTGGACGACCACGCCGTGGACATTGCCGAGCAACACGATGGCGGCCGTCAACCCAGACCTCGAGTACGCGCTTTGCGACTCACCGATGGGTCAGATCATCGTCGCCAGCGGCGCGGTGACGCGGATCAGCGAGTTGCAAAAGGACTTGCCGCCGCTGACGGTATTGGCGACGTTTAAGGGCGCACTGATGGAGTGGTGGCGCTACGAGCAACCGTTCCCCGAGAGCTTCAAAGAGCTGAATCTCGAGGGTGAAAAGCACTGGGGCGACTCGAGTACACCTCGGGCGCATTTCGTGGCGCTGGCGGATTTTGTGCTCGATACCGACGGTTCGGGCGTGGCGCACGAAGCGCCCGTGTATGGCGCGGAGGACTTGGCGCTCAGTCGCGTTTACAACGCCATTCTTTGCTTTGGGACGAACGGCAACGGCATCATGCAGGTCGGCTCGCAAAAAGGCAAGTTTTTTAAGGATGCCGATAAGGAGCTGACTCGAGAGTTACGCGAGCGCGGCTTGCTGTACTACGGCACGACGTACCACCACTCGTACCCGTTCCATGACCGCACGGGCGACCCGATTCTGTACTTTGCCCGCAAATCGTGGTTTGTGAAAACCAGTGTCAACCGAGATAACCTCGTCGCGCAGAACGACAAGATCAACTGGGTTCCCAGCCACATCAAAGAGGGGCGCTTCGGCAAGTGGCTCGAGAACAACGTCGATTGGAGCATCAGCCGCGAGCGCTACTGGGGCACGCCGCTGCCGTTCTGGATTTCGGAAGACGGTCAGGATAAAATCTGCGTCGGTAGCGTCAAAGAACTCGAGACGCTGATGGGGCGCACCCTCGAGAATGCGGATTTGCACCGCCCGTACATTGACGACGCGACGTTCGTCAAGGACGGCAAGACGTTCACTCGAGTCCCCGAGGTGCTGGATGTCTGGTTTGACTCGGGTGCGATGCCGTCCGCGCAGTGGCATCTGGTTTTAGACCCCGACGGCGTGGCGCAAGACCCGCAGGCGCTCGAGAATTTCGTCAAGCATTTCCCAGCCGATTACATCTGCGAAGCCGTGGATCAGACACGTGGCTGGTTTTACAGCTTGCACGCGATTGCGACGCTGCTCTACGATTCGCCCGCGTTCAAGAACGTGATCTGCTTGGGTCACGTCGTGGACGAAAAAGGCGCAAAGATGTCCAAGTCTAAGGGCAACGTCGTCGAGCCGCTGCCCGCCTTTGACAAGTTCGGTGCGGACACCGTGCGCTGGTATATGTTCACCGCCACGGAACCCGGCGATGTCAAGCGTTTCTCGGAGCGGCTGCTGCTCGAGGCGCAACGCGGGTTCGTCAACACATTGTGGAACGTCTACAGCTTCTTCGTGCTGTACGCGAATTTGGACAAGCCGAAGCTCGAGGACGCGCCCGCCGTGGCGGAGCGCCCGGAGCTGGATCGCTGGTTGCTGAGCAGCCTCGAGCAGTTGAAGAAGACTGTCAACGACGCGCTCGAGGTTTACGATGCGAGGGGCGCTGGACTGGCGCTCGAGAAATTTGTCGAATCCTTAAGCAACTGGTACGTGCGCCGCAACCGCAGGCGCTTCTGGACGCAGGACGGCGCGGTGGACACGGCTGCGTATGCGACACTGCACACGGCGCTGGTCACGGTCGCCAAACTCGCCGCACCGTTCACGCCGTTTCTGACCGAGGCGATTTACCAGAACCTCGTGCGCGGCGTGGACTCGAGCGCCCCCGAGAGCGTGCATCTGTGCGATTACCCGGAGTTCGATGCCTCGAGCTTCGATGCCAAGCTGGTTGGGGAGATGGACGCCGTGCTGCGCGTCGTGGATTTGGGACGCGCGGCACGCGGGCAAGCCAACGTCAAACTGCGCCAACCGCTGAGCGAAGTGATGGTTCGCGCTCGAGGGGCAGCCGACGCGCTGGCGCTCGAGAAATTCAGCGCCGTCATCGCTGAGGAGTTGAACGTCAAAGCCGTCAAGCTGCTCGAGGCGGGCACAAGTCTCGTGTCGTACAGCTTAAAACCGAATCTGCCGACGCTGGGCAAGAAGTACGGCAAGAACATCCCCGCGATTCGCGCGGCACTGCAAACTGGCGACGCCGCAGCCATCGCCAAATCCGTGCAACTTGGCGCGAGTTTCACGCTCGAGACCAGCGACGGCGCGTTCACACTCGAGGCTGCCGATGTGCTGGTGGACGCCGTATCGCCCGAGGGGTACGCGGCGGTCGAGCAAGACGGTTTCCTCGTCGCTTTCTCTACGACTCTGACTCGAGATTTGGTACTCGAGGGGCTGGCCAAAGACCTGCAACGCGCCGTGCAGCAAGCCCGCAAAGACGCGGGACTCGAGGTGTCAAACCACATCTCAATGCGGGCTGAGTTGAACGGCAATTCACTCGAGGCGCTGCAAACTTGGGAAAGCACTATTCTGTCCGAGACGCTGTGCGACGCGCTCGAGTACACCGCGCCGCTAGCGACGGACTTCGTAGTGCAACTCGAGGACGGCGGGAAGTTCGGCATCGCTCGAGCCTGAGTGCCTTTGCCTCTCCCGCCCACGGGAGCGGCTGCCCAACCTCACACTCTCATCCCCAACCCTTCTCTCGCCAGCGAGAGAAGGGAGCCGTGTTGCACAAGCTTTCGCCCTCTTTCGTGAAACGAGAGAGGGCCGCCGCGTCAGCGGCGGGGTGAGAGCGCCACGCCACCCAGTTTCCTCGAGCTTGGGAGCCAACCAAAAAAGCGGCTCGAGGGAATTGACCTCGAGCCGCGCTGAATTGTTTGACTGCCGCCTCGGGCTAATCGAGGAAGTCGCGCAGTTTGCGCGTGCGACTCTCGTGGTACTTGAGCTTACGAAGCGCTTTGTTCTCAATCTGCCGGATGCGTTCGCGGGTGACGTTGAAGTACTGTCCGACTTCCTCGAGCGTGTGTTCGCGTCCGTCGATCAAGCCTTTGCGAAGCTTCAAGACCATCGCTTCGCGCTCAGTGAGCTTGCCCAACGCCCGCTCGAGTTCTTCGCTCAGCAGTGACTTCGCAGCGTTGTCAACGGGCGTGTCGAGGTTATCGTCGGGGATGAAATCGCCGTAGAAGCTGTCCTTCTCGTCGCCGATCGGCGTCTCCAAGGAAACGGGTTCTTGGCTGACTTTCATGACCTCTTCGACTTTTTCGGCGTTCCAGCCCGGCCCCATCGCCTCGGCGACTTCTTCAAACGAGGGTTCTCGAGACAATTCTTGCTGGAGTTGCCGCGCCGTGCGGGTCAGTTTGTTGATCGTTTCGACCATGTGCACGGGAATGCGGATCGTGCGGGCCTGATCGGCAATCGCACGGTTGATCGCTTGCCGAATCCACCACGTCGCGTAGGTTGAGAACTTATAGCGGCGCTTGTACTCGAACTTCTCGACGGCGCGGATCAGGCCCTGATTGCCTTCTTGGATCAGATCCAGAAAACTCATGCCGCGACCCGTGTACTTCTTGGCGATGCTGACTACGAGGCGCAAGTTGGCTTCGATCAGGTGCTGCCGCGCGGCGTCGCCGTCCTGCCCTTTGCGGCGCAAGGTGCGGCGCACGCGGTCGTCAACGTCATCGGCGAGCGCGGCGAAGTCCTTCTTGGCTTCCTCACCATCCTCGACGCGACGCGCCAAATCAATCTCTTCTTCCAAAGTCAGCAGCGCCACACGCCCGATCTCGTGCAGGTATTGGCGCACGGGATCGTTGGTGCTTAAGCGCCCGCTCTCCTCTGCCAGACGCGTTTCCACGTCGTCCTCGGGCGGGCCCTCTTCTTCGGTCGCGCCGGGCGTGCCAAAGTCGTCCTCGATCTCGAGCACTTCGTCTTCGGCTAGATCCTCGACGAAGATGCCCTCTTGTTGCAGGTACTGGATCGCATCGTCGAACTCGTCGGCCTCGTCAGGATTCATGCCGATCTCGAGGAGTGCCTTACCGAGCGCTTCAGCGACCTCAGCCGAATTCAGCGTCGCTTCTTTTTTACCTTTGGTAACGAGCTTGCGGATCGCGTCGGTATCGATCCATGCGCGGGTCTTCGGCTTACCAGCCGCTTTGCCGCTGGCGAGCGGCGCACTGGCTTTCGGAGCACCGACTTTGCCACCGAGCTTCGCGTCGGCTTTCGCGCTTTTGCCGCTGGCTTTCGGTTCGGGCTTGGCAGCGGCTTTCGGCGCGGCTAAGCCGGGGGCTTGCTTACTCGAGGCTGGCTTGGCGATTTCTTTGACGGGCGCAGCTTTGACCACCGGGGCAGCGGCTTTGGTCGGCGCTTTCACGGTTGCTGGCTTGCCGATCACACTTGGTTTGGTCGCCGATGCTTTGCCGGGCGCAATTTTCGCAGGTGCGGCTTTGCTCGAGGCCGCTTTGCTGGGAACGGCCGGGCTGGATTTGCTCGGGGCTACTGCGGCTTTGCTCGGGCTGACTGACTTGCTTGCGGCGAGCGTCTTACTCGAGACTGGTGCGGCTGTGCTGCTCGCGGCGCGGCTCGTGGGCTTCGCTGTTCCCTTCGCGGGGGCGACGCTCGGAGCGCTGGTTTTGCTGGTGCTTTTAGAACTGGCTTTGCTGGTCAACTGAGACTCCTTGATCGGGGGCTTCGTGTTGGATTTCGCGGCTGCTGGGCTGGGTTTGCTCAAGGTCACTGCTTTGCTCGAGGTGGTTTGACTCGCTTTGCTCGAGATGGCTGGTTTGCTGGCGGTAGCTGGTCTGCTCACGACACTCGAGGAAGGTTTTGGCGCAGCTTGTTTGGGTTTGATGACTTTGACCGGTTTGCTTGCCATATTCTCTCCCTCTTGCTTTACGCGCACAATCCGTTGATCGTTTCCACCAAACTGCGATGCCTACACGACAAATGCGGCTGGGAGCATATCACCCCGAGCCGAATAGGAAATCTGGCACTTGCTCGCCTGTTTGACAGGCAGATTGCGAAGTGTAGCTCCTCGAGCGGCTGGGCGTCAAGGGCTGCAAATCCAGTATTCTGCACCGATCATGAACATCGTCCTCGTCTCGAGCGAAGTCCATCCGTTCTCAAAAACTGGCGGTCTGGCGGATGTCGCCAGCGCCCTGCCGTTGGCGCTCGCAAGCTTGGGTCACACCGTCACGGTGGTCAGCCCTTGGTACGAGTCCTTGACGCGTCATCCGTTCCCGCAATTCAACTTGGATGCCCCGCACGTTGTGGATCAGATGGGTGTCGGGCAATTGGAGGAGGGCGGCGTGCGCTGGGTTTTCCTGTCCTCACCGCTGTTCGAGCGCGATACGTACTACGGCTATTGGGACGACGCGTACCGCTTCACGCAGTTCTGCCTCGCCGTGCCGCACGCGCTCGAGGGGCTGGCAATTCACCCGGATGTGATCCATTTGAACGACTGGCAGACGGGGCTGCTCGCGCCGATTCTGCGCTTCGGTGATGTGCCCGACAATCAGCGCCGCGCCAAAACCGTCTTCACGATTCACAATCTGGCCTATCAGGGACGCTGGGGGCTGCGCGACGTGCTGGGCTGGACGGGGCTGCCCGACTGGACGGGGCAACCGAACGGTCTCGAGATGAACGGTGACGCGAATCTGCTGAAGGCTGGCGTCTGGTACGCGGATCGCGTGACGACCGTCAGCCCGCGCTACGCGTGGGAAGTCACGACGCCAGAAGGCGGCTTCGGGCTGGACGGCGCACTCCGCACAAGGGGCGTGACGGGCATTCTGAACGGCATCGACTCGAGCTACTGGAATCCAGCGACGGACAAATATCTCGAGACGAACTACAGTACGCTCGAGGGGAAAAGCGCGGCTCGAGTTGCGCTGTGTAAAGCCCTCGAGTTAGACCCGAGCCGCCCGACGCTGGCGATGATTACGCGCTTGAGCGAGCAAAAGGGATTGAGCATTTTCTTCGCGGCGCTCGAGGCAATTGCCTATGACTGGAACATTGTCATTCTGGGCAGTGGCGACGCGGGAGCGGAGAGTGCGCTGCACTGGTTTGGGCAGGGGCGCGAGAACGTCTATTACAACAATGGCTTTGTTGAACCGCTGGCGCACCGCATTTACGCGGGCGCGGATGCGTTCCTGATGCCCAGCCTGTTTGAGCCGTGCGGTCTAGCGCAAATGATCGCCATGCGCTACGGCAGCGTGCCGATCGTGCGACACGTCGGCGGGTTGCTGGACACCGTGCCGGAGGAAAAGGGCTACACCTTCAGCGAGTACTCGAGTTACGCGCTGCTCGGGGCGGTCGGACGCGCCAAAGCCGAGTGGGGCAAGCCAGCGTTCACGAATCGGGCGATCCGTGGGATGCAGTCGGATTTCTCGTGGGACACGGCGGCGAAGCAGTACGTGACAATGTACGCAGGCTTGTAAGCTCAGACCAGCAATTTAGCTGCGTCTCGAGGGTGCAAACTCGAGCATTGTGGAATTGCTCAGAAGGATCAATCAGACTTTGGACGGTCTTCTGTTATTCCAGACAAGTTGATTCTGAGGATCGTAAACCATCAATCCATGCTCAAGCACAATCGTCTCAATCTTCGTTTGCACATCTTGGTGCGTAGACCAATTCAAAAATAGGAGCATCCAATTCCCAAACTCTCCGTGTCCTATCGCATACATGAAAGGGCAATTTTCATCCCCAAAATACTGAGGCTGGCGCTGACCATATTCGGCTTCCAAATCGTTAAAAACCAAGTCCTGATCGAAAAAATCCATTGCCGTGTGATCCCTACCCTCGAGCATGGCAGCGTAGCACTCGGAAAGCATCGCTGTCTTCGTTCTACTCGAGCGTTTCCAAATTGCCAGATCAAAGCTCATGATGATCAAAATACAACAATTTACATTGCAATCGGCTGACAACTCACAACACCAACTCACTCACAGCATCTCGAGCCAGACTCTCCAAAATCGCGGCTGCCACGGCTTCGGGCGCAATCGCGCCGCGCGGGGCGGGTTGCTCGAGCCGTTGCCAGAACGCTGAGTTGACCGCTGGCGGTTTGACGACCGTGACGGATCGGCGCAACTCTTTCCCTGCGACACGGCACAACGTCTCGAGCGCTGCTTTGCTGGCGGCGTAAGCGCTGAAACCTTTGAATTCAACCAGCTTGGCTTGAGCGCCCAGAAAGTACAGCCGTGCATCCGGCTCGAGGGTCGGCGCGAGGTGCTTCAAAATCAACTGCGCTCCCAATACGTTCGCACCCCAGTTGCGCTCGAGCGCCGCGCTGGACAGCTCGGTCAGGTTGCCCGTGACGATATCGCCGACGGCGTAGACGAGTAGTTTCGTCCCGCCCTTCTCCGCGACTTCCTGCGCGAAGGCTTGCACCTCGAGTTCGTGGGTGACATCCAGCGGGACGCTGTACGCGTTTGTCTCACTGGCGAGCGCACGCAGCGCGACCGCGTTGCGACCCGCAAGGATCAGCGGGGCGGGCAGGACTCGAGCCAGTGCGGAGCCGATGCCGCCGCAGCCGATGATGACGGTGTTCACGCCGCGCATTCTGGGCGTTTAAGGCATGGGAGACCGCAGGCTCGAGCGGATTTGCACCGTAGGGACGAACTGAATGTTCGCCCGTGCAACGCGGCTTCAATCGTCGTCGTCTCGAGCAGGCGCGGTTTCGTTGCGCGATCCCAAATAGCGCACGAGGTGCTTGAGATGCGCGTCCTTGTATCCTTCGCGGTGCGCGATGCTCTCGAGGTGCGCGTCTGCGGCGAGGTGGATCTCGTAGACCGCACTGTCAATCGCGCTTTTGGTCACGGCGTGCAGCAAACCTGCCAAACACCCAGCGGGCGCGTCTTGATGCACGCGGATGCTCGAGATCCATATGATCGGTTTATCGCCCATCCAGACGGATTGCGCCAGCGCATAGCCGTAAACGACGGTTGGCACGTCGGGATCGGTGTACAGCGTGTCACTCGAGACGAAACTGTGTTCAGAGCGGCTGTAGAAGCGCAGGCTAGCGAGACTGGTGCGGAGTCGTCCAGCGCGTTCGCGCTCGGGTAAGTCCATGAATGCAGCGTCGTCTTGCAGGTTCTGCTCCAAATCGAGCGCTTGCATTCCGGGGTAATCGGCGTCTTGGGGCGGGCGGTAGATCATCGAGGCTGAGTTTACGCTGATGAAGCGCTGCTCGAGTCTATTTGGGCTTACAAGCTTTGCATCTACTGGCGTAGCATCTGTCCATGACGCGAATCATGGCGGGTGAGGTCAGTGAATTTGAGGTCGGTATGCAAAAAAGTTTGGAGTTCGGCAGCGATTACGTGTTGGTGCTGCGCTCCTTATCGGGGTTCTGGGCGATTGAGGATCGTTGTTCGCACGATGACAACGAGTTGCTGGGTGGCCCAATAACGGAGCAGGGCGGCGCAGCGCCGAGCATCAAATGTTTGCGGCACGGTGCGAGCTTTGACTTGGGCACGGGCAAGGCTTTGTCGCTGCCCGCCTTCAAGGCCGTCAAGTCGTACCGCGTGGTGCTCGAGGGAACTCAGGTCTGGGTCGAGTCGAAAATATAAAGTAAAGTAATGCGTGTTTGACGAGTTTATTTTGATGTGATCTGAGTTTTAAGCTGTCTGTCTCGAGGCGTTTTGTTGTCAGCTTAGTGCCCACCTCGTGCCAGTCGGCACAAACACGAAGGTGGGGGAGTTGACAAATACGCCTCCCGCGTAGCAAAGTGTGTCGCGGAGGTAATAAAAATGGCAGATCGCATGGGTAAGGCTCATTTGGTTGCAGAAGTCTCGACGAAAGCCGGAGTGACCCGCAAGGCCGCTGGCTCGGCAGTTGACGCGATGATCGCGGCAATCACCGGCGGCGTCAAAAAGGGCAGCGTCACGCTCCCCGGTCTGGGAACCTTCAGCGTCGTGAAAACCAAGGCTCGCACCGGCGTCAAACCCGGAACCAAAGAGAAGATCAAGATTCCAGCCGGTAAGCGCTTGAAGTTCAAGGCCAGCAGCACGCTTAAGGGCAAAGTCTAAACCAGCGTTTCAATTTCTAAAGTAGGGGCGCAGCGTGCTGCGCCCTCTTTTTATTGTTCTAAACGCGTCCATGCTCACGTTGATACTCAAGGAATCCCTGAATGTCAACGCGTAAATCAGCATTGCAACGTTCATCAGTTGCATAAAAGCGCAGCAAATCTAGTAAAACGCGTTCACTTATTCTCGAGGTGATGTTTGGTGTGTTGAGCCTAACTACTGGACAGAAGTGGGATCACGTCGTCCAGCACGAGCCTCCCAGCGCACCCAGATAACAAGATTTGCCGCAA
>JANYHH010000103.1 GCA_025359505.1 Deinococcales bacterium
GACGGATAGCATTGAATTTGTTGAATCTCGAGAAGGAGTTACGTATTTCTAAGCGTCGTCAGCGGTTGAAAGCGTTGATGAGCGATGATTATTTGCGCTCGTTGCTTGGACTGACGGCTTGACTTGGTGCGTTTGCCCTGGCTCAACGGCAGGGTCAGTGGTTGAGCGGTTTGACCTATTTGGTGACGCATTCCCTGAGCGTCCCAGCGCGATACCCGCCCGCTCGAGTGCAGCTCGAAGCTGCTATGCCGCATCGTCGGGTGAGGGCGGGCGTCCGCACTGTTTCGGTCGGGCCCCAGCGGGCCCGTGCAACCCCAAGACAAACTCCACTCCCCTCGAGCCTGCCCGTTGATCGTCAAATCGAAGCTGGTATACGCCGAACGCAGCAGCGCGTGGCTATCCGCATTCGGCGCGGAGAGCACAAAGGCTTCTCTGTGTGGTTGATCCCAACGGCGATTGGCGAGGTGAACCGTTCCCAGATCATCGTCTGACTTTGAGAACGCCAGCACGCGCAAGTGACCGTCGCTGGACACCTGCCCAGCCAAGGTTTGCCCCCAGATGCCCGCCGCCTCCGAAGGGTGCAGGGTATCGTGCCACAGCGACCCACCCTGCTCGAGCCGCCACATTTCTGGCCTGTGCGCCTGCTCGAGATCAGCCGCGAAATGCGCCTGATAACTGCGGTTGGCCGCCACCGAACTGGCGAAGGCGTGGACTTTGCCCCCAACCACGAACGCTGGGTAAAACTCGAGCAGCGGCGGGTGATGCGTTGCTGACTGTGGGCTGAGCAGCAGCGTTGGCGGGCTGTACGGGCCCTCGGGGCTTAGCGCGGTCATGGCGCACAATGCCCACGTGCCGCCCAGGTTTTGCGGCGTGCTCATCATGCACAGCAGCAACCAATCGCGCTCGCGGCGCAGCAGGGTCGGTGCGTAGCAGCGCTGGTAACGATCCAGTAACAGCGGTTGCTCGAGGTCGAGGTGCAGCGGCTCGGGGGCACGCTCGAAGGGCCCTTCGGGGCGCATCCCTCGAGCGTAGGCTAAACCACCGCTTCCGTTGTCCGGGGCAGCCCAGCCGTAGACCAAGTGGTAAACCCCGTTTTCAAACACTAAACTAGGATCGACCGTCAGTCCAGCCACTCCCCCGACGGCATCAAAAGTATCGGGCGCACCAGCCAGCACCGTGCCCAGATCGCGCCACTCGCCGCTCGCGTCCTCGCGCAGCAAGCGGGTATCCCCCGGACTGCCCCAATAGCCACGCGGGTACTGCGACAGATACGCGTGCCAAAGCTGGCTCTGGGGATCTAAAAACAGAAAGCCGTTAACCGGCCACTCGAGCGGCGAAGATCCCTTGAAAAGCGGCAGCTCGGATTCGCGCTCGAAGGCGTCCCACGAGGGATCGCCGATCACCGGATGGTGCAGCCAAGACTTGCGAGTAGCGCTCGAGGCTAGATTGTTGAGATTCATATGTACCTCGAGCTGGTTGAAAAAGACCTCATACCAGCGGTTTACGCGCCAGCGAGAAATTATTGGAGCGACAAAGCGTCTACGAAAGTTGTGTTGTCCCCACTGCCGTCGGTCGCCTCGAGTTTTAGCGTGTGACTTCCCCCGCTCACGGCGAAGGTAGCCGTTGTAAAGCTGGAAAACGCGTCGCTCGAGGCGGTGATGAGTTCACCGACCTGCACACCGTCCACGCTGAACCTCAGGGGTTGCACCTGCCCGGAGCGCCTGGCCGCTTTCAGGCTGAGCGTGTAACTGCCTGCGTTCAGGCTGACCGTCTGAGTCATGCTGCCCAGTCCCGTGCTCGAGCCTTGGATCAAAGCGGTCTGCACGCCATCAGCGGTGGTGGCGGCTCCAAAGGCACTGCCATTGCGCTGAATTCCCGCCGGGCCCTGAAAGTTCCAATCAGCGCCCGATGGGCCGTATTCAAAACTGCTCACCGATGGGGTCTCGAGGCTCGTGTTGAGCAACGTCGAATTGCTTACGGATGCCGGTTGGATACTGATGTCGTCAACGAAACTCGTGTTGTCGCCACTGGTATCGGTCGCCTCGAGTTTCACGGTGTGACTTCCTCCGGTCACGGTGAAGGTGGCGCTCGAGTACAGCGCGAAAGAGTCGCTCTCAGGGGCGATTTCTGAGCCGACTTGCACACCGTCCACCGTGAACCTGAGTGGCTGAAGCTGCCCTGAGCGCTGCGCTGCCTTAAATTGCAGGGTGTACGTGCCCGCGTTGAGGGTCACGGTTTGGGCGACGCTCCCCAGCCCAGTGCTCGAGCCTTGCAGCATCGCAGTCTGAACGCCTTCGGGGGCATTCGCGGCTCCGAATGGGCTGCCGTTGCGCTGAATCCCAGCAGGGCCGCCAAACGTCCACGCTGCCCCTGATGGCCCGTACTGGAAGTTCCCAGCGCCCAACGCAGGCGCTTCAAAACCAAGATTGCGGTCATCGGACGGGACTGAATCATTGACCAAATTGAGCACATTGAACGCCGTGGACCACGATCCCCAAATGCTGCCATACGCATAGCCGACGACGTTGTTGGTTCGCTCGACGATGAAATGTCCGCTCGAGTCGCCGCTGATCCCCGCATTGTGGGCAGCGGGCTGAATGTTGCTTCGCAAGATTCCGGCTTTTGAATACGTCAAGCCATCGGCAGATTCCCAGAGTTGAATGTATGAAGCATTGGTGAAGCGGTTGGCGGTGCTGACCGCAATAAACTTACCCCACGCGGGCACGTATTTATGATCGGTCGAATCATCACTGGCGTCTGGTGCTTTACTCATCGCGACGCCTCGGTAGCTCAGCGACCCAGGCCAGTTGGGGTTGCCACTGAATGCCGTGGACAGGCGCGTTTCGTTGATCCTCGCACCCTGGGCGTTTCGGCAATAACACGAGTAGTACAGATAAATCACGCCGTCTTTCAACACAAAACTGGGTTCGCCCACACCGTAAACGTCGTTGGGGCCTTCATAAGCGATGATCGGTTGGGGATTCCCGCCCCAGCCGGAACCGTTCCATTTTTCAAAAGGCCCACCTGGCTGTGTAGACCGAGCCACGTACACCTGATTTTGCGTCCCGTCATAATTCTCCGTCGAGGTGTACCCTAGGTAATAATAACCATCCGCTTTGAACACGCCAGGGTCGCAGTTGGAGTACACGTCTCGAGATCCCGGAGTGGGTTGTGACGCGATGCTTTCCGGGCCCCAGGTGCGACCCCCGTCCGCGGAGCGCTTGTATCCGATGACATCCCAGACAATGCCTGTACCCGGGGCGCACGTCCACATGTCCAAAGTACCGTCATCGTTGTAATCAGCGAGGGGCCGTACCGGTAGGCGTAAGCCGCCCCATTTGAGTCATAGACGTTAAGAGGAGTTCCGACGCTTCCGCTGACGCTGGTCGTAGACAACGCGCTGACCCTTGGTTTTGCGGCGGCGGCCGGTGGGGGCGTGATCGAGCCGCACCCGGCAAGCGTGATGCCGACGATCCAAATGGCGAGATTCCAATACTGTTTCATACTGACTCCTTATTGCAGAACTTTTAATCGCTCGAGGGTTACTCGAGGCTTGCATCAAAGTCATAACGTTCGTTTGACATGGCTGACCTCGAGCCAAGGCTTGGGGAACGGCTCAGCGTTGTTTACAGCTCGAGCCAACGCGAGAACAGGTTTCATTGTGCGTAAAAATTTCAGCCTTTGACCGAACCGGCGGTGATTCCAGCGATGATCTGGCGTTGCAGGAAAAAGAAGAACACTAACAGCGGCAACGAACCCAGCACCGCCGCTGGAAACAGCGTGGTTGGGCTGAAGCCGTAATACCCCAGAAACGAGTAGACGTTGACCATGATTGTCCTCGAGTTTGCATCGAACAAGAACACCAGTGGCAGCAGAAAGTCGTTCCAGATGGACAGCGTGATGAACATCATGACCGTGCCGATCACCGGGCGCAGCAGCGGCAATACGATGTACCAAAACACCGTGATCGGCGTGCAGCCGTCGATCAGTCCCGCTTCCTCGAGTTCCTTGGGCAAGTTGCGGATGAAGCTGGTGAAGAAGAACACCGCGAACGGGATGTTGAAGGCGATGTAAATCAGGATCAGCCCGGCGTAGGTGTTCAGCAGTCCGACGGAGCGCATCAGGCTGTAGAGCGGGATAATCACGACGAAACTGGGAATCATCAGCCCGAAACTAAAATACTGATACGCGACGCTCGACCAGCGCGTTTGCACTCGAGCCAATGGGTACGCGGCCAGCGCCGAGACGAGCACGATACCGATGCTCGAGACGGCGGTGATGAAGATTGTGTTGAAGACAGCCCGCAGGTAGTTCATGCGGTTGAAAACATCAATGTAATTCTCAAAGCTCAGGCTGCGCGGTAAGCCGAGCGGGTTGACGGCGATCTCGAGACTCGATTTGACCGAGGTCAGCAGCATGTACCCGACGGGCAATAGGTAAATGACCGTGACCAGAATCAATCCAAAGGCACTCAGCAGCGTCGCCCACGGGATCGGGCGGCGGCGCGGTGCGGCTCGAGTGAGCGGTGATTGAACGGCGTTCACGTGTTCAGCTCGCGCTTTCTGAGGTACGAGTTCTGCACGAGTGTCAACGACAAAATAATCAGCAGTAGCGCGACGGTCAGCGCCGAGCCGTAGCCGTAATTGCTCTGACCGAAGGCTTGATTGAAGATTTCCATGTTCAGCACTTTGGTTGCGTCGCCCGGCCCGCCGCGCGTCATCACGTACGGCAGTTCAAACACGCGTAATCCGCCGATCAGCGTTAGCGCGGTATTGATCGTCAGGGCGGGCGCGAGCAGCGGGAATTCGATGTACCAAAAGCGCTGCCAACCGCTCGCCCCCTCGAGCGTCGCGCTTTCCAACAGTTCGCTGGGGATCGATAGGTAATTAGCCAGAAAAATCGCGGCGCTGTGACCGGCAAACATCCAGATGTTGACGAGCGCCACGGCGGGCAGTGCAAGGCCCGGCTCACCGAGCCACGAGCGCGTCCATAACTCGAGACCGAGGCTGGTCAGCAGCAGGTTGAGTCCGCCAGAAAGCGGGTTGTAAATGAACGACCAGACGAAGCCGACGATAATCAAGGAGAGCATTCCCGGCGTGAACAGTGCGACTCGAGCCGCGTCTCGCAAGCGCGGTAGCTTGCCCATCCACAGCGCCAAGCCCAGACCGATCACGGTTTGCCCAGCGGTCACGAGCGCCGCGTAGATCAGCGTCGTCATCAGCGGCTTCAAGAACCCGCTGACATCGCGCACCATCCGCTCGTAGTTGGTGAGGCCAATGAACTCCGCGCCACGCGCCGACCCGGTGCTGTTCGTGAAGCTCAAGTACAGCCCGTTCAACGTCGGGTAGACCACGATCAGGCTGTACAGCAGTAAAGCTGGCATGAGGAACAGCAGGGCAGTCTGGGAACGCATTCGCATATCAACCTCTCGAGCGGAACACAGGGACGCGAAGCTCGAGCCTCGCGTCCCCATTGCACGGCTTTACTTCTTGCGCTGAACCTCGAAGGCTTTATCGAAGTTTTGCAATGCGGCGCTCTCGGTCATGTTGTCCGCGAAGTACTTGCCGAGCATATCCATCCACGGGGTCTGCGTATCGCCGGGCCAGCTCTGGAACGGAAAGGTCGCGCTGCGACCCTCGGTAATGGCGTCGACGATCGGATCCATTTCACTCGCCAGATCGGACTTGACAGTCTTCAAGGAGCTAATCAAGTTGGCGCTCGAGGCGTACTTCTTGTAGTTCTCGGGGCGGGCGAGGAAGGCGACGTATTTCTTGGCGGCGTCTTTGTTCTTGCTGCTGGCGCTGACCATCACCGATGCGTTGGCGATGCTCGAGGCCCACGGCTTTGTGCCCGTTGGGTTGCCGGGGTACGGAATCAAAGCGAATTTGAGGTTCGGGTTGGACTTCTTGAATTCCGGGATGATCCACGAGCCAAACGGAATGAAGGCGACGCGTCCAGCCAGAAACTCGTTTTTCACTTCGTCGTAACCGCCTAAGCCGAGCGCGATTTTCATGTCGTAGAAACCTTGCAGGTCGCGCATCGATTTCAGCACGCCGCGCCACGCGGCGCTGTTGATCTTTGTCTTGCCAGCGATTAAATTGGCGTCAGCCTCGTCATCGACGCGGTAGATGTTGTTGGCGGCGATCATACTGCTCCAGACCAACGAACTCCACGAGTCTTTGAAGCCCACGACCAGCGGGCGAATGTTGGCGGCTTGCAGCTTCGTCATCGCAGCGCGGAGTTCGGGCAGAGTCGTCGGAATCTTAGCGTTGGCTTTGGCGAGCAAATCCAAGTTGACCATGAACCCTAAGCCGTCACCGCCGACTGGGAATTGGTAGACCTTGCCGCCGATGGTCGAGAGTTTTTTGGAAGCGGCGTTCAGCGACGCGACCCAAGGCTCAGCGCTTAAATCCTCAATGTAGCCAGCTTTTTGCCAGATCGTCATTTCCTGACGGGCGTGACCGCCGAACACATCGGGCGCGTCTCCACCAGCTAAACGAGCGTTGATGGCCGTGCCGTATTGCGGGTCGGGCACGATCTCGAAATTCAGTTTGATGCCGGGATTTTCCTTTTCAAACGCGGCGTTCAACTCTTTGATGCTGTCCGGCGCGGTCAACGTGAAAACCTTCAGCGTGATCTGTGACCCTTGAGCGGCGACCAGTGTCGCGCCGGTCGCAGCGAGCAGTCCAAAAGCGAGGGCGAGCTTGAGATTCATTTTCATAAGGTGTTCCTCCTACAGCGTGACCAGACGAGCGGACGAATGAACGCGGGCAGTGATGGGTCGCTGGCTCGAGCTTGCGGCCTTCAAACTCGAGCGAGGAAGATTCAAGTGGAGCCGCGAACGATCAGTTCAATCGGAATCTCGAGGCGTTCCTGTCCGGGTAAGAGCGTGCCTTCGATGCGGCGGATCAGCAGTTCAGCGGCGCGGAAGCCCATTTCATGCACCGGAAAGTGGGCGGTGGTCAGCATCGGGTCAGTGGCGATGGCAAATTCGGAGTCGTTGAAGCCCGTTACGGCAATGTCGTGAGGGACGCGCAGACCGTGGGCTTGAATCGCATGTACCGCGCCGACCGCGAGGCGATCCGTGGCGCAAACGACAGCGTCGGGAGGCATTCCCTCGAGCGGTTTCTCGAGTAGCTGCCGCATGGCGTCGCGTCCGCCTTGAATGCTGAAATCAGAGTTGACAATCAAATTCGGCTCGGCGGTGACGCCCGCGTTGCGGCAACCTTCGGTGAAACCCGTGTAGCGCTCTACGTTGTGCAAGACGTTGAGCTGAGCGACGGGCGGGCCGCCGATGAAGGCGATGCGCTTGCGCCCCCGAGCGGCGACGTGAGCCACGGCGGCCACAATGCCGCTGCGGTATGACGCGAAGATCGTCGGCACGCCCGGCGGGGCGCTGGGTTGGTCGAACAGCACGAAGGGTTGCGTCCACAGCATCAGCTCCTCGAGCGCGGGGCCGGGCGGCATCGCGCTGATGATCGCGCCGTCAATCCGACCTTGGCGCAGGGCGCGTTTCAGTTTTGAAAAATCTTTCAGCGCCGATTCGATCACGAGGTTGTACCCGTGCGCTCCGAACGCCTCGAGCATCCCAGCCAAATTGACGCCGACCGCTTCGTCGGTGAAATGAAGCGGGTCGCTGACGACGTAGGTCACGCTCATGGACTTGGCGAGCTTCATGGAACGCGCCGCATGGTTGGGTTCAAAGTCCAGCAAGCGCATCGCCTCGAGCACCGATTGCCGCGTGTTAGGCGCGACTTTGGCGCTGTCGTTCACGACTGACGAGACGGTGAAGACCGAGACTCCGGCTTTCAACGCGACTTCTTTCATGGTGATGCGTCTGGCGGTCACTGGGGTTCCTCTCTGGGCAGTTCAACTCGAGGCAGTTCAATTCGGGGCAGTGCGATTCAGGGCAGTGCGATTCGGGTCAGTTCAGCTCTGAGCAGTTTAATTCTGGGCGATTCAGCGAGATTACCCAGAATTCACGAATCTCGAGCATAAACGTTTAGTGCGCTGTAAAAGCGCGAGTAATTGCCGCTTTCGCGGAAAAATCTATTGACCTAAACGATTAGATGCACTAGTATCCGCTCGAAACTACAATTTGTCAAGACAGTGATTCGCCTCAAAACCGCCCTTGATCGTCACGCGCTCATCACACCCAAACTGAGGACTTTCAAACCCCATGAACGAATTCTTACCCGTAAAAGCTGCGGCCCCTCATCCAACATCGACCCGTCTGACATCAACCGAGCTGCGTCGCAAGGTGAGTACCAGATTCGAGTCTCGAGCCGTTGCGAATCGCTTAAAGCAAACCTCACCGCCTCGATGAAACCGCTCGAGCCAACGTCTGAAACGCAACATCTCGCAGCGCTCGAGATCAGCACCATCAACTCAGCAATCAACAGCTCAATCGCTGTTCAAGGAGCACGATGAATTCAAGCAGCACTGTGAATCCCCTGCAACCCGCGAATCCCTTCCAACCCGCTTTCGAGTCCCCCGAGGCCGAGCACACCGCCTGCCCGTTCTGGTTCTGGAACGGCGACATGGAACCCAGTGAGATCATCCGCCAAATCGGGCTGATGGTCGACAAAGGCATCCGTGGATTCGTGATTCACGCTCGAGTCGGACTGAGCGTGCCGTACCTAAGTGAGATGTGGTTCGAGCGCTGCGAACTGACCTTGAGCGAAGCGGCGCGTCACGGCATGAAAGTCTGGCTGTACGACGAGGACAACTGGCCCAGCGGTTACGCGGGCGGACGAGTCCTCGAGCGCGACCCGAGCTTCATCGGTCAGAACCTCGGCTTGGTGCGCCATTACCTGCGCGGCGGTGAACGCTGGCAGCCAGCAGCGCACGCGGGCACAGGCGAACGATTCGCTTTCGCCTGCCGCATCGAAAGCGTCAACATCCTGCCGCCAGACCCGCTGCATTTTCAGGGGAAAAGCGATCTTGGGCTGCCCTGGTCGGATTTATCAGGGCACGAGCACGTTTACGCGACGACTCCCCCGCTGGTGTTGGATTCCGCCGCCGAATGGATCGCGCCCGATGGGGACTGGTGCGTGATGGAATTGACCCAACAGCCAACCAACTGGATCGCCGCGTATTCAAACCATGCGTACACGGATTTGATGAACGACAAAGCGATGGATGCCTTCATCGAGGCCACGCACGAGCAATACTTCCAGCGCTTCAGCGCCTATTTCGGTTCGACGATCCTCGGATTTTTTGTGGACGAACCCGGTCTTTACAACAATTTCTGGGATCGCAACGTGGCATCGCTGTCGTGGACGCACGATTTCGCCGAGCAGTTCATGCAGCGGCGGGGGTACGACCTGCGATCACAGCTTCCTGCCCTGTGGGAAAATCTAGGGCATCTGACCGAGACGCTGCGGGTGGATTACTGGCAAACCGTGTCGGATTTACTGGACGAGCGGTTCTTCTCAAAGCTGGCGCTGTGGTGCGAGGTGCACGGCGTGCAACTGACGGGGCATCTCGAGTGGGAAGAGTGGATGTTCACGATGACGCGGCACTCCGCCTCGCCGTTCCGCGCACTGTCCCCGTTTCACGTGCCGGGCGTGGACAAGATCGACGAAGTGACCGACAAACTTTCTGAAAAGCTGGTGGCTTCGGTCGCGCACATCAACGGTCAAGCTCGAGTGCTGAGCGAAACCTTCGCGTTGACGGGCTGGAAACTCGCGCCGCCCTACATGAAGCGGATCGTCGATCAACAATACGTCCGTGGTATCAACTGGCTGTCCTGTCACGGGTTTTATTACAGCACCGACGATTTTCGCAAACGCGAATGTCCGCCCTCGGAGTTTTTTCAAAACCCTTGGTGGGATCACAGCCAGCCGCTGTGGAGTTACGTCGCGCGACTCTCGGCTGCGCTGTCGCAGGGTCAACACGTCGCGCCGGTCGCGCTGTACTACCCAACGGAACACGCTTGGGCCACGATTACCCCAGATGCACCCGTGCCGTCGCCGATGGCTGGAATTTGGGAGCCGTGGCAATTGCCCGATCCGCAGCACCCGACGCAACGCAGCGATCTGTCGATGATTCACACGGGCTTACACCTGCTCGAGACGCAATGGGATTTCGATCTGCTCGATCACGCCGCGCTCGAGGGGGCAACAGTCGAGGGCGGCAAGTTGACGGTCGGCAACGAGTCTTTCGGCGGCGTGGTGCTGCCCGCGATGGACGCGATTCACGCCTCGACATTGCATCAATTGTTCGCACTCGCAGAATCTGGCGGCACGGTCGTGTTCGTCAACCGCTTGCCAGACAGGATTTTGATAGGCGATGCACCCGACGCGTGGGTTGACCTGCGAGCGCGACTCTCGAGCCTGAGCGCACCCGCGCTGATCCCCGTCGGTCTGGGCAAGATCGGTTTCGTCCCCACCGGTGTCGCCGCCCTCGCGCCGCTGCTCGAGACCGCGTTACGACCAGATGTGCGGCTGACGATTCACCCCGAAGACGACCGCTGGCTTTCGACGCTCGAGAATCGCAACGGCATCCAGCGCGAAGCGCGAATTAAACCGTTGCGCCACACGATCAAATACCATCGTCGTCACCACGATAGCTTTGACCTGTACTTCGTGACCAACGAATCGGCGGAATCCTTCGGCGCTCACCTCGAGTTGCGGGGCGGCGCTCGGGTCGAGCTGTGGAACCCGAAAACGGGCGTCAAATCTCCCCTCCCCAGCCAAGCCATCGGGGATGATCGCGTGCGGCTCGAGCTGCACTTTGGCGCGTGGGAATCGCACCTGCTCGCGCTAACCTCAGCCGCGCCGAACGCGCCTGTCAAAGCAACCCTCGAGACTCGCCAGCTCGAGTTACACGACTGGCGGCTCGAGCTGGCGGGGCAATCCTTCGACGGTGCGTTGCGAAGCTGGGCGGCGCTTGGACTCTCGAGCTTTTCTGGAATTGGCGTTTACACCACCAGTTTCGATTGGGCCGGGAACGGCGATCAATCTATCTGGCTCGATCTCGGCGTAGTGCTCGAGACGGCGCGGGTGACGCTCAACGGCACGACCCTCGAGCCGCAGGTTTGGCAACCGTACCGGGCGGAGATCTCGTCTTACATGCGGGCTGGACGCAACGAGTTGCAGATCGAGGTAGCGAACACTAACGCCAATGCGTTCGAGGGACGCGAACGCCCGAGTGGACTGCTCGGGCCCGTCTGGATCAGCTCGAGCGGTGAGTCATAAAAACACGCGCTCGAGTGACCGTAACGCGGTTAGCAGATGCGCGTGCTGGGCTGAAACAACGCATCGTTCCACGGGCTAGGCTCGAGGTTCAGTGCTTTCCAGTAATACTGCAATTCACGGCTCGTCCAGCCAGCGTAAATCTCCTCCCACGATAAATCGCAGTGCGGCAACAGGGATTTGGCCTCGATTGGCTCGTCGTCCGGCTGGTAACGCACGTCGAGTGACAAGCGGATGCGGTCTGTGAGCGTCGCCCGCAATGCCCGATGAACCGTGAAGCACGGGAAGATCAGCACGTCGCCGCAGCGGTAATCCGTGCCCAGCCAATCGGTCTCACCCTCGCAGAGTTGCGCCTCCAAGCCGCCCGCGCCATCCGTCATCTGCACGGGCAGGTAGCCATTGCGGTGTGAGCCGCGCAGAATGCTCAGCCCGCCCAGTGCCCGTGGGCAATCGCCGAGCGGGAACCAGCACGTCCACGTGTTTTGACTGCCCTGAATCAACGGGAAATCTTGGTGGATCGGTGTCGGAACCATGCTGCGGTGCGGCGTGGCCATGCGTGCGATGTGACGCGGATGCACGAACGCAGCACGCCCGAACAGCGTGTTGAATAGCGCAAGCAGCTTCGGGTGATGCGGCAAACGGTGGAAACCCTCGAGCCGCTGCACGTCGTTGTACGCGGCGATGCTGACGCCGATATCGAGCCGCATGTCAGCATCGCTCACCCTGTCAATGACTGTCTTTTCAACGCGGTCGCCGAACTCGTCCTGACCATGGGTGCGCCAGCCGTGACGCTCCACCACCGCTAGGAACTGCGCCCGCAACGCCATCACGTCCTCGACCGGCAGCAGTCCGCGAAAAAACAGATAGCCGTCCTCGAGTGCGCGGGTTCGCAAGGCTGCCGGGTTCTCGAGCAGCGGTGTCGAGTCCGCGAATTCGGCGTTGAGCGCAGTGATGGTTGATTGGCTCGTCATGCCTTACGATAGATTTTGTAGAGTGAGCTGACCATAGCTTAGCCTGTCATCATATGGATATTCCTCTCACTCAACCAGCGCACCCCGATCCAGTGATCGTCCTCGCCAACTGGTTTCAGTTCGGTGCGGGTGAACGAATCATTAACCCATGCGTCGAAAGCCGGATGCTGCTGTGGGTCGTCAGCGGCTCTGGGCGGGTGCGCGTCAATGATAGGTGGATCTCGCTCGAGGCGGACGATTTTGTCTTTCTATCGTGGGGACATGAGATCGATTACGACGCGTCCGCCGAGCTGCCGTTTCGGGTCGGTGGAATTCACCTGATCCCGCATCACGACCGCCTGCGAGCGGTCAAGTTTGCCGTTTCGCACAGCTCGAGCGATGCCCTCGCACGATCCGAGCGGCGTGCGGACTGGCATTGGCCGGAATTTGAGGGCATCAAACGGGGTTCGTTGGCTCACGCGCAGCCTTTGCGATTCCTATCGCACTACATCGTCGAGCGTTTCATCAGCTCAGTGCCAGCAGAATCAGCGATGCGGCAATTGGCGCAATTGCTGCTCGAGGAAATCAGCGCTGCGATTCGTCAGCAAACTTTCGCGCCAACCAACCTCCCAGAACGACTGCGAAAGATGCTCGAGTACAGTCGGTCTCATCTCGAGCAACCCCTGACCGTCGCTGTGCTGGCGGGTGTCGCCGATTGCAGCCCCGCCAGCGTCCACCGTTTGTTCAAACGCCACATGGCGACGTCGCCGAGCCGCTGGATCACGGAGCTGCGCGTCTCACGAGCTAAGCATCTGCTTCGTAGCTCGAGCTGCCCGGTTTACCAGATCGCGGCGCAGGTTGGGATTGTTGACCCGTTTCACTTCTCTAAGTTGTTCAAGCGCGTCGTCGGGCAGTCACCGCAAGTGTTTCGCCACCAAGGCCGGTTGCTGTGACGAAAGAAATTTCTTCAAATCAACCGATTTCAGCGACCGAACCGCTTTTACGGTCGCTGAGTCGCGCTCTGAAATCGCGCGGACTGATGCCAACGCGGTGACGAAAGCGCCGACTGAAATACAGTGGGTCGTCGAAGCCGATTTCAAGCGCGATCTGTTGCACGGAATCGCTGGTGCGCTCCAAGTGCTGCTTGGCTTTTTCCACGCGCAGCAACTCCAGAAACTCCAGCGGGCTTTGCCCGACCTGGGTTTTAAAGAGTTGGTAGAGGCGACTCTGCGAGAGTCCGCTGGCGGCGACACAGGTGGCCGCATCGAACTTTTGAGCGAGATTTTCGCGCAGGTGATACATCACCGCTTCGACCCTTGGATCGGTGTGGCGGGCCGCCTGAATCGGGTTGTGGCGGTCGTACATCAGCAGCGCACGCTCGAGGGCGTTCATCGCAAACGATTCGCGGCGCGGTGAGTCGCTGCGTGCTAAGCGGTTCATGTCGTGCAATTGACGTTCGATGCGTTTGCGGTCGGTGAGGTCTGTAATCCGTAAGCGCATCAGTCCGGGGGCTTCTTCGGGCCAGACGAGCCACTCGAGCCACTCGGGGCGTGGGCGGAAATGTACCCAGATGATCTCCCAGTGATCCTCGTTTTCCGGCACGCCGTAATCGTGAGCGACGCCGGGCTTGTGAATCACCGCATCTCCAGCTTTGGTGATGATCTCGCCGGAGGCGTGTCCGAATCGCCCGTGACCGGCAATGGTGTGTTTCAGCAACCAGTCCGGTGTCCCTTGCGGCCTCCACGCATAGTACCCGCCGTGCTTCAGTTCGTGGCGCGGTGCGACGGTGACGAACGGGGCGAACGGAGGTTGAGGGGATTCCGTTTTATAAAAATTCATCGGAATATCGTACATGTTTTCAGCACGTCAAGGCATTCTCTGAACGGCATTTGAAGCCGTATCCTTTTGATCAATCCCAGAGCCGTTCGACATCGATGTTCATGCAGGTCGCTCGAGGCTGCTCGAACACGTCGCGTGGTCTGCCCGTGTCAACCAACCCTAAACTTTGATCACTCGAGGAGCCAACACTGATGTCAGCACCAAGCCGCAAACCGACGCCCTCGAGCTGGCAACTGATTGGTCGAAGCTGGGCGTTGTACTTGACCCTGCTGCCGACCATTGCGCTGATCGTGATTTTCGCGTACTGGCCGACCGTCAATGGCTTCGCCGAATCGCTCTATAGCGCCACTTCGAGTGACGCGCGGGTGTTCGTGGGCTTGGACAATTACCGCACGCTCGTGGAGGACACGACCTTCTGGAAAGCTTTCGTCAACGCCCTGTGGTACTTCCTGTTCGCCGTCACGGTCGGTTGGGCCGTGCCGTTCGTCGCGGCTGAACTGCTGATCTCACTCTCGAGCGCCAAGCTGCAATACCTGTTCAGGACACTGCTGATCTTGCCAATGGCGTTTCCGGCGGCCGTGTTCGGCTTCATCTGGTCGTTCATGTACGACCCGAACGATGGTGTCATCAACACGTTCTTGAACGCGATTGGCGCGAGCGGCTTGGCGCAGAACTGGCTCGGTGATCCGCGCACCGCCCTTGGGTCGCTGATGATGGTCGGCTTCCCAATTGTGCTGTTGTCCGCCGGAGGCGGCTTACCTTTCTTGCTTATGCTGGTCGGGTTGCAGAACATCCCCCAAGAAATTTTTGATGCGGCCGCGATGGACGGCTGCTCGAGATGGCAGCGCGTCTGGGCGATTGACTTGCCAATGCTCGGCGGACAGTTCAGTTTGCTGACGATGCTGGCGCTGATCGGGCTGACCCAAGCGGGCAGCATCACGCTGCTGCTGGCCACCAACGGCGGGCCCGCGTTTTCCACAACGACGCCGCTGACGTGGTTGATCCAATCGGGCATCAGCGCGGGCAACTTTGGGTATGGCTCGGCGATGGGCACGGTGCTGTTCGCGGTTTCGCTCACACTCAGCGGCGCGTATCTGTGGTTCCAGCGCCGCAGCGCCCGGAGAGGCGCGTGACTCGAGCCATGACCAGCGCCAGTGACGTGAAGCGCCACACGAAGCGCCAGCGCAACGATGCCTTAATTGGCGGGATCCTCGCGCTGCTGGCGTTTTTGGGGCTGTTCCCGTTCGGCTTCGCGCTGATCGGCTCGTTCAAAAACAGTGCTCAGTTCACCCAAAGTTACTGGCTGCCCGCGTTGCCGCTGCATATGGAAAATTACTCGAGCGCGTGGGCGCAGATCAGCACGTTCTGGATCAACAGCCTGATCGTCGGCATCGCCACATCCACCATTATTTTGGTACTCGGGACTGTCTCGGGCTTTGTCTTCGCCCGCTACCGCTTTCCGGGGCGCGAAACGCTGTTTTACATGATTATTATCCTGCTGGCCGTGCCGGGCGTCGTCAACCTCGTACCACTGTTTTTACTGGTGAAAGCCTTGGGGATGATTGACACACTCTGGGCGCTGATCGTGGTGTATTCGGTTGGCAACCTCTACACGACTGTTTACCTGATGCGGAACTCGATCTCGAGCATTGGCGACGAGATTTTTGAGGCCGCCAAACTGGACGGCGCATCGGGGCCGCAAACCTTTTTACGGATCGTCCTGCCGCTGTCGATCCCCGCGATGGGCACGGTCATCATGACGACGTTGACCGGCGTCTGGAACGAGTACCTGTGGGCGCTCTTGGTCATCAACGATCCCGCCAAGCGCACCATCGGCACGGGACTGCAATTTTTCACCACCCAAGTCGGCACAGAATACGGCCCGATGTTCGCCGGTTACATCCTCGCCAGTCTGCCGCTGGTGATCGCCTTCGCGCTGGCTTCGAGGTACTACCTCGCGGGCTTGCAAGCGGGCAGCGTCAAGCTCTAAGTATCCCATTCAAACTCCTCAATCTCCAGCCTCAACCCTCGAGCCGCGCCGCGCGACGCTTCCCTCGAGTCCAACTCTTTGCGATCCTCGGCCACTCGTTCTCCAGTAGTGAAAGGAACTCCCCATGCGTAGAGCCACATCCGTTTCTCGAGTGATCGTCATTGGAGCCGCCCTCGCCCTCGGCGCAACCTTCGTCGCCGAAGCCCAGACGCCGCTGACGATCACGTTGTCCGGCCCCAACCAGTTCAGCGCCAGTGCCACGACCTTCGGTGAGGCGTGGGAGGAGATGGTCGCCAGCTTCCAGAAAGTCAATCCCGCGATCACGTTTAAAACCACGGTGCTGCCGATCCCCACCTTCGGGCAGACGCTTTCCACGCAGCTCCAAGCGGGCAGCGCCCCAGAGTTGATTTTTAATCAGGTCGCGTACAAATCCTCGCAGGTCGTGGCGCTCAACAAATACCTCAACGAACCCAACCCCTACGCGCCAGAATTCAAGCGCTGGATTGATGTCTTCGACCCCAACGGCTTCAACGAAGTGCAGCAGGACACGCAAGGCAACTGGAACTGGGTTCCGTTCAATCTGGTTTCGGCCGGACTGTTTATCAACGAAGACGCCTTTGCCAAGGCGGGCGTCAAGTTGCCGCTGGCGACGTGGCAGGACTGGCGGGCCGCCATGCCGAAACTTAAAGCCGCTGGTTACGCGCCACTGGCGATGGACAACTTTGAAGTCGGCATCATCTGGACGTTTCGCGCCATTGGCGATCAACTGATGGACAAGTATTACGCCCGCTGGAACACCTTCAAAAGCGATGGCACGCCGGGAACCGCTAAGCAACTCAATTTCAAAGCCTACACTCGAGTCCTCAAGTCCGGCACGAACATCGCCAAGCTGCCTGAGATGACGGCGACCTTGCAACTGATGAAAGAGGTCTTTGGCAACGTCACGCCAAACTGGTCTGGCATCAAACCGACGACTGGTGCGGCCGTCAACATCAAAGACTTTTTGGGTGGCAAAGCGGCGATGGCTTGGGGCATCAACTTCGCCGTCTCCGAGGTGCTGGATACCAAACCGGGCTTCAAGATCAGCAGCAGCGGCTGGCCGACGATCACAAGAGCCACGACGCCAACCTCGAGCGGCGCACCGGCAAGGTTCGGGTTGGCTCCGGGTGGCACGAGTTACATGATTCCCGCGACGACCACTGGGGATAAGCTCAGCGCTGCGATCAACTTCTTGCAGTTCATCACCTCGCCAAAATACAACCAGCCTTGGCTCACAGCCTCCGCTGGCGCGAGCGCCATCAAGGGCGTCAAAGCCATCCCCGCGATCAGCGGTTTCGGTGAGGGACGCTGGGGCGAATCGCCGCGCGTGCAAGTTGACCGTCTGGGGTATCTGTCGCCCCAATCGCAAAAGGAATTCATCCAGATCATGCAGGGTTACTTGCTCGGCTCGAGCAATCTGGCGGACACGCAGAACGCGTTGCAAGCCAGTTGGGTCAAAGCGGCTGAGTATCAGCTTTCGCAGAACCCAGAGTGGAAAAGCGAGGCTTGGGCGAAGTAATTAAGACGCAGCCCGAGCGGTCAATTAGCTACTTTGCGCCGCTCGAGCTGCTGACAGAAACCCGATGCTCGAGACGGACTCGAGGCAAGCCCGAATTCGATTCCAGAGGAACCCATGACCACGCAACTCGAGACCGCCACCACGCCTTACATTGACGGACGACCGCACGCCACGCGCAGACTCGAGGCGGTGGATCACGGCATCGTCCTCAGACACGGCGACCTGCACGATGCGGGCGGTGCTCGAGACGTCTGGGTTTACGCGCAAGACGGGCGTTACTTCATGCACTACGACGCGGCGAGCGAGCACGCTTGGTTGTGTGCGCTAGCGACCAGCGACGACGGCGTGACGTGGACGAAGCGCGGCACGGTGCTCGAGCTGGGCCCGCTTGGAGCGCCGGACAGCGCCTCGGCGAGTTACGGCACGACGTTTTTTGATGGGTCAGCTTGGCATATGTTCTACCTTGGAACGCCGAACGTCAGTGAACCCGGCAAGGTTCCCGCGTTTCCGTACCAAACCTTGAAGGCTCGAGCCGCAATGCCTGATGGCGTGTGGACGAAGCAACCCGAGGTCATGCCGATTGCGGCAGTACCAAACACGTTTTACGCAGACACCGCCAGTCCGGGCGCGGTTGTTCAGCACGGTGACGAGTACCTGATGTTTTTCAGCGCCGCCGTGCATCGTACTGACGGCATCAAACGCACGTTGGGCTTGACCCGCACGCACGACTTGAACGCTGGTTGGAGGGTAGACGCGCAGCCTATTTTGCCGCTTGGGGAACAGATCGAAAACAGCAGTTTGCATTTCGAGCAGTCTTCAAAGCTCTGGTTTTTATTCACCAATCACATTGGGATTGACCCGCAGACGCATCAGGAGTACACCGACGCGATTTGGGTCTACTGGTCGCACGATTTGACGCGTTGGAACCCAGAGGACAAGGCAATCGTGCTCGATTCACGCAATTGCGCTTGGTCAGAAAACATTATTGGTTTGCCCAGCGTGTTGCGCGTCGGAGATCGGTTGGCGCTGTATTACGATGGCTACAGCGGCGCGGATTTTTGGCACATGGGGCGCGACATCGGACTGGCGTGGCTGTCGTTACCGCTGGTCGCACCGCAATAAACAAAACAAGGGAATCCACAATGCTGAATTCAGTCCTGCCCGTCCACCTGCGCTGCGAGTATTTAACTGACCCGCTCGGCATCGACGAACCGCAACCGCGTCTGTCGTGGACGCTCGAGTCTGTGCGGCGCAACGTGCGCCAGAGCGCGTATCAGATTCGAGTCTCGAGCGATCACAGTGCGCTGTGTTGGGACAGTGGGCGGGTGGAGGGCAGCGCGATGGCGCAGGTCGTCTACGCGGGCGTCGCGCTGGTCTCGAGGCTGCGCTACGACTGGCGCGTGCGGGTCTGGGACGAGGCTGGCCACGTGTCCGACTGGAGCGAAGTCGCCCGCTGGGAGATGGGGTTACTGCACACGAGCGACTGGAGGGCGCAATGGATCGGCTTTGACTCCACATCAGGCATCACCCTCGACGAGCCGCTGCCCGCGCCGTACCTGCGCTCGAGTTTCGCGGTGTCAGCTCCCGTGAAAAAAGCCCGGTTGTACATCACCGCCAAGGGCTTGTACATCGCCAGTCTGAACGGGCAGCGGCTCGGCGACGCGGCGCTCGCGCCCGGCTGGACGGACTACGCGCAGCGCATCGAATATCAGACGCTGGATGTCACGGCCGCGCTTCGGAACGGCGAGAACGTTTTCGGCGCGATGCTCGGCGAGGGCTGGTACGCGGGCTACATCGGCTACAAACATCAGCGCCGACATTACGGCGCAATGCCGCAACTGCTGATGCAACTCGAGCTGGAACTCGAGGACGGCACGAGGCAAGTCATCGCCTCGAGCGGCGCGTGGGGGCAGTGGAGCGCCAGCACCGGCGCGATTCGCAGCTCGGACGCTTTGATGGGCGAGGTGTACGACGCACGGCTCGAGCCGCATGGTTGGGACGCGCCGGGATTCGATGAGCGAGACTGGCGACCCGTCTACACCTTCGACGCTGGCACGGCTCGACTCGTGGCGCAAAGCGCCGAACCGGTGCGCGTGCTTACGGAACGAGCCGCGCTGAGCGTCTCGAGTCCGAGCGCAGGCGTGCAGATTTTTGACTTGGGGCAGAACATCGTCGGCTGGGTGCGGGTGCGGGTCAGCGGCGCGGCCGGAACACAGGTGCAATTGCGCTTCGCGGAGATGCTGCAAGCCGACGGCACGCTGTACACCGACAGCTTGCGCTCCGCGAAATCCACCGATACGTTCATTCTCAGAGGCGCTGGTTTCGAGGTTTTCGAGCCACACTTTACCTTCCACGGTTTTCGCTTCGTCGAAGTCACTGGTCTCGAGTCACCGCTGACGCTCGAGGCGATCACGGGCGTGGTGGTCGGTTCCGACACGCCGGAAACAGGTGATTTTGATTGCTCGAGTGCGTTGGTCAATCAGCTTCACAGCAACATTCGCTGGTCGCAACGCAGCAATTTTTTGAGCGTCCCGACCGATTGCCCGCAGCGCGACGAGCGCTTAGGGTGGCTCGGGGACGCGCAGATTTTCGCCCGCACCGCCAGCTTCAACGCCGATGTCGCCGCGTTTTTCACGAAATGGTTGCAGGATGTCACCGACGCGCAAGCGCCGAGCGGCGCGTACAGCGATGTCGCGCCGAGGGTCGTGGATTACAACGACGCCGCGCCTGCTTGGGGCGATGCGGGCATCATCGTGCCGTGGACACTCCATCAGGTTTACGGCGACACCTGCATCGTCGAGCGTCAATGGCAGAGCATGACGGCATGGATGAACTACATCGCTGATGCCAACCCAAATTTTTTGTGGCTCGAGCGGCGCGGCTTCAACTTCGGCGATTGGCTATCGGTGGACGCGACCACCGATAAGGACGTGCTCGCCACGGCCTACTGGGCATACGACGCGAGCTTGATGGCAGGGATGGCTCGAGCCATCGGGCGCGAAACCGAAGCCCTAGAGTACGATGCGCTGTTCGCTCGGATTCGCACGGCGTTCAACGCGGCGTTCCTCGAAGGGGACGGTTGGATTCGCGGGCACACGCAAACCGGGCAGGTGCTGGCGCTGCACTTTGGTCTCGCACCGGAAGATCGGCGCGAACGCGTGGCGCAGCATCTGCTCGAGGACATCGCCGCCAAGAACCATCACCTGTCCACCGGTTTCGTCGGCGTCGGGTATCTCTGCCCGACGCTGACTGAGACCGGACATCTCGAGACGGCGTATCGTTTACTGCTCAATGAAACTTTCCCCTCGTGGGGTTTCTCGATTCGCATGGGCGCGACGAGCATCTGGGAGCGCTGGGATGGCTGGACGCCCGAGGGCGGTTTTCAAGACGCGGATATGAATTCCTTCAACCACTATTCGCTCGGCAGCGTCGGGCAGTGGCTGTATCAGACCGTCGCGGGCATTGACAGTTTGGAGCCGGGTTTCAAACGCATTGGCTTGCACGCTCAGCCCGGTGGCGGGCTGACGCACGCCAAAGCCTCGTATCGCAGCATCAGCGGCCTGATCGAAAGCCACTGGCAACTCGAGGGGCAGCGGTTCACGTGGCGCGTGACGATCCCCGCGAACACGACCGCGAGCTTGCGCTACCCGATTGCGGACGCGCAAATACTCGAGGGAGACGCTCCGCTCCAAGGGACTCCAGCGCGGCCCGAGGGAGGATATTGGCTGCTCGAGCTGGGATCGGGATCGTATGAGTTCAGCAGCGATATTCCGGTGTCCCATGAAGTACGGGATCTGATCGGCGCGGATGCTCGAGCAGCCCAATCTTCTTGAGCGCTGCTCGAGGTCACAAGTCAGTTTCGTGCTACTGACAGGAGCGCTTCAGGCTAACGTCGTGCAGCGAGCTTCGGGCAGACTCATGGTGTCCCAAGAAATTGCTCTCGAGGAGTAAACCATGACTCAGACCGCGCCCGCCGCATTTTCCGTCTCTCCTGCCCTCAAAGCCGTTTACCAGCGCGACGGTTTCGTACACGTCCCAAGCATCATCAGCCGCGAGGAAGCCAGCGAATTTAGAGCCGCTGCCTTGTCAGCCACTGCTCGACTCGGAGCGATTTCGGACAACGCGATGTTCAGGCAATCGGTTAACGTCTGGCGCGAAGATTCAGCGATGGCCAAGCTGACTCAGCATCCGAACGTCGCCGCTGCCGCCGAGCAGCTCGCCGGTGTCGCGTTGCGACTGTGGCACGATCAAATCCTCATCAAACCTGCTTTAAGCAGCAAACCTACAGAGTTTCACCAAGATCAGCCGTACTGGCCACACAGCGCGTCAACGCACCCGATCAGCGCTTGGATCGCGCTCGTGGATGTCCCCGTGGAGCGCGGCTGCATGACTTTCATTCCTGAGGCGCAAGGCAGAACCGAGCTGCCACCAACCAGCCTAGCGGCGCAGCAGGGATTCTTCGACGTGGCCCCGGATCTGATGTGGTCGGCACGCGTGACCGTGCCGCTCCGTGCGGGCGATTGCACCTTTCACCACGGGCGCTGCCCGCACATGGCGACGCCGAATTTCACTGATGAAGCCCGAGTCGCGCACGTCGTGATCTTCGTGGACGCGGCGACAATTTACACGGGTTCTAAGCACGTCGTGACCGATCCACTCGGACTCGAGGCAGGCGCGGTGCTGGACGGCGAGATGTTCCCGCGTGCGAGTAGCTTCACTCGCTGACCTCGAGCGAGCGCGGTGCGCCACGCAAGAGTTAAGATTCACGTCTCTCGAGCCAACTCAGAACAACTCTTTCTCCCGTGAGCACCTTCGAAGCCCCATCTACCCCAACCGTCGAGCGCATGTCGCGTTCGGCGGTTTTGGGTCAGCGCGTCGGTTGCGACTCGAGGCGCTTCTTGCTGAACGGTCATCATCACCGTCACGACCACGAGTTCTACGAGGCGGCCGTGATCCTCGGCGGTCGCGGGGTTCACCTATCCCCGCTCGGCGAGCAGGTGTTGCGCGTTGGCGATGCGTTCTTGCTGCGCCCCGGCGCTTGGCACGCGTACTTCGCTTGCGAGAACTTGCAGGTCTTCAACTGCTACTTCGCATCTGAACTGCTGCGCTACGAGCTTTCTTGGACGCTGAACGACCCGGCGCTTGGGAATTTGCTGTGGACGGGCACTCGAGCTGGCACGCACGGACTCGTCAGCGCGTATCTTGAAGATGCGGCGTTGCTCGAGGCGAGCCTTCAACTTGAGGCTTTGTCCACCGCGTCGGCGTTGTCCGAACGGATCGCTCGGCTGCTGTTGTTTCTGGGACGACTGGCTGCCGCCTCACCTGAAGCTTTTGGACACGCCAGCGCCAACTTCCATCCGGTCGTGCTGCGCGGCGTGCAGATGCTCGAGACGAACCCGTTTCGCTCGTGGAACTCGGTTGAACTCGCAGATGCGCTGCACGTCGCGCCGTCGTACTTATCGCGGTTGTTCAAGCAGCATCTCGGACTGCCGCCGATGGCGTACTTGGCGCATTGGCGAGCCGAACGCGCCGCTGCATTGCTGCTCGGTACGACCCGCCCCATCAGCGACATCGCCGAGGAAATCGGTTGGGGCGATCCCAATTACTTTTCACGGCGCTTCAAGCAGCATTTCGGCGTGAGTGCCAGCGCGTACCGCGCATCGCAGGGTTAAAGAAATTCGGATTGAACCGTCAGGATCGGGGGTCACTGATGCTCGGACAGTCGGTACGTGCTGAGCGCCGTTTGCGCCAGCACCGCCGCTCGGTTCTCATCGGTGAGAATCGCCTCCAGCAGCTCGAGGGTATCGCCGTAGCGCCCCGCGAGCAGACAGACCGGGTAATCGCTGCCGTACATGCAGCGCTCCGCGCCGAAGGCGTCCAGCGCACCGCGAACGTAAGGCTCGAGGTCGGCTGATGTCCAGCGTTGCCAGTCGGCTTGGGTCGTCAAGCCGCTGATTTTGACGCTGATGTTTTTCAGTGCCGCGAAATGCCGCATGTCCTCGAGCCACAGCGCATTGTTACCTGAACCGATGTCCGGTTTCCCGAGGTGATCGAGCACGAATCGCAGTTCAGGGTGACGCTCGGCCGTCTCCAAACAAGCGCGGTACTCGCGGCTCGAGCACACGAAGTCGTACACCAGCCCGAATCGCGCTAAGGTCTGCAATCCGCGGTGCACATCTTCGCGCAGTAACCAGTTGGGATCGGCTTCTTCTTGGAGTTGATGCCGCACGCCCTTCAGCCAGCGTCCCGCTTCAGTCTCGAGCAGCGCCCTCACCGTTTCCTCGAGTCGAGGGTCGGTCAGGTCGAGCCAGCCGATGACGCCTGATACGAACGGGGTGTCCGAGGCGATGTACAAAAACTCACGCGTTTCCTCCAGACTGTGGCGGGTCTGCACGAGGATGGTCTGCGCCACGCCGCGAGGCTCGAGTTCGAGTCGCAAATTCTCTGGGGTGAAATCGCGGTTGATCGGCGCGAGGCTTTCATGCTCGAGCCACGGGTAATGAATTCGGCTGGGGAAGATGAAGTGCTGGTGCGCGTCGACGATCACGCGTCGGAGACCGCGAGCTGCGTTTGCTCGCCCAGCCCGTCAATTCCCAGCCGCATGACCTGCCCAGCCTTGAGATACCTCGGCGGTTTCATCCCCAACCCCACGCCCTGCGGCGTGCCCGTGCTAATCACATCGCCCGGATGCAACGTGAAAAACTGACTGAGGTACGAAACGATTTCAGCCACCCCAAAAATCATATCTGCCGTGCTCGAGTCCTGATAACGCTGCCCGTCCACCTCGAGCCACAGCTTCAAGGCTTGCACGTCGGGAATCTCATCTCGAGTCACGAGGTACGGCCCAATCGGCCCGAACGTATCGCAACCCTTGCCTTTGTCCCATTGCCCGCCGCGCTCGAGTTGATACTCGCGCTCCGAGAGGTCGTTAATCACGCAGTACCCCGCGACGTACTCGAGCGCGGAAGTTTTAGAGACGTACTTGGCGGCTTTACCGATGACCACGCCGAGTTCGACCTCCCAATCGGTCTTGACGCTCTCTCGAGGGATGATGATGTCGTCGTTCGCACCTCCAATGCTCGAGGTGGCTTTCAAGAAGAGAATCGGTTCGCTGGGAATACTCGCGCCGGTCTCAATGGCGTGTTGACGGTAATTGAGTCCAATGCAAATGAACTTGCCGACTCCTGTCACGCACGCCCCAACTCGGGGCTTACCCGTGACAACAGGCAACGTCTCGAGCTTGAGCTGTTGTAAACGCTCGAGGCTCGAGTCAGATAAAGCCGCGCTGTTCACGTCAGGGATGACGCTCGAGAGATCGCGGAGTTGACCGCTCGAGTCTAAGATTCCGGGCTTCTCGAGTCCAATTTCACCGTAGCGTAGTAATTTCATGGGTTGCTCCAGTCGCACATACTCAGTTGCTCCAGTACCGCATACTCAGTTGCTCCAACCGCCATCAATGATGTGCGCTTGCCCCGTTGTGAACGCACTCTCGTCACTGCCGAGGTACACCGCGAGCGCCGCGACTTCCTCGGGCGTGCCGACCCGACCCATCGGTTGCCTCGAGACGAATTGCGCCTTGACCACTTCGACATCCTCGCCGTTCAAACGCGCTTGCTCGAGCACGCGACTCTGCCACGACGGAGATTCAATCGTGCCGGGGCAAATCGCGTTAACGCGGATCCCTCGAGTGACGAAATCAGCGGCGATGCTTTTGGTCAGGCCGATGATCGCGGCTTTGCTGGCGCTGTACGCGAAGCGGTTCGGTACGCCTTTGATGCTCGAGGCGACCGAAGAGATGTTGATGATGCTGCCCGAACTGCGCTCGAGCATCGCGGGCAGTGCGGCTTGGATCGTCCAGAACTGACTGCGAACGTTCAAGTCGAACGCCAGTTGCCAGTCGGCGTCGCTGGTCTCGAGGAGGCTGCCCGCGTGGACGATGCCAGCGCAGTTGACGAGGATGTCCAACTCGAGGCTCGAGAGCAAATCAACAATTGCGGCTTTCTCGAGGACGTTCAGCGTTTCGACGCGACCAGCGAAACCTTTGAGCAATGCGGTGTCGACATCGGTGGCGATCACTGTTGCGCCCTCGAGCGCGAACCGATTGGCGATGGCGCGACCAATGCCTTGACCGGCAGCGGTCACGAGCGCGAGTTTCCCGTGCAGACGTTCAGTCATACAACTCCCCAGTCATACTGCCTCCAAACTCGAGGTGATGGCGTCCGCCTCGAGCCACCCACCATGTCGCAGTGCCGACCAGAGTTCGTCTGGAATTGGGGTGGCGAACATTCTCAGGTTATCCTCGAGTTGCACCGTCGTGCGAGCCGCGATCAGCACGCTGGCAACGGCCGGATGCCGAAACGGAAATTGTAATGCCGCCGCTCGCAGCGGCACACCGTGCTGCTGGCACAGGTCTTGCAGCGCCAGAGCGCGAGTCAGCAGCGTCGCGGGGACGGGCACGTAGTTGTAATGCGCCCCAGCGTGCGGGTTGGCCAGTAAGCCGCTGTTGTACACGCCGCCGACAATCACGCTAATGCCATTTGCCGCGCAGTGATCCATAAAAGGCAGCGACGCTTGCTCGAGCAGCGTGTAACGCCCAGCCAGCAAAAACACATCGAACGGCGCAGCCCGCGCCAACTCGAGCGGCATCTGCCACTGATTCATGCCCGCACCAACCGCGCCGATCACGCCTTGATCGCGTAACTCGAGCAGCGCCCTGCCGCAGCCGTTCACGACCGCCGCGACGCTCGCACCGCCAGTGTCGGGATCGTGGATCAACGCGAGGTCAATTCGGGAGACGTTCAAGCGTCGCAAGGAATCCTCCAAGGAGCGCATCGCGCCGTCATAGGAGTAATCATAGTGAACGTTGAGTTTGGATGGCGTGTCGAAGGCAGGCGCACCGCTGGGCTGAAACTGCGTCGGATGCGGTAGGTACTCCGATCCGAGCAGGCGTCCAACTTTGCTCGAGAGCGCGTAGCCCGATTTACCGTGCAAGAACGCGCCGAGGCGCTGTTCGCTCGAGCCAAAGCCGTACCATGGTGCGGTGTCGAAATACCGCAGACCGGCATCCCAAGCGGTTTGAAACACAGCTTGCGCCTCGAGTTCCGAGATGGCTTGGAACAAGCCCCCTTGGGTGGCCGCGCCGAAACCGAGCCGAGTAATTTGAACGCCGTTGCCCACGGTAGTAAGGTCAGTTGCGCGAATTGGGGTCATCAGTCACTCCATTAAAAAAATCGGCTCCATGCTTGACCACAGCTCACCACTTTTGGCGCTCGGGAACGGGTTCTGGCACGGATCGGTCAACTTCCACCAATCCCGAGTCACCGGGTCGGCGGCGATCATCTGCGTGGCGGCTTGCCAGTCTGAACCGTGATACTCGAGGCATGAGAACAGCAGGTCGTCGTGCAGGTAAATACTGTAATTTTGAATCCCAGCTTTTTTCAGGGTCTCGAGCACACCAGCCCAAGGTTTGGCGTGCAGTGCTTTGTACTGCTCAAGTTTTTCGGGGCGTACTCGCGTCACCGAAGCGAATCTCTGCATGGAGTCAACTCCTCGAAATTGATTCAAACCAAATCAGTTCGATGGGTTCAAACAACCCAGACTTGGTTTGTGCAGAACTGACGTAGGGCGATGGCAGATTGGAAAACTCGTTGGCAATCGTGTTGGCGATCAAAATTTCAAAGCTGTTTTGACCAGCCTGCACGAACCGAGTGATGTCTACGCTCCAAGGCTCGGTCAGTAAAATGCCCGCATTCGTTCCATTGATCGTCACTTCGGCAGCGGCGGCAGCAGCGCCGAGGCGCAACTCGAGTCTTTGCTCTACTTTGAGTGGCTCGAGGTAAATGTCTTGATGGTACTTCGCGCCGCCCGAGTAATTATTCAAGCTGAAATCCGCCCAATCCCCGAGCGGTACGGTTTTGGCGTGACAGTCGAAGGCAATCGGTTGAGCCAGTGCTGCGCCACCGTAAAATCCAGCGTCTGCGTTAATGCGTAACGCCAGCACCGAGGCGAGTGCGGGCGGGGTCGTGGTGTTCAGCTCGACCGTTCTCGAGCCGTCGGGGTTGGTGCGGGTGCTGACCGTCTCGAGGGCTTGCCCGCCGAGCCAAGCATCCAGCGTACCGCGCACGTCAACTCGCAAGTTGTTCGTGCCCGGCGGGGTCAGGCAACGCAACCACGTGACCGACCGATGTTGATTGGGGCGATGGTCGAAACCATTGGCGACCAATTCGAGTCCTCGAGCGGCTTGGTCTTCGGTGGTTTGGAGGCTCAAACCAGCTCGGGTGCGTTGCACAGGCTCGAGTTGTAAACGCAGCAAAACCCGATGTCGAGCGCTTGCAATCGGTGTTTGCAGCACAGGCGCATCGTAAATCGGGATGTCCCACGGGGCGTAGGAAGCTGCGCCCAGACTGAGTGGTTGCTCGAGGGTAAGCTGACCATCCAACCAAAGGCGGTACGAAGCCCGGCTTTTGGCGCTTAGATACGCTGGTTGTGCGTTTTCAAAGGTCGTCCAGAGGTAGATGTACCCGTTCTGAGCAGTGCTCGGCTCGCCTTGGGTCACGTCGAGGAATTCGTCCGGGACTTGTCCTTTCAAGCCGTGTGGGCCGGTCAGCCAATGCGTGAGTAACTGGTCGTTTTCGATGCCGAAACGCTCGGAGTAGGCGTATTCCTTCCAGCGCAGCGACAAGCCGCCATATTCAAGATTCTCTCGAGGGTCAATCTGCTCGAGGTTGAGTAGGATTTCTTCCAAAGCCTCGAGATTAGTATCTGCTGGGACAGGTTCCAATTGCCAGAAATGCGTGCCATAATCTGCCAGAATCTCCGGCCAATCCGCGTCGCTGACGGTCGCGGCTGACCAGTCTTCCTCGGGCGAGGCTTCCAAGCACTTGAAATGACGCAGCTCGGGTCTCAGTGGCTCGAGACTGGCGGGTTGTCTGAAATCGCCGTGGCGATTATCCAGCAGCGGCACGAGTTCAAATCCCCAATCGTGATTTAGGCTAACCCGATTGATGATGGTTTCTCGAGTTGCCTTTAACTGCACAGCAGCTCGGGTGCGGTCAAAAACAATCACTTGAGCGGCGTGAGGCTCGAGAATCAAAGGAACGCGCTGATAAGCGCCCTCTTGCTGGCAACCTCGAGCCGTCTGGGTTGTGCCTGTCCACGCATCCCAGATCTCGACTTGACTAAGGTTGCGAAACAACGGCGCGACGGCTCGAGATTCCGCGCTTTTGTTGAACACAAAGTACAAATCTTGCTCTTCAATCACGCGGTGCAAAACGCAGATGTCGGCTGCTTTGGGAATGAAATCTCGCTCGAGATTGGCGTCGATGGTGCTGATGAGCGCTTTGATATCAGGCGTGAAATCAGCGAACAACTCTTCGAGGATCGCCCGCATTTCCATGTCGTCTCTCCCGAGGCGGTCGGTGCAAGTTGGAAGGCAACCCAATGCCAGCACAATCCCGCCAGCGCGTTTGAACGCCAAGGCTTGCTGCAAACTCGAGAAGCGCACCGCGTGAACATTGGGGAAGATCAGCACGCGGTACTGCTCGCCTGATACGTTCAAGCTCGAGTGTTCGATGGTCGCTCGCACCAATGACTCGAAGTCCAGAAAATCAAAGTCCAATCCGGTTTCGACCAGCTCGCGCCCAAGTCCCTCGGACGTGTTGACCGCATCGGTAAATCCCGCCTCGAGATCGGTGCTGGGATACAAAATCGCCACATCACAGCGGTGATGTCCGCTCGAAAGCAGCGCACTAATTCGCGTGATGTACGTCCAGAACGGCGCGGTCATGCGCCAGTACGGTTGGCGGAAATGAAAATCCGGTGGGGCCCATTCCCACCAACCGCCGAGCGTCGTGTAGTAGACCGCGTGAGGATTGAACAGCGTCACGCCATAGGCGAAATCTTCGTTGAGGGCTGCCAATAAATCGGCTGGGGTGACGCCCCAACCACTGCCGTAAAAACCCTCGTTCCAAACCCTTGGTCGCTCGTACAGATGGGCGATGGAACTGTTGACTTTGAAGCCCATGAAGCGCCGTTTGCCCTCGAGATGCGGGTCGTCACTGCCGGGTGCAGAGTACCAACGCATGGTACGCATCGGATCGCCGTAAGCGCTCAAGCCTTCGGCGATATCACCCCGCCCGAGGTTGTCGTGCCCGAAAAGCGTGCCGTGCCGCTCGTGCCAGTGGTAAACGGGTTTGAAGTAACGGTCTTCGGTCAGTTGCGTCACCACATCAGCGTAATCAATGCGGATTTTGCTGGTGCGAGCGCCCAAATCAAACCACAGCGCAGCCAGTTCAGGCTCGAGGTCATAGCCTTTGCGTTGCTTGAATTCCGCTGAAACCTCGGGCGACCAGCGCGGCATTCGGTTGCCGAAGTCGAGTTCATCCTGAAAGAAAACCGCGAGTGTCTGACCAAGCTCGTCCGCACAATGCGCTTCAAATGGCGCGTAGAGCCGCTCAATCGCTCGAGCGCCAGCCGTCGGATGCAGCGCGTTGAACCCCTTTGGCGAGGCGTACACAGCCACCACAGTCCACCGACTATCTGGCGCAGACCACTCGAGTCTGCCTTCACAGATCAGCGGCTGCAAATCGAGTGACATCTCAGCGTCCAGCCGATCCTCAAGCCGAGGAAAAGCCCTGACCGAGACCAGCGCAGCCTCTTCGGGAATCTCGAGCGTGACCGCATCAGCCCCGACGACCTCGAGCTGGATGTGCTCGAGGGACGCGCCCCGCAACTCGGGGAAATCCACGGCTAACTGCTCGAGCATCGGGTTGACGATGCAGTAATCCTGAATGCCGACCTTCATGCCAAGGCGCTTGGATTCCGCGATAAACCAAATAAATAACTCCCACCACGCGGCAGAAAAAATAACCGGGTCGCTGTTGTCAATGTCCAAATTGGCTTGGTGAATGTAACTGACAATCGTGCCACCGACGCCTTTGGAACGCAATTGCTCGAGTTGCCAAGACAACCGCTCCTTGGTGAGGGCTTCACCGTTCCAGAAGAAAAACGAGATGGCCGCAAAGTCCTGACTCGGATTCTCAAATAAGGCGAGCAATTCTGCTCGAGTTTTCAGTTTATTTGGACGACCGAAAGCCTCCGTCACGCTTGACTCCAGATTGACCCATTCGGGAACTCGTATGTTTTGAGCGATTCAGCCTTCATTTCGATGCTGTACCCAGCCGCTCGAGGGGCGATGTAACGTCCGTTTTTAACCTCGCAAGGGTCTAAGAAATGCTCGTGCAAGTGATCGGCGAATTCGATCACGCGGTTTTCCAAGCTGCCAGAGACCGCAATGAAATCGAAGATAGATAGGTGCTGCACGTACTCGCACAAGCCCACTCCACCCGCGTGCGGGCAGACGGGAACACCGAACTTCGCGCACATCAGCAGCACCGCTAAGTTTTCGTTGACTCCACCGACTCGAGTCGCGTCAATCTGACAAAAAGAGATCGCGTTGGCTTGCAAGAGTTGCTTGAACAGCACACGGTTTTGACCCATTTCACCCGTCGCCACACCGATCCCGTGCGGCTGCATGGCTTTGGCAATCGTGGCGTGACCGAGAATGTCATCCGGCGAGGTCGGCTCTTCGATCCACAGCGGCTTAAAGACCGCTAAGTGTTGCATCCAATCAATCGCTTCCTGCACATCCCAAACTTGGTTGGCATCAACCATCAAAAAGTTGTCCCAACCGATTTCCTCGCGGATCAGACCAGCGCGGCGAACATCGCCCTCCAAGTTGCCTCCAACCTTGATTTTGATGTGCTTGAAACCGCTCGCCAAAGCCTCACGGCATAAGCGCCTGACCTTATCGTCCGAATAACCCAACCAACCCGCGCCAGTCGTATAAGCGGGAAACCCCTGCTCGAGCATCTGCGCGGTTCTGGCTGGCTTCGTCGGCTCGAGTTTGGTCAACATCCCGAGCGCTTCTTGCGGCGTCAACGCGTCGGTGATGTAACGAAAATCAATGCAGCGCACCAACTCGGCGGGCGTCATGTCCGCCAGCAACTTCCAAAGCGGTTTGCCTTCGAGCTTCGCCCACAAATCCCAGACCGCGTTGATGATGGCGGCCGTCGCCAAGTGCATCACCCCTTTTTCAGGGCCAACCCAGCGAAGCTGCGAATCTGAGGTCATGTGGCGATAAAACTTGCCCATGTCGGCCGTAAATTCCTCTAATCTATGCCCGACGATCAGTGGCTCGAGGGCGTGCATGGCCGCCACGACCACTTCGTTGCCGCGCCCTATCGTGAAGGTCAGGCCATGACCCGTCAGTCCCGAATCGGTGTGCAGCATCACGTAAGCCGCGCTGTAGTCCGGGTCTGGGTTCATCGCATCCGAACCGTCCAAGTGTTTTGAAGTCGGGAAGCGAATGTCTCGAGCAGTGATCGCTGTAATCTTCATTTTGAACTCCGTACCCAAAATTAAATAGCTAACCTTTGATGCCGCCCTCGAGAAATCCGCGCACCCAGTAGCGCCGCAGAAGCGTGAAGACCAGTGCTACCGGAATGACCGCCACCACACTGCCCATCGAATTACTGATGCCAAGGCTTTATTCGTTAGCCGCCCGCGTCGCCAAACCGATGAACATAGGCTACGAGTCTCGTTGCAAAAACTTTTCGGATTCAATTTCTATCGTTCTCTCCGAAAAGATTTCTAACTTTAGATTTCACGAATCGTGCATATAAAAAATTGCAGTCAAGTGAGACTGTCATGTTATAGATCACCCCTTTACACTACCTGCCGATACTCCAGCGATAATCTGACGTTGAAGTATCAGATAAAAAATAAAAAGGGGTAAAGAAGCGAGCAATGCAGCGCCAAAGAGTTCATTATAAGGAGTGGAGAATTCACCAACCACGGTATAGACGCCCGGCATGATTGTTCGTTGTTCATTGCGGTTAAAAAAGAGTAAAGGTAGTAATAAATCGTTCCAAACAGACAACGCAATGAACATTGCTACAGTAGCGTTAGCTGGGCGCAGCAACGGTAAAATTATATACCGAAATGTAGATAACGGAGTAGATCCATCTATAGAGGCTGCTTCTTCAAGCTCTATAGGAATCGCAGAAATAAATCCTGCTGTAAAAAAAATTGCAAACGGAAGGTTAAAAGCAGTGTAGACAAAAACAATTCCGGGAATTGTTCCTAGTAATCCCAGATCACGAGCCAAAAGATAAAGCGGAAGCAGTACAACAAAAAAGGGTAAAGTTAGACCTATCAAGAAGAGTTGATATACACCATTCATCCACTTCGTGCGTACCCGAGCAATTGGATAAGCTGCGAGTGAAGAAAGTAAAACCGTCAAAACACTAGAGATTATGGTGATAACGATAGTATTTGTGATTAAACGCAGGAAGTCTAGGCGTTGTAATGCAGTCAAAAAATTTGAGAAATTCAAGCTTAGAGGCAGTGAAAATGGTGAATTTGCCATTTCTTCGGTTGTTTTGAAAGCGACTAAGATCATGAAAAATATTGGAAGGAGGAAAAAAATAACGACGGCGATCAAGGCAGCAGTATTTGCGTAATGCAACCAAGGAACAGCCTTTGAGGGTGAATGTGGTCTTTGCATTCGAGTTTTCACCATCACAGGTTACTCTCGCGCTTTCGCAAAACACTCGACTGCAACACAGCCACCATAATCACAAACAGCGTCAGTACCACTGCCAGCGCCGCGCCGTATCCAAACTGCTGATTTGTAAATGCAGCCTGAAAAATCGCCAAGCCCAAAACCTCAGTCGCATTACCGGGGCCACCTTTAGTTAAAAGAAAAGGAAGATCAAAAACACGAAGCGAGCTAATTAAAGTTAAAGTGACACAGATTGTTGTCGCAGGTGCGAGCAGTGGAAATTCAACGTAAAAAAATCTCTGCCATGCATTCGCACCCTCGAGCGTTGCGCTCTCCCTAATCTCTTGCGAGATTCCGAGATAATTCGTCAAGTAAATGGCGGCTGTCTGTCCTGTAAACATCCAAATACTTACAACCGCGATTGCCAGCAAAGCCACTGAGGAGTCACCTAACCAAACTCTTTTTAGAATGCCTAACCCGAATACATCCAAGACCGCGTTTAGCACTCCTCCAAGAGGCGAATATAAATAAGACCAGATAAAAGCGACGACTACAGCACTCAACATGCTCGGCGTGAATAATGCTACACGAGCAAAATTTCGCACTCGAGGCATGTTGCCCATCCAAACTGCTAAGGCCAGCCCCAATATGTTTTGTGCGATAACAACAATGATAGCGTAAACGAGCGTATTGCGAATCGCTGCCACTGCTTGCGTATCAGTTAGGATGCGTTGGTAGTTAGTTAAACCAACATACTGAGCTTCGCCTACCCCAGAAAAATCTGTGAAGCTGTAGGACATACCGCGCAAGGTGGGATAAAGTACAAAAAGTATGTAAAGCCCCAAAGCAGGCGCGAGGAAACCAAGTGCAACGTACCAACGCATCTTCATTCTGCTTACTTTCTATTAAATTCAGTATCGAGGGCTTTGACAACCGAATCTACATTGTTATCAGTCAAAAGTTGCTGCATTTGCTTCATGAAAAACTCTTGAAAGCTTGGGCGATCCCAGTTACCGACTGGATAGACGCTGGCACGGTTTTCTGAGAGGGCGCGACCAAACTCGGCAGTCTCAACCTCGCGATACTTTGAAGTCGTCAATGAGCTGTAGCGCCCACCGGTTTCCTTCAGGTATGTGTCGATATTGTCAGCCCAAAAATTTAGGTATTTACGTGAAGCTTCAGGTTGTTTTGCCTTCGCATTGACGACAAAGTTCGCATTCGCAAAGATGATCGCTCTAGATTTCGTACCCGCTGGATTGCCCGGAAATGGCATGAATCCGTAAGCGAATTTGTTGGTCTTTGAGTCGCGTAACGCGTCCACATTCCATGAGCCGTGGACTAGGAATGCGGCTCGTCCAGCGATAAACTCACCTGCTGCTTGCTCAAAATCACCGATTCCGAGGCTCATTTTGGCATCGAAGAAACCAGCTTTACTCCAATCAACAACCCGTTGCAAAACCGTCCGCCATTCTGGAGAATCGAATTTTGCCTGCCCATTGAGCAGCCGTTGGTCGTAGTTTGGATTCGTTCGGTACGCTGTACTAACAATTCCAGTCGCCACTGGCATCAATGCACCCCATCCAATTTTAGCTCCAATTGAAATCGGCGTTTTACCAGCCGATTTCAATTTGGTCATTGCAGCGATAAACTGAGGATAATTTTGTGGGATAGCGATCCCTGCATCATCAAGAATTTGCTTGTTATAAAATAAGCCGACACCCGCATTCTCAATCACGAACTGGTACGCCTTATTCGTTCCTAAGTAGGTTTCAGTCCGATTACCGTTAATTACATTTTTAACCCAAGGCTGATCTGTTAATTCTGAGAGATAGCCAGCTTTTAACCAAGGTTTAGCAAAGTCCACACCGTTACTCATGACGACATCTGGAGCATCACCCGCGACAAATCGGGTGTTTAAAATTGATTGATACTGAAATCCAGCAACTTCCTCGAAATCAACTTTTATATTAGGATTTTTTTGCATAAACTGCGCGTCGATGATTTTAATTGCTGCTACCGAACCAGCAGCACCAAACCCTGCGACGCGAAGTGTGACCTGTTCGTTTTGAGCTTGCACTCCGCCAATGACAACCACGGCAGCAGCGCCGATGGTGAGCGCTGAAAAGACTTTCATTTCGAAGACTCTTGAACTTTGATGTGATTTCATAAGAATACCTCTTTCTGATGCGAGAATTTCCCATTCATACTCTGAGACTGGCTTCAAGAGTACCTTTAATCACTCATTTTGTATCCTCCATAACCTCCACTGCATTCGAATTCGCATCGGCTTTATTTCAATTAAATTCAAATGCATCAACTTCAACATAATCGTCAGTAGCATTAATGTTACGATCGCTTCTTGTCACGATTTTAATAGTATGAGAACCACTTGTAAGCCCAGATTTTGTGTAAACTAAACCTGTCACTCGAGCTAGTGAATACAAATCCACAGTCAAATCGAAAACATCATCGATGTATACATCTACCTTGCCGTGTTGTGAGCTACTTACGCTGTACCATTTGATACTCGAGCCGTTAAAGCTTAGTCGAGCTTGTAAGCCTCCATTTGTTGTGAATGTAGTGGTGTTGTTAAAATAAGCAGCGTTAGCGTATTGGCTCCATGATCCAATGTAGGAGATTTGACTGTCGCGGTCATCTAGTTTAGTTGAAGGTCTATCTTCGACTCCAAATGCGTCAATTTCTACGTAATTTTCTGTAGCGTTCGCATTTCGGTCACTTCGAGTAACAATTTTAATTGTATGTGCCCCGTTCGATAAGCCGTTCCTCGAGTAAACCAAGCCTATGGTACGCGCAGCAGCATAGAGGTCTACAGTCGTGTCAAACACGTTATCGATGAACACATCTGCCTTGCCGTGCTGTGAGCTTTTCACGCTATACCAACTGATGCCAGTGCCAGTAAATGAATACTGAGCTTGACTATTTGCTGCTGTGCTAAAGGTAGTCGTTCCTAAGTGATAACTAGCATTAGAATACAGCGACCATCCGCCCGAGTAACTGATACTCGAGTCACGATCATCAATTTTTTCCGCTGTTTGTACATTTACTCCAAGTGCTTCTAATGCGTCTATTTCCACAAAATTGTTGCCAGAAGCTATATTTTTATCGCTCCGAACCACAATTTTGATGATATGCGAACCAGCCGGTAAATCACGCTTAGCATACACAATAGTGTTAGCTGCCCAATGCGACGCATATAAGTCTATCGTTGCGTCAAATACATTGTCGATGTACACGTCTGCTTTTCCATGATTGGTACTTACAACGCTATACCATTTAATACCTGTTCCCGAAAACACATACTCTATATTGCTGCCACCACTAACCGAATAGCGTCCAGTGCCACTTGAATAGTTCGTGCTCGAGGTGTCAGCCCAGCCACTCGAGTACAAAAGGCTCGAGTCACGGTCGTCTATTTTTCTATCGTGAATATTAGCGTTGATGTTTTGAAGCTGAGTCATGGTTGCACTGGCAATTAACGAATCTTGATAGGGTGCAGCATTATAACTGAATATGCCCTGTTTATCCATAACACTACGGATAAAATTAGTAACTGCAATGTCCGAGTAACGTGGTGTGGTTGTGCTTGGGTCTTTGTGCACCCAGAAATCATCCATCCAAACGAGATTATGCCATTGTGTTGAACCCTCACCTGAAAATCGACTGTTCGGTAGACGATTTATTTCATTGTCTTCTCCTGCACCGTAATCGACTATTCCTTGCCCAGTAACTGAGTTCCATTGGTTATAACTGAAGTTGAAGGTTATTAGGCGGTTAGGATTTCCAACGCGAAGCTTTTGAGCGTAGGTCGTAAAGTTGTACCGCTCACCAAGACCTGACCCAAATTGCGTGTATGAAGGCGCAGAGTCGAAGCTGTTATCCACCCACCAAGCTGCCAGTTTGTCACCATATCTATTGCCTATTTCTTCAACCAAATCGTATTGCAACTGGGCAAAAGAAGTGGGATCGGTTTTGAATTTACTAGCGTCACGCCAAGCTGGGTCTTCGTCTGTACCAACTGTAGGATAGTAGAAGACCATGCGAATGCCTTTGGGGTTGATCGCAGCGAAGAGGTCGGCGTATAAATCTCGAGCACAGGTACGACCCGCGATCACCGAATCGAGTTTTGCGCTTGGGAAAGCAAAATACTGTTGAGCGTGTGAAATCGTGAAGATCACGTAGTCAGCACCCGCACTCTGCAACTGCCGAGCAAACGCGTTGACATCGAAGTTATCGACTGCCGTGCAGTACGCGCTCGGTGCGGCCCCAGATTGAGGACGCGACTGCGAAGTCCAGTGAACCATCACCCCGTACCCGGCGTTCATCAACCAATCGCTCGAGCCAGCCGGGGCTGACAGCGGTCTTGCGTTGATTCCCACACCGATTGGTTGCCCTAGTGAAGTGCAGCCAATGAGCGCTACGAGTATCAAACCGGAAAGTCCACCTTGGCTAGCTCTGAAAAGACGCTTCAAAAAAATTATCATCTGTAAATCCTCCTAAAAATAGATTGAATCCATACAGCTAAGGAATATCTAGCAGATCACTATTTGAGCGTTTTATGAGTTGAACCCATCGCTATCAACTGAACCGGCCGATCAAACCGATATGCTCTGGTCGCATAAGTTGTGCCTTCGGGTGTTGATTGGCAGCAGTTTAAGTTTCAAATCTTGGATTTGAAATGGCTTCACTTGTCAAAAACATGTAGAATAATCTTGTATGTCATTGACGCCTTCAGAATCTGCCCACCCACCTTTTTTTCCATTCAGTCAAATCGCGCCATGCCACCACATCAAACGCCGTGGGTATTCGGCTTGGCGGCAACACGGCACGAACGACTGGTTACTGAAGCACACCATTGCCGGACGCGGCAGAGTAGGGTTTGCGAACGGAGAAATCATCGTCGAAGCCGGTGACGCGGTACTGATTCGCCCGAACACCCTTCACGATTACGGTGTCGAACCTAGCCTCGAGTTGTGGGACGTGATTTGGACGCATTTTCGACCACGACCGGGATGGCTCGAGCTACTCAATTGGACTGAGGTCGCACCCGGACTCATGCTGATGCGAGTCACCAACCGACAAGTGGCGCGAAAAATTGAGATTCAACTCAAAGAGATGAATCGGTTGGCGAGGAGTATTACGCCAAAGCGCGAAGTGTTCGCATTAAACGCGCTCGAGAAAGCTTTACTGATGTATGACGAGTACAATGTTCAAGTGGTCAGTAACAATATTGACCCGCGCATCACGGTTGCTCTTGAATATTTACGTGCGAACATGCGGGACAAATTTTCACTACACCAATTGGCAACAATCAGCCAATTATCACCCTCACGGTTGTATCATCTGTTTTCCCGTGAAGTGGGACAGTCACCGTACGAACACCTCGAGTTCATGCGTTTAGATCAAGCCAAGTACCTGCTTGAAACCACCCGTTCAAAAATCCGTGAGGTCGCCCAACTCGTTGGGTTTGAAGACGCGCTTAATTTTAGTCGGCGTTTCAAGCATAGAATTGGGGTAAGCCCACGAGAGTATCGAGGGAATTTAAGCGATATTTCCGAATTAACAATCATAGATAAAGACTAGACCTCTTGCATAAGTCATGGGTTGTCCACGCAATCCAAATTATAAATTCCTGCCACCAAATTCACCCGCAACCCATACCGCGACCGACGATTCCGATACCGCTCTGACAACACACGAAACACCTTAAACCGCCTATTCACATGCTCCACCACAATCCGCTCACGAGCCAAACAGCGATTCTGCGCTCGTTGCTCATCAGTCAACTGACCACCCCTCGGTTTCTTCAGCGGCGTTTCACTCCTCCCATGCACCTTCTTAATCCCCTGATAGCCCTGATCCGCTTTGACCACCACCGTTTGAGCAAACCGCGTCTTTGAAACTTTCAGCAATCCCAGATCGTGACGCCGCCCAGTGCCTATCGCCACGCAAATCACGCGCTTCGTGTTCGAGTCGATCACCAATTGCTTTTTCAGGGTGTGCTGCTTCTTCTTACCACTGTAGAACTGACGTTGATTTTTTTGGGTTTCTCCACAGGTCGTTCACTCGCATCGACCACCACCACATCAAGTTCGGGATGCTCGAGTAGCCGTTTCTTGCCCAGCACGTGAAAACGCTGATCGTTCATCAACAGGTTCTCAACACGGTTCTGAATACGTTTCGCGGTGCTCTCGTGAACGCCCCAGTTGACGGATAAACGCAGGTACGTTGGGTAATCGCGCAGGTATTCCAGAGCCAGCAATACGCGATCTTCGCTGCTGAGCTTATGAGGTTTACCTGACTTCTTCTTGCTGGTTTCGGCAGCTTGCACAATCTCGACCATCAGGGTGAACGTCGCGGTTTTCACTCCGGTGAGGCGACGGAATTGATGAGCGGGCAGGGCTTGGATGTGTTCCCAGCGGTTACTCTCGGGCGTCATGCCATAGTCTGGGGCGATATGCAAGAGGTCTA
>JANYHH010000105.1 GCA_025359505.1 Deinococcales bacterium
CAACCGCACCTCGAGTCTCGAGATGTCGCAATCAACAACCACACTGTCAAAGAACTCACTCGAGACCCAACGACTTCGTTCCGGAGAACCAAGCCCTCTCGAGCGGCAAAGAGAATATAACGGGAAGCTACGACATGTCAACACCCGTTAAGCATCTCGAGAAAATCGCGTGACCCGCGCAAAAACCGCAAGTTTTGAGGGTTAAAACTTTTTATCTGAACTCAAGTCGAAAACGTTCAGGCTACTGCCCAGCAAGCTCGAGACCGATCTGTAACGCCTATAATTCGCGTCATGAACACTGTCGAAGGGAATACTGTCGAAGCGCCGGGCGAGTACCCGTTCACGCGTGGGATTCACAAGGAAATGTACAAATCCCGCCCGTGGACGATGCGGCAATACGCTGGGTTTGGCAGCGCGGAGGAATCGAACAAGCGCTATAAATATTTGCTCGAGCAGGGCACGACGGGACTGTCGGTGGCATTTGATTTGCCGACGCAACTTGGACTCGATCCCGACGATGCACTGGCACTCGGTGAAGTCGGCAGAGTCGGCGTGAGCATTGCGACGCTCGAGGATATGCGGGTGCTGTTCAAGGACATTCCGCTCGAGCAGGTCACGACCAGCATGACGATCAATGCGCCCGCGATGATGCTACTGGCGCTGTACGCATTGGTGGCCGAGGAGCAAGGCGTCAGTCTCGAGTCGATTGGCGGCACGGTGCAGAACGATATTCTCAAGGAGTATATCGCGCGTGGCACGTACATCTACCCGCCGCGCCAGAGTATGCGGCTCATCACGGATATGTTCGCGTTTTGCGCGGCGCACATTCCAAAATGGAACACGATCAGCATCAGCGGTTATCACATCCGCGAGGCGGGCAGCACGGCTGCTCAGGAAATCGCGTTTACCTTGAGTAACGCCGTAACTTACGTGCGGGCCGCGCTCGAGCAAGGTTTATCGCTCGAGGAGTTTGGGCCGCGCTTATCGTTCTTTTTTGCCTGTCACAACAATCTGTTTGAGGAAGTGGCGAAGTTTAGATCAGCCCGTCGGATGTGGGCGCGGATCATGCGCGAGGAGTTTGGGGCGCAAAACCCCAAAGCGTGGATGCTGCGCTTTCACACTCAGACTGGTGGCAGCACGCTGACCGCGCAGCAGCCCGAGGTGAACATCGTCCGCACCGCCTATCAAGCCTTGGCAGCCGTGCTGGGTGGCACACAAAGCCTGCACACCAACGCCTTCGACGAGGCGCTGGGCTTACCGACCGCCAACAGCGCGACGCTCGCCTTACGCACGCAGCAAGTCTTGGCGTTCGAGAGCGGCGTGACGGGCGAAGCCGACCCGTTGGGTGGCAGCGTTTACGTGGAGCAATTGACCAGCGACCTCGAGCGCGAGGCGCTGCACATCATGGCGCAAATCGAGGCGCTCGGCGGCAGCGTCGCCGCGATTGAAGCGGGTTTTATTCAGGGTGAAATCGAGGAAGCCGCCTACCGTTTCCAGCGCGAGATCGAGCGCGGCGAGCGCATTGTCGTCGGCGTCAACAAATTTCGTAACACTGACACCTCGAGCATTCCGATTCAGCAGATTGACTCCCAAATGGACTCGAGCCGCCGAGCGCAGGTCAAAGCGTACCGCGAGGCTCGAGATCAAGGCGCAGTCACAAGGGCGCTCGAGGTGGTGAGAGGCGTGGCTCAGGGGTCTGAGAACCTGATGCCGCTGGTCATGCACGCTTTCAAAGCGGGCGCGACGCTCGGCGAGGTTTGCACGCAATTGCGGCTCGAGTGGGGCGAGTACCGACCATAAAAACCGCTGTCAGACTTCTCGAGTCGAAAATATTCTGATTGAGCTTTCGATGAGCGCGGCGATTACTCGATCACCGTGGCGCGGTTGCGACCCGTGTTCTTCACGCGGTACAGCGCCTCGTCCGCCCGCTCGAGGGTCGCGTCGCTCTGCTCACCAGATTTGTACTGCGCGACGCCCGCGCTGAGCGTGATCTCTGTGCCGCCCGGACGGGCGCTGAGCACCGCCTCACACAGTTGCGCGGCCTTGACTCGAGCGTCCAGTGCAGACACGCCCGGCAGCAACAGCATGAACTCCTCGCCGCCCCACCGGGCGAGGCTCGAGTCTGGCGGCGCGTGATTGGTCAGCGTGGCCGCGACTTCGCGCAGCACCAAATCGCCGAAAGCGTGACCGTGCGTGTCATTGACGCGCTTGAAAAAATCGATATCGAACATCACGACGCTGTAAACACCCTCGGTTCTGATCAAACGCGTTTGGAACGAGCGGCGGTTCAGTAAGCCCGTCAGCGAGTCCACTGAGGAGAGCCGCTCAACTTGTGCGTAACGCATTTGCAATTGCGACAGCGCCCACAGCACCACCAGCGCCGCGATGTTGGCCGCGTGAAATTGCAAGACGCCATTGAACTGGTCGCCGCGAATGCCGCTCGAGAAAGCGGCGACGTTGATGACGACGGCTAGCGCGTTATACCCTAAGCTAAAAAGCAGTGCGCGGCGCGGCGGCAACGCGATAAACGCCGCAATCGTCACGACCATGAACCAAACCGTCCCGTACCCGAGTAAATTGGTTGCTCTCATTACGACCACGAAGCTGCCATGCAGATCCAGCAGCTCATAGGTCGCCACTGCACCCAACCACACCGCCAGCACCGCGCCCACCCGCCTCGAGTCGAGCGCCAGCCAGACCATGCCCGCCACACCAATCACCGCGATGATCGGCAGCAGGTACAAGTCAGTAGCGTTGATCGTGCCCCCGCGCAGCAGGATCAGCCAAGAAGTTATTGATGCGAGAACCGCCAAGGACAGCAAAATAAACGTTGCCCTCACGCGAAATGGAAACAACGGATCATCAGCGCGGTCAAAACGATTGCTGAACAACGCCATATTTGAAAAGTCTACATGAATTGTGCGAGGCGTTGGATTTGCGCCGAGCCGTGCTCCCGGCGAGGGAACCGCGTTTACTTGAGTACGCGCCGCGCACCGATGTAATGCGAGACGTAGTAACGCTCAGAAAGGCTCGAGACGATCACGCCCGTGCTGGGGGTGCTGGCGTGAACCATGCGGTTGTTGCCGATGTAAATCCCGACGTGACCGACGCCGCCGCCACCGGGCCCCTGAAAGAACAATAGATCACCGGGCAGCAGCGCGTTGCGTGACACAGCGCGACCAACATTGAATTGAGCGCGACTGGTGCGCGGCAGGGTCACACCCATTTGGCGCATCACATACGACGTGAACCCACTGCAATCGAACGCACCGGGACGCGACGCACCCCAAACGTACCGTGAGCCGACTTGATTGAACGCCACGCGCACGACGGCACTCGAGCGGCTGCTGCTCGAGGGAGCGCTGGCAATCGCTGGTTTTTGGACTGATGCACTTGGTTTGGCGCTCGAGTTGCTGTCAACTTTGATGATCTGCCCGGGTTTGATGTTCTCACCAATGCCGGGGTTGAGTTGCAACAAACGCGTCAGGCTCAAGCCATTTTTTTGCGCGACTTGGTAGAGCGAGTCACCCGTTTGCACAGTGTAAGTCTTGGCGAAGGCAGCGCTGCTCAGTACGACAAAAGCGGCAACTGCAAGAAAACGTTTCAAGTTCACAAGGCGCAATGTAACTCAGGGCTAAACCGATCAACGTGAAAAACCTGAGCCAGACTTGTTACCGCACCAGAAACACACAGTCGCCTAGCCAGCAGAAAAAGCCGCACAGCAAGAGACCGCTGCGCTTTTTTAGACTGAGGGCTAAGACCGCATCCAATCAGCCGAGCTTCAACGTAAGCTCAGCTTTGTGAAGATGGTCTTCACATGCTAGAGAAGTCACAGCCTCGAGAAATCGAAGTCCCCCGGCAACGCGAGGCAAAACTGAACGATCAGATCAATCACCACCCGCACATCGCCCAAATCGGCCATTTCGGACGGCGAGTGCATGTAACGCAACGGAATAGACAGCAGCACGCACGGAATGCCCGATCTGGCAATCGCCAAGCGATCCGTGTCCGTGCCCGTCACGCTCGGGTAGGCGCTGACGGAAAGCTTGATTGCATGCTTCGCGGCGACCTCGAGCATCAGGGCGTTCAGCTTCGGGTGCGTGAACGCACCAACACTGATGTTTGCCCCGCTGCCAAACGGTGTGATACCGACATCGGTTTCCTTGACGCCGGGCTGCGAAGTCTCGTGCGTGACATCCACGACAATCGCCAGACGCGGCTCCAAAGCGAAGGCCGACACGCCCGCCCCGAACGATCCGATCTCCTCCTGCGCCGCACCGACCGCTGTGACCGCGTGCAAGCAAGTGGCTGCACTCAAGCCCCGCAATGCCTCGAGCACGATGAACGCCCCGAGCCGATTATCCAGCGCTTTGGAGACGATCCTATCTCCCAACTCCAGCACCGGCTGCTCCAAGACACCCACGTCACCAACGCGAATCTGCTGCTTGGCGGCTGGCTCATCCAAGCCAAAATCTAGCCAGATATCCTCGAGCTTGACCGCTTTGTCGCGCTCATCGCCCTCGAGCAGATGTGCGGGTTTGCGCCCGACCACACCGATCAGATCGCCGCCGTGTGCCAGCAGCCGCACGCGTTGCCCCGGCAAAACCTGCGCGTCCCAACCACCGATGCCCTTGATGTGCACAAATCCTTTGTCGCCGATGTGCGAGACCATCAGCCCGATCTCGTCCAGATGCCCGCACAGCATCACCGACAAGCCACGGTCTGGGTTGATCGCCGCGAAGACATTGCCAAAGCTGTCGCTGGTCACGCTCGAGAAGCCACGGGCTTCGTCCGCCCAGACCCGTGCGGCTCGAGTCTCATGACCGCTCGGCGCGACAGCGGTCAGCAACTTTTTCAGGAAATCCATGTTTTGCATCACACCCATCATACTGACCCAGCCCGCCAGCGCTCGAAGCATCTCGAGGAGCAGTGTCCCAGACGCCGCAAACCGCAGAGGCTCGAGAGAAACTTGACGCTCAGCCGCTCCCCTGCTACCGTAAACGTATGGGTACACCTTCGCCATTTACCAGCTTCGCGTAGTCGGTTCCAAACCCGTCTGCGCGTTCACTTCGGCTTTCAAGAGCCGAAGTTTTTATTTGCTCCTATTGCAAAAAGCCGCACTGTAGAAAGGCAGCATTCACAATGGTCAACGAAGCCACGCTCGAGATCAACCAAGCCGCGACGCTCCCTGAACTGCAAGAAATCCGCGTCAAATATCTGGGCAAAAAAGGCTTGCTGACTGCGGAACTCAAAACCCTCGCCAACCTGACGCCCGACGAAAAACGCATCAAAGGCGCAGCCCTCAACATCCTGAAAAACGAACTCGAGACGCTGTTCGACGCTCGAGAAGCTGGCTTGAAGGACGCGGCGCTCACGGCGCGACTGTCATCAGAGGCGCTGGATGTCACCTTGCCCGGTACGCGCTTTCAAACCGGCGGTTTCCACCTGCTGACCCGCATCATCGACGACCTCGCCACAATCTATAAGGCGCTGGGGTATCAAGTCGTGCAAGGGCAGGAAGTCGAAACCGAGCTGTACAACTTCGACGCGCTGAACATCCCCTCTTGGCATCCCGCCAGAGACTTATGGGACACCTTCTGGCTGACCGACGGGCGCTTGTTACGCACCCACACCAGCCCGATGCAAGCCCGTTTCATGCAAGCCTTCGCGCCACCCTTCAAAATCGTCGTGCCCGGCAAAACCTACCGCTTTGAAGCCGTGGACGCGACGCACGAAAGCATGTTCCATCAACTCGAGGGGCTGGCCGTTTCTGATGACATCACGATGTCGGACTTGAAAGGCACGCTGGAGGAAATGGCCAAAGGACTCTTCGGAGAGCGCACCAAAATTCGCTTCCAACCCAGTTACTACCCGTTCACCGAACCGAGCGCCGACTTCGCCGTGTACTGGGAAAACCCACGCACCGGCACAAGCAAATGGCTCGAGCTGGGCGGCAGCGGCATGGTGCATCCGAGGGTCTTTGAAGAGGTTTGCAAATTGCGCGGCGACACCGTGTATGCGGGCAAGCGCGGCTTCGCGTTTGGGTTAGGCATCGAGCGCGTGGCGATGATTAAGTACGGCGTGCCAGACATTCGCTACTTCTTCCAGAACGACCTGCGGGTGTTACAGCAATTCAGGGGTGAACTCGAGTAATGGCCATCCCCAAGCGAGGCTCGAGTCAGATTATAGTCGACAGCATCACATACAGATGGCGTGTCCGCAACCGTCCGACGTACTCACAAGGCAATGGTTGGACAAACGTCAAACTCGCTGTTGCCGCCGAGCAAAAACCAAGCACCACACTGATTGTCAACCTCGAACGAAAATACGGCGCTAACTGGCTCGAGATTCCTAGTCAACCGGTAGTACCCAGCGAAGTCGAGCAATGGATACGCAATGCTAAAGCGAACGGCTGGACACCACTCGAAGCGGGAAAGCCCTTTGAAATGCACGAATCGACTCGAGGAAAAGATGAAACATCAGCTATTGGAGTGAACATTCGCCCCGCCACCCCAGCCGATGCTCGAGCTGTGGCTGAACTGCTGTTCAGCCTCACGGAGTACCCGAGCTACCGTCAACATGGGCTGACTGACCTCGAGAAGAGGGTGGCGACTGGGCTGAATGTTCAAACCAGCCATCGCTCTGTGTTGGTCGCGGAACTCGAGGGCGTGGTGATGGGATACAGCGTGGTTCATTGGTTCACACCCGTGATAACCGCGCCAGAAGGCTACGTCAGCGATTTATTCGTTCACGCCAACGCGATGGGGCGAGGTTTGGGATCATCCTTGCTCGAGGCGCTGACCACCGAAGCTAGAGCGCGGGGTTGCAAGCGGTTAGCACTCAGCAATTGGCGCAATCGCACGTCTTACAAGCGCGGGTTTTACACCAAGCGAGGTTGGCAGGAAAACGCTGACTCGGCGCGGTTCGTGCTGAGTCTCGAGGGGGACGCATGAAGGGTTTAGAGAACGCGCTCGAGGCTCGAGTGAACAACAGCTTAAAAATCGCTGCACTCATCCTCTGCATTTGGATACTCTCGAGCCATGCCTGCGCCCAAGAAGTCCGTTTAGGCTTCAGTTTCGGCGCTGGCTTCAATTTTATCGCCAATCAAAACGGTTACTCCGCCGCATTGACACCGATGCTGCCGCAAATCAACCTCGAGCTGCAAGTTTTTGACTCGCTCTGGCTGCGCGGACAACTCGCGCCGTTTGTGCTGCTGGATGAGATCGCCATAGACGTGAAATACTGCTTTCTCAACGCCAGCAACACGCCATACATCGGCGCAGGTGCGGGCGTGGGCTTGTACTTCATGGCTGGACTCGCGCCAATCGCTCGAGGATTCATCGGATATCAACTGGATTGGGGTGCAGCTCGAGGATTCGTGGAGATCATTGCGAACCCATTTGACTTTTCAATCGGCCCGCGAATCGGACTGGCGACAGGACTGACGTTCCGCTTATGAACCACTCAACAGCGCTCGAGACTCGAGTTCCGCTCATCAAGCCACCACGCTTGAAACGCGGCGACACCATCGCCGCAATCTCGCTCTCGTGGGGCGGCGCAGGAATGCTGCCGCAGCGTTACGCGACCGGCGTGCGGCAACTCGAGACCGCCTTCGATGTGCGCGTCATCCCGACCCGCCACGCGCTGCGCGACGACGAATGGCTCGCCCGCAACCCGCAGGCTCGAGCCGACGATTTGATGGAAGCGCTGTCGGACTCGAGCATCGCTGGGATCGTCTCGAACATCGGCGGCAGCGACTCGATTCGCACGTTGAAACACGTTGATCTCGAGGTGATCCGCGCACACCCAAAGGTTTTCATGGGGTACTCCGACACGACCGTCACGCACTTGGCGTTCTATAAAGCGGGCGTCAGTTCCTTCTACGGGCCGTCGATACTCTCTGGCTTCGCTGAAAACGGCGGCTTGCACGATTACCTGCGCGACAGCGTTGCGAACACAATATGCTCGAGCAAACCCTTGGGTATCATCCCCGAGAATTCAGACGGCTGGACGGTCGAGTACCTCGATTGGTTCGACCCAGCCCTGCAAAACCAAACCCGAAAACTCGAGCCTTGCATCGGCTGGCAATGGATTCACGGGACGCAAACCGCACAAGGACGTTTGCTCGGCGGCTGCTTTGAAGTCCTAGATTGGATGCGCGGCACGGCATACTGGCCAGATCACGCCGATTGGGACAACGCGATCCTCTTCCTCGAGACCAGCGAATTGATGCCGCCGCCCGCCACATTGACTTATTTCCTCCGCACGCTCGCCGCAATCGGCATCCTCGAGCGGCTTGGCGCGATTTTAGTCGGACGCCCCGGCGGGCAGATGCCCCAAACGCAGTTCGCTGATTACGACCAAGCCATCCTGCAAGTCGTGCGCGACGAAGAACACCTCGAGCTGCCCGTCGTCACGCACATGGATTTTGGACACACCGACCCGATGTTTGTGCTGCCATATGGGTTGCAGGTGCGCGTTGACCCGCAGCGCAAGACCCTCGAGTTTCTGGAAGGGGCGGTGAGTGGATGAGCAGTTCAATAGCACTCGAGGGGTGCGGGAGGGGTGACGGGCGGGCGGGCAACTCTCCCCGCCTGCTTCGCGTCGTGCCTTGCACGCATGGGCGTGACGCGACCCTCTCGGGGAGAGGGTTAGGGGCTTCTTTTTTTGTGGGTGGTTTCTTTTGTGATTTGTTCGCATACGGCGTCGAAGTAGTGCATTACATCGTGATTTGCAAAGCGGATCACGCGCACACCGAATTGCTCGAGGGCAACGGTTCTTGCAGCGTCTCGAGCCAGACCTGCGGGGGTGTAATGCTGCGAGCCGTCGAGTTCAATGATGAGTTTGTACGTGGCGCAGTAGAAATCCGGGATGTACTGCCCAATCGGTCGCTGCCGCAGCCAACGTACAGGCTGATTGTTCAGAAACTGATACCAAAGCTTGCGTTCCGCCGGCGTCAGCGCCCCGCGCAACTCCTGCGCGAAAGGCGTCAGCCGTTTGTTGTAAGGCAACCGTCGCACCCAACAATCTTCGCACACCAACCCACCCCCAACCCCCTCGAAGAGGGGGTCGCACCGCGCCAGCGGGCGGGGGGAGCATCCCGCCCGCCCGCTGCCATCCCATCCCTCAAATCTCGAGGTCACGCATGAACATCCCCTACTCTTGGCTCACCGAACTCCTCCCCGATCTACCCGCGCTGATCGCCAACAACCCGCACAATCTCGAGCCGATTTTCGCGTCGCTGGGGACAGGGATTGAGGGTATCACTGAGATTCCCGCGCCGCCCGAAGGTGTAATTTTCGGTGTGGTGACGACGTGCGATGCGATCCCAGACACGCATCTCTTCAAGCTCGAGGTGAATGTGGGGCCGGGGCAACTTAAAACGATTGTCACGGGTGCGCCGAACTCGAGGCTTGGGATTGGCGTGGCGGTCGCGCCGCCGGGGACGGTGATTCAGGGCGTGACGCTGACCGAGCGCGTGATGCAGGGTTTCGCGTCGTGGGGAATGTGCTGCTCTATTAAGGAGCTGGGCTTGGGCGAGTACGGGGGCGGGCTGCTCGAGTTGCCGGTGAACGCGGCTGCGCCGGGCACAGCGCTCTCGAGCATCTGGCCAGCCGACAGCGTGTTGGACGTGGAGGTCACGCCGAACCGAGCAGACGCACTGAGTCTGCTGGGTATCGCGAGGGATTTAGCGGCGAAACTGAACCTCGAGTTGAAACTGCCGTCTAGGGGGCTAGTGTCGGCGCATGAAGAAGCGTTTCCCGTGCAAGTCGAGCTTGATCCGATGCGCGGTTGTGACCGCTTCGTGGCTCGAGCGATTCGCGGCGTGACGAACGGGCCGAGTCCCGCGTGGGTGCAGCGCCGCTTGGCATTGTGCGGGATGCGACCAATCAGCGCTCTGGTGGACGCCAGCAATTACGTGATGCTCGAGTTGGGGCAACCGAGCGCGGCATATGACGCTAAGGACTTACCGGAGAACACAATCGTCGTGCGTGACGCGCTCGAGGGTGAAACTACGCTCGGGCTGGACGGCGCGACGCACAGCCTCGAACCTCGAGATTTGGTCGTGACGACACCCGTCGGTATTGATTCCAGAATCATCGGCATTGGCTCGATGCTCGGCGCGGCGTACTCGAGCATTCAGATGCACACGACCGACGTGATTCTGGAGGTCGCGCACTGGGAACCCGTGCGGATGCGCTTGACCGGGCGGCGCTTGGGGATTGCGACGGACGCGCTGTACCGTTACGAGCGCGGCGTGGATGTCAACGTCGCTGCGTGGGCGGCGGATCGGTACATGGAAATCGTACTCGAGGCGTGTGGCGGTCGGGTCGTCGCCGGGCATCGTGACGTGGGCGGAGCGCAGCCGTGGAAAGAGATCAGTCTCAAGCCAGCGTTCGTGAATATGTACTTGGGAACGAACTTCGAGTATGACGCCATGAAACAGGCACTCGAGCGGCTGGGGTTCATTGTTACGGAACACAGCAATGAGCCAGTCACCGCCAGCGCAAGCTCGAGTCACGTCGGTGTCGGCTTGGTGTACGACGAGCAGGGGGCGACGCCACGAGACATCGCTGAACTGAACACGTCATTGGAGAAGACGAATCAGCAACTCGCGGAGTTCAAGCAAAGTATGGATGACCCGAACCGAGAACTCGATTCTTGGGAGAAGTTATCGCGCTACACGTGGCGAGTCTCCTGCCCGTCGTGGCGCGTCAACATGGATGTGCCAGAGGATTTGGTCGAGGAGATCGCTCGAGTCGTCGGGTACGACGCCATTCCGTTGACGCTGCCGAATTTCAAAATCAACGACCTGACCCGCAATGCCTCGCAGCCTTATGACCGAACTCGAGCGCTGAAAGAAGTCTTCGTCGGGCTGGGCTTCCAGGAGGTGCTGGCGTACAGCTTCACCACGCCGCTCGAGGCGAGTCGCACCCACGTGACCGCGCCCGCGTTGGAGTTGAAAAACCCGCAAAGCAATGACCGCACGCATTTGCGCTCGAGCCTCGTGTCTGGCTTGCTGGGCATCGCGCAGACGAATCGTGCGGCGGGCAACGTCATGCTGCTCGAGGTTGGCAGAGTTTTTCCGCAGTCAGATGTGGAGGAGGAGCGGCTGGCATTGCTGATGATGGGCGATTTGACCGCGAAGACGTGGCAGCCCGGCTCGAGCGGCGGGTTTTACGCGTTCAAGGGCTTGCTCGAGACGGCAGCGGCAAAACTCGGGGCGAATCTCGAGGTCGCGCCATTGGGGACGCCGCCCGCGTTTTTGCATCCGAACATCGCGGGAACGCTGATCTGGAACGGTGCGAGCGTCGGCGTGATCGGGGCGCTCCATCCGAGCGTCGCGGCCTCCCTCGAGTTGAGCGGTCAGATCATGATCGCCGAGCTGACCCTACCGCTGCCCTCGAGAGACTGGGCTTTTTCCGATCCGAGCCGTCAACCGGCGGCGCTGCGCGACCTCGCCATCATCACAGACAAGAGCGTGCCGTACTCGAGACTCGAGCAGGTTGCCAGAGATGCGGCTGGGGAATTCCTCGAGTCCGTGGAAGCGTTCGATGTCTTCGAGTCCGAACGCATCGGCGTTGGGAAGCGCAGCGTGGCGATCACGTTGCAGTGGCGGGCGCAGGAACGGACGCTGAATGATCTCGAGGTGGCTGGGGCGTTCGACGCGGTGATGAGCGCGATGCGCGATGCGGGCTATGAAATCAGGGACTCGTGAGCTTCAATCCCAACAATCCGTTGATCGTGCAAACGGATCACAGCTTGTTCTTGGAGGTTCACAACCCGCTGGCTGAAGCGGCGAGGGCTGCCATCGCGCCGTTCGCAGAGTTGGAGAAAAGCCCGGAGCATCTGCACACGTACCGCATCACGCCGTTGTCGATCTGGAACGCCACGGCGAGCGGTGTCACGCCGCAGATGATGCTCGAGGCGCTGCAAAATTACGCCAAGTACCCCGTGCCGGACAACGTGCTGGTGGACGTGCGCGAACTGGCGGGGCGTTGGGGGCGCTTGAAACTCTTGGAGGCGGGTTCGCAACTGGCGCTCGAGGTCGCGCCCAGCGACAAAGCGCTGCTGCTCGAGTTGCGGCGCAACAAGCGCTTGATGGTGCTGCTGGGCGAAGCGCTGGGGGAGTTTGCGGTCGGCGTGCCGCTCCTAAACCGTGGCACGGTTAAGCAAACGCTGCTCGAGCTGGGCTATCCGGTCGAGGATTTGGCGGGCTTCACCGAAGGCGTGGAATTCAACGTGGCGCTGTCAAACCGCACCGTCGTGCGCGATTACCAGCTCGAGGCGGCGAACGTCTTTTATCAGGCAGGCGCGAAAAGCGGTGGTTCCGGCGTGATCGTGCTGCCGCCGGGCAGCGGCAAGACGATGGTCGGGATTCAGGTCATGAGCCTGATTAATCAGCGCACACTGATTCTGACGACGAATCGCACGAGCGTCCAGCAGTGGCGGCGCGAGATTTTGGAGAAAACCCGCCTCGAGCCGGATGATGTGGTCGAGTACGGCGCGGACAGGAAGCAGATTGCGGCGGTCACGGTTTGCACCTATCAGATGCTGACGCACCGCAAGGGGAGCAAAGCGGCTCGAGGGGACAGCGCTCGAGAAGATACGGGTCAGGCGCTCGAGTACCCGCACATGGAGCTGTTCAAATCCAGCGAGTGGGGCTTGATTATTTACGACGAGGTGCATTTACTACCCGCGCCGGTGTTTCGCATGACCACGGAGGTGCAGGCCCGGCGGCGCTTGGGGCTGACCGCGACGCTGATCCGCGAGGATGGGCGCGAGGGCGATGTCTTCAGCTTGATCGGCCCGAAGCGGTACGACCTGCCGTGGAAGGATCTCGAGGGGCGCGGCTGGATTGCCACGGCCGAGTGCTGCGAGATCAGGGTGCGGCTGCCCGAAGAAGAGCGCATGACCTACGCGCTCAGCGAGGAAGCCGCCAAGTTCAGAATAGCGGCTGAGAACCCCGTCAAGCGCAGTCTTGTAGAGCGCATTTTGGCGCATCACGGCGACGTGCCAACGCTGATTATCGGGCAGTACCTCGGGCAGCTCGAGTTGATTGCGGCTGATCTGGAATGCCCGCTAATTATTGGTGATACGCGTCAAGCGGAGCGCGAACGGGTGTTTGAAGGTTTCCGCGAGGGGCGCATCAAACGGATCGTGCTGTCCAAAGTCGGCAATTTCGCGCTTGACCTGCCCGAAGCGCAGGTGCTGGTGCAGGTCTCTGGCGCGTTCGGCTCCCGGCAAGAAGAAGCCCAGCGTTTAGGGCGCTTGTTGCGCCCGAAAAAAGCGGGCGAGGTCGCGCATTTCTACTCGATTGTCAGCCGCGAGACCAAAGAGGAGGATTTCGCGCATCACCGCCAGTTGTTCCTCGCCGAGCAGGGCTACGCGTACCGCATCTCGGATGAGAGCGAGTGGACGGAGAAGCCGTTAAACTAAGCTCATGCCTCGAGCTAAGAAAACTCCCGAGCCGAGCAGTTCCGCTAACGCAATCCTCGAGCCAGCACCCCCGTCTGGTACGGCATTAGCGCATCAGAACCTCGCGCTGCTCGAGGTCGCAGACGCCGCCGACCTGCAATCGCTGCTGCTCGACCCTCGAGTCAAATCCTTTGTGCTGAGCGCGGTTTCACCCACGCAAGCCGTGGTCTTGCCGCAGCACAGCAAAGCGCTGCTCGAGGCGCTTAAAAAAGCGGGGCACACCCCGAAGGTGCGCGTTCATGGCTAAGAGCGATATTTTGGAGACGCTGCGCCGGGCGCTGGCGGGGCAGGGCGTTGATTTAGAGAACCTGAACATCAAGATGCTCAGCGATCTGGACGAAGACGCGCAGAACGTGGTGATGGGGACGCTGGGTGATGGGGCCCCGCAGCGAATCGGCGTGCGGCTCGAGGCGTTTTACGAGCGGATGAACGCCGATCAGCTCAAATGCGTTGCCATGCGCTTCAATCCGGCCGCCAAGGCGGCCCGCGTGGTGGACAACCGCAAAGCGATCACGCAGAGCCTCAACTCGCCCGCGCTGCTGGCGACGATGCTAGCGAAGCTGCCCGAACTCGAGCGCAACGCACTGGATTTCGTCGCGCGGCACGGCGATGCTGTTAACGGCTGGGACATCATCTCGTACTTGGCTGGAGTGGGGTTCACCGCGCCCAAGCAACTCCCCGGCGGCTCGAGCATGAGTTTTTACGGCTCGAGGATGATGGATTCCGACGCGGTGCGCTTGATCGGCACATTGCTGCGCGATTGCTTACTGATTCCGCACTCGTCGCAAGCCTCGTGGTTTGGGCGCGGGTATTACTACCAGCAAAGCCCGTCCACCCCAGAAGACGACGTGCTGTACATTGACCCTCGAGTCGAGCAGGCGCTGCGAAAGAACGCCAAGCCCAGCACGCGATCTCGAGTCCCGCTCAAGCTGCCCAGCGTTCAGGCGCAAGTCAGCGCCCCGCACCCAGCGCGGGTGCTGTTGGAGCTGGCTGAGGTAATGAATTTGGTGCTGGCCAGCGCGGGCGTGACCCTGACCCGCGACGGTTGGGTCAGCAAACCCGTGCTGACGCGCTTCGCTAAGCTGCGCCCGTGGCTCGAGGGTCGCAGCGGGTTTTACTTGGACGCGCTGATCGGGCTGGGTTGCCTGCGCCCTGACTCGAGCGAGACGACGCTGAAGCCCGACATCACCGCGTGGTCGAGGTTTCAGACCTTGCCGCTCGAGGCGCAGTACACGCAGGTGCTGGAGTGCTACATCCAGACGCTCGATCAGCCGCAGGCCATCCACGCGTTCGACGGCGTGACCAATCGGCACGCGGCGCGGCGCGGTTTGGTCAGTAGCCTCGCGTTGCTGCCCAATCACGCGGTGGCAATAGACACGGCGCTGGATGCGCTCTTTGAGCGCTCACTGCGCTACTTTTGCTCGAGCCGCGAGTCGCTGTGGGGCGGCAAGCCAACGAAGCTGGAGCTGCCAGCCTTCTTCAAACGCGAGGTGCTGGGCAGCCTGCACGATCTGGGATTGGTCGCGCTCGAGGGCAAAAAAGACGGCGCGATGTCCGTTGGGCCCGGCATCGCGTGGTTGAACGGTCAGCGCGAACCGATCACCTCGAGTGCGCTGCTGGTGCAACCCAACTTTGATGTGCTGGTGTATCTGGACGCGCTCAATCCCCTGGCATTGGCGGCGCTGAGCGGCGCGGATTGCCAACGGATCGACGCGCAAACCGCGACCTACACAATCAGCCGCGCCAGCATCTACCGCGCGTTAGAAACCGGACTGAGCGCCACGACATTGCTCGAGATGCTCGAGATGTTCTCGAGTTCGCCGCTGCCGCGCAACTTGTTCAGCAGCGTCACTGAATGGGCCGGGCGGCGCGAGCGCCTGAGCTTGACCGAAGGCGTGACCTTGCTCGAGTATCACAGCGCAAGCGAGCGCGACGCGGGGATCGCGCAGCTCAAAGGCGCGACGGCGGTCGGTGAGCGTTTTGCGCTGGTCGCTCACGCGCCCAAAAAAGCGGTCGTCCACAATTACTCGAGCAATCCCACGCGCACGATTGCTTTCCAAAATGACGGTACGTTCAAACTCGAGGGTGGCAGCGACCTCGGCGCGAGGGCTGCGATTGCTGGAATTGCGACGCTCGTTAGCCCAGAGACCTATGCCTTCAGCGCGGAGACCGTGCGCCGAGGTGGTTTCAACGCCGCGACCCGCGAGGCTTTTCTGGCGCGGGTCAAAAACAAAATCCCGGCCAGTCTCGAGGCGCTGCTGAGCATCTGGTCGGGCAAGCTCGCTCCGCCGAGCCTCGCCCCGATCACGGTTTTCCAGCACGAGCAAGCGGCGGCGCTGGCCACGCACCCGAGCTTGCAGGTGCATTTGGACGCGGCGCTCAGCCCAACCGCGATGCTCGTCAAACGCGGCGCTGAAAAAAAGCTCGAGGCAGCCCTCAGCGCTTTAGGTCTCGAGGTCGGGCAGGTACTGCGCGACAACATCAAAATGGTTGAGTCTCAGAGTCTCAGCCCATTGCAAATGGGACTGGACACCCGCAAGATGCGCGGCATTCTGGAGACCGCGATTGCCCAGAGGCGCGATGTCGAGTTGCAGTACCACAGCGAGAAAACCACGCAGACCCGTTACGGTTATCCCGAAAAAAGCCGTGGCAAAGTCGTGCAAGAAGCACTCAAGCCGATCAGCGTCACGTACTCAGCCAGCACGCCGTATTTGAACGCCGTGACGCTCGAGGGTGAGGAAACCCGCCGGATTCGGATCGGTTACATTCTCGGATTGGCGATTGCGTGAATCCAGCCGCTGTGCTGTTCGACTTGGACGATACCCTGCATGACCGCCGCGTCAGCGTTGACGCCTTCGCACCAGCGCTGCACAAGCACCTCGAGCCGTGGCTGAGTGGTGTGACGCTCGAGTTGTTCAAAGCGACGCTGCACCGCGTGGATCACGGCGGTTACGTGCCCCGCGAGATCTTCATGACGCGGTTGCTCGAGTCCTTCGGCGTGACATCGGGCTTCGATCCGCTGGAACTGGCGGAGTTCTGGCGCTCGAGCTTCGCCGCTTACGCGCAGCCGATGCGCGGGGCATACGAAATCCTCGAGCATTTGCGCGGTCACGGCATCAAGACGGGCATCGTCACGAACAGCACGGTCAGATTGCAGCAAGCCAAGATCGATATGCTCGAGCTGCACGCGGATGCCGTGGTGATTTCCGAGCAGGTCGGCGTTAAAAAACCAGCCCCAGAGCCGTTTCTCGAGTGCTTAAAACGGCTCGAGGTGTTGCCCCATCAGGCTTGGTTCGTCGGCGATCACGCGGTCAACGACATCGCAGGCGCGAGTGCCGTGGGCATGAGAGCGTTCTGGCTCGAGATTGAACAGCCCCTCGAGCCAGTCGGAATTGAATTTACGCGCCTCGAGTCACTCAGCGACCTCGAGCTTTACTTGAGTTCCAAGTCGACCTGAACGCGGTCTTTAACACCGCTGACCTTAAGTGAAATCGCGCTTGACTTGAACGTGTACTTCTCCTCGAGCTTGACGGCTTTGCCCATCATCGCGCCGTCGGCTGGTTTGGTCATCGTGCCGTCGGCTGGCTTGGTCATCGTGCCGTCGGCTGGCTTGGTCATCGTGCCGTCGGCTGGTTTGTCCATCGCACCACCCATCGCCGCGCCCATCATGCCCGCCGATTTCCAACCGGATTTGACGAAGGCTTTCTCGTAGAACTCAAACGCCGTTTTGGAATCTTTTTCGACGCCCGCGCTGCTGTAAATGAACGTCGCTTGCGTGCTGCCGATGTTGCGGGCCAGCAGCTTCAAACTTGGTGCGGCCGCGAGTTCAATCACGTCCTTGCCCGCCATCGTCGTCATTGAGCCGTTCATCGCGCCGTCCTTGACGAACGTAAACACGGGTGCGGCCAGCGCGAGGCTCGAGGTGATGAGGGCAGCGGCGATCAAAAACTTTGGTGTACGCATGGGTGGTTCCTCCTTGAGAATGGTGACTCGAGGGGAGATACGCAAAGGTGCGGTGGGAAGTTCAAAGACTCGAGAGATTTTGAGTACGATGTATCCATGACCCAAGTCGCAGCGAAACCGATGACCGCTGAGAACTACCTCGAGTTGGAAGCGGCCTCCGAAATCCGCCACGAGTTCGTGGACGGCGTGCTTCACGCGATGGCGGGCGAAACGCTGGTTCACGACGATATTGTGCTGAACATCGTCGAAGCGCTGCGCCCGATTGCTCGAGCGAAAAAATGCAAGTTGCACGCGACTGGCATTCAAACCCGAGTGCGCGGCACGCGTTACCGTTACCCAGACATTGTGGTGAGTTGCGAGGATATTCAGAATGTGCGGCTGCTCGAGAACCCGTGTTTCATTGTCGAAGTGCAGTCCGACAGCACCGCTGAAACCGACAACGGCGCGAAGCTCGAGGAGTACACGAGCTTACCGAGTTTGCAGCGTTACGCGATTGTCTCGCAGAAAACGCGGCAGGTCGTCGTGTACAAACGCAGCGGTGAGACGTGGACGTTCGCCGTACTGCAAGGATCGGGCGAGTTTGACCTACCGTGCTTGGAGACGACGCTGAGCTTAGATCAGATTTACGCGGGTCTCGAGTTAGCAGCGCTAGAATCATCGAATGACTTACGCTGATATCCGGGGCAGCATTACCCAGACACATGGTTGCTGCTCGAGGCGCTGACCGCGCACAGTCAAGGCGAGTACAGAATCCTCGAGACGCTAGCGGTGATTGGCAGCTTCGCGGATTCGTTCGCAGCGCTGAAAGCCTACCGCGAGTTGCATCATGCCACTCCGACCCGAGAGCTATAGGTCGTTCACAGCAGCAAACCGGAGTTGAAAATCAAAGAGCGGATCTGGCTGGGCTTGCGGAATGCGGCTCGAGTTGCGAAAAACCCCGATCACCTGATTCGAGCACCGAGCGGCAAACTCGCATCCGGCTCGAGCAGTTTGATCGCACCGTTCTCGCCGTCGCCCGCGAGGATCATGCCTTGGCTGTCGATGCCGCGCATCTTGCGTGGCGCGAGATTGCTGACGATCACAACGCGTTTACCGACCACGGCTTCGGGCGCGTAGTGTTCGGCGATGCCGCTCAGCACCGTGCGGGTCTCATTGCCCAGCGAAAGCGTGAGGTTCAGCAGCTTATCGGCTTTGGGCACGCGCTCGCAGGCGGTGACGAGTGCAACGCGCAACTCGATTTTCATGAAATCGTCGATGCCGATGTAATCGGGGGCTGGAACGGGTGCGGTTGCTTCGGTCACGGGTAACTCCTGTTTGATTTCGAGTTCAACTTTGGGGAACAGCACGCCCGCAATCGCTGTGCGCGTGCTAGCAGGCGTCAAGCCCCACGCGCTCTCGAGCGGATAAGTCTGCCCTGCCAAGCCGAGTTGTTGGCGAAGCTCGAGCATTTTGTTGGGCAGGACTGGCTCGAGGACGACGGATGCGACGCGCAGCCCCTCGAGCAAGGTGTAAAGCACAGTGTCAAGGCGCTGGGCTTGGCTTTCATCTCGAGCCAGTTCCCACGGTTTTGATTCGGCGACGTATCTGTTCAAGTCGCGCACGAACTCCAAACTTTTCTCAATCGCCATGTGAATCCGCAATCCCCGCGCTTCCTCGAGCACCGTGTCTGGCAAGGCTTTCGCGCTCGAGATGATGTTCAGTTCGCGCTCACTGTATTCATGCGGTGCTGGCACAACGCCGCCCCGATATTTTTCAACCATGCTGAGGACTCGAGACAGCAGATTGCCGAGGTCGTTGGCGAGGTCTGAGTTGAGGCGCTTGACGAGGATTTCCTCGCTGAAACTGCTGTCGGCGCTGAAGGTCGTTTCGCGCAGTAAGGCGTAGCGCAGCGCGTCGACGCCATGTTTTTGCTCCATCTCAATCGGGTCAACGGCGTTGCCCAAACTCTTGCCCATCTTGCGCCCGTCCGTTCCCAGAATGTGCGCGTGAACCACGAGTTTTTCGTACAGCGGCAGTCCGGCAGCTTTCAGCATCGGCAGCCAGAAAACCGAGTGCGTCTTCAAAATGTCCTTGCCGATCATGTTCCACGCGTGCGGCCAGAAGGTCTCGAATTTGGCTGCACCTTCGCCGCCCAATGCCGAGACGTAGTTCAGCAGCGCATCGAACCAGACGTAAGTCACGTGACCGTCGTCCCACGGGATCGGGATGCCCCACGGCAACCTTTCCACGGGGCGGGAAATACTCAAATCCCCAATCGGTTCGCGCAACATCTCAATCACCTCGCGGCGGTACGCGGGCGGGTCGATCAAATTCGGGTGCGCGTCCAGATACTCCAAAAGCCACGGGCGGTATTTCTCTAATTTAAAAAAGTAATTGGCTTCGCGGCGCAGTTCCGGAGGGTCTTTGTCGCCGGGCAAGCGCTTCAAGCCGTCTGGACTTTCGATCAGTTCTTTTTCGGTGACGTAACGCTCCGAGCCGACGCTGTACAAGCCTTCGTACTCAGCGTGGTAGATGTCGCCAGCGTCGTAAATGCGTTGCAGAATCTTTTGCACGTACTGCGTGTGGCGCGGTTGCGTGGTGCGGATGAAATCGTCGTTACTTAAACCCCAGCGCTGCCAGAGCGCCTGAAAGCCCGTCTCAGAGATGCGGTTGACGTACTCCTGCGCGGTTTCCTTCAGCCCTTGCACGACCTTCCAGATTTTCTCGCCGTGTTCATCCGTGCCAGTCAGAAAGTACGTCGTATATCCCGCAGCGCGGTGATAGCGGGCCAGCGTATCCGCGACCAGCGTGGCGTAGGCGTGACCGAGGTGCGGCACGTCGTTGACGTAATAAATTGGCGTGGTGATGTAAAAAACTTTTTCGCTCATGCGGAGGCTCCTAGCTAAACAACAAGCATAAAAAACGGGACGCAATGCGCCCCGCAGTCTCTCGAGCGTCTGATCTCGAGGCTTACGGGGACTGCGCTGGCATTCGCCCTATGTCGACGCTCGCTGCGATCATGGCCCGAGTATACGACGTGAGGTGAGGTCGTTCAGGGTTATTCGAGCTTAGAGAGTGCGAGTGTTCGCACAGAATCAACTTGATCTCGAGCCAACCGCTCGAGGATTGAGGGAGTGACAGCGTTGTTGTACGCGACTTGCCAGCGCACGTTTTCATCGGGGTCTTTGCAGAGCATTTCAAGAATGAAGACTGGTGTAGAAAGGATTTTGTTGTAAGCCAGTGGGCGTCTTACCCGTGGGTCGGGGTCTCTCAGCAATTGCTCGAGGGTCGCCACATCTAAATTGCCGTATCCAGCGATGCGCTCGCGGATGCGGGCATCGGGATCGGCAGCAAGCCGCGTTTGCAAGGTCGTTGGGCCGTTGTTTAAATTCTGGCTCATCTCGTACCGCACTTCACTGTCAGAGTCGCGTACCAAAAGCTCGAGCAGATCGTGTTGCTCTTGTTTAATCAGGCGTGAAACTGTGCGACCGCGCACATCAGGATCAGGATCGCGGGCTAATTTGCGTACCACCTCAAGCGGTGTGCCAGCGTTCGCAGCAACGTTAAAGCGCACCAAAGCGCTTTGGTCTGAGGCGAGTTGCTCGAGCAGTGCGAGTGAGCATTGGCGATTGCCAGCAACTCTACAGCGCACGCTCTCATCGGCGTCTCGGCTAAGCGTTTCTAAAATCGCTGGGGTCACAGCGCGATTGCTGGTCAAGGCTTGGCGAACCGCTGCGTGCGGATACGTCACCAGCCGCTCGAGGGTAGAAAGCGGCGTTCGGGGATTCTCAGCGATGACTTCGACGACAGTGTACTGCTTGTGCAGCGCTAACCGCTCGAGGATTGCAGGCGGCGTATTCGGATGCTCAGCCACCGCTTTCAAAATCGTGAATTTGCCGTGACCGCTCAGGTACTCGAGCGCCGCGATGGGCGTGCTCGCGTGCTTGGAGACGGCCAGTTGCACGCTCGGGTCTAGGTGATGCGCTAACTCGAGCAGGCGTGCGGGAGTGGCCTTTTTGCTTTTGGCTTCTTTCTTCGCTGCGAGAGAGTCCATTTTGCAACTTTACCTCGTTCCTGACGCTCGAGCCGCGTGCGTTGCTCTGAAACGAGAAGGGTACAGGTGTGAAGTCCTCGGCTGGCAGGATTTCAGCGCACGCAAGGCTGCTGCCAAGGCGGACAGTTCCCTCGCTGTGCCGCGAGGAAATAGGAGTACCATGCAGCCATGACGCTCGTCCTCGACAACCTCTCGCCTGATCTGGAAACGCGTTTGAGGCGCGAAGCTCAAATGCGCGGCATCGCGCTGGAAGACGTGGCGCTCGAGGTGCTGCGTGAACGTTTTGAGCGGCGGATTTACACGGATGCGGATTTTTTGATTGGCACGATGACCGAAGACGAATTCCAGCAGTTTGAGCGCAGCACAGCGATGTTCTCTCAAGTTGACGACGAGCCGTCTGGAAATGATGATTGAGCCTAACAGCATCGTTTTTGATACCAATGTCTACAGTTAAGCTCAACGCGGCGATCAAACTTCGATTGAAGTATTGCGCTTGGCTTCAGCGATCGTCATTCTCTGGATTGTCCAAGCGGAGTTGCTTGCGGGTTACAAAGGCGGGAACAGGTTTGAGGACAATGCCAGTGTCCTGAACAACTTCCTCGAGTTACCCCGCGTTCAAACTGTTGATCCAGACACACAAACGGCCCTTGTTTACGCCGGACTGGCCGCACGACTCGAAGGCATTGGCAAGAAAATTCCGACGAATGACGTTTGGATCGCAACCTTGACAATGCAGCACGGGTGCAAACTCTTCACGTTTGACGCGCATTTCTCAAAGGTGGAAGGTCTAGTACAGTGTCAGGCAATGATTGGCGTAGCATAACGCCATGCCAAACACAGCGCATCCAATCAAGCTCAGCCCCGATGAACGCAATCAACTCGAGCAGCTCACAAGCAAAGGACAAGTCCAAGTTCGAGTCTACAAACG
>JANYHH010000015.1 GCA_025359505.1 Deinococcales bacterium
ACTAACGACTCACGATAAACGGCAACCGGTTCCTTTTTCCCTGAGTCGTTAGTCGTCTTAATACTTCACCCTACGTGAACTTTCACTACGGGAATTACTTCTCCTTACCTTATCACAATCCAGCTCCATATTAAAGTTAGAGGGACGCTCAAACTCATCTGTCTCCATTATTCCAAACTCCGGATCATTGTAAACCTTTTTCAGGAATATTGCGAGAATCGGGTCACGACGGGCCCGGTCACATCGCCATCAGCGACGGCAGACCAATCCTGCGCGGACTCGGCGTGTATCACGGCAAGCGCGGCGCGGGGATCAGCGTGGAGTTCAGCGTCAAACACGGGCCGGTGACAATTCTCGGGGTGACGCAAACGGCGGATGGCAAGCTCAAACTGCTGGCCGCGCAGGGCGAGAGCATCGCGGGCCCGCGTTTGCAGATCGGCAACACCAACTCCAGACTGAAATTCTCGCTCGAGCCAGCCGAGTTCATGGACGCGTGGTGCGAGCAGGGCCCGACGCATCACGTGGCGCTCGGGATCGGTCACGAGATCGGCGCACTTAAGAAATTCGCCCGCCTCGCTGGACTCGAGTTCGCGGTCATTGGATGAACTCTGGCGTCGCCAGCACCCATCGCCTCGAGCGTTTGCTGGGGCGGATCGCTGCCAATGCCAGTGATTACGCTGCTGCACCGCTGTTGATCGTCGCATTTGGCGACAGCGTGACGCAAGGCTACACGGCGCACGCGACGCTAGACCACGAGAACGTCTATCACGCCCGTTTGAAGCGCTCCCTCGAGACGACATTCCCGCTGACGACCTTCAGCGTCATCAACGCGGGCGCAGCCGGACACACGGTGCAGGACGCCTTAAAGCGCCTCGAGCGCGATGTGATTCGCCACGACCCGGATCTGCTGATCGTCGCGTTTGGCTTGAACGACGCGGCGCACGGCGGACTCGAGGGGATACGTCAGTTCAAAGCCGATCTCGACGACCTACTCGAGCGGGTGGAAGCGGGCACGAACGCTCACGTACTGCTTGTCACGCCGAGCTTTATGCTCGAGCAAATCAACGAGCGCATTCACCCCGATGAACTGATGTACGCGGCTGGGTTGCTGCCACTGCAACGCGGTGGGGTGATCGCCGCCTACGCCACCGCGATTCGCCAGATCGGTGCGGCGCGTCACCTGCCTGTCGCCGATGTCTACGCCGCTTGGGAGCGGGCAGCGCTCGAGGGAGTGAACACAGATGACTTGCTTTCGAACGGGTTGAACCACCCGAATAGCGAGGCGCATCAGATCACGACTGAACTGCTGCTCGAGCTGATCGCCGCCACGGAGTCAACCGATTAGCGACGAGTCTCGAGGTTGTACGAGAGCGTCAACGCGTTGCACGGGCGAGGTGCACCTCGCCCCTACGAAAACCCGATATTGCTATTTTCCGCGAAAAATCTGTTGACCATCTATCTCAACTCAGGAGTCCCAACTATGCCCAAGAACCTCTGGAACGACACCGACGCCCCACAATCCGATGGTCTGGAATCACTTGCGTACCGCTCGAGGCTGCTGGGCAGCGACCGCACCGTCGTCAACATTTACGGCGGCAACACCAGCACCAAAGCAAAAGAGACTGACCACATGGGGCGCAACGTGGACGTTCTGTACGTCAAGGGCAGCGGCTCGGACATTGCCGATATCACCCCAAAAGGCTTCGCGGCGCTGAAGCTCGAGGAGGTCTTGCCGCTGTTTTTCAGAACGCAAATGTCCGACGAAGACATGACGGCGTATCTCGAACGCACACAGTTTGAAACCGGCCGCCCGCGCCAAAGTATTGAAACGCTATTACACGCTTTCGTACCTGATAAGCACGTGGATCACACGCACCCGGACGCGATCATCAGCCTCGCATGCAGCCCGAATGGTCGTGAGGTCATGCGCGAAATTTACGGGGATCGCGCCGCGTGGGTCGATTACATTCGCCCGGGCTTCGCACTCTCAAAACAGATCGGCGCGGCGGTCAGGGACAATCCAAGTCTCGAGTGCGTGGTGATGGGTAAACACGGATTGGTGACGTGGGGCGAGACCTCGAAGCAGAGTTACGACAACACGATTCGCATCTTGGGTGAAGCCGAAACCTACCTCGAGACGAGAAAGCTCGGGCAGCCATTCGGGGCGCAGCTCGATCAACCCGTCAGCGAAACCGAACGCGAGGGCCTGCTGGCAAAGCTCCTGCCCGTGCTGCGCGGCGCGATGAGCGGCGCGAGGTCAGCCGTGCTGAGTGTAGACAGCAGCCCGGCAGTTCTCGAGTTCGTCGGGGGTGCAAACGCGGCTGCACTGTCGCAAACGGGCGCGGCTTGCCCAGATCACCTCGTGCATACAAAGCGCGTGCCGCTGTTTCTGGATTGGACGCCAGCGCAGGGCGAAGCGGCGCTGCTCGAGGCGGCACGGTCAGGCGTGCAACGCTTCGCTGCTGAGTACACCGCGTATTTCGAGGCGAATAAGTCTGAAGGTGACGTGATGTTCACCGCCAATCCGAGAGTCGTGCTGATCCCCGGTCTGGGCATGGTTTTGAGCGGCGCAGACGCGAACGGCGCAGAGGTTGCGCGGCAACTGTACCGCCGTGCGATTGAGGTCATGCGCGGCGCGGTTTCACTGGGCGGCTTCGTGTCGCTCAGCGCCGAGGAAAGTTACGCCATTGAATACTGGCCGCTGGAACTCTACAAGCTCAGCCTCAAACCCGCACCCAAACCGCTCGAGGGCAAAATCGCGCTGGTGACGGGAGCAGCCAGCGGCATCGGCAAGGCAATCGCTCACAAATACGCGCTCGAGGGAGCGCACGTCGTGATCGCTGATCTGAACTTGGACGGCGCGAAAACCGTCGCGGCGGAGATCGTCGCGGCCCGAGGCTTCAAACGCTCCTTTGCGGTCAGCATGAACGTCACCAGCGAAGCCGAGGTGCAAGCCGCTTTCCGAGCGGCTGTTCTTCACTACGGCGGCGTGGATATCGTCGTCAACAATGCGGGCATCGCCTCGAGCGCACCGATTGAGGAGACCAGCTTGGAAATGTGGAACAAGAACCAGAGCATCCTCAGCACCGGTTACTTTCTCGTCGCTCGAGAAGCGTTCAGGCTGATGAAAGCGCAGGGTCGCATCGCGGGTGAGGGCGGCAACTTGGTGTTTATTTGCAGCAAGAACTCAGTGGCGGCTGGCAAGAACGCGGCCGCGTACAGCGCCGCGAAAGCGGCCGAGCTGCACCTCGCCCGCTGCCTCGCTGAAGAGGGTGGCTCGAGCGGCATTCGCGTCAACTCTGTGCTGCCCGACGCGGTGCTGAGCGGCAGCGCGATCTGGTCGGGCACGTGGCGCGAAGAGCGGGCGGCCGCCTACGGCATTCGACCGGATGAACTCGAGGAGTTCTACAGGAAGCGCACGACGCTGCGCGTCAACGTCTTCCCCGAGGACATTGCGAGCGCCGCGTTTTACTTCTCCAGCCCCGCAGCGGCGAAAACCACGGGCGGCGTGCTGACCGTGGACGGCGGTGTCCCCGCAGCGTATGTCCGGTGATTTCTCCGGTCAGCGCCCGAGCTTGCACGTCGCCATTGACCTCGGTGCGAGCGGTGGGCGGGTCGCCATCGGCTGGCTCGAGGCCCAAGCTGACAGTCACGCAAAGCTCGAGGTAGAAATTGTGCACCGCTTCCCGAATAGTGCTGTGCCGATTCGCTCTCACCTGCACTGGGACATCGTGGGCTTGTGGCGCGAGATTCTGCACGGTTTGCGGCTGGCTGCGACTCGAGGACGCGAACTGGGCAGGCCAGTCTCGAGCATCGGCGTGGACTCGTGGGCGGTGGATTTCGCTTTGCTGGACGAGCGCGACGAGATTCTGGGCGGTGTGCGCTCGTACCGCGACCCCCGCACGGACGGCGTGATGGACGCGCTACTGGAATCCATCCCTCGAGCCGAAATCTATGGCGTGACGGGTTTGCAGTTCCTGCTGTTCAACACGCTCTACCAGTTGCTGGCAATCCAGCGCGACGCTCCCGATCAACTCGAGCAGGCGCGGTCAGTACTGCTCATACCAGACCTGCTGCATTTCTGGCTGACTGGGCGCAAGGTCTGTGAGCGCACGAATGCCAGCACGACGCAGTTTTACAACCCCAGCTCGAGGGACTGGGCGCGGGATTTGCTCGAGCGCGTGGGCTTACCGCATGGCTTTTTGTCCCAGATCGTGGACGCGGGCGAGATCATCGCGCCGCTCGAACCTCGCCTCGCCGCCGAACTCGGATTGCCGGATGTGGTGGTCGTCGCGGTCGGCACGCACGACACCGCCAGCGCGGTCGCCGCTGCACCACTGACAAGCCAGAGCAGCGCGTACATCTCGAGCGGCACGTGGAGTTTGGTTGGTCTCGAGACGCACGCGCCCGTCTTGAATGCGGTAGCGCTCGAGGCGAACCTGACGAACGAGGCTGGCGTAAACGACACAAATCGCTTACTCAAAAACGTCATGGGCTTGTGGATCTTGCAGGAGTGCCGCCGCGCTTGGGGCAATCCCGATTGGGCGGTGCTGTACGAAGAGGCTCGAGACGCGCTCACCGACGCAAGAATTGACCCAGACGACGCACGCTACCTCGCACCCGGTTTGGATATGCCGCAGCGCATCGCGGCCCACTGCGCCGAACTCGAGCAACCGATTCCGCAATCGAGGGGCGAGACGGTGCGCTTGATTTTGGAGAGTCTGGCAATGCGTTATGCGACGGTACTGCGCGAACTCGAGGCAGCAACTGGAACCACCGTGGACGCGATTTACGTTGTCGGCGGCGGCTCTCAGGTCGCATTGCTGAACGAACTGACCTCGAGCGCCACAAGGCTGCCCGTGATCGCGGGCCCCGTGGACGCGACGCTGATCGGGAATCTACTGGTGCAACTGGGGGCGCTGGGCGAAATCGAAGTGGGTACGGGGCGCGAACTGGTGCGAACCTCTTTTTCCCTCGAGCACTACGAACCGAAAGGAGCTACCAATGGCTGACGGTGCGACGCGCTGGATTTTCCCCGATGGTTTCCTGCCCGCAAAAGGCGACGGAAGTCACTACGTTGGTCACGATTGCATTTGCATCGTCAACACGGGACTCGAGGATGCGAACTGCCTGCTGGACTTTTACTTCGAGGATCAAGCCCCGCAACTCGAGGTGCGCGTCACGGTCGGCGCTCAGCGCAGCTTGCACCTGCGACTCGACAAACCAGAGCAGCTTGGCGGGTACGCCGTTCCACGCGAGACGCCGTACAGTCTGCGGCTGACCTCGAGCGTGCCAGTCGTCGCGCAGTACTCGAGACTCGATGTCACGCAACCCAACATGGCGTTTCTGTCGTCGCTTGGCTACACTGGAGACCAATGAAAGTCAGCCTGTTCATCACGTGTCTGAACGACACGCTTTACCCGCAAACCGGCATGGCGACCGTGGCATTGCTCGAGCGGCTAGGCTGCGAGGTTTCGTTTAGCGACGAGCAAACCTGCTGCGGGCAGATGCACGTCAACAGCGGCTACCAGCCCGAAACACTCGAGCTGATCCGTCGCTTCATCGGCGTGTTTGAACGCGAACTCGAGTTGGGCTGCGACGCGATTGTCTCCCCGAGCGGTTCATGCGTGGCGATGGTGCGCGAGTGGTTTCAAAAAGTCTGCCACTGGGCGGGCGACCTCGCGCTCGAGGCTCGAGCTGAGCGATTGGCTTTGAAAACATTTGAACTCTCGGAGTTTATTGTCCATCAACTCGGCGTGACCGATGTCGGCGCGTACTACCCGCACCGCGTGACGTATCACAGCTCCTGTCACGGACTTCGCACGCTCGAGTTGGGTGACGCGCCGTACAAATTACTGCAAAACGTGCGCGGTCTCGAGTTAATGGCGTTGGAGAACTCCGATCAGTGCTGTGGCTTTGGCGGCACGTTCGCCGTGAAGAACGCAGACACCAGTACCGCGATGCTTTCGGACAAACTGCGCTGCGTGCTCAACACCAAGGCGTCCACCTGCACGGGCGGCGACAACTCGTGCCTGATGCAGATTGGTGGCGGACTCAGCCGAATGGAAACCGGCGTGCGGGTCGTGCATCTGGCGGAGATTCTGGCCAGCACCGAAGGAGGCTCGAGTGCCGTTCGTTGACCCCAAGCCGTACCCGGCAGCCGCTCGAGTCGCGCTGAACGACCCGCAATTGCGGCGCAATCTGGGGAAAGCCACCACCGCCATCCGCGAGAAGCGCTTGCGCGTCGTCGCAGAACTCCCCGATTGGCAAGCCTTGCGCGACGCGGGCGCGGCAATCAAAACGGACGCGATGAACCGCTTGCCGGAACTCTTGGAGCAACTCGAGGTCAGCGTCACCAAGGCTGGCGGGCAGGTGCACTGGGCGCGGGATGCGCGTGAGGCGAACCAAATCGTCTCGAGCATCGTGCTTCGTCACCGAGCCAAAGAGGTCATCAAAATCAAAAGCATCACGACTGACGAGATTGGTCTCAACGACGCGCTCGAGCTGCACGGCGTCACGGCGATTGAGACTGATTTGGCGGAGTTGATCGTGCAACTCGCCCACGATCACCCAAGTCATATTCTCGTGCCTGCGATCCACAAGAACCGCGCCGAGATCAGGGAACTCTTTCTGAAAAGCTTCAACCTCGAGCCAGCCGACTTGAGCGACGAACCTCGAGCGCTGGCAGAGGTGGCGCGGCGCTACCTGCGCGAGAAGTTTTTGACCGTACCAGTGGCGATCAGCGGCGCGAACTTCGCCATCAGTGAAACCGGCACGGTCGGCGTCGTGGAATCCGAGGGCAACGGGCGGATGTGTCTGACGCTCCCCAAAGTCTTGGTCAGCATCATGGGCATTGAAAAAGTGCTGCCGAGCCTGCGCGATCTCGAGGTGATGCTGCAACTCTTGCCGCGCTCATCCACCGCCGAGCGCATGAACCCGTACACGAGTTTGTGGACGGGCGTTCACGCTGGCGATGGCCCGCAGGAGTTTCATCTGGTGCTGCTGGACAACGGCCGCACCAAGGTGCTCGAGGATGAGGTTGGCAGGCAGGCCCTGCATTGCATCCGCTGCTCGGCGTGCCTCAACGTCTGCCCCGTCTACGAGCGGGCTGGAGGTCACGCCTATGGCAGCGTCTATCCGGGCCCGATTGGCGCGATCCTGACACCGCAGCTCATTGGACTCGAGAGTGAGCACGCCCAGTCACTCCCCTTCGCCTCGAGTTTGTGCGGTGCGTGCTACGAAGTCTGCCCGGTCAAGATCAACATTCCCGAAATTCTGGTGTACCTGCGCGGCGAGGTCGTGCACAAGAAAGGCAATTCGTTTTTCAATCTCGAGGCAGCCGCGATGAAGAGCGTCGCGTGGGTCTTCATGGACAAAACCCGTTACGAGTTCGCGCAAAAAGCGGCTCGAGTCGGGCAGATGCCGCTGGTGAAAGGCAACACGATCTCGAGCTTGCCGGGGATCATGTCGGGTTGGACGAACTCGAGGGATTTACCTGCCGTACCCCAGAAATCGTTTCGTGACCTGTGGCGCGAACGCGCCGCTGCTAAGCGAGTCCATCCATGAGTGAGCCTCGAGATACCGCCACAGCCAGAACCGCCATGCTTTCATTGATCCGCGCCGCGATTGGCGCACCCAAAGCGGCGCTCGAGATTCCCCGCCAGTACCGTTTGGAGACTGGACATACCGACCTGACCAGCTTGCTCGAGGAGCGCATCGCGGATTACCGCGCTACGGTTCACTTGTGCAACTCGAGCGACTTGCCCCAGACCATCGCGGGTATTCTCGAGCGGCTGGGCGTCACGCATCTCGCCATTCCCGCTGACCTACCCACGGACTGGATTCCCGCAAATCTCGAGACGCTGGTTGACCGCGCCGACCTCGAGCCACGTCACCTCGAGACTGCCGATGCGGTGCTGACAGGTTGCACCGTGGCGATTGCCGAGACGGGCACGATTGTTTTGGATCACTCGAGCGCTCAAGGCAGGCGGGCGTTGACCTTGATTCCAGACCGTCACGTCTGCATCGTTTTCCAAATGCAGATCGTGGATAACCTGCCCGCTGCGATCTCGAGATTGACCTCGAGCGTCACGGTTGGGCGACCGCTGACGTTCATCTCCGGCCCGTCTGCTACCAGCGACATTGAACTGAGCCGCGTCGAGGGCGTGCATGGTCCTCGAGTGCTCGAGGTGGTCATCGTGCGTGAATGACGGCGCAATCGAGCGTGCGTTGGTCTTGGAGATGGTGCGCGTCGAGACTCGTTTTTAGGTAATGATCGGTGAGTAAGTAGACGATGGTGAACAGGTCGGTGAGGGTATGCTGGTTGAGGAGCTGGTGTGTACTTGACATACTGTCAGCTTCACCGTTTACGTGAGCATTCCCTAGCACTCGACGTACCTGAGTAGTCTGTCACGTTAGGGCGGTTTGTAAATACGTTGTCGCGCTTCTCGACCCTAAAAGTATCACCTGACAGGCTTGGGTCGCTTCGCGCTTTTACTTCTTTGCAAGACGCTCTAAAACCGCACGTCGGGCAAGCCCTGCTTGAACGCTTCCGGCTCCACGTGAATCGTCACGCTGCACTCGGGTAGCGCCGCTAGAATCGCGTCCTCGAGCGCGTCGCAACGGGCGTGCGCGTCCCTGACGCTCAAGGAATCGGGCAGGATCAGGTGAAAATCCACGAAGCGCCGTGCTCCGGCTGACCTCGTTCGCAGGTCGTGTACCTCGAGATAGGAAGCGCGTTGAGACTCGAGCGCAAGGCTCAGGGTATGCAGGTCAGCGGCTGACAGCGCTGGATCGAGCAGCGCCGAGACGCTGTTGCTTAGCAATCTAAACGCCGTGACAATCAGCAGCCCCGCCACGCCGAGCGCCAGCAGTGGGTCGAGCCACGCGATGCCAGTAAAGACCGCCAGCAGCGCCCCCGCGATCACGCCGATCGACGTGTAGACATCCGACAAGACGTGCCGTCCGTCTGCCTCGAGCGCCGGACTTCTCAAGCGCTGCCCAACGCCAACCAAATAGCGTCCCAAAAAGACGTTGACGACGCTGGCGATCACCGTGACCGCAAAGCCAATCGGCACGAACTCGAGCGCTTGCGGGTGCTGGAATCTGGTCACGGCGGCGCTGATCGTCAGCGCACCCGCCACGCCGATCAGCAACGCCTCGAGCGTGGATGATAGATACTCGGCTTTCTCGTGGCCATACGGGTGCGATTCGTCTGGCGGGCGCGACGCATACGCGACCGCCCACGCGGTAAACACGGCGGCGGCCACGTTGACGATGCTCTCCAGCGCATCCGACAGCACACCGACCGAGCCGGTCAGCCACGCACCCAGCAATTTCAGCGTCAGCACCAGCACGCCACCCAGCAGCGCGATCAATGCGGCTCGAGATTTCTGGTGCTGCGCGGCAGTGTTCACGCGGTTGATCGTACCAAGCGGCGAGTGATGCAACCGCCAAGGTACGATGCTCGAGGTGCGCGACCTAAAATGCACTCACATGCGTACAGAAAGCTCTAGCAAAAAAACGTGTCCTGCTCGAGCATTCTCACCAATTCCCGTAGGAGAGAGGTACGCCTAGCCCGTGCAACGGCGAAACGAGAACACCATGCCAATCCGCTGACTTTGCAGTGACCCTCGAGCGACGACTACCTACCGCGCCCGTCTCGAGAGCGCGACGAGCCACAACCCGCCCAGCACGGTCGTGAACGCGCCGGCTGGGATTTCGTTCGGCGCGAGCAGCGTGCGCCCGAGCAGATCCGCGAGGCTGACCAGAATCCCGCCGATCAAGGCACTGCTCGGCAGCAACTTGCGGTAATCCGTGCCGAACATCGCCCGCGCTGCGCTGACGGCCAGCAAACCCACGAAGCCCATCAGGCCGCTCGAGCCGACAGCCGCGCCGGTCAGCACAGCCGCCAGCATCAGCACGGCGTTTCTGACGACGGGAGCGTTCAAGCCCAGATTCTGGGCGAGGTCGTCGCCGAGTTGCAGCAGGTTCGCGGTGCGCCCGAGTAGCAAGGCGATCACGATGGCTGGCCCAGCGAACGGCAGCATCAATTGCAGTTCTGGCACGCCGAGCGCGTAGAACCCGCCGATGATCCAGCCCAGCACATTAGCGCTCGAGGGGCTTTGGGACAGCGCCAGCAGCAAGGAGAGTCCCGCGAGGCTGATCGCGGCCAGTGCCACACCGATCAAGGCGCGACGCTCGCTCGAGCGCTCGCTGCTGAGCGCTCCGACCAGCCAGACCGCGCTGCCCGCGCCCATAATCGCCAGCAGCGGCGTGCCGAAGCCCTGCAAGCCGATCTGTTGCAGCAACACAGCCCCGAGCGCTGCGAAGCCCGCCAAGCCCAGCAAGTACGAATCCGCGAGGCTGGTGCGAAAACCGGCTTGAAGGAGCGGCCCGGTCAAGCCCAAACTGACGCCGACCAGCAGCGCCAGCAGCACCCTCGGGGCGCGAACGGTCGACAGAATCTGGGCGGCGGCTGGGTCGGCTCGCCCTGTGACCCACGCCAGCAGCGTCTCGAGCGATACGGGGTACGCGCCGTTGGCCAATGCGATCCCCAAGACGATCAGCAACAGTGCTGATAATGCGATCATCCCCGGCACAGCACTGACCCGCTCTAGCCGGGTGACTCGAGCGGGGGGCGGAGATGCGTCCATAGAGTGAGAAGTTTACTGCTTCGGGTACAGCAGTGGCAGCAATGTCTCCAAGGTTTCCACGGCGCGGGGGCCGGGTGCAGTGACGTGCGGGTCGCTCGAGAGCACGTGGACGCGCTGTGCTTTGACGGCTGATAGGTTCTGCCATGCGGGTTGCTTTTCTAAGTTTTCCAGTGGACTCGGTGCGGCTGCGCCCGTGGCGGTCACGGCGCGAAAAGCGATCACGACCTCTGGATTGGCGGCGATAATCTGCTCCAAGCTCAGCACGACGAATCCCGGCTGGCGCGGGTCGGCGCTCGGTGTGCCCTTGGCGACGTTGACCGCACCCAGACGCTCGACCAGATCGCCGATGTAGGTTTCATCGGTGGTGCTGAAAATCTGTCCGCCGGCCGCCAGCAGCACCAGCACGCGGGGCTTGGCGGCCTTGACTGGAATCTTAGCGAGCGTGCGCTTGACCTGCGATTGCAGGAACGCCAATCGCGCGGCGGCGTATTTCTCGCGTCCGGTCAACTGCCCTAACTGCGTGTACGTGTCAAACACGTTCTTCAAGCTCGAGTCTGGCGTGACGATAATCGGCACGGGCAGGGCGCTCAGGGCGCGAATCGCAGCCGCCGTCGTGCCGACGCTACCGACGATCAAATCTGGGCGCAGTCCCAGAATCTTCTCGGGTTCGGGGCGGTAGGCGCTACCGACTTCCGGGATGCGCTTGGCGGCCTCGGGGTGCGTGGCGCTGCTTGGGCGACCGATTGGGGTTACGCCGATGTCTAATAAGATTTCGGTCGCGGTTAGCGACAGCGCCACGATGCGCTGCGCCGGAGCGTTGACGGTCACGGAGCGTCCCAGACCGTCGCGCAATGTGATGGGGGCGGCCAGCGCCAGCCCCGCCAGCAACAGGGGAATCGTCAAAAAGCGTTTCTTCATAAGCAGTACCTCGAGCGATGAGTGAAGGGAACAATCCGGGCGGTCTCGAGCCAAAACGTTCAGCCCTCGAGACGGACACGGAGTATCGCCCACGTCCGTTGGTTAATTGTCCTGAAACTGTCACGGGTGAGGACGGCTCGAGCGAGTGATCCGAATTACGGATTTTGTTATTGAAAAGTTGCCAGATGAGCGTGTAGTTATACGAATTCCGGAAAATTCCTTAAGAATTTTCTGCCCTAAAGGGCATAGGAAAAACTACGGATTCCGTGCTGAACGCAATCTATTTGCAAAAATAGATGAAGTGATTTAACGGAATCCGTATTACTGAAATACAGAAAAAGTTACCGATTTACCAACACCCATGCCAAAAGATAGATTTGTTTCGTCTCAAATACACATCGGCCAATTTGCACGGCTCGAGGCGGCGGTGCAAGCCGAGATGTAAGCGGCTCGAGTGTTCATCACTCGAGCCGCTTCATTGAATCTTCAAATCGCCTCGAGCAGCAGTAAATCGGGGTTCTCGAGCAACCTTGTCAGATGCGCGACGAAGCGGGCGGCTTCCGCGCCGTCAATCAGGCGGTGATCGAACGAGAGCGACAGGTACATCATCTTGCCGATCACGATCTGCCCATCGCGGACAATCGGGCGATCCACAATCGTGTGCACGCCGAGGATCGCGGCGTCCGGCGCGTTGATGATCGGGAAGCTCAGCAAGCTGCCGGCCGAACCGATGTTGGTCACGGCGAAGCTCGAGCCGCTGATTTCTTCGGATGCCAATTTGCCCGCTCGAGCCTTGCCCGCCAAGTCTAAAATGTCTTTAGCGATGTCCAAGACGCTTTTGCTGTCCACGTTTTTGACGACTGGCACGATCAGCCCAGCCTCGGTGTCCACCGCGCAGCCGATGTTGTAATAGCGTTTATGGACGACCTCGCCGCTCGCCTCGTCGTAACTCGAGTTGACGTTCGGGAAGGCTTTCAGGGCGCTGGCGACGGCTTTGAAGATGAACGGCAGGTACGTGACCTTGACGCCAGCTTTTTCGGCGGCTGGTTTCAGGCGCTCGCGCAATTCCACCAATTTGGTGAAATCCACTTCGTCCACCGTCAATGTCCGCACGGTGTAGAGGTGGCTTGCAACCATGCTGTTGCTGATGATGCGACGTAAGCCGCGCAAAGGTGTGCGCGTCTCGAGGTGTTCCAGACCTTTGGGCGTTTTGTACTGCGGTGGCGGCACGGGCATGCCGTTGGCACTGGCAGGCGCTTTCACCTCGAGCGGCGCGGCTGGGATGGTCGGTTGCTCGAGCGGGGTGGCCTCGAGAAACCCGCGAATGTCTGCCACACCAACGCGCCCGTTCGGGCCGCTGCCCGGCACGGTCGCAATGTCCACATCGTGCTCACGGGCAATCTTGCGGGCCGCAGGGACAGCCAGCGGGCGACCGAACTTGTTCGTGCCGGCCTGCGCTGCTGCGCCGCTCGAGCCGGTCTTGGCCACGCCACCGAAGTCGATGCTGACGCTTTTGGTGTTGACGCCGAACATGCTGTTGGTGGCGCTCTGCGTGGCGCTCTGCGAGTCGTCGCCGATGCTGCCCTTCGCCACGACTTCAGGTGAGGCCGGAGCGGCCGCCGGGGTTTCGGTGGAATCGGCTGTGGCCATTTTGGTGGCTGGGGCGGCCGTCTCGCTGGGTGGCGCGGCGCTCGAGCCGTCGTCCGCCATCAGCGCGATCACGCCCTTGACCTGCACGACGCTGCCTTCTTTGGCGACGATCTTCTCTATTTTGCCGCCGAACGGCGCGGGAATCTCGGTCGTGACCTTATCGGTCATCACTTCCGCGACCATCTGCCCTTCGGTGACGGTATCGCCTTCTTTGACGAGCCATTTGAGAATCTCGGCTTCGACGATGGATTCCGCCATCACGGGCATGGTCAGTTCTTTGGGCATGGAACTCCTTTTTGAGCTTCTAGCGACTGGCTTCTAGAGAAAAGTTGGGCTGGGTCGTTCGTTGGGCGTCTCGAGGTTGGCGGACTCGTCACTCGAGGCTCGAGCGTTCGGGATCAAGCCAGTGGTTAAAAGCTAGCGGTTAGAAACTGCCCTTCACGCACTCAGCACTTTTTTGATCGCCTCGGCGATGTGGTGCGCTTCTGGGCGCGAGAAGTGATTGAGCGCGTTGAACGGGCTGGGCATCGTGTCGAAGCTGGTCACGCGCTCAATCGGAGCCTCAAGGCTGTAAAAAGCTTTCTCTTGAATCAGTGCGGCGATTTCAGCGCCGACGCCGCCGGTGCGAACCGCTTCGTGCACGACAATAGCGCGACCCGTCTTCTGCACGCTGTTGATGATCGTGTCTATATCCAGCGGCACAATGCTTCGTAGGTCAATCACTTCGCAGGAAACATTGGCTTGCGCGGCCGCTTCTGCCGCCGCTTCAGCGGGTTGCACCATGCCGCCGTAGGCGATGATCGTCACGTCCGTGCCCTCGCGGGCAATCCTCGCTTTGCCGAGCGGCACGGTGTAATAGCCCGTTGGCACGTCTTGGCGCAGTTTGGGATCGCGGTAGAGCTTGATGGTTTCAAAGCAAAAGACTGGATCATCGCTCTCAATGGCGGCTAACAGCAAGCCCTTGGCGTCATACGGATTGCTGGGATAAATGATCTTGATGCCCGGCGTGTGCATCAGGTACGCCTCGGGGCTGTCGGCGTGCTGCTCCAATAACCCCAAGCCGCCACCGACGGGGAAGCGCACGACCAATGGTGTTTTCCAGCGGCCGCGGCTGCGGTAACGGTAACGGCTGACGTGGCTGAAAATGTGATCAAAAGCCGGCATCATGAAACCGCCGAATTGAAACTCGACCACGGGGCGCATTCCGACGGCCGCCGCGCCAATGGCTGTACCCATGATCGCGGCTTCGGACAGCGGGCTGTCGAACACTCGAGCCTCGCCGTGCTTGGCTTGCAAGCCGGTCGTGATGCGGTACACGCCGCCAAGACGCCCGACATCCTCGCCGTACATGATGACCTTTGGGTCGCGGGTCAGCGCGACATCCATCGCGTCGGTCAGCGCGGCCGCCATCGTCATCGGGCGGGTTTCCTGCTGGCCGACTGGTTTATCAATCACCTGCGTCATGCCGCACCCCCTTCAGCCGCGACTCGAGCTTGCAGAGTGGCGCGTTGCTCTTCTAATTGCCACGTCGGTTCGATCATCGTGTAATCCAGCAAGGCCATCGGGTCTGGCGCGGGGGCATGATCGGCTGCCTCGAGCGCGGCTGTAAACTCGGTTTCGATCTCGGCTTGCATGGCGACCTCGCGGTCATCGTTCCAGCGTTTCTCATACTCCAAAAACAGTTTCAGGCGCTTGATCGGGTCGCGGTTGGCGATCCACTCGTTGGTCTCATCCTCGGTGCGGTACGCCTTCGGGTCGTCGCCCGTGGTGTGCGGGCGCACGCGGTAGGTCAGTTGCTCGATGATGCTCGGGCCGTTTCCGACTCGAGCGTCTTCCACGGCTTTTTTAGCGGTCGTGTAAACAGCCAGCGCGTCGTTGCCGTCCACGAGGTAGCCGGGGATGCCGTAGCCTTCGGCGCGGCGCATCAGGTAATCCACACCGCTTTGCACCTTGCGTGGCACGGAGATCGCCCAACCGTTGTTTTCGATGATGAACACGGCCGGGGCTTTGCGGGCGGCTGCAAAGTTAACGCCCGCGTGGAAATCGCCTTGCGACGTACCGCCCTCGCCGATGTACGAAAGAGCGACCGCGCCCAGATTCTGGGCTTGAATACCCAAGGCGACACCGGCCGCGTGAACGATCTGGCCGGGAATGCTGATGATGATTGGCATGATGTTCAAGTCGTCCGGGATGCGCCAGCCATCGGGGTGGCCGCGCCAGTACAGAATCGCTTTTTCTATCGGCCAGCCGTGCGTAATCATCGCGGCGGTGTTGCGGTACATCGGGCAGACGTAATCCTTCGCTTTGAGCACAAACGCACTGGCGACCTGCGAGGCTTCCTGACCACCAAACTGCGCGTAGTTACCCAAACGCTGCGATTTATAGAGCACCATGAACTTATCGTCCAAGTACCGCGCTCGCGCCATTCTCCGGTACAGCTCTTCGACGATCTCGAGGTCTGGGATCAGCTCTTCGCGCACGGGGCGGCCGTCTGGTGCGAGGATTTGAAAAGGCTTGAGGTCAGCGGTTTGTAGGGTGCTGCCTGCGAAGATGTCGCTGGACTCTGACACGCTGCTCACCTCACCTGATTTTTGAGTACGGCGGTTGGCCATTTTCTTATTTTAGCCCCGTCCGTCAAAGAATTGACAGTTGTCGCGTGAGGCGCTGGGTGTATGGCGGCTGAATAGCCCGCATAAACTATGGGTTGCCAGACTCAGCTTAAAGCCCCTGAATCAACCGTAAACCTTGTTCAACGCATTGTTGCGCGTGCGTCACCCTATTGCTCACGAACGCCACGGCAGCCACATGGATTCCTCGTCCGGCAAGGCGTACCCGTTCGTTTTCAGCGCCAGCAAAATCTGCCCCCGATGATGCGCGTCGTGCGTCATCATGTGAACCAGGAACTTCCCGACCGTCGCGTGCGGTAAGTTCCCTCTGCCCGTCGCAGATTCCGCTGTGGTGAGCACCGCGTCTCGAGTCTGCTTCATCACTGACTGAATCCGCTCGAGGTTGTGCTCCGCGTCGAAGCGCCCCGTGGCTGGATCGTAATTGCTGTACAAATCAGGCAAGTCCCCCACCGCGCTTGCCTCGAGTTCACTTGCCCAGCTTTTCAAGCACTCTGCCATATGCGCCAAGTGCTGCGCGACCGTGTAACCGCCACCGGGCGTCGTCGCTGTGAGCATCGTGGGTGTTAAGTGATTTAAGAGCACGTCGTTGATTGCGGCGTTCGCGTTCCAAGCCAGCGTGACATCGTTCATGATTTCTCCTTGTTGTAACGGCTCGAGTTCAACTTGCTGCAACAGTTTTGGTGACCACCCAGCGGTGCGGGGCAATCTGGCGCGTGCGCGTGAAGCCATGATGCTCGAAAGCAGCCATCGGCCCGGTGTGAAGAAACGATCCTGACAGCGTGCGGTCATCGGTTTCCTCCGGGTAGCCCTCGACCGTGCCGCCGCCGCGCCGCGCAATCTCCGTTAACGCTCCGCCAAGGGCGGCGTCCGCGACACCACGGCGACGAAAGCCCTTGCCGGTGAAGAAACACGTGATGCGCCAATCTGGAAGCGTGGCGAGGTTTTTCTCGTAAAGGCGACGGCTTTTGACTTCTGCCAGTTCCTCTGGAGAACCGAATTGACACCAGCCCAAGCATCGCTCACCTTCAAACACGAGCGCTGAGTGCGTGCGATCCTCGAGCACACGCTGCTCCTTTTCAGCCCGCCTTTGCGCCCAGTTGAGGCTCTTCAGTGTCTTGTTCTGGATGTGAAAAGCCAGACACCAGCACCCGCCCCAGACGCCATTGTTCTCCTCGACCAACTGCGCGAAGGCTGGCCACGTGGCTGGCTCGAGCGGTTTCACGACGAGTTCGGAAAGGGTTATTTGAGTCTTGACTTGCGCCACATTGCCTCCTGTGCTTGGCTCGAGAGAAAACAATCTTCAGCGCTCAACTCGAGGCTTATTTTTCTTCATCCAGATTCCCCAAGTTCCGGCTCCAATCGCGTCATCAGCAATTTGCGAGCCTGCCAATTTGAGCGCGAGTTTGATCTGACCGTGGTGATAACCCTCGTGCCAGATCATGTGCTGCAAGAACAAAATCGGGTGGTCGTAGTGCTGGTTCATCGCTTGATTCGCCTCGAGCCAACCTTCCACCGCGTCGCGCACGGTCTGGGCGCTCTCATTGAGCATCTGAGAAATTTGAGTGACATCGCGCTCAATCGCCCACTCTTCCTCGGGCACACCCGAAGCGAACTCCGGCGCGTCCTCGAGCACGAGAACTAATCTCACGAAGTGAATGTGCGTGAACATCTGCGCGACAGACGGGCTATCCGGCGCGGCTCGAGCCTCGAGTCCGCCCGTTGGAATGGCGCGAAGTAGGTTCAGCAAAATCGCGTTGTTGCGATCCCAAGAATTGAGCAGCGGCTCGAGCAAAGCCACTGAATTCACGAATTCCACGGCGACCACATGGAGCCTTCGTCCGGCAAGGCGTACCCGTTTGATTTCAGCGCCAGCAAAATCTGCCCTCGGTGGTGTGAGTCGTGCGCCACGGTGTACATCAGAAACTTTCCAATCGTGGCGTGCGGCAGATTGCCTTTGTCTTTCGCGTTTAGCGCCGTGGCAAACACCGCGTCATACGTTTTTTTCATCGCCGACTGAATGCGTTCCAAATCGGTTTCAGCCTCGAGTGAATCTGGCAGGTCGTTTATTGCGCTGCCCTCGAGTTCACTAGCCCAATACTTCAAGCATTCCACCATGTGCGTCAAATACTGCGCGACGGTTTGCCCACCAGCAGGGGTCGTTGCCCCCAGCATGGCGGGCGTCAAGTGCTCTAAAAGTACAGCGTTGATCGCGGTGTTCGCGTTCCACGCGAGGTTAATGTCGTTCATACAATCCTCAATGGCGCGTCACTCGAGGGTTTCAAATTCGGCAAGTACCACAGTAAATCCAGCGCTGGCGGTTTGATGCCCTGCGTTCGCAGCAACACGCAAATCTGTGCGGTGTGCCGCATTTCGTGGATCATCACGTGCCAGAGAAGCCCCTCGAGTTTGAAGTGTTCTTCTGGTGAATCCTCGACAATTCGGTTTAGTTCCTCTGATGTCAATTTCTCGAGGTACGCCAAGGTGCTTTGCTCCACGGCTCGCCAGTATTCCAGCAGCGTCTTGAGGGGAAATGCGGTGTTGAGCGGGCCGTTTCCAATCTCTTGATCGCTCAACGCAGGTATCGTGTGCCTTATTGGTTCGTCCTGCATGATCGTGTAGTGCAGCCAGCCATCTTCGGTGCTGGGAATGTGAAACGCCAAGTCCTTGATCGAGTGGAAGCTATCTCCTTTCAACAAAGGAGCGTTCAGCACCTCGTCTGGCACGCCCTCGAGCGCTGTCCATAATTCGCGGCGGGTGCGAACAAGGTAATCGTACATTTCTGGAATATTCATTGGTTCCTCCGTGAATTCTCGAGGGGCGTCTTGTGACCTGATTAGGAATTCAAAATCTCCTCTGGAATGTGGGTCTCGAGACAAGTGTAGAACTCAATGTGGTCAGATTCCGTCCGCATTGCGGCGTAACATTCACGGTATGTACTACCCAACTTCACGCGTGCTGACGGTGCTCGAGTGGCTGCAAGCCCGCGATGGGTTGAGTTGCGCTGAACTTGCACAGCGCTTAGAGGTGTCACCGCGCAGCGTGCGGCGCTATGTGGAGCAGTTGCAGAGCCTCGGGATTCCGGTGGAAGGCAGGTCAGGGCGCGGCGGCGGGTATCGCTTGCGTCCCGGTTTCAAATTGCCGCCGCTGACCTTTAGCGATGACGAAGCGCTCGCGCTGGCGCTTGGTTTGCGGGCGGCGAAGCAACTAGGACTTTCGACCGCTGCGCCCGCCACCGAGAGCGCCCTCGCAAAACTGGAACGCGTCTTCCCGGCGCACCTGACCGATTCCCTGCGAGCGCTGGAGTCCACGCTGAGTTTCACCGCCAAAGCGCAACCCGCGCCGCCCGCCACAGAAACCGTGCTGGCGCTCGGACGGGCCGCGCAGCAGCGCCAACGCGTTCAGTTGGAGTACGAGGCGCACCGCGCTGAACGCTCGAACCGCGCTGTGGACGTGTACGGACTTGCCGTTCACGAAGGGCGCTGGTACGCCATCGGACATTGCCATTTGCGCTCCGGACTGCGGCTGTTTCGCGTGGATCGCATTCACAGCCTGCAAACCCTAGCAGTCACTTTTGAACGCCCGCCACAATGGAACACACCCCGCGTTGTTTTGGAGCAGCTCGCGGTTTGGGCTGCGCGGTGGACGGTCGTCGCGCAGCTCGAGATGACTCTTGCCAAAGCCAGAGAACGCGTGCCGCAGCAATGGGTTGCGCTCGAGGAAACGAGTAGCGGTGTGACGCTGCGTTTTGGCGTTGGGAGTTTGGAATGGGCGGCGAGGGCGTTGATCTCCCTCGAGTGTCGCTTCACCGTCCAAGAGCCGCCGGAGTTGCGTGCCATCGTGCGCCGCGTCGCGCTCGAGGTGTTGGAGACACACGGGGACGACACCTTGGGTTGAACTGCTCGAGGCGTCCTGCGGGTTTGCAACGGCTCGAGCAGCGCTTTTTGAAATTTACTTCAGCAGCTCCCAGAAGCTCGAGCCATGCCCGTCCCACTTCACGCCGAGCGCGGCGCAGACCGTCGCGGCGATGTCGGCAAACGTTGCCCTCGTCCCCAAGCTCACGCTGCCGATGCCCGGTCGGTACATCAGCAGCAGCCCGTGTTCGCGGGTGTGATCCGACCCGAACCACGTCGGGTCGTTGCCGTGATCCGAGATCAGAATCAGCGCGTCGTCGCTGCCGACTGCCCCCAGCAATTCCGGCAGTGCCGCGTCGAACTCAACCAAGGCTCGAGCGTATCCAGCGACATCGCGGCGATGTCCGTATTTCGCATCGAAATCCACGAGATTTGTGAAGATCAAGCCATGTACGTCTGAGCGCATAACCTCGAGTGTCTTGGCGATGCCGTCGGCGTTGTCGTCGGTGTGAATGCTCTGCGTGAAGCCGCGCCCGGCGTAAATATCGGGGATCTTACCGATGCCGATCACGTCCAGTTTCGCCTCGAACAGCGTGTCCAGCGCGTTGGGCGGTGGCTCGAGCGAGAAATCTTTGCGGGCTTCGTTGACACGCTCGAAAGGATGCACGCCTTTGAACGGTCGGGCGATCACTCGAGCGGTCGCGTACTCGCCCTGCAAAATATCTCGAGCGGCTTTGCACCAGCCGTACAACGTCTCCAATGGGATCAGGTCGATGTGCGCGGCAATCTGGAACACGCTGTCGGCGCTGGTGTAGACAATCGGCTTGCCCGTCTCGAGGTGTATCTGACCGAAATCGCGGATCACGTCCGTGCCGCTGTATGGGGCATTGCACAACCACTCGCGCCCAATCGCGGCGCTAAACGCGTCCATCACGGCTGGCGGGAAGCCGTTCGCAAACGTCTGAAACGGGTGCTCGAGTTGAATCCCCATGAACTCCCAGTGTCCCGTGCTGGTGTCTTTACCCTTGGAGACCTCGAGCATCCGCCCATACGCACCGCTGGGTTGCGCGACTCGAGCGGCGCTGACCGTTTCGATGTGACCCAAGCCCAGCCGCTCGAGGTTCGGGAGCTGCACGCCGCTGCGCTCGAGCGTGTGATTGACGGTGTGCGATCCCACGTCGCCGTGCGGGTGCGCGTCGCTGGCCCCAAACTCATTTGCGTCTGGCAGTGCCCCAACGCCGACGGAATCCAAGACGATCACCGTGATTTTCATGCTTTCACGATACTGCGCTCACGCCAGTCTCGAGCGCTGTCTGCCTCGGGCGGAAGCTCACAGACTCTTCAAGATTAGCGCGGTAAACTCTGGTTTGTGACGCTCAGCGCCCCCATCGTTACTCCCGCAGCCGTCATTGGCACGCCGAAACTCATGGCTCGAGGGTTGCAGAAACGCTTCGGGCGGCGCGAAGTGGTCAGCGGCGTTGACTTGGAGTTGTCTAGGGGCGAGATTGTCGCGCTGTTCGGCCCCAATGGCGCGGGCAAAACCACGACGTTTTACATGATGGTCGGCTTCGTGCGCCCGGACGCTGGCACGATTCACTTGAATGGCGCGGACATCACGCGGTTGCCGATGCACCAACGCGCCCGTTTGGGGCTGGGTTATCTGCCGCAGGAACCGAGCGCGTTCAGGAAGATGACTGCCAAGGACAACCTGCTGGCGATCCTCGAGTACCAGCCACTGACGGAAAGCCAACGTAATCAAAAGGCCGACGAATTGCTCGAGGAATTTCAGCTTTCCAAACTGGCGGGTAAAATGGCGTTCACGCTGTCTGGTGGTGAGCGCAGGCGTTTGGAGATCGCGCGAAGCCTGACGACCAACCCGGACTTTATTCTGCTGGACGAGCCGTTCACGGGCGTCGACCCGAAGAGCGTGCGCGAGATTCAGCGCTTGATTCGTGAACTGCGCGAGAAGCGCGGCATTGGCGTCTTCATCACCGATCACGCGGTGCGCGAGACGCTGGCCCTGACCGACCGCGTGTACCTGATGTACGACGGCAAGGTGGTTTTTGGCGGTACGCCCACGGCTTTTTCCAAAGACTCCGGTGTGCGCGATTACTACCTCGGCGATGAGTTTGACCTGTAGATTGAGGCTGTAGATTGACCGCTCGAGGAGCAAGACGATGAACCGCACTGCACCGATCAGCAATCCAGTGAGACTCGAGTTGCCCGTCTTCTTGAGGCGCGACTGATGTCGCAGGTGCTGTTTTGGGTGCTGCTGCTGACGGGTGTGGCACTGCTCGGCGGTGGCATCGCGTACCTTGGCGATAGCGTCGGGCGGCGCGTCGGGCGCAAGCACTTGCGCTTGTTTGGCTTGCGCCCCAAAACCACTGGTTTGGTCGTGGCCGTGCTGAGCGGCGTTTTGGTCGCGTTGGTGACGGTCAGCGCGGTCGCGCTACTGGCCCGCAGCACCGTCAATGATGCGCTTCGTGCCCAAGAAATTCGGCAGGAACTGAACACCGTCAAAAAGCAGTTCTCGAGCACGGCGGCCGAGTACGCGCAGACCAAAGCCGATCTGGTGGGGGCCAAAGACGAGCGCGAGAAATTGACCAGTGAACTCGAGCGCGAGCGCGGGCAGTTGCAGCTCAAGCAAAGCGAATTGACCGCGACGACCGCGCTCAACGGGCGGCTCAACCAAAAGGTTTTTGACTTGGAAACCGAGCAAAAAGCCGTCAACGCGCAGATCGCCGCCAAGACCTCGGAATTGGCGCGGCTCGAGGTGAAAAGTGCGGGTTTGAGCGCGGGCTTGGAGCGGCAGCGGCTCGAGTCGAGCGCCAGAATTCGCAGGCTCGGCGCGGAGCTGAACACGCTCGAGGGGCAACGCAACGCCCTAAACGGCAGTTTGGCAGCCCTCAACACCAAGCTCGAGGGGTTGAACGCGCAGCGCGACGGCTTGACGGCTCGCATCACCCAGCTCGACCAGTCTAAAGCGGCGCTCGAGGCTCGCGTGAAAAGCGCGACGGTCAAGCAACAGCAACTCGAGTCAGACGTGCTGCGCTTGGATGCCAGCCGCAAGACCTTGCAGGGTGATGTCGATTCGCTCAATGAGGTCAAGACCAACTTGGAGAACAGCGTCGCGCGTTTGGAATTGCAAAACGGGGCACTGGAGCGGCAGCTCTCTCAGTCCGAGAGCCAACTGCGCGACACGCAAACGCAACTGGCCGAAGCCACCAGCGGCAACATCATTTTTCGCACTGGTGAACTGGTGTTGCAAACCGTGGTCGAGGGCACGACGCCCGAAGAGGTCAAAGCGCGTTTGCAGGGGATTTTGCGCCAAATCAATGGCGTTTCCATTGCCAAGGGCGCACCGCGCAGCAAGCAGGTCACGATCAAACCTGTCAACGATCTGGATATCTACGTCAAGGCCGTGCTGCGAACCGGCACGCCGGATCTGATCGTCGTCAGATCGTCGCGCAGCGTCACGCAGACCGGCATCGAATTCCCGATCGAAATCAACGTTTTCTCAAACACCACGCTGTACTCGGCCGGTCAGCCGATTGCTTCTAGAGAACTCTCCTTGGTGGTCGGCGACTCGAGTTTGGGCGTGGCACTGGAGAATCTGGGGCGCGAAGCCGAGCGTCAACTGCGCGAGCAGAACGTCCCCCGCGAGAACATTGCGACCGTGCCCGCTGGTGACATCGCGCAGGCGATCGACCGTTTGAAGGGCGCGACGGGCACGGTCTGGGTCGCCATCGCCTCGAGACAAGACGTGCTGCCCGCTGGGCCGGTGCGTTTGTACCTGTCGATGCTGCGGTGAGACACGCGTTCACGCTGCGGTGAGACACGCGTCTGTGGCTAATCAATTGTCAACTTTGGTTTGCACAGGACTGGCTCGAGGTTGGTGCGTACTCGAGCGACCGCAATACTGTTTCTGAGGGCAGCTCGAGGCTCACGATTCAAGTAGTGATTGTGCAGCATCAACCTGACTGATTGCTCGTCTCGAGCGCCCAACGGTTCGAGGGACGGACTAAGCCATTGCAATTAGTTGCAAATTGCAACTATCTCAAACTAGAATAGTCGCGTGTCGAAACCACCTCGCCCTGAGTCCTCAGCCGTGCAACCAGACGCTACGGTCTTGCAGGCTCGAGGGTCAGAGTCCCCGTCGACTCGAGGGTCGCACGCCAACCGCTTGATGGAAGCTTACTGGAGCTTCGGGCAACTGATGAAGCAAATCAGTGTCAGCGGCACTCACGGTCTGGATTTCAGGGAATTCGTGGTGCTGACCGCCATTTCCGAAGGCGCGACTTACCCCAAATTCATCGGCGAACGCTTATTCATCAACGCCAGCGATGTCAGCCGCCTCTTGGAAACGCTCTCCAAAGGCGGCTTTATCAAGCGCGAACTCGATGCTAGCGACTCGAGGCGCGTCCTCGTGACCCTGACCGAAGCGGGCGTGATCGTGCTGAGGAATGCTCGGACGCGGATCGAGGGCTTGATTGCTGACGCTGAAAATACCGTCTCGAGCGATGATCTGGAGCAAACCACGCGAACCCTGACGCGTTTGAAGCACACGATTCGCGCCCGCATCCAGCAAGAACTGACCACGCGCACCGACTCGAGTTAAACAGCCTCGAGCTAAGCAGCCTCAAGCTAAGCAGCCTCGAGCTGAACCCTCGAGCCTACCCAACCCTCGCTTCTCACCCCGCCCATCGCCCCTCCGCTTCCACCGAAAGGATTCACCATGGCCGCACCCGCTTACTCCGCCCCGGCAATTCCGCAACTCACGCAGCAAGAAAAGACCTTCACGCTGATCGGTGTTTTTCTGGGCGTGCTGCTGGCGGCACTCGATCAGACGATTGTCGCCACGGCCGGCCCCAGCATCCAAGCCGACCTGAAAATCCCCACTAGCCTGTTCGCATGGGTCACGACCGCCTATATCGTGGCCAGCACCGTGATGGTTCCGATTTACGGCAAGCTTTCAGACCTTTTCGGGCGCAAACTGATCCTGCTGGTCGGCATTGGTATCTTCCTCACGGGCAGTTTGCTGTGCGGGTTATCCACTGAAACTTGGCAGATCATCGCCGCCAGAGCCGTGCAGGGCTTAGGCAGCGCCGCGCTGTTTACCACGGCGCTGGCCGTGATCGCCGACATTTTCCCGCCGGCCGAGCGCGGCAAGTACAGCGGATTGTTCGGCGCGGTTTTCGGCATCTCGAGCGTCGTCGGGCCGCTGCTGGGCGGGTTTCTGACCGATAGCTTCTCGTGGCACTGGGTGTTCTTCGTCAACCTGCCCGTCGGCGCGATCGCCGTGGCGTTCATCGTCTCCAAGATGCCCGCACTGAACCACTCGAGCAGCAAACCGACGATTGATTACATCGGTGCGGCTACGCTGCTGACTGCTCTGATCCCGCTGCTGCTGGCATTGTCATTGGGCAAAACCAGCATCAACCCCGGCGACACCGGCTTTTTGTGGGGCAGCCCCGAGATCATCGGCATGTTCGTCTTGTCTGCCGTCGCGCTCGTGGCGTTTATCCTGCTCGAGCAACGCGCCAAGGATCCGCTCGTGGACATGCGGCTCTTTGCCAATAAGACTTTCAGCGTCGCCAATCTGGCCGCTTTCGTGATCGGCATGGGCTTTTTTGGCGCAATCATCTTCCTACCAATCTTCATGCAGAACGTCGTGGGTTTAAGCGCCACCGTCAGCGGTTTCGCGGGTGTGCCGCTGGTGATCGGTCTGGTGATCGGCAACATCCTCAGCGGGCAATTGGTCAGCCGCTTCGGGCGTTACAAGCCACTGATGCTGGTCGGACTGGCGATCCTGACGGTCGGCTTTGCGATTGCGGGCTTCACCCTGACCCCGACCAGCACCTTCTGGGAGGTTTTCGCCAAGATGATCGTGCTGGGCTTGGGCTTAGGGCCGAGCATTCCGCTGTACACGCTGGCGGTGCAGAACGCCGTTTCCCCAGAGAAAATCGGCGTGGCCACCTCGGCGGCGACCTTCTTCAGGAGCATGGGCAGCACAGTTGGACTGGCGATCTTCTTTAGTATTTTTGGTAACTACCTGTCGCAAAACCTGCCCAGCGCAATCGCAAACGCCACGGCTGACCTGCCAGCCGCGATGAAAGCGCAGTTCTCCGGCGGTCAGGGCGGCGCTCTGAGCAGCGAAAGCAGCGGCAACAGCTTGCGCTTTGACACGGTAGCGATCAAGAAAACCGCGACGGCGGCGGTCAGCAAGAATTTTGATGAATTCAGCGCCAACATCACCAAAGCCTTGCAGACCAACGATCCAGCCGCTGTCAAAGCCGTGCTCGAGAACCCGCAGACTCCAGTGCAATTAAAGACTGTGCTCGAGGGTGGCGGCATCGCCGCGAGTGTTCAAAAGGGCTTCGCCGCGCAGTTCGCTGCGATCTCGAGCGTTGTAAACAGCGGCAATCCAGCCGCTTGGCAGGCATTGCTGCAAAACCCGCAATTGCCGGCCCCGCTGCGAGCCAATCTGGCCCGCATTCCCGCGCAGGCGATTGCGAACCCGCAGGCGAGGGCCGGGATTCTGGCGCAGATCAAAACTGGGCTGGACAGCGCTCAAGCCGGCGCGATCACGGCTGCCACCAGCGCGGCCGTGCAGGGCGCGACCGGTGGTCTCGAGACCGCCAAGCAGACCGTCTTAACGCAGGTTTCCACAACCGTGGATAAGGTCGGGGTGGCCTTCAAAACCGTGCTGACTGACGGCATCACGCTGATTTACAAAATCGGCATTGCCGTTGCCATCATCGCGTTTCTCATCACCATGGCACTGCCAGAGTTGCCGCTGCGTAAAGACAGCCGCTACAGCGCCCCAGCCGCCGCTGCCGAGTAAGCGCGATCACTCGAGGGGAACGGGAGGGCGTTTGCCTTCCCGTTTTTGTTGGCTCGAGCAGCTCCAGCTATCACTCGAGCAGTCGCGGCTCGAGCGGTTCAGCGCCCTTCAAATGCCGCTTGGCGGTCTCTAAGAAGCGGTCGCGCCCGACACCGAGCGGCACAATTGGATCGGCGTAGTTCTTCGGCGGGCGCAGCGCCGTCCACGGCTGATGGGCTTCTCGCACACTCAGCCCCTCGAGTTCGGGCACGTACAATTTGATGTACTTGGCGTCTGCGTCGAACTTCTCGCCCTGTGTGACGGGATTGAAAACCCTGAAATACGGCGCGGCGTCCACGCCGCAGCCCGTGACCCACTGCCAGCCGCCGTTGTTGGCGGCCATGTCGCCGTCCAGCAGGTGTTCGTTAAACACCGCTTCGCCAGTGCGGTAATCGAGCATCAGGTGCTTGGTCATGAAGCTGGCGACGATCATCCGCACGCGGTTGTGCATCCAGCCGGTGGTCAGCATCTGGCGCATGCCCGCATCCACGATTGGATAGCCGGTATTGCCTGTCGTCCACGCCGTCAGATCATCCGGCGCGTCGCGCCACGGGAAATCGTTCCACGCGGGCTTGTAAGCACTTGCCGCAATCTGCGGTTCGTCCCACAGAATATGGCGGTAGTAATCGCGCCAGCACAGTTCCCGCACCCACGCGGTCATACCGGCCGCGCCCGCCCTTGCCGCCGCGACCCTCGGTGACAGGATGCCGAGATGCAAATACATCGACAAATGCGATGTTCCCATGATCGCGGGCAAGTTGCGCCACGCGTCGTAATGCAAGCCGACCGTGCGAATGAAGCTTGACAGCCGCTCGAGCGCCGCGCCTTCGCCCGCTTCGGGCAGCGGCACAGCGGCAACTGGTGCGGGAATCTCGAGGCTAGTGATCCCGTGCGGCTCCAATGTGCGCGGTGCGGGCAGTGGGTCTGGATGGGTTTGCGCCGCCCAGTTGCGCCAGAACGGGGTGAACACGCGGTACGAACCGCCCGACAAAGTTTTCAAGCTGCCCGGCTCGAGGATGCAGTCCCCATCCAGCAATTTGAATTCAATCCCGCTGCTTTGAAGCGCTACGCGCACGCGCTCGTCGCGGGCCCGCCCAATCGGTTCGTAGCTGCGAAGCGCGTACACGGCCGTCGCGCCGCTCAGCCTTGCCAGCTCTAAGAGCGCGTCTTCTGGCTGCCCAGCCCTGACTGCGAGACTCGAGCCGATGGCTTGGTACGAGGCGTTCAGCGCGTGCAGATTGGAGTATAAAAACGCGATTCTAGGTTGGCCGCTGTACGGCATGTTCAGTAGGTTCGGGTCGAGCACGAAGCAGGGCAACACGTTTCCTCGAGCGGCGGCTGCGTGCAGTGCGGGGTGATCGTGGGTGCGAAGGTCAGCGCGATGCCAGACAAGAATCATGGCGGTAGTTTACTGTCCGCGCTCTAATCAGACCGTAGGCAGAATGCTTAAAAGTGTTTCGGCAATCCAGCTTGCTTCAACACACCGTTCGCCGTGTGCCTCGAGCGGATGCTGCCGTCAACAACGAAGTGACGCTGGCTGATCGGACTGAGCCAGATTTCATGATCGCCCTTGCCGTACCGAACGAAACTGCAACCAGCGATGTTCAACAACTGCTTCAAGTCTGGTGTGAAGTCAGCCACTACGCGACCAATGACAAATCGCGGTGCGCCTCGAGGTGAATCCTCGTATCACTTGGAATGTTTTCCAGTAACTCTGGAATCATCACCTGAAGTTTTTGACTCAGCAACTCGAGCGTCGCGGCTTCGGTGCATAAGCCCGGCACTTGCGAGCTGTCCGCGACCCAGACCTCGGCATCATCGTCCCAAAAGGCGCGAACCGTGAACGTCTGCATGACTCGAGTGTACACGACTTCAAGCCGCGCCTCTGACACCGACGTAGTGGCGCTGCTCAATCGTTGACTCCGAACGGCTGGTGTGCAGCACGAGTAATTCGCGGGTTGGTGCTGTGCGTTTCAGATCGCGGTAAGCCCTGAGCGCAGTCATCGAATCGCCGAAACGCTCAATGACCGCTAAATTCTTCAAAAACCGTGTCTGGGCTTGCGATTCCGCCTCGAGCACCTCGAGCAGCAGCCATTGCTGAGGGTGTAACTCGCGGATCTCAGTCCAAGTCATGTGGAGAAGTGTACACGAAACAATGTCACTTGAAAGTAAGGACAATCTACTCTAAAGTAAGAACATGAAAATCGTCGCCAAAATTACCAGCAAAGGGCAAGTCACGATTCCACTCCAGATTCGCAAAGCGCTGGGCGTGGGCACAGGCGATTACCTCGAGTTCAACACGAAGGGCCCCAATGTCGAGGTCAAACCTCAGCTCCAAGCCAACCCGTTCCGCCAGTTTCGCAGCGCTAAACGCGGTGGCAAAGGCAAGAGCCTCGTTACGCTGCAAGCGGAATCTAGGACTGAACGCGGTTGGGACGAAGAGTGACGAGCATCGACACCAATATCATCTCGGCGCTTTTAGAGGGCGAAGAAGGACTGGCGGAATTGGCAGAAAGCGCGTTGCTGAGCGCCGCCGCACGCGGCCAACTGCTGATTTGCGCCCCCGTTTATGCGGAACTGATCGCTAAGCCAAAGCGCAGCGTGGGGAGCGTAAACAGCTTCCTCGAGACGACCCGGATCGCTGTGGATTGGACGCTCGAGCCGAGCATCTGGCAATCGGCTGGCATGGCTTTTCAGATGTACGCGATGAACCGCAGGAAACAAAAACAGTCTCCGCCGCGCCGCATCCTCGCGGATTTCCTGATCGGCGCTCACGCCGCGCAGCGCGATTACACCTTGCTGACGCTCGATCAGCGCGTGTACAGCAAAAGCTTCCCCAAACTGCGGCTCGAGAAGATAGAAACTTAAAGCCGCTCGAGGGTCGCGTCCACATCGAGTTGCCAATCGGTGCGCGACATCAACGGTTTGAAACCGAGTGCGTGATTGATGCTGAGCATCGCCGCGTTGCTGTCGGCATTGCCGGTGCGGATGCGATCAACGCTGGGGCGCTCGCGCTCCAAATGGTCGATCATCGCGGCTTTCAGCCACGCGCCTAAGCGATGCCCGCGATACTCGGGCAATACGCCCGTGCCCCACTGATTGACGATATTCGGGCGATTCGGGTGAAAGCCTGTCTCGGTGAAGCCCGCGTAACGCCCCGTCGCACGCTCTTTTGCATATAAAAACCGAAACTCGAGACCGTTAATTCTGCATTGCTTGACTTGTACGCGCAGATCATCGGGCTTGACCTTGAAATCGTTGAACTCCATCTCGCCACGCGGCGCGGTGTTCATCACCTCGATCACGCGGCAGATCTCCTCGAGTTGGTTTTCCGGGAATTCGCCGATGTGCCAGCCAATCTCGAAACGCTCCGTCGGCGCGTCGCGCAAGGAGCGCTGCAAATAATCTCGGTCGAGTTCCGAAAAAAGCAGTTGATTGGTGTGCTCCTCAATGCCCAGTTTCGCCTCGAGCTTCGTGACGAAGGCGCGGCCCGCTGGCACGCGGCCATTGGTGGCGGTCATCAGTCTGGTTTTACCATCACTGCGGCACGCCTCGAGTAGATCGCGCAGCAGCGCCTTGCCGATGCCGCGCCGACGGTACTCAGGCAGCACCGATATCTGCGCCCAAGCCATGTGCGGATTTTGCGTATCAGTCGTGTCCCACTCCGCTGTTGCGTACCCAACGACGGAATCGCCGTCTGTGACCACGAAGGTTTTGAACCATTCGTGCGGCGATGGATTGCGCCAGTTCGTTAGGTACTCCTCGAGCGGAACCAGCGGGTCTTCGGGCATCGCCTCAGCCCGCATCGCATTGTGAAATCGGCTCAGCGCCGCCGCTTCAGCGTCCGTCATGTCTTTCGGGATGATGGCTCGAGGGGTCATGCCACAGGCTAATGCAAAACCAGATACTTGACATCCTAAAAATGGCGTAGTCGAGGACAGTCACCAGTCACGAATCTCGAGACTCCCTGAAAAGCTCGCTCCATCTCGAGCATCCGTTACCCGCTCTCTCGAGCTAGAATGCACAGGCATGAGCGTCCACCCTGCCCGTTCTGACATCCACCGTGGCAGCGATGTGCTCGAGGTGCTGACGGGCGAGTACGCGCTGATCAGCTTGCCGCCCGATACCGTGCTGACGCTGCCCGCGATGGGTGAGCTGCGCGTGCTGGTGCAAGACCCCGTGGAGATCACGCTCATTTTAGAGGTCGCTGCTTGGGAATTAATCGCCGCTCAACACCCGGATGCCAAAGCCAATCGCGGCTACCGCGCCGTGCGCCTCGCCCAAGACTTTCCTTTGGAGACGGTCGGCGTGATGGCTAAACTGACCAACGCCCTCGCGCAAGCGGGGGTCAGCATCATGGCTTACAGCACGTTTAAGACCGATGTCGTGCTGGTCAGGCAGTGGGAACTCAACACGGCGCTCGGGGCGCTGTGGGACTTGCGGTTTTAGATACGTGCTGTTTTTAGATACGTGCCGTCCACGACTCGAGCCTGAACGCTCGTCGGATACGTGCGTGATTTTGCGGCTTCTATGTTCCCAATCCGCTCAACTTCAGCCCAGCCTCAGTCGGATGCGAACAATAGATTTAAATGGCTTCGGTTTTTGTGGTGGATGACGATTCTAACGCTGCGCGTTTTCTGGCGCGTGCGCTGAAGCTCGAGGGGTTCGAGACGGCGATTTTTGGCAGTGGCGAGGATTTCTTAATGGCGCTCGAAACGCGCATCCCGAGCGTCGTACTGCTGGATCATGATTTGCCGGGACGCAACGGGTTGCAGGTTTTGGAGACGCTGCAAGTGACCGGGATCATGCCGAGGGTCGTGATGATTACCGGGCGCGAGGCACTGGGTTTGCGCGAAGCGGTGCTCAGGGCTGGTGCGACGGGCTTCGCGGTCAAACCGATTGATTTAGACGCACTGTTCGTGCTCGTCAACACCGCGCTCGAGGCGTGACAGCGGAGTCCAACTCCATTTCGAGTGTACGCTGTCTGAGTTTCACTCGAGTAGCGGCTGAGGTTCAAGTGATCAGCGGCAGGGTCACGATCGCGCTCGTCCCCACGCCCACTTGACCCTCGAGCCGAATCTGGCCGCCGTGCGCCAGTGCGATGGCTTTGGCAATCGCTAAGCCCAAACCCGTACCGTCCTTGGAGCGCTCGCGGCCGTTTGGACTGCGGTAGAAGCGCTCGAACACGCGCTCGGCTTCGCTGGGCGCAATGCCAATGCCGGTATCGCGCACGCACATGACCGCTTGTCCACCCTCGAGCCGCAGTTCCAGCGTGATCGCGCCCGCTTCAGGCGTGTAACGCACCGCGTTTTCGATCAGGATCAGCAGCAGTTGTCGCAGGTGATCGCGGTCGCCGGACACCCAAGCTGGCTCGAGGGTCACGATGCTGAACTCGTGGGTTTCTGAGAGCGCTTGCCCTTGCGTCCAAGTTTCACTCAACAACTCGTGCAGGGCCACGCGCTCACGCTGCATCGCCACCGCGTTCTCGCCGCGTGCGAGCGAGAGCAGATTGGCGATCAAGCGCTGCATCCTTGAGGCTTCGCTCAGAGCCTCACTGACCATCTCGCGTTGCTCGTCGGGCGGAATGTTGGCGTGGCGGTTCAGCAGTTGCAAGTTGCCTTTGATCGAGGTCAGCGGGGCCCGCAACTCGTGGCTGACATCGGTCACGAAGCGCTCTTGAGCGGCGCTGAGTTGCCGCAAACGCGACTCGCTGTTTTGCAGCGCCTTCAGCGCGAGCTGCTGCTCGGAAATGTCGGTGAACGACACGGCGAAGCCGTCACCGGCGGGCGCGGCGGTGCTGCGAAACGTGCGGTCGATGCCCTCGTGGGTGTACTCAAACTCGCGCTGCCAGACCTGACCAGTCGTCACGACTTCGACGTAAGCGTCAAACAGGCCCTCGCTGCGATTGCCGGGCATTTCGGTCAACAATTGCTTACCGATCAGTTCAGCGCTCGAGCGACCGACGATCCGCTCGGCGGCCGGATTGCAATACAGCCACGTGAAATCCGTGATCTGGTTGTGTGCGTCGCGCAGGCTTTGGAAGATCATGAAACCGTCGGGCGTGGTCTGCTGCACCGCTCGAAAGCGCGTCTCGCTGATCTGCAACTGGCTTTGCGTTTCGCGCCGCTCGGTGACATCGCTGGCCATGCCAACGATGTGCGCCTGATCGCTGGGGCCGGGCGTATGTGTGATCGCGTCGCGGCTTTCAAACCAGCGCCATTGTCCCGTGGTGCGGTCGCGCAAACGGTACTCGGTCTGGGCGACCGTGCCGTTGGGCGCTTGCGCCAAGCGTGCGATGTGCGCTTTGACCAGAGGCTGATCGTCGACGTGCATCTGCTGCCGCGTGAAATCCGCGCCGAGCGCGATGATCTCAGCAGCGCGGTAGCCGAGCGACTGTGCCCCGGCTTCGTTGACGTACAGCGTCGCGCCAGCAGTGATATCGAAGACGTAAATCACGTTCGGGTTCGCCTCGAGCGCTTCGAGGGCCAGCGCTTGGAGTTGACTCGAGGGGGATTGGGTTTTCAAATCTTGGTTCACTCGTGCTCCAAATCGGGTCGGAATTGACTTGCGCCATCGTTTAAAAAATGACGACTGGGCAGTTTATGAATTCTGTTAGAGACAGAACGGAAGCTGGTTCACTTTACAAACGATGCACACCAAGTCTTTCACGGCCGACATTACACTTCATCAGCCAGCCGTTCGCAACTTAAACTACAAAGCCATTGCGGAATGCGAAAAAATTGCTTCGTAAAGCACGTCCAGCTTAAAACTCCAACTTGACGAATCCACGCAGCTTTCTCAGAGCGACCGATTTTTGCTCGAGACGTAACTGCTCGAGCAAATGAACGCACCCGACGCGTTTTTACAATGACCTTAAACAGCCGCGCTCATACCGCCATCGAAATTGATCGCGCAACCGCTGACGAACGCGGCCCGGGGTGAAACCAAAAACGCGATCAAATCCGCGAACTCCTCAGCCTGCCCGACGCGCCCCAGTGGAATGCCGTTGTCACGCGGCAGGGTAGAGTAAATCGTTGTCAGCGGCACGCCCGTGGAGGCGCTGCGCCGCACCCACTGGTCAGACTCCACCAGCCCGATCAGCACGGCGTTGACGCGGATGTTGTCCGCCCCCAAATCCTTGGACATGGCCTTGGTCAGCGCCATGCCCGCCGCTCTGGAAACGCTCGAGGGCATACTGGCAGCGGCTGGAGTCTTACCGCCCGTGGCGAGGATGTTGAGGATTGAGCCGCCACCGCTGGCTCTGAGGTGCGGGATCACCAGCTTAGACAACCGAATCGGCGCGTGGAATTTCAGCGCCAGATCATCGTCCCACGCGGCGTCACTGACTTGCTCGAAAGCTTGCGCGGCCGCTCGTCCCGCGTTGTTGACCAGCGCGTCGATCCGCCCAAAGCGCTGCACCGTCTGCGCGACTAAATTCTCCAGATGAGCAGGGTTGGTGACATCGGTTTGCACGGCCATGACGTTACCGCCAGCGGCCGCAATCTCGGTGGTGACGGCTTGCAGCTTCTGCAAGTTGCGGGCGCAAATCACGACGCTCGCGCCCTCCTTGGCCAGCGTCCGCGCCGCGCTCGCGCCGAGTCCGTCGCTGCTGCCGGTGATGATGACCACTTTGCCGTTCAGTCCCAAATCCATGAGCGCAATTCTAAGCCGGTCAGGGACGCTGGCGCTCCCAGCGCAGCCGCTCCTTTGAATCCAACTCAATGCCGAGAAGCTGCAATAACCCATCCAGATCGTCCCACAGCATCGCGGGTAAGCTCAGCAGCTCGGCCCTCGTCAACCCTGCTCCCTTGTCCTCCAACTCCGGCTGGTCGTCCGTCTCGAGCACCGTCACCAGCGCACCGTCTGGCTGCTTGACCACGCCGAGCGTTGAGTCGCGCTGCCCCAAGAGCAGCACCGCATCAAAAGCGCCGTGCCAACGGTGATACAAATGGCTCGAGCGCCCGATGGCGGCCGTACCCATCACGGTTGACAGCAGGTTCACGCGTCCCGATGCCAGCCAGTGCGCCAGTTCGCACAGCGGCTCCAAAGCGTGCTTGACGGGATTGCCACAGGTCAAGCGCAGCGGCGTGGCCAGTCCGATGTCCAGTTCCAGATCGCCGTGAACGTCCCACGGATCATCCGTTGCTTTCGCCCCCCTCGCCAGTGAGCGCAGGGTTGCCTCGCCGAGTTCGCTGGGAATGAACCGCACGTGACGCATGAGCGCATTCTACGAAACTTCTGGCTCGAGGGGGAAAAAGGCGAAAGGCAAAGGGAACTGCTCGGGTTTCGCCTGCCTTTGCTTGCCTTCACCAACCCATGCTGCCGGGGATGCCTTTGAACGGGCCTACAACGTCAGCCGTGATCCACCCGCCGTAAAAAGGGCCCGGTTGCGGCGTGACGCGCTGACCGTCCACGAAGCAGCCATCGCCGTCTTGCAGCGCGACGCGCCCCGCGTAGAACGCCAGATACTCCGCGATGGCTTCAAAACCTCGAGACGGGGCGCTGTAATACCACGCCACTTCATTGCCGTTCAGCGCGTAGTACCGCGCCGCGCCCTTCCACTCGCAGAAACTCGAGCCACCACTTTTCGTCAGGCGCTCCATGCGAATGTCTTCGGGTGGCAAGTAGTACACCGGCGGGTGCGAGGTCTCCAGTACGCGGTAAGCGCGTGTCGTGTCCGCCAGCAACGCGCCAGCACTGATGATCTGAATGCGCTTTTGAATCGGCTCCAAACGCGGTGGGCGCGGGTAATCCCAGACGGATTCTTGGCTTTGAGTGGGGCGAATCGGTGTGGGTTTCACACACCCATGATGCAACCTCGAGCGGCAACTGCACAGCGCTCTGGATTAGATTCTGACTCGGGCGTTTAACCCCTGTTCGCGTCGTACCCATGCCCGCGAGGCTTGCCAGTGAAACGAGCCTAAATTGAGCGTTGCCTACTCGAGTTTCACGCGACTCCAGCTTATGATTCGCGGTGATGGCAAGAGTCCAAACGCAGTACAAATGCTCCTCCTGCGGCTACACCGCTGCCAAGACGCTGGGGCGTTGCCCGAGTTGCAGCGCGTGGAACAGCTTCGAGGAAGTCACCCCGGTCGCCAGCTCAAAATCTGGCTTTTCCAGCGCCCCTCGAGTCCCCTCGAGCGCGGTCGTGCGCTTAAATACTGTGGCGATGCAGGAAGAGCCGCGCACCCCGAGCGGCGTCTCCGAATTGGATCGCGTGCTGGGTGGCGGTTGGGTCGCGGGCGGTGTGGTGCTGCTCGGCGGCGAGCCGGGCATCGGTAAAAGCACGTTGCTGCTGCAAGTCGCGGATCACCTCGCCAAGCGCGGCGAGAAAGTGCTGTACGTCGCAGGCGAGGAGAGCTTGGAGCAGGTGCGCCTGCGGGCCGTGCGGCTCGGCGTTGAAAGCGACATCTTGATGACCCGCGACACCAACGCCGACGGCATCGCGGCACTCTTGGAGTTCGAGCGCCCCAAGCTCACCATCGTGGATTCGATCCAGACCGTGCAAGTCGACGAGGGCGGCGCGACCGGCAGCGTCTCGCAGGTGCGCGAGGCTACAGCCCGCTTGACCCGTGCCGCCAAAGAGACTGGCTGCGCGATGGTGCTGGTCGGTCACGTCACCAAGGACGGCACGGTCGCCGGGCCCAAAGTGATGGAGCACATCGTCGACGCCGTGCTGATGCTCGAGTCGGTCGGGCATTACCGCTTGCTCAGGAGCGTCAAAAACCGCTTCGGGTCGGTCGGTGAGCTGGGTGTCTTTGACATGCAGGAGCGCGGTTTAATCGCCGTGGACAACCCCTCGAGCGCGTTCTTAGCCGAGCGGCCCGTCGGCGTGCCCGGCAGCGTGATCGCCGCGACGATGGACGGCCAGCGACCGCTGCTGTTGGAGGTGCAAGCCCTCGCTGCCAAGACGCCGTACCCATCGCCGAAGCGCGTGTCGGTCGGCTTGGATGCCCGTCGCGTGGACGTGATCCTCGCGGTGCTCGAGCGTAGGTTAGAACTGAGCTTGGGTGGTTTGGATGTCTACGTCAATCTGGCGGGCGGTCTGCGCGTCGTCGATCCCGGCCTCGACTTGGCATTGGCGCTGGCGGTCTACAGTGCGGTGATGATGAAACCGATGCCCGAAGGGATCGCGGTTTTCGCCGAGGTCGGTTTGGCCGGTGAGGTTCGCAGCGTCTCGCAATCGGCGCGGCGCATCACCGAAGCGCAACGCAGCGGGCTGCAACGCCTCGTCGCGCCGCCCGGTGCAGCTAAAATCGGTACGAGCAAAAGCAGCGATATCGTCGCGGTGAAAAGCGTCAAAGACGCGATCAGAGCCGTCTGGGGCTGAGCGCTTCCTGTCTGGTCTCGAGGGGTTTCGCCTTCACTCAAAGCAGCCCAAGTCATAGGCAAGACGGCGATGCAATCCTTCACTTCACATCCTCAGCGCTGTTCGTGAAATACTGAATACAGACATGGAAGCCTCCCAGCAACCTCAGCATGACGTGACGCTCGAGGCGGCTGGGCTGACATGAACAAACCTTGGCTCGAGCTGAACGACCTCAGCCACTCCGATCCGCTGCGGGTTGTGATTCGCGGGTTGCTGGTGCTGCTCGGCGCGTGGATCGCGTACGGAATAGCGCCGCACATCGTCAGCGACGGTGTTAATCAGGTTTACATCGTCGCGCTCGGGGCGCTGGTCACATCGCTGTTCACCGGCCGCCCGAGCGCGTGGCTGCGCGGCTTGGTGGGCCGCTTCGCAGCCGCGTGGGTCAACTTAGAGCCGCAGGTCGTGTTCGCGGCGACGGTAGCGACGATTGCCGCGCTGCTGATTAGCGTACTCCTTAACAGCGTGCTGTCCAACATCCCCGGTTACGCGTGGTACTACCAGCTCGCCATCACCGCGCTTTTAGAGCTGTTCCTCGTCAGCGTCGCCGTGCAGGGCAGTGACGCGTTTCGCATGCTCTCGAACCGCACTCCAGAGCGCCCTCGAGTGACAGTCACTGTCCCCAACCTCAATACCAAGCTGCTGGACACCAGCGTGATTATCGACGGGCGGATTTTGGAAGTCGCGCAGACCGGTTTCTTGGAAGGGCCGCTGATCGTGCCCGGATTTGTCCTGCGCGAGCTGCAATTTTTCGCCGACCAGTCCGATCACGCCAAGCGCAGCAAGGGCCGGCGCGGCTTAGAGGTCTTAGAGAAGCTGCGAGCGATGCGCGACGTGGAGCTGACTGTGCGCGAGTTTGAAGACACCGGCGGCGGCGTGGACGACCGCTTGATTCGCGCCGCGCAGGAAATCGGCGCGTCGGTCGTGACCAACGACAGCGGACTCGCCAGAGTCGCGCAGTTGCAAGATGTCAGAGCGCTGAGTTTCAACTTATTGGCAGACGCCTTGAAAACCCGTTTCGGGGCGGGGGACGAATTTGACCTGCAAGTCATCAAAGAGGGCAGCCAACCCGGTCAGGGCATCGGGTACTTGGAAGATGGCACGATGGTCGTGATCGAGGACGGCATGGCCTTCAAGGGTCGCACCGTGCGCGTGTTGGTCAGCACCGTGACCCAAACCAGTCTCGGGCGGATGGTCTTTGCCAAACCCAAAGAAGTCCTCACCTAAACAGTCTGTGCTGTACGAGCCTCATCGTGATTCCCCAACAATTTTAAACTCGAGCGCGATAAGCTACCCCATGCCCCGCATTCTGCTGATCGAGGACAACCCCGACCAAGCGTTCGTGGCCAGCCGTTACCTCGAGCGGGCTGGGTTCGCCGTTGCACACCAACCGACGGGGGCACTGGGTTTGGAAAGCGCCCGCAGCGGCGGGTTTGACATGGTGATGCTCGATTACGCGCTGCCAGACACTGATGGCCTGACGCTTCTGGAGGCGCTAATCCCACTGGGGCTGCCCGTCGTGCTGGTGACAGGGCGCTCCGAAGCGCAACTGGCGGTCAGAGCTTTGCAAGCGGGCGCGGTCAACTACATCGTCAAAGACAGCCATTACCTCTCCAAGCTCCCCGACATCGCCCGTGAAACCTTGGAGCGCATCACCGCCGCACCCGTCAGCTTAGAACCGCGCCGCGACCGCCTGAGCGAAGAGGAAACCTTAGAGCGTTTCCGTCTCGTGGTGCGTAAAGCGTTGGAGCCGATGCTGCCGCTGTTCAAAGCCCGCATCAAAAGCAGTAATTTCAGCGATGCCGTCGAAGAGTTAGAGCGCGTGCTCGAGGCGACCGAAACTGTGCTGGACGAGGAACTCGAGGTGCTGGATCAACTCCTGTACGAGGAGTTATCGCGCACGCTGAGCTTGGAGGAACGCGCTGCGCTGCCGCGTTAGAATTCTTGTCACTTAGGCTCAAGTGTGGTAAATTTTTCATCCGCGTGGGTTGTTAGCTCAGTCGGTAGAGCGATGGTCTCCAAAACCATAGGTCGTAGGTTCGAGCCCTGCACGACCCGCCAGTAAAGAACCCCCGTCAATGATGGGGGTTTTCACTTGAATCAAACACGCGCCGCAACCATCTGGCAGTCATCGGCAATTCCTGCTGCTCGAGCGTCTCGAGGATTTCTGAGATGGTTTTGGGCGGATTGATCAGTGCGCGTTGAATCGCCCAAATCGTTTGGATGACTGATTGTGGATCGTCCTCAAGCAACCGATGCACAAACTCGTCCGGGTGGAGCGCTTCAATACCGTATGGTGCGAGCGTATCGCGTGGGAAATCGCGCAGGTTTTTCGTGACGATGACTTGAGCTTGGCAGTGAATGGCGGCTGCCAAAACGTGACGGTCATCGGCATCGGGCAATTTTAAGCGCAGTTCAGTGTCTTCAAAACCCTCGACCAATGCCTCGGGTATGGCGGCATTCATCTGATCGCTGGTGCGTTGCACGCGGACTTGGGGGATATCTGGGCGGTTCAGGAGCAAATTCCGCATCCACTCCGCTTGAATGCGTTGAGACCAGCGCACGCGCACGTCAGACAAAATGCCTAGATGCATGAAGAAATCGCGGAGTGGCGCTGCGTACAAGATGTTTGCATCCAGCATCACGGTGACTGCCTTCATCAGTAACCGAGACCGAGTTCCTGACTTTCTGCCATGAGTTCCCGCATGATCTCCAAACTTTTTTGGCGTTGCACGTTTTTGAATTCCAAAGCGTCTTCGAGTATGACGCGGCGGTGCGTTCCAACGAGGTAAAACGGCAGCTTGCCTTCCTCGAGTAAGCGCACGGCGTATGGGCGCGAGACCTTGAGCAAATCAGCCAACTCAGCAGTGCTTAGGTGAGTGTCACCTTGGACGAGGCGAACGGGGTGTCCGCTGCTGATCTCGGTCAGCACCTCCAGAATCAGCTTGGCGATTTGGTCTGGAATAACAAGGGTTTGCGAACCGAGTTGCAGGGTTGTGCCTTTACCACTGTGCTGATTGAGGGCGTCGCGCAGGGTTTGGGCGGCTTTGAGGTCAGATGCCTCGAGTTTGTAATGATTGCTGTGCATGGCTGACTTTACCAAATAGTGCCAGTTGTAAGTGTAATAAACAAAATAAACAATTTACGTTTTTGCGCTGTCACCCGCTCGAGGCTAGAGCGCCAGCAGCGTCTCGAGAATCGCGCCGACTGTCAGTTCCGGGAACATCGCGTCGTTCAAGACTTATGTGGCCTGTTCAATCCCGTTTGATCGTAGCAAAAGTCGTCATTACTCGCACCTGTACACTGAACACCATGACCGTAATTTTCGGATTTACTTCTGCTGCCCATGACGCCTCGCTGATCGCCGCTGACGACCGCGAAACCATGTCCGGGGAACGCGCTGACAAGGCGTGCATCGTCTTTGGGCGTTACCTCGTAGCGGTCATGGGCAATGCCGCACTCAAAATGTCCGTCGCGACCGCAGCAAGTTTCGAGTCATCAGAATACGAGACCAGCATCGGAACCGTGATGCGAGCACCTGAATCAATTGAAGTGCTGTGCGAGCGAATCGCTGAAACGACAACCCTGCTCGCAGCCCGATATCAGCGCGATGCCGAAAGTGTGTTCAATGAGCGCGGCGACGATAAGCCGACGCGCGATCAGTACTACGAGCAACCGCTGGGAGCGGTGATCATTGATTCGCTCGAGCATCGCATGGTCGTCGCAGATTTCGGCAAGTTATTGCCACTGCGTTCCTACGCTTACAGCCTCAAAAGTTATCCGCAGGAGATGGCGTACCGCTTCAACATCGGTCAACCCAGACCGCTCGGGGTGGTGGGGCCGGGTTTGTTGGAGAAGCCATTCACTTGGTGCAAAGATCAGCTCGAGTTGTCGCGGGATGACCTGCGAGATCACGGGCACGTCGGCGTCCTCGGTGCGCTCGGCGCGTGCCATGTCGTGCGCTCGGGGCAAGTGCATAGCCGCACTGCGTTTGCGTCACTCGAGAACTTCATTCGCAGTCACGTTTCGGGCTTGGATTGACCCTGACGGTGCATCAAGATCGCCTTCGGCTCGAGCGGTATTTTGGCGTTGCCAACGTTGCTGCGCCTACCGTGAATCACAGGGGGCTGGCTGTTGTTATCATTGACGTGTTTTGCTGGTTTGAGCGCTGCAAATTGAGTTCCAGCAGCGTCTCGAGGATCGCGTCGGTGGTCAGCGGGTGCGCCCAGCCGTAAGCGGCGTGAACGGCTTTGTCCAGCGCGTCGTGCGCGGTCAGCAGTGAAAACGCTTCGTGCGTCGGGTCGGGCGCACTGAACTCGCGCAGGGCGCTGAGCGCGTTGTACATCTCGGTCAGCGTGCGCCCGTGCGATTTGAGGTGAGCGCGGCAAGTCTCCAAGTAAACGGCAGCACTGGCGATGGCGTCGCGCTGCGCGTCGCTGGGGCGCGGGAACGGGAAGGTTTCAAAGGATTCGTTGGTGTACTGCGAATCGTTGCCCATGCCCATCCAGCCGCTGACTCGAGTTACCCATGCGGTGTGCGCCGTGCTGTTGACCACGCCATACGTGTAATCGTCATCGGCGGCGATCACGGTCAGCGAATTGGACGGAATGGCTTCAATCGGCAGCCAGACGAAGACGCGGTGCTTGGCGACTCGAGATGTGGCGATGTAACGGGTCAGTGAAGCAATTGATTTTCTCGTGTCCAATGCGGGACGACGCATCAGCCACCAGTGTTTGCGCTCTTTGGCGGCGTCTTCACCTCGAGCTTGCACGATTGTTTGCTCGAGATGGCTGAATGGCACAAGGTAGGCGCGGGCTTGCTCGAGCGTTTTGCCTGTGAAGTCCACGATCCAGCGGTTCGACGATTTTTGCATCAGATCATCGCCGCCGATGTATGGCTTCAAAACATCTCGGTTGCTGCATCCGCTGGGATTTGGAACGTCCAACCATTTCAGCGCCACAGTTTCTTTGATATCAAACTTGCCGCCCGGCTCGACACCTTTGAATGCCCGCATTTGATTTTCGCGCAGCGGCTGGATGTTACCGACTTCAAACTTGCCACTCGAGAGATCGGCGTTGATCTCCCCAACAGCGTGACCGTCCAACACTCGAGCCTGCTCTGTCCCACTGTCAAAGCTCACGATGCTGACCCGCACCGCTGCGCCGTCTTGCACCCATGCCCGGTCAGACCACGCCATGAAAATTCCGCCGCTTGCCAAAATCTGCTCGAGCACCGGACGGTTCAGCTTTTGCCTGATGCTGTTCGTGGCGATCAGACCGGCGCGTTTCGTCGCGCCCGCCGCGATTTGTGTGCGAGCTTGCTCGAACCAGTAGCACACAAAATCCGCGCTGCCCGGCACGCTGTCCTTGTACGCCAGCCGCAGTGCCTCGGTGTACGCGTCGCCAAACTCGGAGCGCATCTTGTAATTGCCCAAGAACGGCGGATTGCCGACGATGAACTCCGCAGCCGGAAACGCGGGTGCGATACCCGTTTTCTCGTCCAGCACAGCGTCACGGTTCTCTAAATGTATGAGCCGCTCGAGGACGGGTTCGTGGGTCAGCGCCTCGCCGTGCTCGCGCATCCATTGCAAGTACCCGACCCACAAAACCATGCCCGCGATCTCGTGCGCGTATGGGCTGATTTCAATGCCGCGCATCTGCGACGGGTGAACCTTCGCGGCAAACGTCTTGCCCGGCTCCAACAAGCGCATCGTTGCCCGCACCTCGCTTTCCAAGTCCAGCAAGCGGCGCAGCGTCACGTACAGGAAATTGCCGCTGCCCATCGCTGGGTCTAAAACGGTCGCGTTCGTCAAACGCGTCTGGAACGCCTCGAGCTGCGCCAGTGCCTCCGCCCGCACATTTTGCAACGCGGGGTTGTCTGGGCTGAACAGCGATTCGTCCGCGACGGGCGCGTTGGCGGCCAGAATCAGCGGCGCGACCGCCTCACGCACCGCGTCCCATTCTGCCCTGAGCGGCGTCAGAATCACGGGTTCGATCACGTCGTTGATGTCCGCGACTTCGGTGTAATGAGCGCCCAACTGAGCGCGGCGGCTTGGGTCGATGATCCGTTCAAAGAGCGTACCGAAAATGCCGGGGTTGAGCGCCCGCCAGTCTTGACGGCTGGCGGCTGCCAAGTATTTTAAATCAACCACGCCCAGCGCTGGTGCGTCCTCACTATCAAAGACGCCGCCGTTGAAATGCCGAATCCGTCCGACGATGCTTGTCCCGCCGGTTTTCATCAAGCCAAACAGTTGCGAGGTCATCACGCTGAAATCCTCGGGGTAATCGTGCGCGGCGTCGATGATCCTCGAGAACGCGTCTTTGGGCAGCAATCCAACGTCCTCAGCGAAGAACGTGAACACGCAGCGCACCAAGAAATGCGCGATGGTATCGGGGTTCTCGCCGCGCAATTTCAGATTGTCCGCGACGCGCACGAGGTCGTTAATCACGACTTTCGTCACCGCATCGTTGGTCTTGCTGGGATTAAAAATTTGCGGCTCGAGCCAGACTTTTTTCAAACGCTCGCGTTTGGCGTCATCGCGCAGATCCTCGAGCGTGAAGGTTTCCGTGACTTTGGCGGTGTTAATAAAATTGGTGTGAATCACGATTCTGTCAAAATCGCAGACCACGCTCAGCGGCGGGTTCTCCAAGTCATCGCGGTACGCTAAGAGTTGGTTGTAGGCTTCATTCAGGTCTTTAAACTTACCCTTGTACTCCCAGCCGAACGCACCGCGCTTCCAGACATCCGCGAAACCCTTGCGTCCCGTGGCTCTGGTGACGTGCTTCTCAAAAGTGTAAAACGTGCCGTGCGGATCGGCGTCCGTCGGTGTCGGCAGCTCCAGTAACCTGCACAGGTCATCGAAATGGCTTTTGGCGCTGGCGCTTTCTTTCAGCGTGCTGGTTTTCCACTTCTTGATGAATTGCTCTGGGTTCACGCGGCGCATTCTGACATTTGCGGCGCAGCACCTCGAGCAGCGCGGATTGACGCACCCAGAATCAGCTTTTTATGCACGGGTTTCAACACGCTGCACAACCGCACCGCTTCCAGCACCGCCGCTCGACCCACTGAGCGCAGTGGGTCGCGGTAGTTGGCAGTCGTCAGGTTCGTATGCGGGAAGGTGTACGGCGTTTGGCAATCCACGAACAAATCGTGCTCTAAAAAGCTTGGGTGTTCCGCGCACAGCACGAGCGCGTGGCAAGGGAGCAGGTGCGCTCTGGTTTGCACGAACTCGTTCAGCCTCGAGTTGATGACGAATCCCAGCATGTACTCGGGTGCGACGGCCACCACGACCACCAGCTTATGCTTGGCTTCCGGGCGCATGGAAACACACCACCAATGAAACACATCAAAAAGCTCCGCATTACCGTCAGTCATTACGCCTCACGGGTGCGGGTTTTGAAGATGCTCTAATAACTGCGCTCCGCCGTCTAGGGTCATCACAATGTCCTCGAGCGGCATGGGTGAGTTATGTTTCGTGTCCCACGCTTTTTGCCACGCTGTGCCGTGACTGGCTTGGGTCGTCACGCCGAAGTCCTCCTCGCCCCAATCGGCGATGGCTGCGTCTAGACACCCGAGTTCGGATTCGCTCAGGCGGTCGCGGTCTGGGTCTGCGAGCGCGTTGATGACTTTGTGACCTTTGCGATGCGTGATTTGAAACGGTGCTTCAGTGCTTTTGCGATCAAATTTGCTTTCGGCTGCTTTGAGCATTCCGTAAACCTGATGCGGGACGGGCCCAAACTCGTAAGCGCGGTAATCGCCGCCAAAAATCATCCGACCGTAGCGCTCTAAATGGCACAGGTCAGCGAAGTACATGATTTTGACCACGCGGTGATAGCGTGGTTCTTGAACGCGCTGCGCGATGTACAAGAGCGCACTGATGGCGGTTTCTTTATCAAATTCAAAGGTCATGAACGCGTCACCTCCTGCGCGGTTTCGCGCTGATAGTCTGGCAGCGATAAACGCTTACGCCTATCCTGACTATCACTGACCACTCGAGAACGCCGCTACCGCTTCACTTGAACCGCAAGTCCTTCCACGGGCCACCATCCTCAAACTTCTCCGGCTCGAGGATCTTCGGGCGCGGGTCTTCGGCTTGATCCAGTTGCAGCACCATCCATTTCGGGTACGGCGTGCCGGGATCAGACGCCGTGTTGAGCAGCTCGAGGTCGGCGGGTGAGAGTTTCAGATCAGCGGCGGCGATGTTGTCGTCCAGATTGCTGATTTTGCGAGCGGCGATGATGACGCTGGCGACGGCTGGACGGCTGAGCGTCCACGCGTAGGCAACCCTCGCCATGCTGACACCGTGCCTCTCGGCGACGGTGCGGAGCGCCGCTAGAATCGGCTCACCGCGTGCCCAGTCGAACGGCACGAACTGCCCGGCTTCCGCGAAGCGCGTGCCCGCTTGTGCCTCGCTCGCTCGCGTGTACTTGCCGCTGAGATATCCACCCGCCAGTGCGCTCCAAACGAGCACCCCAAGCTTGTGGTACTCGGCGCAGCTTTGAAAGTCGTACTCCAACTCGCGCCCGACGAGGCTGTAGTACATCTGCGCGGTGACGAATGGCTCGAGGCCCAACTGCTTTTGCACGCCCAGCGCAGTGGCGGCTTGCCAGCCCATGTAATTGCTCAGTCCGATGTAGCGCACCATGCCCTGACGCACCAGATCGCTCAGCGTTCGCAGCGTCTCCTCGAGCGGCGTGTTGGAGTCCCAACCGTGAACTTGGTAGAGGTCGATGTGATCGGTTTTCAGACGCTTCAAACTGCTTTCCACACCGCGTAGAATGTTGACTCTGGTCGCGCCGGAGCGGTTGAAATTTTCACTCATCGGCAATCTGAATTTGGTGGCAATCACCAGTTCGTCACGGTTGCCCAAGGTTTCGAGTGCGTTGCCAATCAGCGTCTCACTTTCGCCGCCAGAGTAGACATCGGCCGTGTCGATGAAATTGATGCCGCGCTCCACCGCGAAGCGAATCATGGCGGTCGTTTCATCCTGCCCCAAGCCGCCCATGTTCATGCCCTTGCCAAACTGCATCGTCCCAAGCGCCAGTGCGCTGACGATCAACCCAGAATTGCCCAGCCGCCGATACTCCATTTATTTGCCCCCTCGAGTGATTTGCGAGTGCGTTTGGGAAGGTCTCGAGCAGTGAAGATTTTCAGGCTCGAGGGCTGCGATGTGGTGATGCGTAAATCATACGGCGCACGCGTCAATCGGTGAGCCTCGAGTGGTTGTCCTCTCCTGCGGAGTAGGGGGTGACTCGAGCCATTACCCTCGAGTCTCGAGCGCGTCGCGTTCCGCTTCTTCCACCGCTTTACGCAGCGCTTCGCTCGGCGTCGCACCGTCGCCGCCGTGGGCGCGGTCTGGGCGATCCACCCACGCTTGGAAGCCAGCCCCACCGCGCCGGATCAGCAGTTCCGCGTAACCGGCCGCTTCGGTGCGCTCGTATAGCGCGTCCACATCGCTGACCGCGAAGCCTTGGCGCTCCAAGGTGCGACGCAACACAGGCTCACGTTGCTCCATCGTGCCGCCCGTGGCAAAGTACCGCGCTAGGCTCTGCGCCCAATCACCTCTGGCGGTGATCGGAGCCATGCGGGTCAGCGCGGTTTCCAAATCGCTTGGCTCGAGCGGCTTGTAGGTGTTGTCGTGCCAGATCACTTCAGGCTGTAGGCGCGGGCGCACGGGTGGGTCTTCGTCTGGCACACCGATGGTCAAACCCGCGAATGGCAGCACGCCCCTAGGCAACTCGAGCAAGGTGACGATCTCGTCTAAAGCGCTCAGCACGCCGCCAATCCAACAGCCTTGATAACCCAAGCACTCGGCGGCGATCAAGGCATTCTGACCCGCCAGCACCGCGTCGCCGATGGCGAAGTGAAGTGACGCTGCCCGCCAATCGCCGTACACGTAGCCGCGATGCTCGAGCAGTTTTTGCAGGCGGTGGACATCGGCGCAGACGATCAGCGTTTCACTGGCGGTTGCCATGTGCGCGTTGGCGGTTACTTCGGCGATCTTTGAGCGCAGGCTAGGATCGGTCAGCCGCACGAAGCTGTACATCTGCGCGGTCGCATCGGTCGGCGCTGCCTGAGCGCAGTACATGATCTGCTCCCAGTGGCTGTCTGCTAACGGCTGGGCTTTGTACTGGCGCACGGTGCGGTGGTTCGCAAAAACGGCTAATCGCGGGTCGAGGTTCACGCCTTCCAGTATCAGACGGTCTTCGTCACAGCGCAATCCCCAAGTCGCCCGTAGGATGCGTCTATGCTGCTGCGCTTGCTGACCGCCCTACTGATCCTCTCGAGCCTCGTCTCGAGCGGCTTGGGTCAGGCTGTCCCGAGCGATGCAAGATACGATCTTTTAGAGGTCGCTCGCGTCAACGACGGTGCGTTCACCGCTCAAGGCACGCGAGGGACGCTGCGTTGGGATGAGAACATCGCGTATTTCTTCGTCGGCAGCCAGAGCTTCATTCTGAACGGTAAAGACGTGCGCTTGAGCAGCCCGATTTCGCTGCGTGGCACGCAGTGGCTCGTGCCGCGCGATTTTCTTGAAGCCCTGCAACTCGAGTACCCCAACCCAGTGTCCGACCCGACGGGTCTGGGCAGGGTAGAGCTGACTTGGGAGGAGCTTGATCTGGGCGGTGGCGTGCGCGGCTTGCACCTGTTCCACCGCGACGGCGATCTGGACACCGCCAGCCTATTACTGCTCGAGTTCAATGACCTCGAGCGTTTAGACAAGGGCTTGACGGCTTCGGTCAACAAAATCACCGCTGGTTTCACGGCCGCCCAGCCCGGCAAGATGCTGTATTTCAGCATCGCCGCGCAGGTCGCCGCGCTCACCCCCACGCAACTCGAGTTCACGCAAGGCAAAACGCGTTACACCGTCGAAAGCGGCGCGGGACTCTACCCGCTGGACGGCGTGTACCCCGCCTCGAGCATCGGCGCGGTCAAACTGCCCGCGTACTTTGACCTGAGATCACCCGTGCGCGTCGTCTGGGGCGACTCGAGCGCCAATTACGTGTTCGAGCGCTGACCAGAGATTTTTCGCCTCTCCCTGCGCTCGATCTCGCCGTCGTGCCTTGCACGCATGAGCGTGACGGCGGGTGAGGGGGCTATTCGCAGCGAGTTGCTATTGACGTTCAAGGTCAAGTGCATTCGCTGCGCTCATCCCCTCACCCGCCGCTTGCGCGACGGCCTCTCCCGCAGGGAGAGGCGAAACAGCAATCTCGCAGAGAGAGGCGAAGCTTCCTCAAACGAACGCTGATGGGCGCAGTCGTCTCGAGCTTTTCAGCGGATGTTCGCGCAGGCGAGCGCCGCACCTAAGCCCGTCTCCGCGCTGCGCTGGTGAACGTTGATGTATGCCCTGATCGGCAGCGAGCCGGTTTTCAGCGCAACCTCGAGCGTCGCGTTGCCTGATGAATCGCTGCTCAGGTTCGGCAGCGCGTATTTGAGGTCGCCCTGATTGGTGCAAGAGCCGTTGTAAACGCCCATGCCGAATGTGGCGCTCGCAGGTAAACCTTGCAGCGTCAATTGGTACGTGGTCGTGCCGTCGCCCGCGTTGTTCAGGCGGGCTTGACCGCTGACCTTCGCACCGAGCGGACTGGCGGGTGCGAACGTCGCGTCGATACTCATAGGTTGCGCGGTCGGGGCGCAGCCAGCGAAGCTCAGGGCGAGGGCGGCTAAAGCGAGTACGTTCTTCATGATTGACCTCCACGATCTCTAGGCAACACTGTACTTCATCGGTTCTTTCTAAACCCTGACGTTCAAGGGGAACGTCGGCTCGAGGGTTGCCAGCTCACGCCGCTCGAGCGCTGGGCTTTTTGGCGGTGCAGCTTGTTCGGGGATTTGTACAGGTACACCCATGCCCGCACACGCGAGCCGCGCACGATCACCCAGCACGGCACACGCTGGTATTCGTAGCCCTCGAATTCGACGTGATCGAGCACGCACAGCGCGTCCAGCGGCTCGAGGTGATTGCTCAAGGTGTGCAACTCGCCCAACACTGTGCCTCGCCCGCGCATCAAGGCTGGATACGGGTACGGTCTGTTGGAATTCGGGAAGTTGTACAGCGCCACGCCGCGCAGCACGGCTTTCTCTATGCGTTCAACGCCAACGCCCTGCATCGCGGGGAAGTTGACCAGTCCGCGTTTCAGCGTGCCGTAGACGAACACTCGAGCATGACTCACGAAACTCCTCGAGTCATCGTCCGACGAGGATCACGCTCAGCGGTAACTCGCGGTTGCCTTGCAGCCCCAGTAGAAAACCGATTTCGTCGTCAAAAAACGTGCTGGTCGCTTGGACGGACAAGCCCAGCGCTGTGCCCGCCAGCAGGATGTTCTGCACTGCGAAGCCCGCTTCGGTGTACAGATATCTGAATCCGCGCTCGCCGTGCGCGGCTGTGGCCCGCTCGACGACGCCGGTCAGGATGATCGCGCAGGCGGCGACATCGACCGAATCGTCACCCAACAGTGCACTCGAGAGATCGCGGGTCAAGTCCCCAATTTTCACCTGCTCCAACTGATGCTCGCGCACCACATAATGGTAAACGCCCGCGAAGGTGTCGGTCACAGAGCGTGCCAGCAGGTACGCCTCGAGCGGGTACGCGCCGCTCAGACTGGGCGTCGTGCGGTACGGCAGGCTGGTGTTGGCTCCCTTCGGGCGGTCGCCGGTCACGCCCTGCGCGGCCCACAACAGTTGCGCGATTTCAGACGGCGTGATACTCGCGCCGACCTCCGGGGCTTGCGAGCGCCGCGCCGCGACGACGCTCCAGACGCCCGCGCCACCCTTCAAGCGCGGGGCGGGCAAGCGCACCGTCTCGAGCGGGCTGGCGTAAACCTTGAAAGCGGGGATGCGCTTCCCGACGGGGAAGGTATCGCCGCGCTTGAGCTTCGTGCCTTCCACGAACTTATCGCCGATGCTGTCTTTCACGTCTGTTAGATCCCCCGAACGGTCTGCTGAGCTGCGCCCTCAATTCACTGCGATCCTCAATATAGCCCTCGAGCCGCTCCCTAAGATTTGGATGGGCGAGGCTACCATGCTTTGCCCCGCCACCCGTCAGACCTTTGCAACCTCACCTCGAGCCGTGCGTCAGAACGACACCTCGAGCCGTGCGTCAGAACCTCACCTCGAGTCGCGTCCAATCCGCCAGCACTTCCAGCGTCAGCACGCCGTTTTCAAAACGCTGCGCGGTCATGCCCGTCGCGCTTGAAAAGCCGGGCAAGCCGTAAACGTGCAGCTCTTCCGTGTCCCGCGTGACTTGGAACGCACCCGTGACCTCGCGCTCGAGGATCAGGACTTGCATCTCGAGGCTGCCGATGAGTCGCGTGACCCTCGAGTCGCCGTAGCCGTCGCCTGCATCCTCGATCAGGCTGCCCGAGATTGCGTCACTCGCGTGGATGTGCCACTCGAGGCTAGCCCAGTTCGCATCCGTCGTGTGCTTGGCGGGCGTCGTCAGCGCAATCGCTGCCCCCGCACGCAGGTAGATCGGCGTGACGCCCAGCGGCGCGTCGGCGATCACATGGCGTCCACCCTCGAGAATTGCGCCAGCGCTGAAATTGTGAAACTCGAGCCACGATCCGCTCGGCAGGTAGACGAGGCGCTTGGTGGCTTTTTCTCGCACGACGGGCGCGACCAGCAGCGCGTCACCGAACATCAGCTCGTCGTTCGCGTTCAGGCACTCGAGATCGCTTGGCCAGCGCATCACCAGTGGGCGCAGCACGGGTAGCCCATTCTGCGCCGCCTCGAGCATCAAGGTGTATAGCGTCGGCAGCAGGCGGTAGCGACGCTCCAAACTTTCCCTGACCAGTTGCAGCGTGTCCTCGCCGAACCGCCACGGTTCTTGGTGAATCGTGCCCTTGGCGCTGTGGTTCCGCATCAGCGGGTAGAACACCCCGAGCTGATACCAGCGCGTCAGCAGTTCTGGCGTCGCGTCACCCGCGAAACCGCCGATGTCCGCGCCGATGAACGCCACGCCGCTCAAGCCTAAACCCAGCAGCATCGCCACCGATTGCTCCAAGTGCGCCCAGTACGAGCTGTTGTCACCCGTCCAGACCGCGCTGTAGCGCTGAATCCCAGCGAAGCCGGCCCTCGTCAGCACGAACGGGCGCTTGGTCGGCTCGAGCCGCTCCAATGCCTCGCGGGTTGACTGGCACATCGTCAAGCCGTAAACGTTGTGTACCTCCAAGTGGCGCTTCTCGCCGTGGCGAGCGTCATACGGCAGGGTCTTACCCTCAATGCGTCCCACACCTTCGGACAGATTGCCGTCGGTGGTGAAACCGCCCGTGGTGTCTTGGAGTGAAAAGCACGACGGCTCGTTCATATCGTTCCAGAAGCCCGCGATGCCGATGTCAGTGAAGGCCTTATGCTGCTCACCCCACCAGTCGCGTACCTCGCCCCTCGTGAAATCCGGGTAGACGGCCGGGCGCGGCCAGACCTCACCGACCAGCACATCGCCCCGATCCAAACGCACCAAGTAATCTCTGTCCCTCGCCTCCTCGTACACGCTGTAACCCGCCTCGAGCTTGACGCCGGGATCAACGATCGGGATGACTTTGACGCCCTGCTGTGCCGCGTCCTGCACCAGTTTTGTGGGGTTCGGGTAGCGGCTGCCGTCCCAGCGCCAGACCTTGTACGCGTCCTGATAATCGATATCGGTGTAAATCGCGTCCAGTGGCAAGCCGTGCTGCTCGTAACCCGCCAGCACCGCCCTGATCTCGCGCTCACTCTCGTAACCCCAGCGCGATTGCTGATGCCCCAACGACCACAGCGGCGCGAGCGGCGTGCGCCCGGTCAGCGCGGTGAAGCGCTGGGCGACCGTGGCGATGTCGGGCCCGACTAATAAATACACGTCCAGCTCAGGGCCGCTCGAGTCCCAGCGCAGGGTAGATGGGTCATCGCGGGCCACATCAACCTCAGAGCGCCACGATTCGTCTAAAAATAAACCCCACGCCACGCCGTCACGCAAACCAATAAAAAACGGAATGCTCTGATACAGCGGATCGGTGTCCGGGTGGTGCGGCACGACATCGGTGTTCCAAAAGGTCAGGTGCATCCCGCGCTTGTCTAAGCCGCCGACCCGCTCGCCAAAACCCAAATACGCCTCATCAGCGGGCGCGTGCAGACTCAGGCTCGAGGTGAACTGCGTTGTCGGAAACCCCGTTTTAGCGCTGCCCGTCACGCCCAGCCCCTCGCACAGCGGTCTCGAGTCCACGCCCCAAAATTTGAACCCACCAGTGGCCAAGTCCAACTGAAAATGCGCCCCGTCCGCCTCGAGACTCAATAAGCTGGCTTCCTGCAAGACCTCGAACTCGAGCACGTCATCACGGATCACCGCGAACGAGGTTTTTTCTTCCAAACGCGGAAACAAGAAACTCGAGCGCACCGCACTCGGCGCGAACCTCGCCCTGACCACCCCTGTCATGGGCACGCTGAGTTCAAGCGCTGCCACTGCCCCAGACGTAAACACACGATTTTTGAAAACCTCCACAGTAGAAAAACGCATCTTGCCCTCGAGTCTAACCAAAACAGTGATCGGCAGACCCGCAATGCAACAGTGGTTGACACGCTCCCTCAAGGGCGTTTATACTCGCGTCCGCCCTGAGAACGGGTGTTGCATAACCCCTTGGATCGGTGGTGCAGCGGTTAGCATACCCGCCTGTCACGCGGGTGGTCGCGGGTTCAAATCCCGTCCGATCCGCCAGCAATACCCTGAATGCGCCTCACCGCTGGGCGCATTTGGAGTAAGACCAGCAGCGGCGCACGGCGAGGTAGCTCAGCTGGTAGAGCACACGACTGAAAATCGTGGTGTCGCCGGATCATGCCCGGCTCTCGCCACCAAGAAGAAGAACCCGTCCCAGACACGTTTGGAGCGGGTTTCTCTTTGGCTTGCACGGGGCGATTTCCATTTTTTTCAGCAGTGATCGTGTGCTTTCTAATTTAGGTGAAAGCGCAGAAATTCGCAGCTTTCCTCGGCATGAAGCGGATGGGCGATTTGCATTGCTAATCCCCGCTCAGCTCGAGGTCGTAACTGCTCGAGGGGACAATCAGCTCGTAACGCACGGGCGACTGACCGATTCGCGCCACGCGCAGCGTCAACGTGCCCTCTGCGACGTTGCTGAGGACGTATCGCCCGTCGCTGTCGGTCACTACCCCGAGTGCTGCGCTGTTCTCGCGCCAGAGGCTGATACCGGGGATCGCCGCGCCATCTGGGCCGCGCACCGTGCCGCCGATGGTGGTGCTTTGCCCGGCTAGGCTGGGAAGTTCACCTTCGGCGGATTGCAGTGTCAGCGTGCGCGTCAGCACGAGCGGCGACTCGAGCGTCAGGTTCAAATCCATCGGCACGGTCAGCAGGTACAGCAGTGCCGGGCGCGGCGGCAGCTCCAAACCGTTCCAGAGGTCGGCGGCGCGTGGGCCATCCTCGGGCTGGCTGACGCGGGCGGTGATCGGCAGGTTGAGCTGCGCGAGACTGGTCGGCAACAGCTCCGCTGGCAGTTCGTGGTGGCGCATCAGCAGCGCCGTTGTCCGCCACAAGAGTTCGTGCTGATCGCGCACTTCGCTGCTGAACACGGTGACTTGGTAGCGCAGGTTCAAGCGCCTCGGTGGGGCTTTGGTGATCGATGTCGGGCTGCCCCTCGGTGCGATTTGCTCGAAATTGGTTTTACGCAGCGCCGCGTTTTCCTCTAAATCGTGCAGGAAGAAATTGATCGTTGGCTTGGTGAGCGTGCCGACCCAAGCGCGGTTGGGAATCTCAAACTCAATGTTGACATCTTCGGCGTTGATCGCGCCCTGCTGCCGCAGCAAACGTTTCAGTGATTCGTGCAGCGCAGTCAGCATGGCCGCAGTCTAGGGCATGGTTTGAAGAGTTGACAACTCGAGGGCCGCGCATTTCACCGAGCGTCACTTCACGCGAGCAGCGGTCAACTCACCTTCTATGGATGACTCGAGCGGCTAACCGTCATACCTGAAGACACCGCGCTACCACTCCAAGCTCGAGTTTCGTCGTTGTTTACCGTGAAGCGCAGATCATCACGCGCTCCAAGCCGTCACCGCTTCGCTCGACGCCGTTCGGTTTTTGTCATGATTCGAGTCTAAAAATTCATCGGATGCGTGAGCGAAGAACCGTAGGGGCTTGCCACTGCAAGCCCAACCGCGCAGCTCCACGCCAAAAGCAGGGCTTACAGCTAAGTTCAAGCGTTTTGTCGCGGGTCGTGATGAAAGCCTGCGATGCCGCAACAGCCCCTCGAGCCTCGCTTTTTTCGGCTGTAAGCTGTGATCATGACTGCAAAATCGGCGCGACGCGATCGGCAGCCAGACCCCGCGCTGCGATCAGCGCGTTTCAATCACGCGAGCCTGACCGGCCACGCGGCGCTGCTCGAGGCAAGCCGCTTGCTTGCGGCGGCGCTGGGGACGCTGAAACTCGGTCTGAATCCAACCAAGCCGATCTTTGCCCCCGCGCAGTTTGATGGCACGCCGATTGGCGCGTTGGCTGAGCGTTTAGCGTTGTGCGCTTTTGAGCGCGACGCGCTGATTTTGCTGGCTGGCGTGAACCTCTCCTCACCATTGTCAGACGCCTTGCAGCAGTGCGGTTACGGCGCGATTGACTTCGCGCTGATGCTGACGCTGCTGTCCGAGGATCACGCGCTGGATCAGCGACGGATCGCGTCAGACGCGCCGCTGCGCCACATGCGGCTCCTTCATTTCGCGGATGCGGCGCAGCAGACGCAGCCGATCAACTTACGACCGCTCAATTTGGACGAATGGGTCTTCATGGCGCTGCTGGGTCACGTGCATCTGGACGAGGTGCTGGCCCGCGTCGCATACGCGCTGCCCAAGCCCGCAATCAGCTTCACGCAGACGCAAACTGAGCTGATCAATAGGGCAGTCTCGAGCGAGGCTGGGACTTTACTGCAAATCTCTGGGTCGGAACCAGAGTTGCGCCGTCACCTCGCCCACGGCATCGCTGGCGCGACGGATTTGTACGCACTCGACGCGGCCCAGCTCGAGGCGGGCAGCTTGGAGGACGTGTCCGTGCGCTGGAACCGCTTCGCCAGACTGACCGACGCGGCGCTGCTGCTGGAAATCGCGGAGCTGAGCGTCGGTGAGAGCGCTGGCGAAGACCCGCGCTTGCGGGCGGCAAAAGCCCTCGCCAGTCGGCTCGAGGGTCGGGTGCTGGTCTCGACGCGCACGCCGTTGGCGTGGGGTCGGACTAGCCTGAGCTTGGAAATCGAGCGCCCGAGCAGCGTTGAGCAACGCGCCTTGTGGCGCAATCATTTGGAAGTCGCTGGCCTGCATTGGTCTGAAAGCCTCACAAGCGGCGTATCGCGGCTCTCCGGGCAGTTTGATTTCACTGGTTCACTGATCGCCCGCGCCTCGAGCCAAGCGCTGGGTCACGTCGCGGATCGCCACGACCCGGATGCGCTCGGCTCGGCGCTGTGGAATGCCAGCTTATCGCTGGTGCGCCCGAGGCTCGAGGGCTTGACGCAGCGCATCACGCCGGCCGAGCGGGCGGATTGGTCGCGGTTGATCCTGCCCGACGCGGAGCTGAACAGCTTGAAGCGCCTCGTGGCCCATGTGCGCGAGCGCCAACAGGTCTTTGAAACGTGGGGTTGGCAGCGCGACAGCAGTCGCGGCTTTGGAATCAGTGCGCTGTTCGGCGGGCCCAGTGGCACGGGCAAGACGTTCAGCGCCGAGATCATCGCACGGCAACTCGGGGTTGATTTGCAGCGCATCGAGCTGCCCAGCATCGTCTCCAAATACATTGGTGAATCGGAGAAACTGCTCTCCAAACTCTTTGACGCGGCCGAGTACGGCGGTTGCGTACTGCTGTTCGACGAGGCAGACGCGATTTTCGGCAAGCGCAGTGAGGTCAAAGACAGCAACGACCGCTACGCCAATCTGGAAGTCAGTTACCTGCTCCAACGCATGGAGAGCTTTCGCGGTCTGGTGATCCTGACCACCAACCAAGAAAGCAACATGGACAGCGCCTTCCTGCGCCGCCTGCGCTTCGTCGTGCATTACCCCAGCCCGGACGCGACGGCCCGCGAGCGCTTGTGGCGCGGCATCTTCCCGCTCGAGACGCCGACGGACGACCTGCGTTTCGAGCGTCTGGCGCAGCTCGAGGTTTCCGGCGGGAACATCCGCAACATTGCGCTGAACGCCGCCTTCAACGCCTCGAGCGAGGGCAATGCCGTGCAGATGCGGCATATTCACGGCGCGGCGCTCGAGGAGGTGCGTAAACTCAAGCGCCTGCCGCGCCCCGGCGAGTTCGATGGTTGGATGTGATCGAGCGACCAAAATAGATCACCGTGCTCGAGCCGGTGTTGGTCGCGCAGTGCAATCGGTTGGAGCTGAGCGCGTCTAAGGAATCTTGGATAGCTCGAGATAGTTGCGTCGCACAGCGTCTTTTCAGCCTCGCGTCAATCCAGACAATCAAGGTTTAGTGCGCCGATACTGGGCGCTGCTCGAGCCGAGACAGCATCTCAAGCACTCACCAGCGCCTCGTGTACTCAAAAATCAGCAACGCGCAAATGTGATCGCGCTCGAGCACAAGCCGTTTCTGCTCGAGGTTGCCCCGTTTTAGCCTTCAAAACACTTTTTAAGCGGCAACTCGAGCTTCGCGCCGACAAGATGAGTTCACTTTGCTGGCCGCACTGAGGTAAACTGCTGGGCATGGAGCGCGATTATCTCGGGGTGGGCTGGGCGTTCCCGGTGGATGTGGATCCTCGCGGCCGAATCGCCGTGGCGCGTTTTGAGCGCGACATTGAGCAAGCGATTCAAATGATTTTGCTGACCCCGAAAGGCCAGCGCGTTCGGCGCTTTGACTTCGGTTGCCAGATTCACGACTTGATGTTCGCACCGAACGACGCCACGACAATGGGGCTGGCCTCGTATTACGTCGAAGAGGCCCTGCGGGCTTGGGAACCACGCATCATCGTGACCAGCGTGGACGTGCGCGGCGACGATGCGAACGACGGGCGTTTGCTGATCGACATCAATTACGAAATCAAAGCCACGCACGACCGCCGCAGCCTCGTGTTTCCGTTCTACCGCATGCCGGGGGATTAAAGGCGGCTCGTCAATCTCTGGAAGCTCGACTCGAGCACCCCAACTCGAGCACGCGAAAATAAGTTGGTTTCGCTCGAGCCACGCCGCACGTTTCACCATACACACTGCACCACACGCTGTACCGCACCGAGAAAGCCGAGGCTCACCCGCATGGCGCTGCCCGACATCAACCTCGACGACCGCAACTTTCAAGACATCGTAGACCAAGCCAAACGCCTGATTCCGCGCTACACGCCGGAATGGACGGATCACAATGCCTCCGACCCCGGCATCGCGATGATCGAACTCTTCGCGTGGATGACCGAGATGGTGCTCTACCGCATGAACCGCGTGCCTGACAAGGTGCTGATTCGCTTGTTAGAGCTGATCGGCGCGAAATTGGAGCCGCCCAGAGCCGCGCAGTCGCGGATCACGTTTTACTTATCAGCCGCGCAACCCGATGATGTCATCATCCCGGAAGGAACCGAAGTCGCCACCGTTCGCACCGAAACCAGCGAGGCCATCACCTTCAGCGCCGAGCAGAGCCTGAGCGTTCACCCGCCGCGTCCGCTCGGGGCGTTCAGCAACAGCGATCAGCGCTGGGTCAATCACGACCTGCGGCAACTCGAGTTGGAACGCAGCAAGCTCATCATGTTCGGCTCGCCGCCCACGCCGGGCGACGCGTTTTACATCGCGCTTGAAGACGATCACAGCGACCACGTGCTCTCGCTCGACGTGCAAGTCGATATCGCTGGCGGCGCTGGCGTCGATCCGACGCGCCCGCCGCTCGAGTGGCAAGTTTGGCAGGGTAACGTCGCCCGCTGGGTGGCGTGCGAGGTCGAGTTTGACGGCACGGGCGGCTTCAACACCGCTGGGGAAGTCATTCTGCACCTGCCCAGAATGGTCGCAGGCGCGTTCCAGAGTCTCAGCGCTTACTGGCTGCGCGTGCAACTGACCGTGCCAGACGCGTCATCAGGCTCGTACAAAGTCTCGCCGCAACTCGAGCGGCTGCGCTTAGAATCGCGTGGCGGTACAGTCACCGCCCGCCACGCGGTCACGGTGCGCGACGAGTACCTCGGGGAAAGCGACGGCACGCCGGGGCAGCAGTTTATCTTGAGCCGTTCACCGGTGCTGGCCACCGACGAGCGCGATCACCTGATCGTCGAAGAGCCGGGCTTGCCGCCCGCGATCTGGCGCGAAGTCCCGGATTTCGCGGATTCCGAAGACGGCGACACGCATTACAGCTTGGATAACCTCGACGGCACGATCACGCTGGGCCCGACGCTGCCGCAGACCAACGGGCAGGTCTACGCGTTCTCGCGCATCCCCGCCAAGGGCAGCGCCCTACGCTTCAGCCGCTACCAACATGGCGGCGGCGTGATCGGCAACGTCCCGAGGGGCGCACTGAGCGTCCTCAAAGGCACGATTCCATTCGTCGCCAGAGCCATCAACCGCGTCGCCGCCACGGGCGGCGCGAACGCGCAAGACCTTGAAGACGCTAAGCGCCAAGCCCCCGCGCTGCTGCGGGCCCGCAACCGCGCCGTGACCACCGACGATTTCGAATATCTGGCTGGGCGCGTGAACGGTGTGGCTCGAGTCAAAACCCTCGGGCCCGGCGAGCAGCCCGGTCGGCCCGGCGATCCAAAACCCGGGCAAGTCACGCTGCTCGTGATCCCAGCCGTGCAGCAGATGCGCGGACGCATCGCGCCGGACGCGTTGACACTGCCCGCTGACTTGCGTGCAGCCGTGTTTGCGATGCTCAACGACAAACGCCTGATCGGAACGGGCTTAGAAGTGCGCTCACCGCAGTACATCTGGGTCAGCGTGCAAACCAAACTGCGCCTCACCGACCGCGCAAATGACCCGAGTATCGCTTTAGAAACCCGCGCCCACGCTGAAGCCGCGCTGTACGCGTACCTCAACCCTTACGTCGGGGGCCCGAGAGGCACTGGCTGGGCGTTCGGACGCGACCTGCACACGGCCGAACTCTACGCGCTGCTGCAAGGCGTGCCCGGCGTGGAATTCGTCGAAGAGGTGCTGGTCGGACTCAGCACACCCGGCTCGAGCGTGCCACCGACGCCCGCCCCCGCACGGTTGACGCTGGCGAGGGATGCGGTGATCGTGTCCGACGCGCACCGCGTGACGATTTTGTGATGTTACTGAATGGCAGCGCTCGAGAGTTGTGTGTTGCCAAGGCGCTGGCTCGAGATTTGCACTTTTTCGTGCTGTTCGCTGAGTGACGGTGGCAATGCGGCTTTGCTCGAGTCGTCTTTTCCGTCTTTGCGCGTGCCACCCTCGGCGTAGAGGAACCAACCCTCGAGCACTCGAGTTTCAGCGGGCTGGCTTTGTTGCCCAAATTACTCATTCTCCCTAAATCCTTTTAAATTTTGAATTCACGGGCTTAATTCTATAGATAGAGTAGTTTCGTTGGTGCGATCACAGTACACTTTAAGATAGAAGGGCACTCCTTGCCCTGAAGAAACTTTTGTGATCGGCGCATTAAACGGAAATTTGAGAAATTCATCTAGGTAGAAAGTGTCGATTGATTTTTTATTCGTTTGTAAGCAGCGTATAATCTCTTGCTTTGAATACTTTTTTCCAATCAGCGCATAAATCAAATTGCTCATTAATTCATAAGTATCCGAATCTACAAAATTTTTCGATAAGTCGGTCGTCAAAGCACTATATCGTATTTCGGAATTTATCCAAAGATCAACTCCATTAGGCCACATGCTAGATGTTCCCAATCGGGAGCGTACCGCATTAATCTTAAAGTAGTTGGAATATCGCGCATCACCAATTCCTAAACTTTCAATTTCAGTTCCGGATATTTTTTTCACACCATTATCTACGCATTTGTACTTGCGGCATATTGCAGTATAAAAAAATGGCTGTTTTTGAGGGTAAAACATCCAAGGGATTTTTGGAGGCGACTGCTCAGCAGTGGCACTTATAAAAATTGCGCTCGTGATCATAACTACTGTTACAAAAATAATAGCAATAGCTTTCATTTCTTCTCCGGTATGGCGACTCCCACCTTAGCAAAAAACGCTTGCGGGTCTTCATAATGGTCTTTGACAAATTCGATTCGATCATTCACGTCAAAGCATCCATCATTGTTGTAGTCACGTTCATCATTCTTTGTTCTCGGATCGTTTCTTGAAACACCATTCCACATCCCGGCAGACTCTAGTCGCTTGATAACATCAAAGTGTAAATGAGGAGCTTGAGTGTTATCAGCATTTCCAATTATACCTACCTGCTCACCGGCTTTGATGATTTGCCCCTCAGCAACAGCGTAAGATTTCACGTGAGCATATCTAGTCCATCTCTGTAGTTGCGGATGATAAACAATAATGATCTTCTTAAAACCGGAAACACTCCCTGTAAAAACAACTACCCCATCAGCAGCACAAAAAGCAGGTTTGTTCAGTTGCTTATCCCCGGCGACATTTAAATCCCAACCAGTATGAACTTGGTAAACCCCATTACTTTGGAGATTGGCATAGTCTGTTCCACTGGCTAAAAACTCTGTTGCTGTTTGCGGAGCCGAGCGCTCCAGTTTATCAGCACTCCCTCCTCGTACATCCGCAAGTGCAGTGGCTGTGGTGGGGTCAACAATTCGCGTAGGCTGAAAATCAATAGATTCAAGAGCTGTAGGATAGGCTCCTTGCATTGATAGTTGGGTAGTTGAAACACTCACCTTTTTATTCAAACTCATTGTCGTAACTGTGTAAGTCTGTTCACTGGGTTTGACTGCATTGGGCTTCGTTTGCGCTTCCATAAGTGAATTTTCTTTATTACTAGGAGTGAAATACTCCCGAACATTCCCATTGCGTTCGATGACACTTGCCGCTTCCTCGGCCGTGATGATGCCATCTTTGTCAGCGTCAAGCCCTCGATTTTTAACGTAATTTCTTGTGCCTTTGACATACATCGAATCTGCTTTACTGAATGGTGCAATAATCTTCTGATACAATGCCGGAAGTCCACTACCTGACTCGAGTGAGTGTGCCTTGAAATGCAACATGACATATCGCATTTGCTCGTGAACGCTCATAGTCATCAGAGACGCTCGATTTAGTTTGCCCGCTTCCCAGCCGTACTTCTGGATTTCATCAGCTCGAATTTTAGCTGCTGCACTTTTACCATTGGCTACAGCCAAATACTGCTTCATCTGATTTAAACTTGGTGGTAAAAACTGAATCAATCCAATCGCTCCGCCCCCGTTCAAATTCTTTTGACTGGGCGAGAAACTACCAGCGCTCTCAAAAGAAATACAAGCCGCCAAATCGTTCGGGTTGACTCCCAATTCATTCGCTGCCCACAAAACTTCCTTGGCAACTTCTTCAGTAAAATTTGTATTTCCAGATTTGGAGTTGTACGTCCAAGCATTTCCACCCGGCTTTGCTGCGCTCGGACTGATCGGCCCGAGCCTGTAATCCTTTGTCCCGCCCTTCCACGTCCCACCAATCAGCAATGGAAGCGCAGCTTTGCTCGAGTCATCTTTGCCATCGCTGTTCTCATCTTTGCTCGTGCCACCCTCGGCGTAGAGGAACCAACCTTCGAGGACTCGAGTTTGCCCGCTCAGCTCGCCGTCGGTGAACTGGCACTCGAGTTTCAACGGGCTGGCTTTGTCGCTATGGTCAAAGGAACCTTTGGTGATGTTGCCGCGTCCCGTACCGTGAATCGCAAACGAACCGCTGATTTTGCCCGCCTGACGATCCAGCGTGAAATCAATGCGGCGGTTGCCATCGGAACCCACGATGTTTGCGGCGAACAATCTGTCCTGCCACGTAGAAACTGGGTTTGCTGCGGGTGTCGCTAAACGCTGCACTGCGCTCGAGCTGGTGTTTTTCGGTGCGGTGCTGGTACTTGAGTCCGGTGTCTGCGCCGCGCCCGCATCACTCACCCTGCCCGTCGGTGCTCGAGCTGGCGCTGGTGGCGTCGCTGGTGGCGTTGTCGCGCCGCCTTGCGGAACTTGAATGTGAAACGCTGGGTCGCTGCTGTTGCCCGGATGCAGGAACCCATTGACTCGAGCGTCGGCGTTCACGGCGTTCACGAAAGCGGCGCGTCTCCTCGAAGGGATCGAGGTGGGTGCGACATCGAAAACGTTCAGCACGGCTGGATCAGCCAAGTGCTTGGAGACTTGCGACATCGGGTTGTACGTGCGAATGCTGGCTTCCATCAGTGCGATCGCCTCAGCGCGGCTCTTTTTTGCTTTGATCGCTGCCCGACCGACGGCTTTCACCGCTTCCCCAGCCGCAGCGTAACTGGCGGCGGCGAGCGCCCCGGTCAGTTGCTGATAGAAGATTCGCGCTTGGTCGTGCGGCGTGCGGGTGGTGCTGGTAATCGTGCAACTGCTGACGCCCGTGGCGCGAAGGATGTCCTCTAGGACTGTGCGGCTGTACGCGGAGAAGGTTTCCTCGCGGGCGCTCTGGCCAGAGAAGGTGATGGTGATCGGCGTCTGGGCTATTGGTTGGCCCTCGAGCCGCTGGACGCTGCCGCTGACCTTTGCTGGCTCGAGGGGAGCGGTTGTTTTGGCAGCCGCGTTCTGACCTTGAGCGTAGTTTCTGGCGGCTGTTTGCGCCGCATCCTCAGCGCTGTGCAGCGGGTCAACGCCACTTGGGAGTGAGGATTCGCGTTGTTGTTTGACGTGTTCGGTTTCGTGTCTGGCCAGTTCGTCGGTGAGGCTGACCCCTTTGCCGAGCACGATGTTCTCGCCTTGGGTGAAGGCTTTGGCGTTGTAGCCAGCGGCGACTTCGGCGGCTTCGTCGCCCTCGAAAACGCGCACCGTTTCCAGATTGATTCCGGCGTGTGCCTCAAGCCGTTCGCGTTGCGCGGTTTCTAACGCACGACCACCGCTGAGGCTGAAGGGTTTGACGCTCAAGTCCTCCGCGCTGCCCCCCTCGAGCCGGGCACGTTGCACTGGACTGTCGGCGCTGACTTTGGGTTGGTAGCGGCTGGCGTCTTCGATCCAGCGGCGCTGCGATTCGCTGTGCAGCTCTTCTAAACGCGGCGCGATTGCGGCGCGGATTTCAACCATGATTTTCGGATCGCGCACGCCGTAGCAAATCATTTCAAACGCGCTGACATCCTCGTCGCTGACCCAACCGTCCAGCAGGGCTTGGAGCTGCTCGAGCAGCTTCGGGGCTGTGAAGCTGTCGATGCGGTCGCGGTTGCGGATCGTCCACTCTCTGGCTTTGGCGTCTTTGCCCCAGTCGCTCATCGCTTTCTCGGCCGCAAAGACGCCGCGCCCGATGTTGAAGCGCAAGAAGTTACTGGTGCTGCTGTTTTTGAAGATTTCGCTGCTGATTGGTTTACGCGCCTCGAAGGTATCGCGGCTGATGCCAGCGATGCGCTCGAAGGTTTTGCCCTCTTCAAACAGCTCTCTGAACGCCGGGTGTTCCTGAGCGGCGTTGCTGACCGGAAAGGCGCGGTGCTTGGCGATTGCCTCCATCGCGGCGGCTGCGCTCATGCCAGTGCCAGGCCCGATCAGCAGTCCTGTGAACATCCCAGCCGTCATGGTTTTGGCGGTGCTGCCATCGCTGGGTTTTAACTCGAACTGCACGACCTCGCCGGGCGTCAAGCGCTCCCCGGCGCTGCTGACGACATCGCCAGCGACTTGGTAATGGGTGCTGGTGACTTGTTCGTCTGGGTGAGCGCGGTTGTACGCCTCGAGCTGCTTGACGCTGTAGGCGTCGATGCTCGGGGATTGGAAGGTGATGACGCGCCCAATGGCAGCGCTGTACGTCGCGGCCGTGAGCTGCGCGAGCGCCCCGCCGAGGCTGTGACCCGTGACCCAGATGCGCCCGAAGCGACTGGCTGCTTCTATCGCCGTTTGGATGCGGCGCTGATTGGCGCGAAACTGATTGTGTCCAACGCCTTGCGGCGCGAGGTCGGCCTGAAGGTCTTTGCCAGAGGTGAACTCCGTGCCGCGAAAGGCGATCACCGGGTGCGGGAAGTCTGGTTTGGTTGGGGTGAAGACGCGCATCTGAAAGCCGAACGGGCCGTCCACGCTGGGCGCGGCCGTGTACCCGAAGCGGTGCAGCAGGGCTTGCTGATCTGGGCTGAGCTTGTCTTCATACGCCATGTCGTGCGCCAACTGCTCTAGAAAAACCTCGTAGCTGACCTCACGGCGCGATGAGGCGTCCGACCAATCGGCGTCGCCTGTCAGCTCCTTGACGCCGGGGCTGACCTCCAGTTTGGTGCTCAACGGGCGCTTTGCATCAGTCGCGCCCGCTCGAGCGGGCGTGGGTTTGATGGGTTGCTCGAGTTCCGGGCGTTGGGTTCTGTCTCGCATGGCGCACCTCTTCTACGGTTGGGGATGTTCAGGAGCTGCGGCGGCGTTCGGTGATCAGGCGGCGCTTGAGCACAGCGTAGACCTGACGGGCTAGATCGTCGAGATCCGGGGCGGGACTCAGGCCGTTGGCGGGTTTCTGGGTCGCTTCAGTGCTTTTGGGCAGCGGGCCGGCAGGTGACGGTGTGGGCACGCTGCGACCCTGCTCGGCTGCTTGCACGCTTCTGGGCGCTGCCGCGCCGATGCCAGCGAAGTTGCCGCCTGCGACGCTCGAGGACACGCTGGAGTTGGCTGCACCGCCAGCGAACGCTGCGGCCTCGGAGCGCACCGAGACTGGGCTGGCGTAGCGGGCTGGCTGCAAAGCTGGTTGTTGGGACGCGGCCGGTTGAAGGTCGCGCTGCGGGTTCTGGTTTCGTGCGCCGCTCCCACTAGGATTGCTCAGCGCCTCGAGCCGATCCATCAATTCCCACGGGGCGGGCAGCACGCCATCGCTCCACGGTACGGACTCAGGGCTGCGCGGCGTGACTGAGCGGCGGCCGCTGCTGCTGGAGGAATTGACGCCGCTGGGCTGACCGCTGCTTTGTGCTATTCCCGGCTGCGCCAGAGCGCGGGTCAAGCCCTCGACTTGCAGCGCGATGCCCTCCTCACCCAGCCCCTCGAGCGAGGGCATGGCGGCGCTGCTAGACGCGAGACGCAAGGCTGGCGGCACGAAGCGCGGCTGACGCCCACGGGCGACGTGCGTCAACTCGTGCGCGATCACCCCGAGCGTCTCCGGTGATTCGGCTGTCATGCGGGCGCTGAGCAGTACCGCGCCGTCCACGGTCAGCGCGTCGGCGCGGTAGCTGCGCGTCAGCGCGTCGCTTTGTGCATCGCGGCGAATTTCGACGCTGTTGGGATCCACGCCGGTGATCGGCGCGATCAGCCGCTGGGCGCTCACGGACAGCCGCACGGGTGGAGCGGTGGCTCGAGGAGCAGCCGTCTGAGGCGGCGTCGCAATCAGTTGAGGTGACGAAGGCGTTGCGGTCACTGGTGCGGCGATGAGTGGCGCGACCCTCGAGCCACTACCGATTTGGTTGCCCTGCACCTCGGTTTGATATTCCGCTGCCAGACGTCCAGCGCTCGAGGCTGGATCGCTGGTTTCTACCTGTAGCGGTTGCGACTCACGCCGCTGCGCCTCGAGCGCTTGTGTAGAGCTGACTGGCAGTGCGTTACCAGTCTGTACAGGGTTCGCAACGACCCGAGCGGGGCTGGGGTCTGGCGTTGTGCGCGGGTTGAACGCTGTATTGAGGTCAGATGCAGTCTGTGACCCCGGCTCGCGTACCGATGACACCAGTCGCGGTCGCGCCGCCTCGAGCTGATCGGCTGATCGCGCTGGACTTGCTGAGGCAAGCGCGGGTGCGACGCTCGGACTGCTCGAGTCTAACTCCACGGCTCCGATGAGACCGAGGCGACTGAGCCACTCGAGCGGACTGGAATCTGGCAGCGTTGAAAACAGCGTTTCCGCCTCGCTTTTCGGTGCTTCTTCGGCTTTCGGGCGCATGACGGTAACGCGGCGATTCGGTGGGTTGTACATCTCGACGGCCGCTGGCGTGCCTTGAGATGCGAAATCGACTCGAGCCGATGGAGTTGTGCTGCTTTGACCCGTGACGCTTTGGGTCTCGCCCGCTGCACCCGTCACGCTCAGTGCGGTGCGGGCAGCGCCGGTCGCCTCAACATCAAGTCCGGCGAGGTTCTGCGACTGATCGCTCGAGATCAAATTGCTCGAGACCAAATCACTCGAGACCAAATCGCTTGAACGCACGTCGCTCGAGGTTGGTGCGTCGAGCATGGTGACACTCGGAACTGATGCGTTTGGCACGGCATCACTCGAGGTTGCCGCGCTGGTCAGCGCTGACTCGAGGATTCGCTGCGAGTCCTCGGTTATATCTCTGGTCGTGTCTTCAGCCGCGCTGCGCTCGGCTGTGGTGGGCGACGAAAACTGGCTCGGGTTGCCCCGCAGTGGTGAGCCTTGCTCGAGCGCACCGAGATTGTCAGCGGCTGTGATTTCAGCCGTCGTGACCTCGAGCGCATTCGATTGCTCAGTATTGCGCTGGTCAGCATTGCGTTCGAGCGCTTCATTGCCCGATTGGAGCTTGCGTTCCGCGTCAGCCACGGCTGGTTCTGGGCGGCTGCTTTGCGGCGTCGATCCCAGCAGGCTTGTTGGTATGGCAGCGTCACTCGAGGAGACGCCTTGACGCTGTATCGCGCTGGAGATGGGCGCACTCGGTGAGCCGCCGACGCTCGAAGCGACGCTTTGCGGCGCAACCGATTGCGCCGAAGGCAGATTCGCCGCCGCTGGATTGCTCGGCGCTGGCTCGACTCGAGGGGCAACAGCGGCGATCAGCTTGGCTGCCTCAATGCGCGGCGCGGCGGATGGATTGCGGGCTGCGTCGGGCGTCAAAAGTGCTCGAGCAGCTTCGGTGTTTGCGGGTGCAGAATTGGTCAGTGCAGAATTGGTCAGTGCAGAAGCAATTGGTGCAGCGCCGATGTTGGGCAAACCACGTGCGGGGGCAATCAGTGACTGAGACGGGTTCGGAGCCGCGACATCCACGGCTCCGACGAGACCGAGGCGGCTGAGCCACTCGAGCGGACTGGAGTCCGGCAAATCCGAAAACAGCGTTTCGGCTTGGTTCTTCGTCGCTTCTTCAATTTTGGGGCGCGTGACAGCGGCGCGGCGGTTGGGTGGGTTGTAGACCTCGACGGCCGCCACCGCACCGTAAGCTGGGATTTCAGCAAAACGCTCAGCCATCACCGCACGGGCTGGATTGGTCTCGAGCGAATCGACCGACGAGCTGGACACGGTGGGCGGCCTCGCCGCGCTCGAGCCGCGCTCGAGTCGCGTTCCTTCGGTAGCGGGTGGATCGAGCGGCGCGTCACTCGCTTCGGGGCTGACTTCGCCAACCCGCGATTCGGCTGCGTCTTCGCGCACTGTTTCTTCACGCGCTGTTGCCGCAATCTGAACTGGCAGCGCGACTCCCTCGAGCCTGTCTAGCTCAACCGCACGATCGGGAGCGCGATTCAGAGCCGATGCACCGACTGCTGATTCGGCTGGTAGCAGCGCACTCGCCCGCAGTGCGCCCGCCCGCGCCTCCTCGAGTTGCGTCTGCATCGCAGCGTTGCTGAGCGTGACCCGCACCTTGAGGCCAAGTGCGCTCAGCTCGAGCATCGCGGCTTTACGGTCAAAACTTGGGTTGGGCTGCGCTGGCGATTGCGCTGCTGTGGCTGATTCAGTTCGCAACGGCGCTTGGATTGGCTGCGCTGGCTCGGTGCTGGACGACACTGGCGGCAATCCCAAAGTATTCGCGGTGCTCACCGCGAACCCAGCGGTTTCCTGCGACGCCAACGCCTCGCTCGGCTCGAGGCGCGAGCCTCGAGATTCCGCAATCGCCTGCTCATTGATTGCAGCGCTATTGATTGCAGCGCTGGGCTGCGACTCGAGCAAGTCACTGCTCGGCGCAAGCGGTGTTTGCACAGGCGGCGAGTTCGGTTGGGTGCGCGGCGCGGCGCTTTGCGCTCCCGCGCTTCGCGGCGCTTCGCTTCGCGTCAGAGCTTGCCTCACTGCGGCGGTCAGCTCGAGCTGGTTCGGCGCTCGAGCTGCGGATTGGTTCGCGCTGCGGCTCGCCTCGATCTCGGGACTTGCTTTTGTTTGTGCTTTCACTGTCGTGTCTGAGTTGATCGTGCCTGAGTTGATCGTGCCTGCGCTGATCGTGTCTGTGCTGATCTTGTCTGTGCTGATCGTGTTTGCGTTTATCGCTTCTGTATTTGTCGGCTCATCGGTTGATGCACTCAAAGAAAAGTTATTCAGAGCAAAGGGGATTTCGGAAAAATCGGAACGGTCAGCGACTGCGCCGAAATCCTCGAGCGCGGCGACCTCGGTTTGAGCTTCGGTGCGGGTTGTGGGCAGAATTTCAGCCGAGGCTGCGCCCATCATTGGCGACGCCAATTGCGCTGAAGCGACGAACGGCGAATTTGCGAACGCCATTTCAGACTCGAGCGGTTGCGGGATCAGGCTCGGTTGTGTGCCCGAACTGGGTTGCTGCGAAAGCGCCAATCGCGGCCGGTCTACGCCAAAGGGCCGCACGGAGTCGCTGCGGGGCGCACCGTTCGTATCGGGGCGTGCTTGCGGGAACGCGCCGTGACGCTGCAACCGCTCCAAGAGGCGCTGGTTCATCAGCTCACAGTCAGCACGCCGTCGTGCGCTAACTCGAGCGATTCGACCGCGAGCGTCGCTTCTCCGGCCACGAAATTGGGCCCAGACCAAACCACGGGGTAAGCGTTGTAAAAGTCCCATTTGACGATCTTGTTGCCATTCATGTCGCGCATCTCCACGGTGACGTGCTGGCGGTCAATGTGTCCGCTGATGATTTTTTGATACCAACGCGTGTACTGCTGCGCTGGTGCGATCCCGCGCTTCAACACGAGGTTGCCCGATTTGGTGCGCCCCGGTAGACGATGAACGCGGTCGTTGACGCCGCCCTCTTCAAAGGCCATCACGTCCGTCTCAAATTTCATGCCACTGGCTTCCAAGAACACCAGCGTCATGTCGTTCATGCTGACGTAGAAACAGCCATTGGCGAGGGCCCGCTTGGCGTCGTTGCCCGGCGAGGAACTGCTGGCGACTGAGCGGTCTGCGTTCATAAATGGCCGTTCCTCCCGGGCTTGCGCGGTGATCCGAGTCGGTGCGAAGACAAACGCGCATCAATGAGCATCAAGCTGTAAACTTTGCGGGCCAGTTCCTCGATGTCGATCTTCGGGGCAGCGCCACCACCCGCAATTTTGCCCCCGCCAGCGTGGCCGCTCACAGCGGAACCGCAATGCTCTCGAGGTCAACCAAGAAATGCGTCTGGCAGTTTGGACACTCGGTTTCAACGACCCGCTCACCGATGTTCGCTCTGCCAACACCAGTGTTGAGCTGTAAGTACAGGTCTTGCAAAAAGGTGAAGTCGGCTGCGTAAAGTCGTTCGATCAGTGCGATCGGCACGGGAGCGAAGCCACCCAAGCGCACGAGCACGCTCGAGATCAAAATGATGCCTACATAAGCTTGGTTTTGCTGACTGCGCTGGTCGCTCAGTGGCGCGATCTCATCCAGCGTCGTCGCCAGCCGCATCACACCTTCACGATGCAGGTTGCCCGCATCGTCAGTGAAACCATACGGCAGTTCGAAAGCCACTTCCGAGCGCATCTAAAGCTCCCCTGTGTTCACGGCTTCGGTGCGGTCAACGTGCGCCCACGTGACCCCTCGAGCGCGATTTGCAGCTCGAGGGGTCACGTGCAGGGATTCACTTGACGCGCTGGCAGTCCTCGTAGACGATCTGCATCTCTTCTAACAGCGTGTTGCCGCTCTGAGCGTCGAACTGGAAGCCCTTGGTTTCGGCTGGCCAGCAGCGAAACAAGTTGATCCGCAAGACTTCCGTGCCGTCTTGCTTGTACCCGACGATCGAGGCGTTGACTCGAGCCTCGCCCATTTTGCCTTGCTCCACCATGCGCCGCCACTCGTTGATTTTCAGGTCATTGGTGACGCCGCGCTTCAAGGTGTACGGCGTGTACTCCATCGGGCCCGGCTCTAAAGTCAGCGAAGGCTGCCCGTTCGCGCCGGTCGAGTAGTACGTCACGGTTTTGTTCTTGCTGCCGCCACCCTCGAGCTTAGCGAACGCGCCGACGACTTTGCCTTGCGTTTCGATGGTGAAATACGCGGCGACCAATGGATCTATCGTACCTTCTGCCATAAACTACCTCCCTGGGCGGTGAAGCGTCTGCTTCACTCGCTTTGCATCTTTTGGTAGAACTTCAGTACCACGAACTCGGCGGGCTTGACGGGGCTAAGACCGATGTTGACGTTGAGTAACCCAAGGTCGCGCGATTCCTCGGGATTATTTTCTTCGTCAACCTGAATGAAGAACGCTTCCTGCTGAGTTTTGCCGAACAATGCGCCGTCGCGCCAGACGCCGAGTAAAAACGCGGTGATGTCGCGCTTGACGCGCTCCCAAAGGTCGATGTTGTTCGGCTCGAAGACCACCCACTGCGTGCCGTAAAACATTGATTTCTGAACGTAGTTGAATAAGCGCCGCACGTTGATGTAGCGCCACTGCGGGTCGGAAGACAGCGTTCGCGCACCCCAGACGCGCACGCCCCGGTTACTGAATGTGCGAATGCAGTTGATGCCGATCGGGTTGAGGGTGTCCTGCTCGTTGGTCGTCACGTCGTAGACGGGCCCCAGTGCGCCGCGCACGATTTCGTTCGCGGGGGCTTTGTGGACGCCGCGCTCGGCATCAGAGCGTGACCAGACACCAGCCATGAACGCCGAAGGTGGCACATTGAGCGGCTTACCATTGACATCCGCGACTTTGATCCACGGGTAGTAGAGCGCGGCAAATTTGGAGTCGAAGTTCGATTCTTGCGAACGCCATTTCTTGACCGCTTGCGGCTTCAGGTCTGGCAACGGATCGATGATCGCCATGCGATCCTGCATCCGTTCGCAGTGGTTGATTAGCGCCAGTTGTACGGCCTTCACGCCGTCCTTATCGATCAAGCCGCGCTGGTACATCGCCATCAGGTCTGGCACGGCGACCATCGTCACGTCTTCCAGCACCTCGAGACCTTCCAAACCGGAGCGGTCATCGACATTGCCAATGAACGTGGTCGGGTGAACTTGGGCGAGTTCTAGCGACGTGTTGGCTTTGAGCATGAACGTACCGATTTCCGGGGTGCGCTCTGCGAGCGTGGCGGTGGCTTTCTCTTCCAATACGACCGTCACCAGACGGCTGGTCATCACGGCTTCGACCACGCCGCGCCCTTTGCTGCCCTTGGTAGGCTTACCGGGGATCAAATTCTCAAAAACTTCCTCAGTGTCATTCATCCGCACGCGCAGGTTGAACGCACCCTCACCAGCGTCCTCAGCACTCGGTGGGGTCACTTCGATGCTGACATCGCTCTGCAAATTCGGCTTGGGTTGAAACGTCAGCGACGGAATCGCTTTGGAGGCCCGTGTCGGAATCTGCATCTCCAACACCTTGCTGGCGGTAACAGTTTTCTCCGAGCCGTCAAGGTTGGAGATGTGCGGCAAACGGATCACGTAGCAGCGCCGCCCGCCGTTGTTGAAGTACCCGTAGACCGAGTACCCGAGGTATGAACCCTCGAGAAACCCATTGCGGGTTCCGCCTTCTTGCATCCCACCGAAGGTCTGCACGTACTGATCCCACGAGGTGATGAGCACGGGTTGGTTGATTTCGCCCGAGGCGGCAAATCCGATAAAAGCCGCCATTGACGTACCAACACCCTCGATTGGGCGCGGGCCGGTATTGATTTCCTCGATGTACACGCCCGGAGATAAACGCTCTGCCATTGAATGCCTCCCTGTGTTGCCGATCTTTAACTAAATGAGTCTAACGTCAAACAACGGTGAGATGATAGAGGCTCGAGCACTTAGCTGTGGTACGAAAGTTCATGAGATTAACCGCCAATTGTCACCTTGCTGCTGCCCATCGTGATTTTTGAGCCGTGAGCGGTCATGTCGTTTACTCGAGCCGCAGGCGAACCGCAAATCATTACCTTGGTCGATCCTTTGATAACTGAGTTCGGTCCAGCGAAACAGGGTGTGGCAATCGTCCCAACCACAGCAGCGGGTAAACCCTGAATGATGACTTTCATCGGTGCTGTATTTGATACAAGCGCTCCGATCACACCCGAAGGGCACTGATGCGGGTCGTTCAATCGGGCGGCTTTGGGCATTGAAAACTCCTGATTAATAGTCTGAAATGTTTTTCGGTTTTTGCGTGCTGAACGCAACTTCTCGAGAATGTTTCACAAACGTGATTCTGTATACTGAACAGTATTTCTGGGGAGGCATTCTAAAAATTCACCGAACCGTTGCCTGATCTAAGTGGTGAAATTTGCTTTCGCTCGCACTCATTTGCCAATATCTATCTTCGCGCCGTCAATCAGCACAGAGGCAGAACCGTTAATGGTGATTTTCTTGGATTTAATTTCAATACCTTCGCTCGCCTCGAGCGTCATGGTTTTGTTCTTCGTATCAATGTGGATCTTGCCGCCCTTACCGTCGTCCACGGTGATCCCTAAGCTCGAGTCGCTGTCGTCCAGCGTGATCGTGTGACCGCTTCTGGAACGAATCAAGCGGCGCTTGACCTTGCCGCCATCCACAAGGCTGGTGTTGCGTTCCGGCGGTTCGTGCTTGTCGCTCCACAAACCACCGAGCACGTAGGGCAAGTGCGGATCACCGTGTTCAAAACCGATCAGCACCTCGTCACCGACTTCAGGTTGAAACTCGATGCCGCGATTGCTGCCAGCGCCAGCGCTGACCACGCGGGCCCAGTTGCTTTTGACCTTATCGTCAAGCCCCGGGTACTGCACCTTGACGCGGCAGATTTTGCCGTCTTTGTCGTCGGTCTCGTCGACGATCCCGACGACAAGACCGTAGCGCGGCGCGGGGTGGTCATGACCAAGCAAATGTTGCAGCGTTTGGGCGTGCATGCCCGTGACACTAAAATGCGTGCTGTACTGCTTCTGCGCGTTGAAGACATGTGTCGCGCTCGAGACCAGATAACTGCCGCCGAAGCGCTTACCGATTTTGCTGATCTTGACTTTCGTCCCAGCCATCACCTGCGGGTTGCCGCCGCAGATGCCCTCGGCTTGAATGTACTCGCTCGAGCGTCGGTTGGCTTCACCGAGCGCGACGTTATCGACCTGCTTTTGCATCGCGTCCGGGCTGTCACGAATGGCGCTCGGTAGCACCTCCGGGATGGTCGACGGGGCCGCGCCGCCCTGCGTCATGGCAACGCGATCCTTGGCTTCACCGACCTCGGGTTGCCCCTTGCCAGCAGTCGCTTTACCGATCACGGCCTTGCCAGTCGTTGGGTCAAAGGCGCGAACCGTCACTTCCGTTGGTTGCCCCAGCGTGGTCAGGCGCGGTCTGAACATTGAGAGTCCGTCCGCACCCCACTCCATCTCGACCTCGCCGCGTGCGCTGGGCGGCTCGAAATGAATGTCTTTGCCATCGGCGTAAATCACGTACCCAAGCGCCGCGGCTCGGCGCTGTAAAAAGGCGAGTTTGGTTTCGTTGTCTTGCAGTGCGTACTCGTGGGTTGGATTGGTGCTCTGCACAACGGCTTTCAAACCGTTCAACTCCGAGATGATTTTGCTGGCGATCCCGCTGTCACTGTCGCCCAAAAAAACCCGCGTGAAGCGTCCGCGCATCAGCCAGTGCAGGCGATCAAATCCGCGCACTACACAGTATTTATGCGGTGATTCAAAATTAGGTTCCAGCTCTACAATTTCACCATCGAAAATTTTCGCGCCCCTGTTTTCCTTACCGTAAATTTGCAAACTCTTGCCCGGCACGAGCAGTTCTTCATCGTCGATAAATTTGAGGCTGTCATCTAAAAGTGTGAACTCGGCAATGCTCGGCAGGTTTAGGCTGCTTTCTACCGTCAGACTGTGCAACTGAGCAGAATAGTTCGTCGGCAGCGGTTTGTCAGCCACGTAGATGTAAAAATTAGTAACCTGATCTACCATCGCTCGCCCCTTAAACGCAGATTACTTGAGTCGACATCACCTGTTCGCACCAGCGTTCGCTCGAGACCCGTTGCTCGAGTCGGTTTTCACCAGCCTTTAAAAATCGATTTCACATCCTTGACCGTGCTTTGTACATCTTTAGCCATCGGAATAACAATTTCAGTCCCCGCTTTGATCACCCGAGCGATGCGCGGGTTCGCATCGGCGATTTTCCGCCAGAGGTCGGCGCTGCCCAGATGCTGGTGCGCCAGCGCATCAACCGTGGTATCGCCAGCCACCTTCATGACGGTTCCCACGCCGTCCTTGTAGCCTTGTCCGTTGGCCGAAAAATCGAACTTGTCCTTGCGCTGCCTGAAAACGACCTCGAGCGTCGCCCGCACGGGTGTCCCGTCAGTCAAGAACATTGTGAATTTTTGCGTGATGCTGACGATGGCCGCCTCGAACCACGTGTTTCCCCAGACGAACAGCACAAACGGTGGTCGCCCGTTGGGATTTTCCGTATCTTGCTTGCCTTGCTCTTTGTGCATCAGTTTGAAAACCTCGCCTGTGTACTTCCTGACGTCCTCGGTAGCTCCCGGGGCTTTGGAGTCGTGCCACGTGTCAAAAAACAGTTCCATCGAAAGCGTCGCCGCGTCGCCGCCTGCAAACACGATCTCGGGTGAATTCTTGGTCGCCCCGGTCGCGCTGTCACCCGAGGCTCCCCCGCCAACGCCACCACCAGTCCAGTTGTTGGACTTGGAAATCGTGTATTGGCTGGGGTTGAATAAGAACCTGACCTTGGCGTCACCTTGGTCTTTGTTGAGCAACATCGCTTCAGCTAATTTCATACGCCTCCTCCTCCCTGCAAACAAATACGTCGACTGTGAAAATCACTTCGGAGGAGCGGTCAGATCCCCTTGACGATACACGAACTCGCCGCAGGTGATCGGATCGCCGATGCCGTTCGTGTCCGTCTCGCCGCGCTGATAGTAAAGAATGGCCAATGATGCTTTGGTGTTGATCGTCGTCGAGAGCTTATCGGTATCGACGATGCTCAGTGCGCTGCCCACCCCCTCGCGGTCAGAGCGGATTGGCTCGAGCTTGCTGAGGGCCGTGTTCGAGTACTTATCGCAGTTGCCGTAAACGATGCTGCCCGCCCGCACGGTCTCGGGCGGCAGGTTTCCCAAACGCACCGCGATGCGGCTTTTACCATCAGAATACGGTGTGATTTCGGCGTAACCGCCGACAGCGCTTGGTTTCTTACTTTCAAAACGGCCGATTGGGACAATCGGGATGAACTGCGGCGAATTGCGAAGCGCCATCGGCGCACAGGCGGTCAGCCCCGCGAAGAGGGCGACGAAAGCGCTACCGAAACGAAACGTGTTTTTCATGATTGAACCTCGTGTGACCAGTGAACTCGAGCCAGTGTGTGCTACAAACCGCAATCAACGGCTTTCGGGGGAGTTTGGTTTTCTCGCCAGCCGCACCATTTGGAGCTGGGGCCACTGGCATTGGCGATGGAACCCTTGAACTGATTGCCATCGTAGGCTTCGATCGTGATCGTGAAACTGCGGTAATCGGGTGGGTTGTCGTCAAAATCCGCAATCAACCGTGAGATTCTGCCGTCGAAAGCCACGTTGTCGTTGCGGGCCGTAAAGCGCCGCAGTTTCTCACCGCTACAAAGTGCGCCGCTGACGCGGTTGCCGATGCGCTTCATGGTCATTTCGCATTCCTGCCCGCCGATTCGCACGAGCCACTTGCCCGCGAAGCTGCACCCGTTGGGGAATTCGACTCCTGATTGAGCGCCGCACCAACGCCCGTACAGGCGGGCACTGCCATCAAAACTGGCGCGGTTCGCACCGAACTCCAAGCTCAGGCGGCTGCCATCCTCCAGATTCCCGTCTAAAACCCCACCGCTTAAGTTCACCTCGAGTCCCGTACTGACGAGGCTATTGATGTAATCACTGTAGCGAACGCGGTTCCGGTCGCTCAACTCAAGCGAACCGAAATTCGTGATGTAGCGCGTCCAACGCTCCGCTGGCGCGGTTGGTGGGGTGGGGCGGGGCTGAATCGCTGCACCAGCAACGATTGGTCTCGAGGGAGGTGGGCGCGGTTTATTGGAAGCCGCAGGGGGCGGGGGCGGTGGATTCGCGGCTGGCGGGGGGGGCACTGGCGGAGGCGCGACAGCAATTGGGGCGGGTGGATTGACCCGAATAGTAACAGTCTTCTTGCGCTCCAAATTGAAGTACTTGGCGCTCAGTGTGTACGTTTTGGTTTCGCTCGGCGCGGGAACCGATTGCGAGCCGCTGGAGGCGACCTCGCCGACATCGCTGATCTCGAGCCTGACGGCGTTCGTGACCTGCCACGAGAGTGTGACCTCGCCGCTCTCGCCCTGCGTGACGCTGCCGGGTGAGGCACTGAAACTGATCGTGGGTTCGGCGGCTCGCACCTTGATGATGAGGCTGCGGGCCAGCGGTTGTGCGGTGGCCGCCTCGCCGCTGACCTGCAACTTGAAGCGGTAGTCGCCCGGTTCGTCCAGCGAGAAGCTTTCTTGCTGCATCTCCGCACAGCTTTGATAGGTTTTCGTGCCGCTCGGCGCATCCAACTCCAGACGCTGAATGTTGACGCCTTTGCAAGCCAATCGCACGGTACGCTTTTGACCCTCACTGATCTCGAGCACCGTTGCGCCGCCAATCGCAAAGAACCCCTCGAGCGTCGCGGGTCGCGGGTCGCGCAGCGGCGTGACGATCAGCTCGCGGGTGGCACGGCCGAAGCCGAACCACGGCAAGAAATTGTAAGCGGTCACGTTGTACGAGGCTTTGGACTGAATGCCGGGGAGCTTTAGGAAATTACAGGTTTTAGACGCGAGTTTCTTGTTGCCTTCAAAAAACAGCTCGAAGCGCACGGCGCTGCTTGCGTCGCACTGCAATGTGAAGGCCTCACCGACTTTGACCTGCGCGGGGACGGTTCGTAAGCGCTCCAAGCTGGGGTTGCGGATCAGCAGGAACGCCAGCAATGCCAGCACGGCCGCAATCAGCGGCGGAACCCAAATCGGCATCAGCGCCAAATGCGAGACCTGCGCTTCAGTTGTCAAAGGCTGGGCAGTTCTTAAAAGCGCCTGCTGATCGGGCCAGCGATCCTCGAGCTTGAGCGCTTCGGCACTGACCTCCAAGGGACGCTGAATGGTGCGCCCCACCAAGCGCCACGGAACCCAGACGTTGAACGTCACGGGTTCGCTCGCTCCCGGCGCGAGCGTGATCGGTGCGCTCGGCGGCAGCATCGGCTCGGTCGGCGCGGTGCGCGGCCGCGTGTCCGGCGCACCCTCCTCGTCCTGACCGCTGAGCTGCTTCATGTCGCGGTTGATGACGGTGGCGCGGCGCAGCCACGGCCCGACTGTTGATTCGATCAGCGTGCGACCAACCATCAAAAATGGGTAGGCCAGCATCTGACCCCAACGCATCAACACGCCCCTCGCGCCGGGTGGAAGTTTGAGCTTGGGTTTGCGCTCGTCAAAAGCGCAGTACAGCTTGCCGCTACCCTCGCTGGCGCTCAGTTGCAGGGTCACGGGCGTGTTGCCAGTGTTTTTCAGCACGGCTGAAAAAACCGCTTTGCGCCGCGCAGAGCGGTTGCCGGGGCGCAGCTTCAACTCGGTCTGGGTGAACGGCAGCACTGTCCAAGTGGCGAAGACCTCGCCGTACTCCTCGGCGTTTTCCTTTGACCGAGCGCGAATCGCCACGCGGTAATCGCGGGCTGTGCTTTGCGGTGAGCGCGGCGGAGTGATATTCAGCAGTACCGTGCCTTGCGTGCCGGGGTTCAGTTGCACCGACTCGCTCGGGGTCGTCACCCAGTCGGGCGGCACGCCGTCGACCTCGAAGGTCAAGTGATCCACCAGCACGCCGAGGTTAGCGACCATCACGCGCACGGGCGTGCCGACACCCGGCGGCAAATTCAGCTTGTCGCGCTCCAAGGATACCGCGATCCGACCCGGCTCAGCCATGCCCGTGGGCTGCTCCAAACGAATCCAGTACGGCCCGACTTGTAGCATGCCGCGCCACGGAAACGGCGTCGGCACTTGGAACGGCAAGCGCCCGGATTCCAGACCGCCGCCGATCAAAAACGTGCCGTTAGAGCTGAACTCGTTGACGATCACCTCGCGACCATCGAACTCCAAGCGCAGGTGATGCCTCGAGACCGTATCGGATTCGAGCACCAGTGAATTGGTGTCCTGCCGCCCGATGGTCAGCCCGCTCGGTGGCAGCTCGCGCACCGCCAGCACTTGACCCATCGCGTCGACAACGGTGATGCGCGGGTACTCGCAGCGCCCGTCGGGGGCAGCGATCTGCGGCGACTGCACGACGCGTTCGCCCGCTTTCCAGATTCGCGTGGATTTGACTGATGGGTAGTAGCGCTCCAGCACGCCCTGCAAACCGTCGCGCACCTCTTCAGCCGTCGGGCGTTCGCTAATGCGCTTGTGCAGGCAACTCAGCACCAGCGTCTCGAGTTCGGCCGGCATGTCCTTGTCGAGTTCTCTGAGAGCGCGAGGCTGCTCGTAGACGTGCTTGATGGCCGCCTCGCCGAGGTCGCGCACTTGGAACGGAACCAGCCCTGTGAAGCAGTGGTACATCACCACGCCGAGACTGTAAATATCGCTCGGGGCTTCGATATTGCTGCCCAGCACGTGTTCTGGCGATAAATACTTGGGGTCGTTCGGCATCAACTCGTCGCCGCCAGCGATAGCGGCGAAAAGTTTGGCCAGCGTAAAATCACCGAGTTTCAGGCCGTAACGGTTGCCGCTGCGGGTCAGCAGCATGTTCTCCGGCTCCAATTGCCCGTGAACCACGCCCTTGCGGTGCGCGTACCCGAGCGCATCAGCCGCTTGGCGCATCAACTCTAAAGCCGCGCTGCGCTCCGGGCGGGCGGCATCGCGGGTCTCGCGCTGCAACCAAGTGTTCAGCGAGCCGTCGGGAACCCATTCGCTGACCACGAAGTAGCGCACGCCGTCCTCGCCAAAATCCAGCACCCGCGCAATCGACGCGTGCTGCAAATCTGAGACCGCCTCGAGTTGACTAAAAAACAGCGTCTGGAAGGCCGGATCAAAGCGGCTGCCCGGGCGCAAGATTTTCAGCGCCACGGACACCTCCCCATCCAGTGCTCGGTGAGTCTGTCCCGACTTGCCAGTTCGCAGCGTTTCCTCTAAACGGTACTTGCCAACGAGTTGCGGCGCGTTACCCAAATTCAACCCTGACGTCTGGAGGATGCTCACGCGGCCACCTCGAGCCTGTAACCAGTGTGCGCGGGTTTGTGGCTCTCCACGAGGTCGCGCACCAGTTCGAGCTGCTCTTTGCTGACCCCACGCGGCAGTTTGACGCTGAAGACGAACGGGTCGGTCAGGTCTTCGGTGATCGTCGCGCTGACATCGGTGCTCAGTTCAATCATCCGTGAGAGCGTGTAGGCCGTGCCACGCCAACGCTGCAACTCGGCGCTTTCAATCAGAATACGGCGGTGACGCCACTCCGACCAGCGCGGGTCAGTCGTCATGCCGATCCACGCCGAAAGCACGGGCAACATCCCGGCCGGGCAGGTGCGCGGATCGAAGTAGAAATCGATGTGCTGCTGCCGCCACTCGAGCGGCTCCCACAGCGCCTCGAAGATTTGCAGGTAGCGATTCATGAAATCCCCGTGGTGAAAAATCGCCGGTAGGAAACCCAAGTATTTGGCGCGGCCCGATGGCAGCGGCGAATCCACTCGCGGCAGCGGTGGCCGCTCTCCAAGAGTTTCGGTGACGACCGCCAGCGGCTCGAGATCGTTTGATACGGGTTGGGATTCCTCTGCCAAGCTGCCTGAATCCGCACGGTACGTGATGACGAACGGCCCGACTTGCACTGCCAAACCCGGCAGCAACGGGTAAGGCTGATTGGGTTGCAGCCGCACGCCCGCGACGAACGTGCCGAACTGACTGTCCAAATCGGTGATCAGCAGCTTTTGCTCTGAACACACGAGTTCGGCGTGGTATTTGGAAACCAGCGGTAGCGGCAACACCAATGTGTTGTCAGGAGCGCGGCCAATCGTCACGCGATCCGCGCTGATTGGCAGAATCTGCACGACCCCGGACTGCAACTGCACTATGAGCTGACCCAGCCTCATCTGACCCGCCCCCCGATCCGCCGCCATCCCGACCTCCCAGTCTTGACAATTTTCTATGTGGATACAGCGCTAAGATAATCAGTCTAGCATTCTGACCTTGAGGAGCATCTGAGTAAAATCACACAAGATACGTTCGTGTCTTGCAAGTGCGAACGCGTGCGAGTCAATTTCTAAAAAGCCACTTTCAAAGGTCGCATTTTCCACACCAGAAGCGCCTTCGAGTCTGCTAAGCTCTCACACATGACTCGGGAGCGTCTCACAAAACCAATCGTTGCGCTGCAACGCACGCCCGAGATCACTCCAAAAGCGGCCATCCCGAACGCTCGAGGCTCGAGTCGTCCCGCATCACTGGGTCGCTTGCCGCGCTCGCTCGAGACTCAACCAGTTTCCCCAATGCAACTCGAGGTGCAACGCGTCCAGCAGCTCGAGCTGCAACGCCAAATCAATCTCGAGGTTCAACGCGCAGCGATTCAACGCGCTCACGATGACCGCCTTCAAGTTGCTCGAGTCGCACAAACCTCGTGGCACGCTCGAGGGGCTAAATCGCTCGAGATTCAACGCGCCGCGTCCGACCATGCCCGCACTGCTCGAACCGCTCGCACCGCTCGCACCGCTCGAGCCGCGTTGATCGCGCAGCGCTCGAGTGAAACGCTCGAATCGCTGGTCGCACAACGCCTCGAGCTGCAAGTCCGTCCAGCCCTGCCCAGTGTGCAACGCCAAGCGGATCTGACCCTCTCGCACGTCGCCGATCACCTCGGTAGTAAAGCGGCCGTGCAACTGGCTCGAGACCCAGATCGCCTCTCGAGTTACGCCGGGTTCAAAAACACGGGCGCGAGCCTCGTCAAATCATTTCGTACACCCGGCTCGAGTCACACGATGCCGCAACTCGCCAGTGCGATTCAAAGGTTTCGAGAACCGATGCAACGCGCTGCGGTGGAGAGTGCCGCGTATGCCGCGTTCGGATCGCATCCGACGTACCCGAAGCAACTCCAGCGAGCACTCGAGGAGCAAAACGCGAATCTCGAGCTGCAACGCCAGAGTTGGAACAGTGAACTCGAGCCAGTCGCGCAGCGTCAAGCGCTCGAGGAGATGAGTGGTGAGGGCGCAGCGCAGCAAATCGAATCAGCAAGGGGGGGTGGCTCCCCGTTGCCGGAGAACATCCGCAACCTGCTCGAGACGAAGTGGAACATGGATTTATCCAAGGTCAGGGTGCACACGGACTCGAGCGCGGCGAGTATTTCAAAGAAACTGAATGCTAAGGCGCTGACGACGGGGCAAGATATTTTCTTTGGAGCGAGCACGTTCAATCCGACGTCGCTCGAGGGCTTGCAATTGATCGCGCATGAGGCGTGGCATACGGTGCAACAAGCCAGTGGCTTGGTGCAAGCGGGGATTGATAAAAGTGCGAGTCTCGAGGTGGAAGCGCGGGGGAAAGGCAGTGAACTCTCGAGCGCGGATCTACAGATTGCCTCGAGCAACGCCGCTCGAGCGACGCGCAGCGATGCAAACGCCTCGATTCGCCAAACCGTGGTCGGCAACCTGATCTCGCGCACCGCCAGCCCAGAGTGGCGAGCGCTGACCGCGAGCGTTTGGGGTGATCCAGCCTCGAGCGGTGCAGGCTCGAGCCAATCCAAGCCGTTCGAGCAAGATGCGTACACGCAAACCAAAGCCTCCGAAACCACCGCGCCCCCCTCGAGCCAACCTGTTCCCAGTGGTTTGAAAACCAACAGCGTCGCGTCTGCTGCCCCTCTTGCCGCCTCGGGCGTCCGCGTGCAACGCGGCGCGAACGGTGGCTTCAACGTGCAACGCGATTCGCTGACCGTGCAACGCTTCGGCGTGGGCGACGCGATCTCGAGCGCTCTCGGTCATCTGCCCGGTTACAAGGAACTCTGCGCGGTCTTCGGCAAGGACTTGGTGACCGGCAGCGCCGTGCAAGCCAATCCGAACGCGATTTTGGATAAACTCGCTACGTTCGTGCCGGGCCCGATCAAAGATATGGTGAAAGCGCTGCGCGAGACCAACGCGATCCCCAAAGCGTGGGCGTGGTTCAAAGCCGAGCTGAAGAAAATCAACATCGGCGCGGCTTGGAACAACGTCAAAAAAGCGATTGGTGAAGCCAGCATCTTCAGTCCCGGTGAAAGCATCGACCGCGTGAAAGCGGCCGTGATGCAACCGATCAATCAGCTCAAAGCGTTGATCGCGGGCAGCATCCGGCAACTGGCCACCATCGCGCTCGAGGCGATCGGCGCGGGCTTCGGGCCAGCCGCCAAGCCGATCATTGATGGGTTGAAAAGCGCGGGCAGTGCCATCGGTGAAGTCTTCAAAAACCCCGGGAAGTTCATTCGTAATCTGGTCAGCGCCGTCAAAGGTGGCTTTCAGAACTTCACCAAAAACGCCCAGCAACACTTGTCAACCGGCGCTGGACAGTGGCTGACCGGCGAGAGCGGCATCGCTTTCCCGCAGAACTTGGACATCAAAGGCGTCTTCACTGTGGTGCTGAGCGTGCTGGGCATCAGTTACGTGAATTTCAGGAAATCACTGGTCAAGAAACTGGGCGAAGACAAAACCAAAATCGCGGAATCTAAGGTCAGCCTAGTGCAAAACCTGATGACCAAAGGCATGGGCGCGGCCGAGGGCATGAAAGCCCACGAGGGCGCGGTCAAAAGCGAAGTGATCGAGGGCATCAAAACCGAGGTCAAGAACAGCGTGATCCAAGCAGCGGTGCTGAAATTGGTCGGTATGTTCGTGCCGGGTGGCGGGTTGGTGCAGTTGTTCATCACGGCGTTCGACATGGTGAAGTTCTTCATGTCCGAGGGTCAACGCATCTTCAGTCTGATCTCGAGCGTGATGCAAAGCGTGAGCGCGATTGCCAGTGGCAACATCAGCGCGGCAGTGGCGGGCGTGGAAACCAGTCTCGCCAAGAGCATTCCAGTGGCGCTGAGTTTCCTCTCGAGAATCTTCAAAGTCAGCGGCATTGGCACGAAAGTTAAAGGCATTATCAATAAGGTCAAAGGGCGGATTGAGCAGGTCGTCTCGAGAGTCATGGACAAAGCCGCTGCACTCGTCGCGAAAGTAGTTGGAACTAGTAAAACGGTTGCGACCAATGCAGTGAGCAATGTTAAAAAATTTATGAACGGTGTGTTCGGTAAGAAATCTTTCGCCGCAGGAAAAGAACAGCACAGCATCTGGGTCAAAGTCACCAATAACCAACCAGAGTTGTGGATCGCCAGCACTCCTCGAGAGGCTCGAGCGCAAATCGCAGCGGTTGAACTCCAAGCAAAGAACGCTGGAACATATGCCTTAGTCAAACCGTCGATTGACAAGGCTCGTACAGCGATTGATGCGGCGATTAAAAAGATTAAAACACTGACGACGAGTGTAGATGACGAAAAGAAGAAGCGCGAGGCGGAAAGCAAAATGACGGGTATTGTGAATGGCGTCGTTGATTCCGTCAGGGATGTTTTTGACCAACTTGGTAAAAACGGCGGTGATGCGAGTAAGTTGAAAGTGAATTTGAATGCTGGGTTAATTCGTAAGGAGTTGTGGCCAGACGGCGGTCGTCCCGGATGGGCAAAAGCGACGCTCGATAAACTGGCGGCAGAGTTTCCAAGTGAGCACGTGTCAGGAACGAATAAAGTTCAAAAAGGATTTGATCGTAGGCACATAGAAGCATTTGATGACATCGTAAAAAAAGAAGTTATTGCAGTGAATGGTAGAACTTACACCGATGCCCAGTCGTACTTAGCTGGGCGCGGACATAAACCAAGAACGGCTGAACTCGAGCCGATTAAATTATCGGTCAAGGATTTACTGAAAAAAGAATTCAACGCCGAAGCGAATTTATGGGTAGGTGCTGCGAAACCAAATCAGCAGAAAGGTGCTGACTTCGCAGCGGCTGAGCGCAATCTCGAAGGCATGGACAGGAATTCACCTGAGTACAAAGCTGAACTCGAGCGTAGGTCGAGAGCGGCCGTTGACCCCGCAACTGGAGCACGTGGCGGTGCGAAAATAGGTGCAACTCAGCAAACTTTTATTCAAATCATAAATTCTACGAAAGATGACATGGACGAATATTTAGATGCAAAACCGGGAACTCAAGAGTATCGAGCTGCCATTCAAGCGCGAGTACAGCTCATTGCAGCTAAAAAAGCGCTAGGCGACTTCACTAAGATTTGCAAGAAATCAGAGGTTAAGAAAATTGAACCTTCACTAGTATCAGCGACCACCATGATTTTTCAATTAAATCAAATTATCAAGTAATTGGAGAAAAATGAGCCAGAGTGAAAAGAATATGGTTGAAAATATGCTCAACCTTAAAGAGTGGTCAGATGACATCCCCAAAGCATTCAAAACTTTAAGAAAAAATTTAGACCCGCAATTCATTAAAACTTTGGTGACAGTGATTGAACAGAAGCCTAGTAATAATTGGATAAACATAGCGCTTAAAACAATCCCATATTATTCAAAAGTGCCAGAGATGTCCACAGTTAGACAGAAAATACTTAAAATCGCTGAAGAATTCTTAGAACTAAATTATCCTATCGATATTCGTTGGAATGCAACTACGGTTTTTGGGGCTTTGTCTACTTGGCCTGATCCAGTTCTGAGAAAAGTCATTTTGAAAGATCCAGAAAGATTTGTGCGACTTGGAGCTTTTACTGCCATTCTTGAACAATTGAAATTACCTGAGAGTGTCATCGCTGATGAGTCTGAAAAAGCAGCTCAAGAGGATATTGAACCAGATTTCAACGAGATTAACCGCATCACCCAAGCTCGAGCTGACGGTAAATACGATCATCTCGAGTAAGTAATCGTTTTCCGCACCTGACTCGAGTTCCTTGACAATTCATTGCAACTGTAAAGCTCTCGGTGGCGAAAAGCATTCCAGTGGCGCTGAGTTTCCTCTCGAGAATCTTCAAAGTCAGCGGCATTGGCATGAAGGTTAAAGGCATCATCAATAAGGTCAAAGCGCGGATTGAGCAGGTCGTCTCAAAGGTCATGGATAAAGCCGCTGCACTCGTCGCGAAAGTAGTTGGAACTGGGACAAATCTTGCGAACACTGCAAAAGATAAAGGTAAAGCGGTTCTTAACAGAATTAAAGACGGTATTTTTGGCACGAAGAAACCTTTTACTGGCGGCAAAGAAACTCACAACGCATGGGTGGAATTTAACAGCAACCGTCCGAAGCTAATGATTGCCTCTGTACCGATGGAAGCCAAGGCTCAGTTAAAAAATATTAAAAAACTTGCCAAGGGCAACACTGCGGCTGAAGCGAGGGTCGCAGCCGACGAACCTCGAGTCAATCAGATTACAAATAAGCTCACGAGCGACATGACAAGTCTCGATGCGCGGAGAACAACGCTGTCGGATGCGGACTACCATCGTGAAGCACGCTTACTCGTCACAAATGCACAAAACTCCGTCGTCCCTATTTTTGCTGAGCTTTTTGACTCGTTAGGCGGTGGGCAAACACCAGTCGTCGGTCTGCATCCCATTGAAGACAATCGCCCAGACTCGAGCGGCGAGAAGCGGGAGTCGCACCACGTCCCGGCTGATAAGTTCGCCATCGGTATGCGGAATCATTATTTGACCTTATCGAATGCCATGCCGAGCGCTGGGAGTCTCGGCTCGCTCAAAACGCGCTTGAATACTCGAGCGCAGTCGATCCCACAAAACGGAATAGGGTTATCCGCGATTCTCATTCACCGTGACACACATCGTTTGGCGGACAAGGCGGTTCACGCTAAATTAAGCGCAGCTCCAACCTTAGCGCTGATTGTTGAACGAGCCAAAAAATCGGCTCAGAAGTTCCAAATAACTATCGCAGTCAATGGTGGTGCGAGCCTTGCCGTGAATCCTTCTCGAGTTCACTGGGAATCGTTTATCAGTAAGCATTTTCAAATCCTTCAAAAACAGGCAGCGGGGCAAGACATCAGTCTGGAAATTCAAAATCACACGATCAGAGTGACGATGAAGGATAAATCTGCGGCCGAGAATGCCCAAGAAATAGTCGGGAAAATAAGGAGTGAGCTTGCCAATGCGAGTGCCGACTCTGATCAGATTGCTTTGGATTACTCGAATCAAATCACTGACGCGATGATCTCATCGTTTAACACGGCTCGAGACAATGGCATTGATGCCGTTCAAGGTGCTCTTTCAGAAAGCTCAAAAGACGGAGATAAAAAATTCCACGCTGCTGCACTCGGGCGCTTGAGAAGCTCTGCAACGGCAACTTGGCAACAGTTTCTCAGATAGGTGAGTTCATGAAAATCGGCTCGAAAGTTTTAGAAAGCCTTGGAATTGACGAGTCGTTATTTGTGCATGACTTTTTTCATACCGAGCAAACCTTCTCTGATGACGTATGGATAAAACTAGTCGAAACGGGCAACTGGTCGTTGATCCCTGTGTTGAAACATCGATCAGTGGATCACTTTTATTGCTTGCGGATGATTCCTTGGAAATCTCCAAAAGATTGGTCAGTCATTGACTTGAATTTAAAGTTGAATTCAAGAGTGACGGTTGGCAAAAATTTAGGTAACTTTTTGTCCAGTTTCTTTTATTTCTTTGGCGGTATCAGGAAAAGTAACCACTATCAAACAGAGCTAAAAACGTCTATCGATCAGTTGAAAGGCTTCCTTGATAACGCACCTGCGTTATTAAAAAACAAAGATGCCATTGATGAGCTACTAAAGATCGTTGCGGGAAAGACAGTTTCAGACATATTTGATGGACATCCTGCCGATATGGATTTCCTCATGGCTTCGGATGAATCTAAAGAAAGTAGGATTGCCCGCAGCGAAATTTCCAAGACACAACAGGATCAAAATTACATCCCGCGTTTCATCGACAAGGATTACGGTTATTTAAATTCGCTGATGAGCAACGCTGTGATGATCCAATCGGTGAAGTCGGCTTACGAAAAAGACTGGGATTTATCAATCGACTCGATCTGGCGTGCTTTTCATGAGATCACTTTTTTCGATACCCAGTCATACGATATCGCTCAAATTTCTCAATTCTCTGGGGATTGCCGGGACAGCGTTCATCAAGCTGCGAGTTTGTTTTTAAGCGAGGACGACGAGGAGTACGCCATTCCACGGTTGAAGAAAACCGAACCGATGTACGACGTGATCACAGCCGTTGCTGAAGCTGGGTTTGAGCAGTATTCCGGTGCGGAGCATTTGATTTTAGCTTCTTATTTTGACCTAACTACTGGACACTTCTCAAGTTTGCACGTTCCCCACGCAATCTGAGACAATAGCGGCTACTCCGTCCGACCAAGGAGAAAGTAGCCACATGAATCATAAACCCGTGCGAGACGCCCTGCAAGCCCACTTCGACCT
>JANYHH010000053.1 GCA_025359505.1 Deinococcales bacterium
GCGTCTCGCACGGGTTTATGATTCATGTGGCTACTTTCTCCTTGGTCGGACGGAGTAGCCGCTATTGTCTCAGATTGCGTGGGGAACGTGCAAACTTGAGAAGTGTCCAGTAGTTAGGTTTTTCCTATGCCCTTTAGGGCAGAAAATTCTTAAGGAATTTTCCGGAATTCGTATAACCCTCCAAACTCGAGCCGAAAAAAGCCCCTCGAGACTGCTCGAGGGGCTGCTTACTGCAACACCTGTTAGCTGATTTCGATTCGTCCCTGCTCACCAAGCTGACTGACATCCTTGGTGATGAGGGCTTTGGCCATGCCAACGAAGCGCAGCACGGGATTGCGTTCCGATGTCCAGTACTCGGCTTCGGTCACGGCCACGCACAGCAGCACCAAATCTGGATCGTCGGGGCCATCGTGAAAGTAGAGTTTGTACTCGGGTTTCCACAGTTCAGCAATCTTCAAGCGGTCGCGCACGACTCGAGCCGTACCAGACGCCGACAGGTACGTCTGCGCGTCGGGTTTGGAATACGCGACGTTGACTTGCGGCGCGTCAGCCACCTCGTCGACCTTGCCGCTCGAGGCGCTGGTGAAAAACCAGATTTCGCCGTCGAACTCAATGTCTTGCGTGAACATCGGTCGGCTTCGCAGCTCACCCGTGCTCGATTGCGTGGTCAGCATCGCGTATTTGATGCCTTTGACGAGATCGCTCAAACGCTTGTGACCCTCCGTGCCGTGCAGTGTTTCCATGATTGAATCCTCCACTCATGACCGTAGGCTGAAGAGCTGACCCAGAACTGAGGGGCAATATCAACGGGTCGGAACTCGAGGTTTTTTTGTTTGACTCCAGATCGCTCGAGCTGGCGTGCAACGCAACGGGACTTGAGCTGTCGAAAAAAAAATGGCGACGTCCGCGCAGCTCACAGCGGATGTACCGCAGTTATGCATGTAGTTCAGCCATACAGCTACTTCAACCAAACGCAGTGCGGTGCTGCTCGAGCCGCTGCTGATACTCTGGGTCACGCAGTGCTTCATCGAGTGCAACGCGAAAAATTGCGGCGCACGCGGCTTTCACCGGGTCTGGCTCGAGTGGCTTGACGGCGCGACCGTGAGCGCCACTGACGCCTTTTTTATCGGCTGGCACAGCGCCCTCATATTTCTGACCTCCCTTGTGATTGGCGTAGCGGCGCGATCTCGTCCAACCCATTTGCAGGTATTTGCGAGCCATGTCCATGCCGACGAAATCGCCCGCGTCGCGGTACGCGTAGAACTTCTCCAGCAGCGCGGCCGCCGATGCTGTCGCCACTTCTGGCGTGCGAAAGCGCCACAGCGGGAGCAATTCACTTTTGTACGGCTGCACCAGCAGCACGCCCTGCTCACCGATGCCGACGCGGTACTGATCTGGCTCGAGGCGAAAATCGGTCTGGCGGTACGCGTCGGTGTAAATCGGCGAGGTCGTGGCCATACGTTTGGAAGTCTGGCTCGAGCGGTTGAAGCGCGGTTGAAGGGTTGGGATGATATGGACATCCTCTTTCCCAGGAAGCTTGTGCTGCACATTTAATCGCTGAAAGCACACAGAATCTCGAGCGTCGCATGGCCCTCTCCCGAACGGCGGGAGAGGGGAGCGAAGCGAAGCGCGTGCAGCTCGAGGTACTTTCCCCTCTCCTCGCAGGAGAGGGTGGCGCTTTAGCGCCGGGTGAGGTTTGCAACGGACGAACAACGTTTTACGTCCAGGACAGTGTTTCACGTAACTCGCCGGATCAAGTCAGAGCCGCAAAAGTCACCGCCACGATCAACCACAAACGCTTCCTCGAGCAGCACAGCTTTGCGCTTGCTGTGTACCCAAGACGCCAGCGCGTATCTCGAGACGCCTCGAGCGTTCAATTGACTGCAACTGTAATCAAATCGCTCAGGCTTGGCTGAGCGCGGGCACGTGAGACCAACCGATGACTTCTTGCTCGCGCAGCAAGCGCTTGAGTTTGCGCACCTCGGACTCGGCGCTGAGCAGTAGGTGACGCATCCGGATGCTCGATTGCTGGCTCGAGGCGGTCAGCGCGGCGCTCAGGGCGATGTTGCGAATGTTGCCGCCGCTGATTTCCAAGCGCGACAACGTATCGAAATCCACGTCGTCGTTCAGCGGCGTGTTCTGCGGGAAGACCGATTGCCAGATGCGTTTGCGCAGCGGGCGCTCTGGGATGGCGAAGCGCACCACGAAGCGCAAGCGCCGCAGGAAGGCCTCGTCCAAGCTGTTCTCCAAATTCGTCGTCAGAATCGCCAAGCCCCTGAACGACTCCATGCGTTGCAGCAGATACGCGACTTCGATATTGGCGTAGCGATCCGTGGAATCGCTGACCTCGCCGCGCTTCCCAAAGAGCGCGTCGCCCTCGTCAAAGAACAGGATCGCGCCGCCGTTTTCCGCCGCATCAAACACCCGCGCCAGGTTCTTCTCGGTCTCGCCGATGTATTTATTGACCACACTCGAGAGGTCGATTTTGATTAAGTCCAGTTGCAATTCGTGCGCGATCACCTCGGCCGCCAGCGTCTTACCCGTGCCGCTGGGCCCGCCGAACAACGCGCTGACCCCCAAACCGCGACTGCCGTCACCCGCCCAGCCCCAGCCTTGGTACACATTGAAGCGCTCCTTGGTGTGCGCCACCAGCATGTGCAGCAGTTGCGTTTCGGAATCGGCCAGGATCAACTGGTTCCACGAGACTTTCGGCGTGACGACCTGCGCCAAATTGCCCATTTTCGGGCGCGTGAAGTTTTGCAGCGCCCGCCAACTCGAGGCCACCATCGATTCTACCGACCAGCTTGGCAATTCAAAACGAGCGCTGGTGACGGCGGCGGCAATCGTCACCGCGTCCAGATCGAATTGATTCGCCAGCCGCTCCAGCCCCACGTCCACCGCCACCGCGAGGTTGCGAAGCTGGGCAGCGTCCCCGCCGGTCGCCTGCTGCGCGGCTTGCAGCTCTGGTTGCCACGCTTGTTCCCACAACTGCATCTGCTCGCGGATCGAGGGTTTTTGCACCTCGAGCGTGACCACCGAGCGGCTGCCGAACGCCCTGGGTTCGCGCGTCAACACCATCACCATGCCCGTGACGCCGCGCACGAAGCGATCCATCAACTCGAGTTTCGCGGCGTCCGAATCCACGCCAGAAGCGTCCACGATCAGCACTGAACGCTCGAACAGCGACTCGCGGTTCCAGAGCCGCACCAGCCCGTCCAAATGCGTCAGGTCGCTCGGCAATTCCGCTGCGTCCAGCACCCGCAAATCATCACCGAACCCCCGAGCCGCCGCGATGTTCGCCGCGACCGCCAGCTTGCCATCCACCGCCACCGCCCCGCCGGGATTGACCAGATGCACCAGCGGCGCGTCCGCGTCCGACGCAGCGCCCAGCCAAGCCTCCCTCGCTACGCGCACCTGAGCCATCAGCGATTCCGGTACGTCGGCAGCCTTCGCTCGGACAGCGCGAATCAAGCGCAGCGCTTTGGGGAACGACGGCAACCCCAGCAGGTAATCGAGCGTGCGCTCGTCGATCATCAAACCGCGCAGGTGACGATCTGTTTCGGTCGCACCCGTAAAATGCAGCAGTTGATACTGACGCAATGCCGCCGCCTCAGTGAACGCCGCAGACGACTCCAACCTCGACAGCACTTCGCCGGAACCGGGACGGTGAGCGAGCGTGCCCAGCGCCATCATGAATGTCGGTTCAAAGCTCACGCCACCGCGATGCTCTAACACCAGATTGGCGATGCTCGAGTCCAAGCCCACGCCCGCACACAGCACCAACAAATCGCGTTCAAAGGCCGTCAAATTGAAATTTTGGCACAACGCCCCGAGCGCCCCGCCGTCTTGAATGGTTTCCTGAATCGTCGGGATCATCAGATTCTCGAGTTCCGGGCCCAACTCGGCCTCAACGCCATCCGAGGGAGGCTGCGCGTCGCGCACACGTTTATTGGATTCCAACTGATGCACGATGCGCTGAATGGCCTGTGTCAGCGCCAACTCGCTCACTACCTGATTGGACGTTACATTCATCAATCCTCCACGATGCGCGGTACTGGTTACACCCAGCTTCACCAGCGTCAAACGCAACGCTCGAGGGTTAAATCACGATCCGCGCCGCTGTTTATGCTACTCTTTCCTGCATGGGTAAGCGTTTGCGCGTCGCGCCAACCGAGCGCACCCCAGCACCCGCAATACCGAGGGTGCTCAACAGCGATTTGCTGAAATACATCGCCCGCGACATCAAACACGCCCAAGCGACCCTCGAGCCGGAGTTATTCAACGCCGCGTTGTCGCTGCTGCAAAGCCCCCCAGCGCCAGTCGCGCCACTGCCCGCTCGAGCGACTGGGCGAATCATGATGGAGGCTGCGACCGCTCAGTTGAAACGCGTTCAGCTCGAAGAAACCCAAGCCGCTCCAGCGAAGGCTGCTCAAGCCGCGCTCGAGGCGAGTGCCGCTCAAACTCGAGCGGCGCAAGCCAGTGCTGCCACTGCTCAGTCGGTGAGCCAGCAGGCGACGGCGAAAACGCAGTATTGGCAGGCGCAGATTCAACGCTTCGGTGTTCAGAGTTACGCCCGGCATTACGAGAATCAAGCTGATTTCCAATCGCGCAGCGCTCAAGTGCAACCGAGTGGCGAGGCGCTGCATCCAGTGCTGCTCGAGGCGTTAGAAGCGCATTTCAATCAGAAACTGCCCGCGATTCAGATTCACAGCGATGCCAGCGCCGCGTCTAGAGCCAGAGAAGTTGGCGCGTTGGCGTTCACGAGCGGCGCGGGGATTCACTTCGGCGCGGGGCAGTACCAGCCGTTCACCACGGCTGGGTTCAAACTCTTGGTTCACGAGACGGCGCACGTGTTGCAACAAGCCCGTGGCATCGTGCCAGATGGCATCGACACCGATCCGAGCTTGGAGGGCGCGGCGCAACTCGAGGCGAGCCGGGTGATGAACGCACCGAGTCTGAGCACTGCAACTAAGCCACAAAGCTCGAGTCAGCAGCCCTCGAGCCAACGGATAGTGCCGCAACTCGAGACGGCTGGTCAATGGGCGGTGCATCTGCTGAACACGCTCAAGCATCACGGTGTGCCCAGGGAGCGTTTCGCGGTCGTGGCTGAGCTTTACTCGAGTATCCCCGCCGATCAGCAAGGCAAAGCGAAGACCTTGATGCTGGGGAAGCTGAACCCGAACTCGAGCGAACATCAACGGCTCGAGACAGCGTTGGTTGTCACACCGAGCGCGAAGTCAGGTATCTCGAATGCGACTCGAGGCAAACCGCGCCAGCCTGGTGAGATGGATTTCTTCACGTACCTCAATCCGCTCGAGCGCGATATCGTGCTGCCGAATTACAAGGCGTTCCCCGTCTTGAGCAGAAGTGATCTCAAAACTTCACATCGTCTCGAGACAGGTGTTGCGCCTATTTCAAAAACAGTTGTCCCAGTTTCCAGATCAGCGGCGAGAATCAGCAATATTCAGCGTTCACCCGAACCCAGCTTCGCATTGCAGCGTCAAAATGCTCAAAACAAACCCGTTCTTCAAATGGATTCTGTACATAGATGGCAGCAACGTTTAAATCAAGGAGAACCAGGTAAATTCATTCATGGCGAACCTGCTGCCAAATATGTTGTTCCTGGCACAAAAGTAAACTATCGTCTCGATCAGCCCACAACTGTCTCATCACCTAATTGGAAAGATCCACGCCAGTACCAGTGGAGAGTTCGTAATGATCCATCAAGCATCAAGGGTACAAGTAGACCCGAATATGTGCAAGGTCCTGCAAAACCATTCTGGAACAATGCAACGTGGGATTTCGAAGGTAATCACACACTCGAATTGAGTATAGAAACAAAGATAAAACCGGGGCATACTTTCACTTACGTGATTCAGTATTTTGTTGAAGTAAAAACCTTGGAAAAACTTGCAGGAAATGAACAAAAAGATCTAAAAACCAATAATTACACTAGCTTTCGTACTGAGGTGGAAGGACAATCACTACAAGCAAGTAGTTACGGCGTCAAAGACCAAAGTGCTGTATCAAAAATCTCCAGTAACGGCTCGAATCCTGCTCGGCAAGCAAGCTACATCACCTCTAGCAACCCACCGCCGCTTTACACGTACTCAATCAAACCCAAGCCAACCGCGAAAAGTTGGAATTGGTACGTTGAAGTGGCGGATTGGAAGGTAATGCCTACTGGAAACCTGTACGGGTATAAAACAAAAACAATAAACGGCAAACGCGTATATGAGATGCACGGCACTGGAACCAGTGCCAACTTTACGATTGCTAACCCAAACGTGTACACAATTGTTTGCGACGAATTGAACGCGGGCGGAAAAGTAATCAACACAGCACGTTACCGCCAAGTAGTTATGAATGCTGAACAAGAAAAAGCTGTTGATGCCGCCAAAAAATACACACAAGATATTGACACGGCAATCAAAGGCATTCAAGACAGTAAAGAAGTTGCATTGAAAGCCATACTGGTCGAAGAAACCACTGCCAATCGTTTGCCGCTCAACTTATTCATTGGGCGCGATGCAAAAAATCCCAAGGCTTTCCGCATGGTGGATTTGACGCCAGGAGCCGAACATCGCAATTTCACGGGCAATACAGTCAATGCAGTCTTTGATTCGTTCAACAGCGGCAATGAGTACCCAAAGGGTCGAATCGTACTCGAGGTTCCAGCCAACCAATTGGGTATTCCTACGCTGAAGCAAAGCATCGCAACTGATGGGAGCACCAGCCTTTCCACATGGGCGGCTCGAGGTGGCATGGCTTCGCTTGGCTTGGCGTTAACTGGCGGTGCGTTGTTATTTACGGGCGTGGGCGCGGTAGCTGCACCGTATTTCTTCGTTGCGGCGGGTGTGGCAGGTGCGGCTTCAGGCGTCGCGAGCATTGCGAACGAATTAAACAAAGATCACCCGAATCCTGTGAATATCGGTATTGATGTTTTTATGATCGCTGGGAGTGTCCTGGGGGCGGGAGCGGCGGCAGGTGAAATCCGGGCGGGCGTACAAGCGTCCAGAGCCTTGGGACAAGGTGCGACCCAAGCGGAACGACAAGCGGCAAAACTGGCATCGCGAGGACAGTTCATTACCACCAAGATGGGGAAGTTCTTGGTGTACACAGGGTACTCCGCTGATGCTGGCATGGGTGTGTTGATCTCCGCTCAAGGTGTGCAAGCGATTGATGCGATCATTGGTGATGCTTCCCTTTCCAGGGAGGAAAAAATTGCGAGGGTCACACGGATTCTGGCGGTACTGGCGTTACAAGCTGGATTGCTAGCGTATGGCGCAAAGAATCTTCGTGGAAATGGTACAGCTCGAGAAATGGAAGATATGCGTTGGCAGATGGAATTGAAAAACAAGAAACTGATTGCTAGTGGAGAACCTGCCCGCTATCCAAATCTAGAAGAATCTGTCCAGCAAGGCATGCAAAATCTTGCTATAGCACGAAAAAGGGGATATCCATATGCTTTTTCAAGCAAAGAGCAGTTTGAAAAAGTAAGTCAATATATAAAAACCACTATAAAAGCACTAGATATTCCTTCTAATGGCATGAAAATACCTTTAAATGACATAGCAGTTCAGGGAAGCGCAGTTTATCGCTCTGCAGCCCATGATGTCGACATAGCCATTTTAGTTACTCGTGAGGATTTTGAGAAATTAATTATTCAAAGTTTTCCGAATGAAGTGGCTAGAATTAGGCAAAGAAACCTTGATCCTTTTAAAATAACAATGAGTGAAGCCGCAAGTGCATCTGAGAAAACTCTTATAAATGCAATTTCGACAGGAATAATTAAAAGGAATGTCCTGAGGCCAAAACTAAGTAAATTAAGGGAAGAGCTATCAAGTATGGTTAATCGAGAAGTTGACTTGTCTGTAGTTTTGAAAGGCGGTAGTTTTGACCATGGACCATATATTAAGCTCTCTGAGTGATCTAGATAAACGCACAAATGTTTATTTGGATGCAAAAATTTCAAAACACAATCTTCAAGAGATAATCTTGACATTGACGAAAGGTCAGATACTATCTTATCGTTTGAAAAATAGCTGGTCGGTAATTGACATAGATGAGAATTCTTATGATCCAGATTTGGCTGTAGAAAATCCAGACAATTTTTTGAACTGGCGATATCTCTTAGATATTGAGCCTTCTGAAGATTTGACCATGCGTGATTATGTTGCAAAAGTTAAAGAGTTATTCTTTAAGCTGAGAGATAAGGGTATTAGAAGCATTATCGTTGCTGAATGGACACATCACCTCGAGAATAATGGCGAATTTATATAAAGCGCGAAAAACTTAGGACAGGGTGGTTACTGAGTCATGCAGATAAAGCTTCAGTCTCGAGCCTATAGGTTCAGAATCAATCAAGTTCGAGCCAGCGGGTAGTGCCGCAACTCGAGACGGCGGGGCAATGGGCGGGGCACTTGCTGAACACGCTCAAGCACCACAGCGTGCCGAGGGAGCGCTTCGCGGTCGTAGCTGAGCTTTACTCGAGCATCCCCGTCGACCAACAGGGCAAAGCCAAGACACTGATGCTGGGGAAGCTCAATCCAAACTCGAGCGATTATCAGCGACTTGAGGCGAGTTTGGTGGTAACGCCAAGCTCGAGCATAGTGAAGTCAAGTATCTCGAGCACAACCCAGAGCAAGCCGCGTCAGCCGGGTGAGATGAACTTTTTCACGTACCTCAATCCGCTCGAGCGCGATATCGTCCTACCGAATTACAAGGCGTTTCCTGTCTCGAGCGATGCGGTCAAAGCTCCACTTCGTCTCGAGACCGCGTTGGTCGCGTAGTCAACAACAGTTCACCACGGGCTGCCGTGTGCCATCGGCGGGTGTGCTCGGGCCAGCGGAACAAGACTGAACGAGCGCATTGGCTGTGACCTCGAGCCGATTCGTTGTGCTTGTTGGACTCCAATCGCCGTTCTCATCAGATACCGGATAGACTCACGATTAACGTGGAGTATCCAAGTTTAGTGTGGCATTTGAAACGCACCAGTCTCTTTGAAGATTGGGAGCTTGACGATCTGGAGCGTTTATCCAAAACCACGCCCTATAGAAAGTTCAGTGCGGGCGATGTGATCTATCACATGGACGACCCGGCTGACGCGATCTACTTTCTTAAAAGCGGTCTGGTCAAAGTCAGTAAGCTCTTTCCCAACGGTAAGGAAGCCATTCTGGGCGTTGTCGGTCAGTATGATGCTTTTGGTGAGTTGCTGCTGACCGCGCAGGAGCGCCGCCCAACGCAAGCCGAAGCGATAGAAGACACAATCCTGATTCTGCTGCCCCGCGCCGGTTTGGAGGTGCTGCTCGAGACCCGCCCGAAGGTTGCGCTGAAATTCATTCAGATCATGGCCGCTCGGCTGTTTGAATCCCAAGCGTGGTCGGCTGAGGTCAGCGCTTACAGCGCTCCCGGTAGACTCGCCAGCCTGCTGTTTCGTTTCGCGCTGGAATTCGGTCATGCGACCAATGATGGCACGCGGGTTGATCTGAAACTGACTCAAGAAGACCTGTCGCGGATGATCGGTGCGACCCGCGAAACCGTCTCGCACTGCTTGAACCGCCTGAAAGCCAGCGGCGCGATCTCGCGCACTAGAGCGCCGTTCGTGGTTCATCAGGGCAAGCTCGAGGCGTTCATCGCCGCTGAAGAGTAGAGATCGTATCTGCGAGTCAAAACTTGAACACTTAGATTGAACAAAGTGCTCAATGTGAGCGTTAAATCGCAAGAATAACGACTCCAAGATTTTGACATACGTAAAACTCAGACCGGATACATTTCATCATAAAGCCTTAACTCATGCAGCCCAAATTCATCATCTACCTCGAGTTCACCCTGCCCAGTGACGCGCTGCTGCCCGCTGGGATCGCGCTGAATTTGATGGACAGCTTTCAAACGCTGCGCCGCGTGTTCAGTGATTTGCAACCCGTGCTCGGCACGCGCCTGCTGCACAACACCGAAGACCCCAAGGTCGTGCTGCTCGAGGTCACGGCGACGATGGACATCTTGGAGCAGGTGCGCGGTGCGTTGCACGTGCCGGGTGTGAAAACGCGGGCGTGGGCGTTCTCAATTCTTTCCGAGCGCTTGGAGCGCGATCTGGCGCAAGCTTGAATCTCGAGTCGCTTGAGAATCACTCGCTGGGGCGGTATGGTTCGGTCGCAACTTCAACACACCTGAGTTTCAAAATTCTAGGTTCAAAGGATGGTTTTATGTCTCAACCCCAGAAACAACCGATGCAAATGAAAGCCCTCAAAGAAGGCACGATGATGGCCATGGCCGTGGACATGAATTCCGCCAAATGCGTGGCGGCGGGTCTGCTGCCGTGCTTTGGGTTTGAATTGCTGGTCGAAGACGAGCAGATTCAGGTCAGCGTTCAAGAACTCAACACGGGTCACGATATTCGTATGGCCCGCGAGGTCGCGGCTGGACTGCAAGAAGCGATGCGCCAGTTGGTGGCTAAGATCGACGCGCACTTGGAAACGCAGCCAACGGCTGCGCCGAGCAACATTACACGCATCAGTTAAAGTCTTGGTCAATTCAATAGCGGCTCGAGGGCATCCCTTGAGCCGCTTTCTCGTGTCAGGAATTCGCAAGCTGAACCGTAAGTGCTTCACAAAAAGGTTTGGATTTGGTATAGACGACCCGCGATTTGCGCGTCTGAAACGAGTTAGCCTCGAGCTTCGCGAAGCTGACCGATGGTTGACACGCCGCGCTTAACTTCTGCTCAGAGGTGTGCCAAATTTCAATTGGTGCGTCGCTGCTCGAGAGGAGTTTTTCATGCGTAAATACGCTTTGATCGCCGCCACAGTGTCAATCGGTGCGGTTTCACTGACCGCTTTCGGTCAGACGCCCGCGCCAATTGTGTTGTACTCGGCGATTGGTTACGGTCAGAAGGTCGCCGATGGGTTCACCAAGCTCACGGGTATCCCCGTCAAGCTAGTTGATCTATCCACCGGGCCGCTCGTCGCCAAAGTCCAAGCCGAGAAGCAGAACCCGCAATGGAATCTGGCGTGGTTTGACGGCGCGGAAGCGATGCGCGACCTCGCCAATCAGGGGATGCTCCTCAAAGGCTGGGAACCGAACGTCAAATGGAACGCGCTTTCCAAAAAGGTGCGCCCGAGCGACAAGGCCTACATCCCCGGCGGCGTGACGCTGGCGGGCGTGTTCTTGGTCAACACCAAATTAGTTCCCGAGGACAAAACCCCAACGAGCTGGCAGGATTTGCTGAAACCCGAATGGAAGGGTCTGGTGGGGATGCCCAACCCAGCCGTGTCCGGACCGACCTACCCGCTGGTGGCTGGTCTGATGCAGTCCTTGGGCAGTGAATCAGCGGGCAAAGCACTGCTGACCAGCCTCAAAGCCAACGGCCTGAAGACGTTTGACACCGGCGGCCCGCTCGTCAAGCAGCTCTACGCTGGAGCCATCGCGGTGGCCGCGACGCAAAGTACCCGTGGCGTGGCGGGACTGGTCGCCAAGGAAGCCGTGCGCGTCGTCTTCCCCAAAGGCGTCAGCTTGCTGCCCTCGGACTTCGGCATCAGTGCCAAGGGCACGCCCGAAGCGCAGGAGTCCGCCAAGAAGTTCATTGAATACTTCCTGTCGGTCGAAGGTCAAAAAGTCGCGCTGGGTTCCGGCGACAGCGACGGCTATTACTACCCGATCATCGAGGGCGTCAGCGCGAATGCACTGGCCACGCCGCTCGAGAAAATCAAGTACCAAAGCGTTGACCCGAACTTCTGGGGGCCGCGCGAAGCGGCGATCAACACGTGGTTCGCCAACACCATCGCCCGTTAAGCAGCAGTGAGTATCCTCACCGCGAAGTCCTTCCCCTCGAGTACCCCGTCAGTCTTGACGCGGGTACTCTCGTCAATCGCGGCTCGAGCGGGCGTCGGTGTGGTGCTGATTTGCATTGCGGTGCTGTTGGTGTTTCCGCTGGTGAGTTTCTTGCTGCTGGCGCTGATCCCGGGATTGTTCGGGCAGCTCGGCGGCGGGGTCGCGTCGTTCGGGCGGGCCTTGAGTGGCATCGCACTCGAGAGTCTGCGGAACTCATTGCTGGTGTCAGTGGCGTCTGGCGTCTGCGCGTCGCTGCTCGGACTGTGGCTGTCGTACCTGACGCAACGCACGACACTGCGCGAGGCGAGGGCGATTGACGCCTTGATGTGGGTGCTGCTGCTCGCGCCGTCGTATTTGATTTCGGTCGGTTGGTTGACGCTGGTGCAGCGCGGCGGCGTGCTGAGCGGCATTGGCTGGTACTCGCAAGCCCTGAGCGACCTGATACTGGGGCCGTTCGGCGTGACGCTGGTGTTGACCTTGAAGCACGTGCCGTTCGCGTATTTGGCGATCGCGCCGGGCTGGGCGGGTATCGGCGGCGAACTCGAGGAGGCGGCGCGGGTGCACGGCGTGCGAAGTGGTCGCAGCACGCGCCTGATCGTTGGGCTGCTGCTGCCCGCGATGGCGGCGGCCTTCGCGGTTTCATTCGCCGAAGGACTGGGCGATTTCGGCGTGGCCAGCACCCTCGCCGCGAACGCCAATTTCCCCGTGGCGACCTTTAACATCTACCGCGCCCTGTACTCCAACCCGTTGGATTTCGGGCTGGCGGCCGCCTCGAGCTGGTTGCTGTTGCTGCTGTCCGGTCTGGCGCTGTGGTTTCAGGCTCGCGTCGCCCGCAAAGCCCGCGCTTACGCCGCGCTGACCGGGCGCTCGAGACCCGCCAGACGCGTGACGCTGACGCCATCCGGGCTGATCGGCTCGAGGGTCGGACTGGTGGCAATGGCGCTCGTGGCACTGGCGATTCCGGCGCTCGGCACGGTCTCGAGCGCGTTCACGTTGAAACTGTCCGACGGTTTGGCGTGGTCGAACCTGACGGTCGAGCATTTTATACAGGCCGCCCACGTCGGGCTGCTCGGGCCGTTCGGTTACTCGGCCTTGCTGGCGCTGATCGCCGCAACCGTCAGTGTGGCGCTCGGCTTGGCGCTGGCGGGTATCTTGTCCAGACCGACACCGCTGGCGAGGGGGCTGGATTTGGCGCTGTTGGGCGCGATGGCGCTGCCGGGTCTGGTGCTGGCAGCCGGTTATATTTTTGCGTTCAACCAGCCCTTCGCGCCGCTTTACGGCACGTCGCTGCTGCTGTGCGCGGGCTACGCGGCCGGTGGAATGCCCGCCACCAGTCGCTTATTGCTGGGGCCGGTCACGCAACTGCACCGCAGCTTGTCGGAGTCGGCTCGAGTTCATGGTTTGGCTAGCGCCAGCGTGCTGCGTTGCATCACCGCGCCGCTGCTGAGTGTGCCACTGTTCAGCGCGTGGTTGCTCTCAAGCACGCACGTGATGTTTGAATTGCCGATGAGTGAGCTGCTGTATCCGCCCGGTCAGCCGCCGCTGCCAGTCGCGCTGGTCGGGTACGTCAATAACTTCGAGTACAGCCTCGGCGCGGCCCTCGAGATCGAGGCGGTGGCGCTGGTGCTGCTGGCGGTCTGGGCGGCGCGGGTGGTGTTTGCAAGGTTGACGCCGCTGGCGTGGCGGCGCGGCGCGGTCTCACATCAGGGCAACTCGAGTCACGGTGCGGCCTCGAGTCACGGTGCAGCACCTGCGACCACAACCACGCCCTCGAGTCAGCAGCCCTCAGCGTGAGCGCGGGACTGCGGATCGTCGGGGCCCAGAAGCGTTTCGGGGCGGTGCAGGCGCTGGCGGATGTGTCGCTCGAGGCAGCGCCCGGCGAGTTTGTCGTGCTGCTCGGGCCTAGCGGCTCGGGCAAAACCACTTTGCTGCGCTCAATCGCCGGTCTCGAGCCATTGGACGCCGGGCAAATCTGGCTCGGTGAGACCTTGCTCGAGGATGCGGCCAAGAAATTGCGGTTGCCGAGTGAGGCTCGCGGTCTGGGAATGGTTTTTCAGGAGTACGCGCTGTGGCCGCACCTGTCAGCCTTGGAAAACGTCGGTCTGCCGCTGCGCGAGCGCCGCGTATCCGACTGGAAAGCCCGCGCCGTGCAGACGCTCGAGTCGGTCGGCTTGCACGACCACGCCGCCCGCTTCCCGTATGAACTCTCGGGCGGTCAACAGCAGCGCGTGGCGCTGGCCCGCGCATTGGCTGGCCGCCCGCAGGTGCTGCTGTTCGACGAGCCGTTGAGCAATTTGGACGCGCAATTGCGCGAGGAGTTGCGGCTCGAGATCGCCCGCCTGACCCGCGAGTACGGCATCACCAGCGTCTACATCACGCACGATCAGTCCGAGGCGTTTTTTTTAGCCGATCAGCTCGGTGTGATGAGCGCAGGGTGCTTACTGCAATTCGCTGCCCCGGAAACGATTTACGAAGCGCCCAGCACGGCGTTCGTGGCCCGCTTCACCGGCGCGATGGGCCCGATTCCCGCCCGTCGGCTCGAGGGGCAAGTCAGTTTAGAGGCACTGGGCAGCGATCTCGAAGTCTACCTGCGCCCCGAAGATTTAACGATTAGCGAACAACCTGTCCCCGATGCGCTCGAGGCGACAGTCGAACACGCGGCGTACATCGGCGGGCGCTACCAGTGTTGGCTAGCGGCGGGTGGCGGGCGCGTGCTGGCGTGGCACAGCCAGCGCTTACAGCCGCAGCAGCACGTCTGGATCGCCGTGCAACGCGGGGCAATGCACGTCTTCGACTCGAGCAACGGCCGTCACGCCAGACTCGAGTAAACTTGGAAAGCGACGAGGTACGCCTATGGAATTAAGCGGTTGGTTTGTGGTGCTGGCATCGTTTCTGGCCTCAGCCGTCGAGATGGTCGAGGCACTGACGATCGTCTTGGCGGCCGGCACGACCCGAGGTTGGCGCTCGAGCCTGATCGGAGTTGGGGCAGCGCTGATCGCGCTGACGGTCATCATCGTGATTTTCGGCCCGGCACTCAACCAAGTGCCGATTGACACGCTGCGGTTGGTGGTCGGTGGCTTACTGCTGATCTTCGGCATTCAGTGGTGGCGCAAAGCGATTTTGCGCTCGAGCGGCTATAAAGCTCTGCACGACGAGGACGCGATCTTTCAAAAAGAGCAGGCTGAGGCCCGAACGCAAGGTCAGCAAATCCGGGCGGGCTTAGATTGGTACGCCTTCACCTTGTGCTTCAAAGGCGTGTTCTTGGAAGGTCTCGAGGTCGCGTTCATCGTCGTGACCTTCGGCGCGACGGCTCGCGCCGTGCCACTGGCGGCGGCTGGGGCGTTGGCGGCGCTGGTGCTGGTGTTGATCGTCGGCGTGTTGGTGCATAAACCGCTCAGCCGCGTGCCGGAGAACACATTGAAATTCGCGGTCGGGCTGATGCTTTCGGCGTTCGGTACGTTCTGGGCGGCCGAGGGTGCGGGCGCGAGTTGGCCCGGCGCTGACCTCTCGATCCTCGGGATTCTCGCGGTTTACGGCGCACTGTCTTACGCTTTGGTCGCGCTGCTCAAGCAACGCAAGCGCAAGCAGCTCGAGGCGAATCGGAGCGCCGCGTGAGCTTTCTTAAAAACTTCGCGCTGTTTTGGTACGACTTCATCATCGGTGACGACTGGCGCGTTGCGGCGGCCGTCGCGCTGGGTTTGATCGGCACGGCGCTGCTGAGCGCCGTGGGGCTGCCCGCGTGGTGGCTGCTGCCCGTGGCTGTCAGCGGCTTTTTGTGGATCAGCCTCAACGCTGTGGCTAACAAACGTCGGTAGTTCTTTGGCTTTGGTGTGAAGCGTTTGTCTTCTAGGTCAAGTTGCAAAATGGTTGACCGCTTTTGTCAACCGTTTTCGAGTGATACGAGTAGCAAAGAAGGGCGTTTTGCACACGTTGGGAGCAGATTGCTTCTGGGCGATCTGTGGACAACCTTTGTGCAAAACGCCCTAGGTCAATCGGCAACTGAAATTTGCGCCTACCGGCCCGCTCGAGATGCTGTTCACCACGCGGGCGGGATTTCGTCGCCGTTCGCCATTGGTGCAATGGCCATGCGGGCGATGTAACGCGTTGCGCCCCGCGTATTTTAATGACAGCGCTCCCAACTCGTATTGGAAGGCTTTGGCGTCTTTTAAAATCTCAGCGCAGATCCGTCAGCCAGCCTGCCAGCACCACGGGCGCTCGCGGCTCGAACGAGTTTCAAAGCTCAGCGCAGCAGGGCAAAAAACCGCGATAGCAGGGCGCTGGATTGTTGCTCGAGCAATCCGCGCCGCACAGTCAGATGGTGAATCCAAGTGCCTCGTGTGGCATCGATCACGCCGCCCAGAGCGCCGTTCTTGGGGTTGGGCGCGGCGTAAACGATTCGCGCAACTCGGGCCTCGAGCGCTGCGCCCAAGCACATCAGGCACGGCTCCAAGGTCACGACCAGCGTGCAATCCGTCAGGTAAGGCGTGCCCAACTGCGCGGCCGCATCCCTGATCGCCTCGAGTTCAGCGTGCTGCGTCATGTCGCCACTGGCTTTTGAGCGGTTGCGTCCGCGACTGAGGATTTGTGTGCCACGCAGCACGACCGCGCCGACGGGAACTTCGCCCGCGTCGAAGGCGCTTTGCGCGAGTTGCAGCGCTTCAAGCATCGCACTGACCTCTGGATCGGTGGGGCTGCCGACGCGCACGCTGAGCATGGGCGGCTCGAGACCGACCCACAGAATTTCGCTGTCCACGGCCAGTACGCGCAGGGTATCGCGCCATTCACGCGGGACTTTGCGGTCGATCAGCGCGGCGGAGAGTTTCTTCGTACCGCCAGTCAGTTCAATCGTGTCGCCCGCAGCGCGGGTTCGCAAAGCCGCATTCGGGAAGCGCTCGAGCAGTTCAGAGGGCGGCTCGAGCGGTTTCGCGGGCTGGGTTGGGTTGAAGATTTTGAGCTGCCCTGCCCTGACCAAGCCGGTCGCGCCACCTGACAGCGAAACCCGCGTGCTGCGCGTGCTATTCAAGGCTGCTCTGAGGGCCTCGAGATGCGCGAAGTCCACGCGGACACCGGCCGCTTCCAAGCTGCGTCGAATCAAGCGCCGCTGAATCGCTTCACCCTCCAAGTGCCAGTCAAAACCATCTGGCACGCGGCTCGCCCAGTCCTCGAGCAGCGCGTCCTCGGTGCTGGCGATCTGCGCGTGGCGACTCAGGGCCAGCGCCGCGCCCGGAAAGCGCGTCTCCAAAAGCGGCAACACGCTGTGCCGCAGCCAGTTGCGCGTGAAGCGCTGATCGCTGTTGCTGATGTCCTCGCGCCACGTCAAGCCACGCTCGCTCAGGTACGCCACCAGCTCTGGCTTGGTGACGCCCAACAATGGGCGCAAGACGCGATCGCGCCGCGCCGTGATGCCCGTCGCCCGAGCAGTGCCGCGCAGCAGTTGCAGCAGCACGGTTTCACTGTTGTCGTTGAGTGTGTGGGCCGTCAAAATTGCGTCGCAGCCCAAACGCTTGGCGCTGCGCGTCAAAAAGCCGTAGCGCACGCGCCGCGCCGCGTCCTCCACGCTCCAGCGGCGCTGAAAGGCAATCTGCTGTACATCCACGCGCTCGGTCGCGTAGGGCAGCTTTAAGCTATAGGCGAGGTCAGCCACGAACTCGGCGTCGGTACTCGAGGATTCGCGCAGACCGTGATCGAGGTGCGCGATGGCGATGTCAACTTGCCCGCGCAGCAGATGCAGCAGCGCCACGGAGTCAGCCCCGCCCGAAACGGCGATCAGGACGTTGTGCAACTCGAGGCGAGGTTTACTCCCAGCCAGCGCCTCGAGTTGCCGCTTCACGCCTTGCTCGAGGGTCACGGGTCAGAGTGTACAAAAAAATTCTGGCTTGTGGCTCGCGCAGTTGCGGCTCACTGCAAGAACCAGCGGTTTGGGCTGACGGTTCAGCCGCCCGTGTCCTCTTTACGCATCGCTGCGGTTTCGCCTTCTGGCGGCGGTGGCACGGCTGCGCGGTTGACCTGTTCTTCGGTCGCGCCCATGTCCGCTGCGGCAGTCGGCGTGACATCGGGTTTTAAGTCGTCGCGTTCCCGCACGGCTTGGACGCCGCTCTGCATGGCGATGTCGGCTGCATCTGGGGTCGGTAGTTTCTGACCGTCGACGCGGATGCTGGTGTGCTCGTTCATCTCGTCGCGGCGCTCGGCGTCCAGCAGCGCCTCGCGCTCAGGGCGCGGCAAATCGCCGATTTTCACGTCTTTAGGTGCATCAAGTTCTGCGGTTTGGTCACTCATTGTCACTCCTTGGTGGTGCTAGCAGCCTGAAACTCGAGGCTGAAGAGGCGCTGAGGGCCGCTTGTGCTCCGCTTGGGGAACACCGCAGCGCAAGATGTTGAGTAACACTCCCAGCCGAGCGGTCAACGCAAACGTTGGATTCGTCAGACTCGAGGTTGGAACTGAACGATTCGTTGCGGGAGGGCTTTTTGGCTGCTTCATCTGTTTGCTAAAAAAATCGTATTTCCTCAGCTTGGCTTCAGTTTCTTTAGAGAAACTGTCGCTCGAGATCGCTTGGAGTGCGTCAGTGGCGTCGCGGTAACTAAAGTCGGCCCTAGGGAGAGCGCCGACGAATGGCAAGGAGTGTTCGTATTCATGTCCGCTGATGCCACTCGAGTCCTCAACGCTTCACAGCCATTGCCGCGTTCCATACAGCATTGGTGGCTGAGCCTAGAGCTATCGCGTAAGCTGGATTTAGCGATTGGCACGGTGCTGCTGCCGCTGGTGCTGATCACCGCCTCGCTTGGCGGGATCGCCACCAACGTCCGTTTGAAAACCGATGTGGCCGCGCAATACCGCAACACGGTCTTCGCGGTCTACGAGTTAAAAATCGCGTTGTTGAACATTGAAACTGGGTATCGCGGCTACGCGTTGTCGGGAAACAACCGTTTTTTAGAGCCGTACCGCTTGGGTTTGCGCGATTCGAGCAAGGCACTGGAACGTTTGAAGGCTCTGAAAACGTTTCCACAGCCAGTTGCAACCCTCGAGCGGGCGGTGGTCGCTTATCAGGCGTGGGTTGCCGCCAACCTCGAGACGGTGAAAAGTGGGCAATCACTGCCGAGCGATTTGCAACAAGTGCTGCTCGAGCGCGGTAAAGAGCGCTTCGACGAGCTGCGCGTCAATTTTGAGTCGCTGAACGCCTCGGCGCTCCAAGGGTTTACGGCGACCCGCCAAGAGATCACGGGCGGCATCGGTTGGTTGGCGTCGCTGCCGTGGGCGGTTTTCGCGCTGATTGCGGTCGGGGCCCTCGCGCTGCGTTTGGCCTTGCGGCGCTTGATCCTCGATCCGATCCGTCAGCTCGAGCGGGCCGCGCAGGTGCTGGCCGATGGCGACGGCTCGATTCGTTTGCCAGTCAAATCCTTTGATGAGATGGGCAAGCTCAGTGCAACCTTCAATCAAACGGCTGAAACGCTTTCCACCCGCACGACCGAGTTGCAGCGCTCCAACCGCGACCTCGAGCAATTCGCTTACGTCGCCTCGCACGACCTGCAAGAGCCGCTGCGGATGGTCTCGTCGTACACGCAATTATTGGGTAAGCGTTACGCGGGCAAGTTAGATGAACGCGCCGATACGTACATCCATTACGCGACCGATGGCGCGAACCGCATGCAGGCCCTGATTCAAGACCTGCTGAAATACTCCCGCGCTGGAACGCGCCAAGCGCCGCTCGTAGCGATCAGCGCGACCGATGTCGTGAGCGACGTGCTCCGCAGCTTCGAGCTGACCATCCAAGACGGCGGCTCGAGCGTCACGGTGACTGAGCTACCAGAGGTGCTGGCCGATCGCGTGCAACTCAGCCAGATTTTTCAGAACCTGATCGGCAACGCACTGAAATTCAGGCGCGAGGGCGTGGCGCACCGCGTGACAATCAGCGCCGCGCCTGATGGTGATTCCCCAGAAACAGCGATGTGGCGCTTCACCGTGCGCGACAACGGCATTGGCATCAACGCAGAGTATTTTGAGCGCATCTTCGTGATCTTCCAGCGCCTCAACACCCGCGAATCATTTGCGGGCAGCGGCATTGGCTTGGCGATCTGTCAGCGGCTCGTGGAGCGGCACGGTGGCAAAATCTGGCTCGAGAGTACGCTCGGCGAGGGAACAGCCTTTCACTTCACGTTGCAGGCAGTGGCGACCCCAGCCAGTCTTCACCCGGTTCATCTCAGCGCAACCAAGGCGGCCCACCCATGAACGACGTTCGCACCATTGAAATTTTGCTGGTCGAAGATAACCCCGGCGATATCGAACTGACCCGCGAAGCGTTCATCGACGGCAACATTCCTCATCATATCAACGTCGCCAGAGACGGTGTCGAAGCGCTGGAGTACCTGCGGCGACAAGGGGCGTACTCGAGCGCCGTGCGCCCCGATATCGTGCTGCTGGACTTGAACTTACCGCGCAAAAGCGGTCTCGAGGTCTTGGTGGAACTCAAAGCCGATCCGCAACTGCGCTCGATTCCGATTGTCGTACTCACGACTTCCCGCGACGAGCAGGACATCGCCCACAGTTACCACGCGTATGCGAATTGCTACATCAGCAAACCTGTGGATTTCAACGAGTTTATGCAAGTCGTGCGCTCCTTGGAAAGCTTTTGGTTGACCATCGTGCGCTTGCCCGCCAAACCCGCCTGAACCAACTTTGAAAGGTCAACCCTGTGAGAATCCTACTGATCGAAGACAACCCCGGCGACGCGCTGCTGGTACAGACTTACCTTGAGGAAGTCGATACCGGCATTCAGCTCGAGAACGTGACTTCGCTGGCGGCCGCCAATGAGCGGCTCGAGCGCTCCACATTCGATGCGCTGCTGGTTGATTTGTCGCTGCCGGACGCACAGGGCTTGGAGACGGTGCGGCGCACGCAGGGTCTGGGCTTGCCGATCGTGGTGATGACCGGGCAGGGCGACGAGGCGACCGCACTGGCGGCCGTGCAGGCCGGAGCGCAGGATTACCTCGTCAAAGGAAAAGCCAGCGGCATGGACATCCGGCGGGCGCTGCGCTACGCGGTGGAGCGCGTGCGCTTGAACCGCGAGCTGAGGGCCGAGCGCGAACGCGCCGAGCTGCTTTCCGCGCTCGGCAAATCGCTGCAAGCTGCTCGCTCACCGCTGGAGATGTTCACACAGACCTCGAATCGAATCAGCGATACCTTGTCACTGACCGGCATGAGCCTGTGGCACAAACCCAGTCAAGCCCTCGAGTCGCGCTGGTCGACCGGCAGCGGCGCGGTCACACTGACCCCGCAACTCGAGCAACAGGTGCTGGGATCCCTTTCCGAAGGAGGCACTTGGTTTCAGACACTCCGTGAGACGGTAGACGACCGCCTGAGCGCTGTTAAACCCGTGCCAGACGCTGCAACTAAACCAATCGCGGTGCTGCTCGTTGTGAGGTCGGTTCATCACGGTGAATGGCTCGAGACCGAACAAAGCCTGCTGGAAGCGGCTGCTGGAACCTTGGGTTTAGCGCTCGAGCGGGCTGATTTGATTGCGCGGTTGGAAACCAGCAACGCCAATTTGGAAGTGAAAACCTCGATGGCTTTAGAAGCGGCTAGGCTGGTGGCGTGGGAATGGGAAATCCAAGCGGATCGCTTGTCAATGTCATCCAACGCCGTCGAGGTGCTGGGCAGTGGCGCGGGGCTGGCCTACATCGCCAACGCCGGTCTGGCCCACGTTCACCCCGACGATCTGGCGCAGCATCAAGCGACGGTGGAAAACGCGATTGAAGCCCGCCAGCCTTACCGCTCAGTGCTGCGTTTGTGGCACACCGAGCGCAACGAGTACATCTGGATCGAGGAGTACGGCGTGGTGCGCGAATCGCCGCAGCTTGGCATCAGCGGCGTGACCCAAGACATCAACGAGCGCCGCATCGCGCAGGCAGCGCTGCTCGACAGCCAACAGCGTTTAGAGCTGGCATTGGACAGTGCAGGTACGGGCACGTGGGACTGGCAGCTCGAGACGGGCGAGGTGATCTGGGGTGGTCACAGCGACCGCATTTACGGCTATCCGCCCGGCACGCACCGCTTGACCCTGAGCGAGCTGTTGCCACATATTCACGCTGAGGATCGCAAGGCGGTCGAAACCGCGCTCGATGCCGCACTGACCGGCGAGGATCTGGATCTCGAGTTCAGGGTCGTCTGGCCAGACGAAACCGTGCATTACGTGCTGGCCAGAGGGCGCGTGGTGCGCGATTCTCGCGGGAAGAACGTCTCAGTCACCGGCACGAACGTCGATGTCACCCAGATCAAACGCGCCGAAGCTGCCCTGCGGGGCGTCAACGAAGCCCAGAAACGCTTCGTCGGTGACGCCGCCCATGAACTCCGCGCCCCGCTGACCTCGATCCAAGGCAATCTGGGCTTACTACGACGCTATGAGAACATGGAACTGACTGAGCGCCGCGCAGCCGTCAACGACGCCTACCTCGAAGCCTCCCGGCTCGGGCGTCTGGTCACGGACATGCTGGCGCTCGCACGCGGCGACTCTGGCGAGGCGCTGCGCCGCACACCACTGCATTTCGACGAACTTTTGAGTGAATCGCTGCGCCAAGCCGATCATCTGGCTGGCCAGCACCGCCTCGAGCTAGCGGAGTTCACGCACTGCGTGATCGAAGGCGATCGTGACCGCCTCAAGCAACTCGTGCTGATCCTCTTTGAAAACGCCCTCAAGTACACGCCGCCCGGCGGGTTCGTGCGCGTGTCCCTGAAATGCAACCCCGAATGGTCGACCCTGACCGTCACCGATTCTGGCGTCGGCATCGCATCAGAAGACCTGCCGCACGTCTTTGAACGCTTCTACCGCGCCGACAAAGGACGCGCTCGGGGGTCTGATCCGGGCGGCACTGGGCTGGGATTGCCGATCGCGCAGTGGATCGTCGCACAGCACGGCGGCGAGATCAGAATAGAGAGCACCGTCGGAGTTGGAACGACCGTCACCGTGCGCTTACCCATCGCGCCGTGAAGCGCAGGGTTGGCTGATCGCTCGAGCCTACGGCAAATTTCAAAATGGTTGACGGGGTTTATGTCAACCATTTTCGAGGAAACCGAGTGGAAACAACTCAGCGGTTTGCAATGGAGTGAGAGCACGAAGCGACCCAAGCCCGTCAGGTGCTGCTTTCAGGGTCAAGAAGTGCGACAACGTATTTGCAAACCGCCCTAAGGACTTGCCCCCACCACCGCGCAGGCCCACGCCGAGTCTCGAGCTGCCAAGGCGCGACTCGAGAATGGCCGAGTCGTGATGCGAACCTACACGAAAAAGGGGTCTGCTGCTGCTCGAGTTTGCGAAACTGCTCAGGCTTCGATGCGGCGTTTCTGTGGTGGTTGCGCTTGGGTTTGCTGCGCTTGCATCACGGCCGCCTGCCCAGCTTGAGCGCCAAAAACCCACGCCAATTTCACCATGAATGTCACCGTATCAGCGTCACCGAGCGCGATTTTAGCACGCAGGTATTCCTCGGCTCCGGGTGGCAAAGGCATGGCTTTGAGGTTCTGGGCGTGCTCAATTTTCATCTGCTCAATGACATCTTTGAAATCCATGCTTGCCTCCTCGAGCGCAAATCAACTCGGGCTATATCTAACAACACCACGCTCAAGTTTGTTGTGACCCGCGATACAAGCCTTGAATTAACCTTCCGGCGTGTTGACCATCGCCGCTGCTGTGCGGGCCACCGCCTCAAGCAGCTCCGATTTGACCGCTTCCCCCAGCGCGACGCTGTGCACAGCATCGCTGAAACACGCGAACCACGCCCTAGCGCGGCTCGGCGTGATCGCAAACTCGCGGTGGCGGTAACGCAGCATCGGATTGCCGTACGTCTGGTGATACAGCGGCGGGCCGCCCAAGAAGCCCGTCAGAAAGGCTTCTTGCTTGTTCATCGTCTCGGAGAGGTTATCCGGGAATAAATCGGCGATCAGCGGTTCGGCTTTTACCAGCGGGTAAAACGCCTGCACGATCTCGCGCAATTTGGCTGCGCCAATGCGCTGATACAGCGACTCTGGCGCTGATAGAAATTCACTGAAATTCACGCGATCACTCGAGAGCAGCCTTCATCGCCTCATTTTGTCGCGGGCGGCGGGGCGTTTCGTCCCTTACCGCTCGGCAAGGACGCGATCAGCGCCCCGATCACCCCACCGATCACGGCGGTCAGCGCGAAGAACCTGAACGCAATCGCCAGCGCCCCCCACAAATTGCCGTCCGTCCATAAAAAGCGCGTGCCCTCCAGTAAGTTCTCCACCGCGTAACTGCCCGCCAACGCGCCGATCAACCCGAACAGCACGCCCCAACCGATCACGCTAAGCCCGCGAATGCTGCGCCCGAGCAGCTTCCTAAGCAGGTACGACACCGCGAAAGCGGCGATGAACACGACGATCTCGAGCAGAATCAAGCGATCCATAATGACCGTATGTTACGCGCTGAGCGCCGAAAAAGTTGCGGATTGCCCGAGTGACCTAAACTGAAGCGACGTAAACTGAACTCATGAACCGCGAAGCCCTGCGGCGCTACAGTCGGCAGATCATCCTGCCCGAAATCGCCTTGGCTGGACAGCAGCGTCTCGCTGCCTCAAGCGTGCTGGTGATCGGCGCGGGCGGGCTGGGCGCACCCGTGCTGAGCTACCTCGCCTCGAGCGGCGTCGGGCGCATCGTTGTTAGCGAGGATGACACGCTGGATGTCAGCAACCTGCAACGCCAGTTTCTCTTCGATTCCACGCAAGTCGGGCAGCCCAAACGTGAGCTGGCCCTGCGACGCTTGCACGCGCTCAACCCACTCGTGACGCTCGAGGGCGCAAGGCGTTTTGAGGAAAGCAACGCCGAGGAACTGCTGAGTGGCGTTGACCTCGTGATTGACTCGAGCGACAACGCCAGCACGCGCTACTTAGTGAGCGACACCTGCGCGGCGCTCGAGCAGACATGGGTCTGGGGCGCAGCCGAGGGCTTCACTGGGATGACGGCCGTGTTCGACCACACGCTGAGCCTGCGCGATGCCTTCCCTGATCCAGTCAGCGACGACAACTGCGATACAGTCGGTGTGTTCGCGCCGCTCTTGGGGCAGGTCGGTAGCCAGATGGCGGGGGCGGCACTCAAATTGCTCGTCGGGCTGCCCGTCAAACGCGGTGTATTGACGCTGATCGACGCGCTCGAGGGGACGATGCGAGCCGTGAAACTGCGACGCTCGCAGTAGCTCGAGCAGAGCAGGGTTTGCAGTGGTTCGAGCCTATAAATTCATTGGGTGATTGAGCGCCCAACCGTAGGGGCGCAGCGACCCAGCCCGAAGGTGCGTGATTTGCGCCTCGAGACAACATGTTGCGCCCCTACAACCGCGCAGCCTCACGCTAGAAGCGTGACCAGTCTCGAGCTGCGCGATAATTCTGAATCTGAGAGGCGATCGAAGCCTCGAGCCGGGTGAAGGTTCGAGCGCAAGGGTTTGCAGTGGCTACGAGAGTATGCTTTGTTCATGAAACTCAACGTCACGTCATACGGTGCGGCTCGCACGGTCACGGGTTCGTGTCACCTCGTCGAGATCGCCGGGCAACGTATTCTCTTGGATTGCGGGCTGTTTCAAGGCTCTCGAGGCTTGGAAGATCTGAACGCCAAGCCGTGGGGCTTTGAAGCCTCCAGCGTGGACGCGCTGCTGCTGTCGCACGCGCACTTGGATCACGCGGGGCGCTTACCGAAACTCGTCAAGGATGGTTTCACAGGCCCCATCTACGCGACTGCCAGCACGAGGGGGATCGTCGAGCCGCTTTTATTGGACGGCGCGAAGCTGCAACGCGAGGATTTCGAGCGCAATAAACGCAAGGGGCGCGAAGCAGTCGCGCCGCTCTACAACGAGGAGGATGTCGCCAAGCTGCTCGAGCGCTTTGAACTGCTCTCCGTCCGTGACCCGCTCGAGATCGGTGGCGTGCGCGTCACCGCGCAAGTCGCGGGTCACATCCCCGGCAGCGTCAGCTATGCGCTCGAGGCAGCGGGTGAGCGCATGGTCTTCAGCGGGGACTTGGGCAACGCCCGCAAGGACATCCTGCCCGACCCAACGCCGTGCGGCGACGCCGATCTGGTGCTGATGGAAAGCACTTACGGCGACCGCGATCACAAACCGTTTGAGCAGACGCTCGAGGAATTCGCGGACATCCTAAAAACGGCTGCTGAGAACGGTGGCAAGATTTTGATTCCCAGTTTCGCCTTGGAGCGCACGCAGGATCTTCTCTATCACATCGCCCGCATGGAAGACGCGGGCATCATTCCCAGCCTGCCCGTGTACGTGGACAGCCCGCTGGCATCAAAAATCGAAGGCGTTTACGCGGCTGCGAGGGACGAATTCGAGCCGGAAGTCCAGCGGTACTACACCGCCAACCGCGACCCCTTCGAGCCGCGTCAACTGCGTTACACGCGCTCGACCGATGAATCTAAAGCCTTGAACACCCTCAAAGGCGCGTGCGTCATCATCGCTGGAGCAGGCATGATGACCGGTGGACGAATATTGCATCACCTGCGGAACAACCTCGCCCGCCCATCGACCAGCGTCGTGATCGTCGGTTATCAACCCGAGGGCGGACTGGGGCGTCGGCTGATCGACGGCGCGAGCAGCGTCCGCATTATGGGTGACGACATCGCCGTGCGCGGCAAGGTTTACACCGTCGGCGGTTTCAGCGCTCACGCTGACCGCACGGAGCTGCTCGAGTGGAGCAAGGACGTGCGCGGACAGATCAGATTGGTGCACGGCGAGGTCAGCAGCATGACGGCGCTGAAAGCCAGCTTGGAGGCGAGGGGGCAGTCGTGCGAATTGCAAGAACCGCAGATTGTCATGCCTGCCAGCCGCTCGAGAACCGACGAGTAAAGATGTTGAAGAGTATTCCCGAGCCATTGCCGAGAATGTGACGTTCCGCCTTTGTTCCGCCACTGGCTGACAACTCGAGATTTACGAATTCACCAGACACAAGAAAACCCCGTCAAAGACGGGGTTATTATTGGTTGCAGGGACAGGATTTGAACCTATGACCTTCGGGTTATGAGCCCGACGAGCTACCAGACTGCTCCACCCTGCGGTACGCACGCCCTTTTGGAGCGGCAGTGAATGTATCACCTGCTCGCCACTGCGTCAAGTGCGCGGCTCACATCATCTGGATTGCGCCTTCGATTGATACTCGAGACGACCTCGTGCCGCACGGGTGACTTGAGATTAGGCTCGAGCGATCACCGTGCCACTCGAGCCATTCAGCGCGGCTTGTAGCACACCCGCTGTCATGCCGCTGGCAATTGTCGCGCTGAGTGCGCCGCGCTCGAGGGCCTGCAAAGCCGCCTCGACCTTCGGGATCATGCCGCCGGAGATGATGCCGTCCCGAATCCAATCATGTGCCTGCGTCGCGCTGAGCCGAGGTTCAGTGCTGCTGGGGTCGCGGTGGTCGCGCATCACGCCCGCGACATCGGTCAGGAAGATTACAGGGCAGCCCAGCGCCCCAGCGACCGCGCCCGCCGCCCAGTCCGCGTTAACGTTGAGCGGCTCGCCGTTTCCGTCCACAGCGATGCAGCCGATCACGGGCGTGAGACCCGCCGTCAGCAGCACCTCGAGCAAGTTTGTGTTGACGCGCTGCACCCGCCCGACGCGCCCTAAATCAGCTTCACCTAAAAGTTCCGCCTCGAGCAACTGGCAATCGCGCCCGGTCAAACCAATCGCCTGTCCAATGTCCTGCGAGAGTTCCTTGGAGAGCATCGTCAAGGCTTTCTCGATCACCTCGAGCGCCGCTGGTGTCGTCACGCGCAGACCGCGCAGGAAGTTTGAGGCAATGCCCAGCCGCTCGAGGTCACGCTCGATCACCGGCCCGCCGCCGTGAACCACGACCACACGGTGCGTCTGGCGCAGGTCGGCAATCTCGAGCGCGATAGCGCGGCGCAAGGGTAGGCTTTTCATGGCGTTGCCGCCGTACTTGATGACAATCGTCTCGGTCACGAAGGTCAGTGTATCGCTTGTCACCGAGGATATCAGCGTTTATGGTTGGTTTTGAACGAACTCGGCTTTGGCCTCGCCTTCTGAAAAGAGGGCATATTTTTTGATGACTACACAGGTCACTTCACGGCGTCTCGAGCATTCGTGCAGACTATTCGTCTTCGCTGCGCCCAAAAAACTCAGCCATGCCCGGCTTTTCAGATTCACGCGTCACGCGAATCGCGCCCGCTGGCAGGGTCTCGAGATCGTCCTCGAGCGGAAAGTCTGATGGGGCAGCGTGAACGGTTTCCACAAATGCACCGGCTTTAAAACGGTGATACAGCGTGGCGCGCGCCCAGACCTCACCAAACTCGAGCGACAGCGGTTCACTCAGCTCCGCTAAGTCCGCCAAGTCCTCGCTCAGTTGCTCAGCCGCGACGCTGACCCAATCACCGCTTTGCAGTACGACTGCGCTGCTGTCCGGCAGCAGCCATTCCTCGAGCGCCAGCGCGACCGCCCGTGCGTCGCCGCGCAGGTACAGCGCTGGGTTCACCGCACCGCCTCGAGCTGCGGGGTTTGCGGTGACTCGAGGGACGGCTGCGTACCGAGTTCCTTGGCGTACCAGCTCAGCACTGGGCGGGCATCCACCGCGAAGTGATAGCCCAGCCCCTCCCAGAACGCGGCCGCGCCGCTGTTCTCAAAAAAGACGCCCGCGAGGATTTTTCGCACGCGCCCCGCTAAGCGCTGCTCCAAATCGCGCATCACCAACGCGCCAATGCCGCGCCGCTGCTGCGATTCCGCAATCAGCAGCAGGTTGACGGTCACGTCACCCGCTTGCGGGTAATCGAATTTCAAATCCAAGTACCCGATGCGCTCACCGTTCACCATGACAAACTCGAGGGAGCGGCGCGGGTCGCTCGACGCACTCTCCAGTTCCCTCGTCACATCTTCAAGCAGCGGGATCGGTGCGGCAATGGTTTGAAAATACCTTGGACTCGAGGCGTACAGGTGTTGCAGCGCGAGCGCATCGCCGGGCTGCACGGCTTGACAAGAAAAGGGGTTCACAGGTTAGTGCATTCTATCGTTTGATATGAGAATCGCTGGGTTGAAAAACGAAAAGAAGCCCCGCTAAGGGGCTTCTTTCCTGACTGTGACGCAAGTTTAGATTTTGAACTGAACGTACAAACCGCCGCCGAAGTACGGGGCAATGCCAACGTTATTGGTGTAAAAGCTCAAGCCGGGGTTGATTCCCAATCCAATAGCGAGGTTTGGTTGAAGCAAGTAATCCAATCCGAACACACCGTGTGCACCGAAACCGAGCGTGCTAAAGCCAAACAATCCCAAGAAGCCGACGTGAGCGCCAGCGCCGTAGTACAAGCTAAACTTCTTGTCGTCACTCAGTGACATGCGCCCGAACAGGTAATTGACCTCGAGATCCGTCGAGAAAAACAACGTCCCCAGCGTGACCTGCAAGCCCGTACCTTGACCGGGATCGAAGGTGTTGTACTGCACGCCGATCAGTTTGACGCCGAAGGACTGCGCGGACGCTGGCATCGCCAGACCGAGAAACGCCACCAAAACGATCAACAATTTCTTCATAATTTCCTCCAAGAAGTAGCTGCCCGAGAGCGCTACTGCACGTAAGTCTAACATTATGTGATTCAGGTGAAGCGCGAGAGCGAACGTGGTCTCGTCTGACACACCATGGAACGCTGGCCTATAAAAAAGTGGTTCAGGCAGTTTTGTATGCTACTGACATGAGCGATAGCACTGCGACAATTACTGCACCATCGGCCAACCTCGAGACCGTACTGCCGAGCGATACGAAACTGCGCGATGACCTTGGCATTGGGCGCGTGGCGGCCGAAGTGGGGCGCGGGCGCTTCCTGAACAAGGACGGCAGCTTTGGGTCGCAGCGCGAGGGACTGGGTTTTCTCGAGTCTTTCAGTCCGTTTTACTGGATGCTGTCCGCCTCGTGGCCAGTTTTTTTCGCGGTGATGGCGCTGGGTTTCTTGGTGGTCAACTTGATCTTCGCTGGTCTGTACGTCTTGCTTGGATCGGATTCGCTGATGGCGAGCGTCAAGATGAGCGTCTTCGAACGGGCGTTTTTCTTCAGCGTAGAAACGCTGTCCACGATTGGTTACGGTCACATCGTGCCGCAAAGCATCGCCGCGCACTGGCTGTCCACGGTGCAAGCTTTCACGGGCGTGTTGGGGGTGGCGCTGATTACTGGTTTGCTGTTCGCTAAGTTCTCTAAACCAAGCTCACGGGTGCTGTTCAGTCAGCAAGCGCTGATCGCGCCGTTTCAGGGTGGGCAGGGACTGATGATTCGCCTGACTAACGGCATGAAGAACGAGATTATTGAACTGCAAGCGCAAATCACGCTCTCCAAATTTGAAACCGTGAACGGCGTTCGCTCGAGGCACTATTACCCGCTTGCCTTGGAGCGCAGCAGCGTTGTCTTCATGCCACTCGCGTGGACGCTGGTGCATCCAATCACATCAGACAGCCCACTGTGGGGCATGACCTTAGCGCAGCTCACCCAGAGCACCCCAGAGTTTCTGGTGGTGATTCACGCAGTGGATGACATCGTGTACCAGCGCATCACCGCCCGCACCTCGTATGGGGCTGAAGAGCTGGTCTGGAACGCGAAATTCAGCGATATTTACGTACACAGAGACGATGGTGCGCTCAGAATCGACGTGCGTCGCCTCAGCACCTACCAGCTCCTCGAGCCATAGTCTTCACTGCCACGCCCTGAGCACGCGCAGCCGCTCGCCGTCACCCTCGACAGCCGCGACCAGAGCGCCGTCCAACGTGACCATCGCACGCCCGACATGGGCGTGCGGGTAGCGCTTACCGTCGCGGATCTGCCGCGCCGCGCTTGCGTCCACCTCGAGCAACGGCAGTGACAGCGCCTCGAGATCGGGCTTCGGAATGGCCGTCCCCAAGTTCTCGAGCGGCGTGGCGTCGCTCAGTCTGAACTTGCCGACGCGGGTGCGTACCAGCCCAGCCAGATGCGCGGGCACGCCGAGGGCCGCGCCCAGATCGCGGGCGAGGCTGCGGATGTACGTGCCGCTCGAGACGGAGACGTTCAGCATCACGGTCTGGAAATCCCCAAGTGGCGCAGGGAACGTAAATCCGTTCCCGTCGGAACTGGCGACCCAATCACCCGTGCCATCCGAGGCTAGGCGGTACTCGAGCCGCGCAAATTGGCGCATACTGCTCAGCAGCGAGCCAGCCTCGAGCCGCTGCACCGTCACCGCTCGAGGATTCAGTATGACTTCCTGCCCTTTGCGGGCCAGATCGTAAGCGCGTTCGCCGTTCACGTGAATCGCGCTGTAAGACGGCGGCAATTGCATCTGAGCGCCCCTGAACGGCTCGAGGGCAGCTTTGATTTGATCCAGCGTTAGGTTTGTTGCCATCGTCTCGAGAATCGGGCCTTCCGCGTCCAGCGTCGGCGTATTTGCACCAAACGACACGAACGCAAGGTAGCTTTTACTGTCGGTCTCCAAGAATTGCACCAGTTTCGTGCTGTCGTCCACCGTCAGCACCAGCACGCCCGTCGCCAATGGATCGAGCGTGCCCGTATGCCCGATGCGGCGCGTGCCCAGCATCTTTCGCGCCTTGGCGACAACATCAAAACTTGTCATGCCGATGGGTTTATCAACGATGTACACACTCACGAGACAGCAGTCTACCCTCCGAGCCGTGCGGAGTTGACGCTGCTGGAGCGATGGCAATTACAAAGTCGTCTCGAGGGCGTCGTTGTTCAACCGTCGCACGGGCGCAACATGTTGCGCCCCTACCGAGTGCTTGCGAATGCTCGTATGGAATGAGGTTTTTGTAAGGGCAACCTTGCATTGTCGCCCGCTGCTCGAGATCGTTGACCTCGCAAACCCTCGAGAATCGTTACCGCACGTTTTCCTACCCCTTGAGTTCATCGGCTCGAGGTGCTAATCTTCTAAAGCTATCGGTGAGCTGCGTGGCTGCTGGACTCACCGCTAAGAAATGGTTCGATATCGTCTCGAGCCAGACCCCCCTCGAGTATGTTGTTCAAGATGGTCAGATTTGCGCGTCAGGAGCTACTTAATCATGGTCAGAATTCGCCTCACCCGTCTGGGCAACACCCACAACCCGCATTACCGCATGGTCGTCGTTGACCAGAAGCAAAAGCGCGATGGCGCTTACCTTGAAAATCTCGGGCATTACGATCCGCGCAAAACCACTGAAAACTGGCTCAGCGTTGATATCGAACGCGCCAAGTACTGGATGAGCGTCGGCGCTCAGCCGACCGACACGGCGCGGCGCTTGCTGAAGCAAGCCGGTGCGTTCAAAAAAGTCGCTGCCGTCGCTGCGTAGTTTTTTACAGCGCTCGAGACCCCCCGCGTTTGCGGGGGTTTTTTGTGTCTAAAGCGTTTCCCAAGTTCCTCTCCTACCCTCGCTAGCACTCGTGTGTCCGCTTCACTTGGGAAACGCTGCTTGTTTCTACTCGTACAACTCGCCATGTTTGTGGGAAGGGATTCCACAAACATGGGAAACGCTGTAGGGAATGTCAGATGCGGCAATAATTTTGTAGACTCTTGCTCATGACCAAAGATCTAATCGAGTACCTTGCCCGCAAAGTCGTGGACAACGCTGATGCGGTCAGCGTCGAGGAAACCGTTGACATGTACGTCATCCGCGTTGGTGACGGCGAGGAAGGGCGCGTGATCGGGCGTCAAGGTCGCGTGATCCAAGCGATTCGCACGATTGCCCGCGCGGCGGCCGGCCCGCGTGAGCGCGTGCAAGTCGATGTCTTCGGAGCTTCGAGCCGCAGTGCCGACGGAACCGAGAGCCGCAGTGCTGAAGAAGTTGACCACTCGAGCGAAACATCAGCTTGATACCGCGCACCGCCTTTATCACCGGCGCAGCGCAGGGCATCGGCGCTCAGACCGCTCGAGTCCTTGCAGCAGCGGGTTATAACCTCGCGCTGAATGACTTGAAGCAACCAACCGCGACCCTCGAGACGCTGCAAGGTTACGGCATACAAGCCATCGCCGTGCTTGGGGATGTCTCGAGCGAGGCTGACGTGCAGCGCATGTGCGGCGCGACCCTCGAGATATTCGGATCAGTGGACGCACTGGTCAACAACGCGGGCATCAGCTTCATCAAACCCGCTGAAGACATCAGCTTGACGCAGTGGCAGCGCGTTTTGGAGGTCAACCTGACCGGCCCATTCCTGACCAGCCAGATTTTCGGGCGGGCGATGCTCAAAGCCGGATCGGGCGCAATCGTCAATGTGTCATCGGTCGCAGGTCTGCTCGGTGTGGCGGATCGCGCCGCGTACAACGCCAGCAAGCACGGTCTGATCGGTCTGACGCGCACGCTGGCGGCCGAGTGGGGCGGTCGCGGCGTGCGCGTCAACGCCGTCTGCCCCGGCTGGGTCAAAACCGAGATGGACGCGGCCGACATGGGCAGCGGCGCGTACACCGACGCCGACATTCACGGGCGCGTGCCAATGGCGCGGTTCGCCAGCCCCGACGACATCGCGCAGGCCATCGCATTTCTGTGCGACCCGCAAAAAAGCGCCTTCGTCAACGGTCACGCCCTGAGCGTGGACGGTGGCTGGGCGACGGACGGAAGCTGGGAAAGCCTACGAATCCGCAACCAGCAACGCTGAAGCCACGTTGGTTCAGACGAAAGGTACTTGCGGAAAATCGGTAACTTGAGGCTGCTTTGAACCCGCACGTTTGGTTGTTACTCCTCGAGATTTGCGCGGAGCAGTGCTGGTCTCGAGCAGTACTGGTCTCGAGCTAACGTTCAAGCAGTCTCGAGGTTTGAACTTTTTGCCGCTCCCTGCCTTCGATGCTGTGTTGGTTACGCCCACGCTCGCAATCCGCACGATGCGAGTACCAATAAATTGCACTTGATGTTCACGGATTGAGCATCCAGCGCGACGAGAAATGTAAAGCGATGGGAACGTCCAAGGCAGCAATTAAATTGTAAGGCGAAATAAAGTTTAAAGCATTGAAATTTGGGTATCCTCTGCTTACCGACTGTTAGGTAGGTGCGGATGTAATGTCAAACACTCAAATTCAAAACACCCGTCAGCAAGCGCTCGAGGTCACCGAGCAACTCTTGCATCAGCATGGTTATTTGGGTGTTTCACTCGAGGCGGTGGCGCAGCGCATCGGGATTCGCAAGGCCAGTCTGTACTACCATTTTCCCGGCGGCAAAGAAGAATTGATGCTCGAGATCGCCCACCGAATTCTCAAACGCGAAGAGGAAGGCTTCAAGCACGCCATTGCCTCGAGCCGTACCGCCAGCGGACAGTTGCGAGAGGTCGCAAAGTGGATGGCGAGTGGCCCGGGCCCTACAGAGTTGGTTTTGCACGATTCGATGCGTTTTATGCCGCAGGAACACCAGACGCACCTAGCGCAATCTTTTCTCTCCAAGCTGTACGCGCCAATCCAAGCCGTGATTGTCTTTGGTGTCGAAAGCAAGGAATTTCGCCCGCACGATGTTGAGCTGTCCACTTGGAGCGTCCTAGCGGTGCTGGCTGAAATTCACAAAATGCTGCCCCATGCTAAAAATTCCAAAACACTGCCAGATCGGTTGATTAATTTTTTAATTCGGGGTTTACACAGCTAATACTTTTCCAAAAAAATTTCATTATCGCCTACCTAATAATAGGTAGCCAAAAAAGGAGTATTTATGAGCAACACCGTGTGCATCGCTGGGGGCGGCCCCGCAGGTATGATTCTCGCCTTGCTGTTGGCAAGACAAGGCTTAGAAGTCACCGTGCTCGAGTCGGCCAAGGACTTCGACCGCGAGTTCCGTGGCGACACGCTCCATCCCGCCATCCTCGAGCTGCTCGATAGCTTGGGACTGGCAGATCGCCTGCTCGAGTTGGCGCACACAAAAGCCAAAACAGTACGTTTCATCACGGCTCGTGGCACGACCACGGTCGCCGATTTCTCGAGGCTGCGAACGAAGTTCCCGTACCTAGCGATCATGCCGCAGGTGCGCTTCCTGAGCTTTCTGGCCAATGAACTCAAACACTTGCCCAATTTTCGTTTGGTCATGGGCGCTCGGGTCGAAGGTTTGCTCAAAGAAGCTGGATCTGTGCGCGGCGTGCGCTACCAAGATTCAGGCGGTTCACACGAACTTCGCGCCGATTTGACCGTTGGTTGCGACGGTCGTTTCTCCAAGGTCAGGCAGCTTGGCGGTTTTGAATTGCATAAACTCTCCCTCGGACAAGACATTCTCTGGTTCAGTCTGCCGCGCAAAGCCAGCGACCCGAAAGACAACGTAGATCAGTACATCGGCAAAGGACACCTGCTGGTCACGATTGACCGAGATTCTTGGTGGCAAGTCGGGTACAGCATCCCAAAAGGCAAATACCAAGAGGCCAAAGCCGCTGGGGTCGGCCCAATCCAAGCGTTTGTCAAGAAAATGCTGCCTTGGCTCGGGGAACGCGCCGCAGATTTCAACGATTGGAACGATGCGACACTGCTGTCGGTCGAGGTGGCTCGAGTCAAACGCTGGTACAAAGACGGCTTACTGCTGATCGGCGATGCCGCGCATGTGATTTCACCGATTGGCGGCGTCGGAATCAACTTGGCGGTTCAGGATGCGATAGCGGCCGCCAATATCCTCACTGAACCCTTGAAGTCTGGAACGCTGCAAACCAGCGATTTGGCGAAGGTGCAAAAGAAGCGCGAATGGCTGATTTCGTTGGTGCAGAGCCAACAAGTGACCGAGGAACGCGCCGTCACCAAAGTCCTCGATGCCAATGAAAGTTTCGAGCCACCCTTGCCACTGGTGATCCTCAGCCAAATCCCACTGCTGCGCGATCTACCCGGATTGTTCACCGCTTACGGTCTGATACCGGTGCGTCTGCGCCGCGACCTCATCAACGCAAGCCCAGCGCAGACACCCACGATGAACATATAAACCCTGCCCTCAAATCAACCTTCGGAGATTACCATGCTGACAACATTACTCAAACCGATTGCGCCTTCCATGCTGACCCTGAGCTTTTTGGCTTGTGTGCCGGGTACAGCGCCGCGTGCCGCTGTCTCACTGGCGCTCGAGCCTCGTTTGCTCGGACTCAACCCGAGCGCCACCCGCAATGCACTCGCGGCGGAGTCCCCGCAATGAGGTTGGCGCTGTTCGGCGCGACCGGAGCCACGGGCCGTCAAATTCTGCGGCAAGCCCTCGAGCGCGGATTTGAGGTTCAAGTTCTGGCCCGCAACCCAGCCAAGCTCACAGTCAGCGATCCGAAATTGACCGTCTCGCAGGGCGATGCGCTCGATGCGAACGCGGTGGAGCGCGTGATTCTCGGCAGCGATGCCGTGATCGTTGCGCTCGGTGGGAAACCCAGCGATCAAACCAGAGCGCTCGAGACGGGCACGAAACACATTGTCGCCGCGATGAAAAAGCACGGGCAGCGACGCTTGGTTGTCATCACTTCGCTCGGCGTGGGTGACAGCGCGGGTCAGGCTGGATTCTTGTTTGAAAAAATCATTGTGCCATTGTTTTTGCGGGCGGAATTCGCCGACAAGCTCGCGCAGGAAGCTGCGGTCAAAGCCAGCGGACTCGAGTTCGTGATCGCCCGACCTGCAAGCCTCTCGAACGACGCCGCGAAGGGGGTGTACGAGGCGGCGCGGAAACTTCGTGCGGGCAGTCCGGCCAAAATTTCGCGGGCCGACGTAGCGCATTTCTGTCTCGAGCAACTCGGGGGGAGCGCTTGGTTAGGTCAGGCGGTCAGCCTCAGTGACTGACCGTTCGGCTCAGTGGCATGAAGCGCCCAGATTCAGGCCGCGAAGCCCAAACCTCGAGTCAATCGCAACGGAGTCGACATGAACTCGACCAACCAATCCACAGCTCAAAACCCAGCCGAACCGACCCCAGCCGAGCGAATCGCGCAGGTCGCACCGCGCATGATCGAGCACATGAACGCCGATCACTCGAGCAGCGTCCGGGATTACGCGCGGTTCTTCGCCCAAGCTTCTTGGGTGCAATTGGCCACGATGCTGACCCTCGACCGCGACGGATTCGACTTGGAGGCTCGAGGGGGCGGCAGGCTCGAGCGGTTGCGAATTTCATTTGCGACCCCGCTGAACTCCGCTGAGGACGCGCATCAAGTACTCGTTTACATGGCGGTCATGGCAGCACCTGAGCATCGCAGTTAACCTCGAGACGACCCCAATTTAAGGACGGTATTGAATAGAAATAGTTCGCTTGGTTTTTCGTTACGCGCATTTCATTTCGTGAGTCGTGTTGATTGGAGTCCACATTACCCGCGCCCTCGAGCCACGTACCCCGCTGCCTCGAGCGTGACCCGCGCTTGGACGGCTTCCTCGAGCAATGCGAATCCCAAGCGCAGTGAGCCGCCGTCTTCGCGCATGGACAGCACTTCGACATCTTTGATGTTGATCTGCGCGTCTGCCAACAACCCCGCAACCCTCGCAAACTCGCCGGGCTTGTCGGGAATTGCAACGACGACATCGTGCAGCACGGGCAGCAGGCTGCGTTTGACGACCGGCAGGCTGTCGCGGGTGCGTTTGCCCTCGAGCGCGGCGTCCAGCAGCATTTCCGGCGCGAACAGCATCGCCTCGAGCGCTTCCAACTCGGCGCGGTAACGCGACAGGGCTTCGCGCAGCGCGACGCGGTTCTCGACCACCATGTCGCGGCTCATGCGGGCATCGCCACTGGCCACGCGGGTCAAATCCCTGAAGCCACCGGCGGCCAGCAGCGCCAGTCCGTCGCGGTCTTCGTGGCGGGCGATCAGCCGCGTCAAGGCCAGTGCGCTCAGGTACGGCAGGTGCGAGACGGTCGCCACGAGGCGGTCATGTGCAAGCGCGTCAAAAATCACGGGCTTCGCGCCCAAGCTTTCCACCAGCAAGCGCACGCGCTCCACAGCTTTGGGACTCGAGTCCGCGCTGGGCGTCAACACCCAGATCGCGTTTTGCAGCAAGCCCGCGCTGGCGTTCGTCACGCCGCCGCGCTCGGAACCCGCCATCGGATGTCCACCGACGAACCTCGAGCGCAGATCAGCACCCAACGCGGTGGTCGCCTCGAGCAGCCCGCCTTTGACGCTGCCGACATCGGTCAGCAGCGTATCCGCACCGATGAACGGCGCGAACTGGGCGATCAATCCCGGCAGCGCCCGCACGGGAACGGCGAACACCACGAGGTCAGCGCCCCTCAGCCACTCACCGACGGTGAGCTTCGCGCTGTCGATCACGCCCAAGCCCAGCGCGTGGTTCAAATTCTCCGGCTCGAGGTCAAAGCCGATGACCTCGCGGGCGAGGAAACGCTCGCGCAGGCCCAGCGCGACCGAGCCGCCGATCAGGCCAACGCCCGCGATCACGACCGTGCCAAAAATCGGTTCTGGGCGCTGGGAAGAGGGATGAGACGCAGCCATGTCGCCCGCAAAATTACCACGAGACTCGAGCGAACCCTCCCTGACCCTCAGATGATGCGCGGCGCGTACAACTCACTCATCATGCGGATTCATCACAGCCTCGCGGTCACAAAAGTCCTCGAGACCCTGCCCGTTTTGGAGTCATTGCGGATCGGTGCTGAGATCTATTTAGAGCCGGACGTGTTGGAATCGTGGCACAGTGAAAGTTGGCATAGCCTCGCCAGCGCGGTTTCGGAGTTGCCCGTGTCTTTTCACGCACCGTTCTGGAATCTGGATCTGCTGAGCCAAGACAGCGGCGTGGCGCAACTGACGCAGCGGCGTTTGGAGCAAACCTTGCACGCCGCGTCGTATTTCAGCGAGGCTCGCAGTACCCCCGTCCACATCGTTTTTCACAGCGGCATCCCGCACGGGCGCACTTCTGTTCAGGCGCTCGAGCGCTCGGATCGGCTGGTTTCCAAACTCGAGGGGCTGGTGAGCGCGGCCCGCGAGCTTGGCGCGGTCTGGTGCTTGGAGAACACGCATGAACCCGACCCACGAAGCTTGCGGCGCATCCTCGAGCATCTACCCGAACTGCGCTACTGCTTCGATGCCGCGCACGCCCACGTCTTCAGCCGCACCCCAGACCCAAGCGCGTGGCTGGAATTAGAGCCAGCGCACTTGCACCTCAATGACAGCGCGGGCGTGTACGACGATCACCTGCCACTGGGCATGGGCGTGCTGCCACACCTGACTTGGCTGCCCGAGTGGAGTACCCGCGCCCCGCTGATCTTGGAAACCAAAGGCGATCCAACCGCGTCGGTCGCGTGGCTGCGCGATTCACTCCAGCCACATGACAAAAAAGCCCCGCGTGTGCTGGAAGCCCTGACGGTCGGCTGACCAGATGTTGACGCGCGGCTGACGCAACGCTCATAACTTCAATCCGTGCAAGCCCAGCGATTCCGCCAACCACGCCCGCGCAATTTGGAATGGCTCGAGGGGCTGCTGCTGATCGCGCCGGGTGTGCTGTTGCTCGGCGCGTTTTTGCTGCTGCCAGCGCTCGAGGCGGTCACGCTGTCGTTCCAACAGCAAGGCTTGATCGGGCGCGACACGCGCTGGGTCGGCTTGGTCAATTACATTGAACTGTTCAGCAGCTCCAGCAGCCTGCAAAGCGCGTGGGCAAGCTTGCGTTTCGCGCTGATCGTCGCGCCTTTGGAGCTGGTGCTGGCGCTCGGGGCGGCGCTGCTGATTGCGCGACCGTTTCCGGGCGTGGCGGTTTACCGCACATTGTTTTTCTTGACGACCGCCGTGCCGACATCGGTCGCCGCCGTCTCGTGGGGCTGGTTTCTACACCCGCAGGGCGGCTGGGTCAATCAGTTCCTCGAGTTTGTTGGCTTGCGGGCGCAACCGTGGCTGACCGATTCCAACCTCGCCTTGCCGACGCTGGCGGTGATTACCGCGTGGGCGGGGGTTGGCTTCGCCGCGATTCTACTGACGGCTGGCTTGCAGCAAATTCCCGAAGACTTGTACGAAGCTGCCAAAATTGACGGCGCTTCAGCGCCAGAGCAGTTCAGGTTCATTACCTTGCCGCTGCTGTCCCCGACGCTGTTTCTGGTGACCTTGCTGGTTTTCCTGCGCTCCCTGACCGCCTTCGGGCAGATTCACCTGCTGACCCGTGGCGGCCCCGAGGAAAGCACGACCGTCTGGATTTACCGCGTCTACCAAGATGCGTTCTTCAACTTCCGCACCAATTACGCCGCCGCCGAAGCCGTCGTGCTGTTCATCGCGCTGCTGCTGCTGGCGGCGCTGCAATTTCGCTTCTTCGGCAAAAAGGTGCATTACTCATGAACGAAACCCTGACCACACCCAGCCCCTCGAGCAGGACTCGAGCCTACCGAAAGCCGCGCAATGTGTTTGGCATGGTGCTGTTTTACGCGGTCATCAGCCTGTATGCGTTCCTGCTGATGCTGCCGCTGCTGACCTTGCTGAGCGTGTCGTTTCGCACGGACGGCGATGTCTTCGCGCCCGGTGTTTTCCCGCCCCACCCGACTTTGGAGGCGTACCAGACGGCGCTCGCCAAATACCCGCTGGCGCGGTTCCTGCTTAACAGCCTCGCCGTGTCCACATTGGTGACGCTCGGCGTGATCCTCGTCTCCTCGAGCATGGGCTACGCGCTGGCCCGCGTGAAATTCCCAGCGGCTCGAGCAATTTTTGGGCTGATTGTCGTGTTGCTGCTGATGCCCGGCGAGGTGACGTTTCTGCCGCTGTTTTTACTGGTCACGCGGCTGGGCTGGTCGGACACGTTCTGGGCACTGACCGTTCCGTTCATCGCCAGCCCCATCGGCATTTTCTTGATGCGCCAATTCATGATGGCGTTGCCGCAGGAACTCTTCGATGCCGCCCGCATGGACGGCGCGGGTCACTTGCGCCAGCTCTGGTACGTCGCCATTCCCCTGTCCCTGCCAGCACTCGGTGCACTCGGCAGCTTGACGTTTTTAAGCACGTGGAACATGTACTTGTGGCCGCTAATCGTCACCAACTCCAAGGAAATGCAGACCGCGCAAATCGCCGTCAGCATGATTCTGAATGACGAAAGCACGCGCTGGAACGTCGTCGCCGCCGCTGCGATCTTCGTTTTACTCCCCACGTTACTCGCCTTCTTGATCGCCCAACGCGCCTTCGTGCGCGGCATTGCGATGGGCGGCTTGAAAGGGTGAGGGGCAGGCGAGAGGTGAACGCTGTAAACCAATCTGCGTCACTCGAGGACGAACCTTGGATTGCTCGAGAATCAACCACCTAACTTTTCAAGCAAAACCTCACCAATCCGGGATTTCAGCAGCAACTCGAGACTGAGATTTCTCTTCACTGCATGACCTCACGCCCCATCGCCTCTAGCCACACCCGCATTCCCCTCGAGTCACGGTCTTCACGCCATCCTCGAGTTCGCACAGTTTTTTCGCCACACCGTCTTTTCGCCGCACCGTCCTTAGGAGGAAGTTATGAAAAAGCGTTTCTTGGCCGCTGCAACCCTCGCCGCGACATTCACCGTCGCTGCACTCGCGCAATCCACTCGAGTCACCGTGGACTTCTGGTACGCCCTCGGCGGCAGCATTGGTGAGCAGGTCGAAGCGCAGATTAAAGACTTCAACGCCTCGCAGAGCGCCGTGACCGTTAAAGGGCAGTACGTCGGCTCGTATGACGACGGCATCAACAAGTTCCGCGCCACACTGCAAGCCGGTAAGGGCGTGCCACACGTCATTCAGGTCTACGACATCGGCACGCGCTTCATGAGCGATTCCGGCGCAATCGTGCCACTGCAAGACGTGGCTGCCAAAGACAATTACAGCTTGGATCGCTTCGTTGCCGGGCCGCGCAACTACTACACGGTGGACGGCAAGATGAATTCCTTGCCGTACAACTCCTCGAACCCCTTACTGTACTTCAACGCTGATGCACTGAAATCCGCTGGGGTGTCGTTTGACCCCAGCCTCAACCTCGCTGAACTCGAGGTGCTTGTGAAGAAACTGACCATCAAGGACGCCAGCGGCAAGACCACGCGGTACGGCATGAGCATTCCGATTGACTCGTGGTATGTGGAGCAGTTTTCATACAATTCGGGCGAGTTCTACTGCAACAATGAAAACGGCCGCAAGGCAAGGGCCACAGCCGTGAGCTTCGACAATCCAGCCGCGACCGCGCTCGTGGACTTCTGGGGCCGCATGGTGCGTGACGGTTATGTCGCCAACACTGGCCGCGCCGGAGGCGACTCGCAAAACTTGTTCGCCAACGCTCAAGCCGCGATTGGCGTCTACAGCACCGCAGCACTCTACGGCGTGACCAAACTGGTCGCGGGCAAATTCCCGATTCGCACGGGTTTCTTCCCGTACCTGAAATCTCGCAATGGCGTGGCGGTCGGCGGTGCGAGCCTGTGGCTGACCAAAGGCAACCCGCAAAATGAGCAGGACGCCGCGTGGCGCTTCATCAAGTACCTCTTGGAGCCAAAATCGCAAGCTACGTGGCACTTGGGCACGGGGTACTTTCCCGTCGTCAGCGGCGTGCTGGACTTGCCGCAAGTCAGTCAAGCGCACGTCAAAAACCCCAATTTCACCACCGCCATCAACCAGCTTCAGACCAGCAAAGTCAACACCGCCAGCGCCGGATGCCAGATGGGAGCCTTCACCGAGATTCGCCCGTTCGTGCAAGCCGCGATTGAAGAAGTCATCAAAGGCAAGTCCGCTTCTGAAGCGCTGCGCGACGCTAAAGTCAAAGCCGACGCCGCACTGAGTCGGTACAACGCCAGCGTCGGTAAGTGAGTAAAGGGCAGGCGAAGGGCAAAGGTCGAAAGTAAGGTCAAGGGCGAACGGCGCACTCGAGACTATAGTCTTGGCTGTTCCCTTTGCCCTTCCCCTTTTGCCCTTCGCCCCGTTCCTTGACACAGGCGCAAAGCCGCGTATAATTCAAGACGCTTGCGCCATGGTGGCGGAATGGTAGACGCGCCAGACTTAAAATCTGTTGTCCGTGAGGGCGTGCGGGTTCGAGTCCCGCCCGTGGCACCAAGCAGCTATAAGCCTCGAGTCTCCCACCTGCTCGAGGAGACGCACCGCAGGGCGATGTAGCTCAGCTGGTTAGAGCGCACGACTCATAATCGTGATGTCGACGGTTCAAGTCCGTCCATCGCCACCAAGAAAGAACCCCGTCAATGACGGGGTTCTTTTGTTTAGCTCGAGTCTCGAGAATCCCCGGCGTTTCGAAATGCCACAACTGGACTTTTCACTTCTCTGGCTGACCCTTCGTAAGGGAAAGATCGCCAATACCGAGCGCGGCATCTCCTCGAGCAGGCTGGAACCGCTGCAAGAAAAAAGCGGAGCATTCGATTCAAGCGGGCTAATGCGAGCGCAACTGGCGAGCAGAACAGGTGTGAAACTCGAGGGTGCAGCGATGCTCGAGGCGGACAGCGGTGTGATACTTGGCGGCAGGACTGAACTTGGCGGCTCGAGATTGATCTGGCTCGAGAACGCGGTTGGTTGGCTCGAGACTGGTTTGGTTGTGTGGGCTGGGTCGTGCTGCTCGAGGTGGCGGTCGTCGCGTTTGAAACGCTGAAGCTGTGCACGCCCACGCTCGGCGTTGACACCGCTTGACTCGAGACCGTCGTGTTCGTCAAGGACGTACCGCTCGAGAAATCCGTGCCTGCCAGTGATTGTGGTGCTGCGTTCGATGGCGCTGCTGTGCTGGGTTGCACTCGAGTGAGCCGAGTTTCTCAGCGTTCGCATCTTTCCAAAACAGCTTCAGTTGCACCTTTTTCAGATCCACGATCGCCACGGTGAAACGTGAACCGTTGTACTCGAGGGTACGTAACTGAAAGCCTGAATCTAGCGGTGCGGTTTGCGAACGCAGCGCGGGCGCGATCAGCAGGGCGCAAACCGTTACGATTAGTAGAACAAACCAGCCTTTTCGCATCGTTAGGTTACGGCTCGAGCGGTGCGGGTAGCAAGTCGGTCTGATGTTGGTCAGCGCTCGAGAACCAAGCTGGTATCTAGAGCTCAGAAGTCACTGCCCAGCCGAACGACGGGCGCACGGCGAGGCTGCGGGCATCTTGGGCAACGCCGACCATGCCAGCCACGAAGCAAGCTTGGCGTGTCTGACCAGTGTTGCCGAGCGTGATCTTGACCGGGGCGCTCGAGAGACCCGAGGGTAGATCTGGTAAGCCGGGACCTTGAAGGTCGTCTGTGGAGATCCAACCTGTACGCTGGGTCGCGTGCTTCCACCCGTCAACCCACTGTTCCAAGTATGGGTTGAACCGCAACGCCTGCGGTTTCGCGTCTTCCTCTACGGCGCGTGACTCGAAGGTACTCCAGTCTAACAAATACGGGAAAAACACGAGCAGCCAACCGGTCATCTCAGCAGGCCCAGACCCGCCTTGGTAACGAAAGATCGAACGCCAAAACGTCGCTTCGACCTCATCACCTGCAACGGTCGCTTCGATGCGCTCCAGCACGGGCAGGAGTGCCGCGCCCCAACGCTCGAGACCGTACTGGGTGAAAAGCTCAGCGTGCGCTCGGAGTTTGGCCCAGTCCTCCTTTGTACCCAGCAGCGTAATCTGCGGAATCCCGCAGCCCGCGCGGACTTCGTACTCAAAATAGCCTTGGAAACTGTCCATCAATGTCACGTCGCAAGCCGCACGGTGCGTCGCGGTCGTGGTCGAAAAACTGGGAGACAATTGCTGATGAACCGCGCCCACGTGAGCGGCGATCTGCTGTGAGAACGCCGCGAATACTTCTGTCCAAGGGTTGGTTTGACCCAGTAAAAAATCGGGACGCTCGACTACCAGCGTCAGCTTTCCCTCGTGACCGACGAAGCGTTGATGCAAAGATTCACTGTGTAGGCGCATGTGTTGCGCGAACCCTTGCATCAAACAAAACCACACATCGTCTGGACTCAAAACCAGCGGGTAATGCCCGTAAAAAGCAGTGCACACCGCTTGAGCCAGCGGATGCACGTCATTGCAGATTACGAGATCCACATCATCCACCGCCAAAGCCTCGACAGGTTTATTCAGTAAGCCCCGCACGCTCGAGGCTGAATCGAAGGTCGGCAACAGCTCGAGCGCCGCGACGATCTCTGGAACTGGGTAAACGTGCGTCATCACTTCGCCCTCACTCGAGCGTCACCAAATACTCGTAGAGATCTGGCCCGCCCGTCCTGACTTCGACGCTCAGTTGCGGCAATGCCGCACCCACCCTCGAGACCAGCCCCTCGGCTTGCGCTGGGGTGACATTGGCGTTGGTGAAAATCGTGACGATTTCCTGCGTGGTGTACGACCCTTTGAGCATTTCCACCACCGCATCTTCGGATGTGCCACCGTTGTAGATCAGTGCATCATCGCGCAGCCCGATCACTTCGCCTTCGGTGATTTCGCGTCCGTCAATGCTGGCGGTGCGGCTGGCGTGGGTGACTTCAAAGGTCAGCACGCGGTTCGCACCAGCCTGCATCGCGGGCAGCAGCTCAGCCACGCTCGAGGTCGGCAGAAACGCCAGTGCCGCGCCCAAGCCCTGCCCGAGCGTTTTGGTCGGCAGCACGTACAGTCGCTTGTCGGTTGCCAGCTCCGCCGCTTTCTGCGCGGCCATGATGACGTTTTTGTTGTTCGGCAGCACGATCACATCGTCGGATTCGACGCTGTTGGCGGCGTCTAGAATGTCTTGCACGCTGGGGTTCTGCGTCTGACCGCCGCTGATGATCCGCACGCCCAGACTGCGGTAGACCTTGACCAGCCCGTAACCGCTAACGACCGCGACCACGCCCGTCGGCGCGACATCGGTGCGTGAAGCTGCTCCGGCCATGCTGAGGATTTCGGTGTGCTGTTCACTCATGTCTTCAATTTTGGAGCGCACCATCTTGCCGTAACGGGCGACCATCGCCAGTAAGCCATCCGGGTCGTCGGTGTGAATGTGACCCTTGACGAAGCCCTCCGCGCCGACGACCAGCAGCGAATCGCCGAACTCCTGCACGAGTTCGCGGATCTCGGGCGCGGATTTGGTGGCGTTTTCCAACAGGAACTCCGTGCAGTAGCCAAACTCCTCGTTTTCAAAACCCTCCTGCGCGTATTTCTCAATCACGGGCGCTTCCGGCAAGGCTGTCCCCTCGAGCTTCGCCAGCACACCCGTCAGCACGTGCAGGAAACCCGCGCCGCCGCTGTCGACCACGCCCGCTTGCTTCAGCACTGGCAGCAGATTCTGCGTGTTCGCCAGACTGATCCTGCCCGCCGCAATCGCCGCCTCGAGCAGCGCCGTGACGCTCAGGCTCGAGTCAGCATTGATCGCAGCACGTGCGCCCTCAGCCGTTTCCCTTGCCACAGTCAGGATCGTGCCCTCGACGGGTTTCATCACGGCCGCGTAACCCATCTGCGCGGCTCGCTCGAGGGCTGTGGTGAGTTGCGTCGCGGTGATCTCTGTTAGGTCGCGGATCACCTCGGTGAAGCCTTTCAGGAGCTGCGACAAAATCACGCCGCTGTTGCCGCGTGCGCCCAGCAGCGACCCGTAACTGATGGCTCTGGACACCTCGGACATCTTGCTGTCATCGGCGATGTCCAGCTCGCGGCGCACGCTCTGCATCGTCAAATGCATGTTCGTGCCCGTATCGCCGTCCGGCACGGGGTAGACGTTCAGCGCGTTGGTCTCGTCCTTGAACACCCCAAGCCAATCGGTGGCGTAAATAAAGCACGCCGCGAGCTGCTGAGGAGTCAAGCTATGCACCTCGAGACCCCTTCTTCTTCGCGTTCACACCGGGCTTGGCGACGCCGACGATGTGAACCCGCACCGCCTCGAGTTCAATGCCCGCCATCGCCTTGGCGACGTGCGTGATGCGCTCGCGGACGTTCTCGGCGACCGCCGCAATGGCCGTGCCGAACGCGACGACAATGTGAATCTCGACAGTGCGTTTAACACCTTCGCCGCTGACGACCACGCCGTCGCGGGCTTGGGATTGCCCAAGAATCTTCTGAATGCCTTCCTTGACGTTCGCCGGGGCCATGCCGACCACGCCGGGGACTTCGTGCGCGGCCAAACCCAGCAGGCTCGCCAGTGCGTTCTCGGTGACGGTGACTGTACCCTTCACGGGGCACTCCGATTGGCTTGTGGGGACATGATGCGGCGAATTATACGCCGCCGCGCTTGAGGCGTTAGGCTGAACCGCATGACCCCGCTCGAGGCTCGAGAACTGGCGCTGACCGTTGACGCCGATGCTGTCGTCCATTTAGCGCAGATGCTGGTGCGGATGGACAGCGTAGCTGCGCCCGGACGCCCGTTTGAGGAAGCCATCGCCAGATTCCTCGCGGCGCGGCTCGAGGTGAGTGGCTTTACCGTGACGATGACAGAGGTCGCGCCGCAGCGCTTGAACGTTGTGGCGGACTGGGATTCCGGGCGGGCGGGCAAACTGCTGATTTTGGAGGGTCACACCGATGTCGTGACCGAGGGCGAGCGGGGCGCGTGGACTCGAGATCCGTTTAGCGGCGAGATTGCGGACGGGGCGCTGCACGGGCGCGGCAGCGCGGACATGAAGGGTGGTCTGGCGGCCGCCGTCATCGCGGCGGAAACCCTGAAAATGTACGGCTCGAGCTTGAACGGTGGGTTGCGGCTGCTGATTCCGTGCGACGAGGAGGGCATGATGACGGGCATCAAGCGCATGGTCGCGGACGGTCAGCACTTGCGTTCCGACGGCTCGCCTGCCGACGGCGCGATCATTTGCGAACCCGAGGAACTCGAGCTGTGCCTGTTTCAGCGCGGCGGGATTCGGTTGCGCGTGACGTTCACGGGCGTGCAGGCGCACGGCGCGATGCCGTACGCGGGCAGAAACCCGATTCCAGCATTGGCGCGGTTCATCTTGGAGCTGCGCGTGATGCAAGACGCATTGCAAGCGCGGCTCGGTGAGCATCCGATGCTCGGTCACGCTTGGATCACGCCCACGGTGCTCGAGGCGGGGAGCTGGCCGCAACTGAACGTGATGCACGCTACGGCGCAGGTCGGCGTGGACATCCGCACCGTGCCGGGCGTGACACACGCTGAAATCTACTCGAGTCTGCACGAAATTCTGGCACGGCTCGAGACCGAAGAGCGCGTGCAGACGCAGCTCGAGGTGATTGATGACCGCCCATGGACGCAGACCGCGCCGGATGCGGCGATTGTGCGCTCGCTCGAGGCGGCGTGCGAGCTTGTGCTGGGGCGACCCGCTCGCTACGGTGGCGTGCCCGGCACGACCGATGGCACGTTTCTGCACAAGGCGGGCGTGCCGATCGTCACGGTCGGGCCCGGCGACCGCGAGATTCCGCATCAGGTGGACGAGTTCGTGCGCGTGGATGAGTTGGTCTCGAGTGCGCGGTTGTACGTTGCAGCCGCAGCGCTTTTTTTGACTACTTAGCGCTGCTTACGCGGCGCAATTTTCATCGGCAGCGCGTCGAACAACCCCAGTTGCACGGGATTGGCGGGAACAGGTCGCGGCGGACTCGAGCGGGTGGATTTGGGACGCGTTGCGATAATGACAGGCTGCTTGGTAACTCGAGCGGCGCGGGTCGGCTCGGGCGTGACAGGCTTTGGGCTGGGTTTCGTGCTCACTCGAGCGGCGCGACGCGATTTCGGGCTTGGCTCTACAGGCACGGTGTGGCGTTGCGCTCGAGGTTGACTGGCTGGCGCGTTGCGCGATTTGCGCTGCTCTGGGGCAGCTCGAACGGCTTTCAGGGGCGCAGCGACTCGAGCAGCGCGGCGCGGTCTGGGCGTTGGCTCGAGGGCTGGTTTGCGTTGGCGAGACTTTCGAGGTGCGACAGCGGCGGTCTCAAAGATTGGCTTTTTGGGGCGTGACGGTTTGGCTGGCGTGACAATCTCGAGCGTTTTCTTCTGTGGTTTCTGCGGGGCTGCTCGAGCAACGCTGGCTTTCGGTGCAACTGTCTCGAGTTTCCGACGTTTGCCAATCGCGGCTTTCGGCGACGGTGCAGCCGTCTGCCCAGCTTTGCGTGCGCCCTTGCTGGTCGCGAGCGCTGGCTGTTCGCGCCGCGACGGTTTGGCTCGAGGAGCTTTGATCGGCGTGACGACCTCGAGCGTTTTCTTTGACGGTTTTTGCGCGGCGACTCGAGGGGCGCTGACTTTCGGTTTGGCGGCAACCTCGAGCGGCTGGCGTTTGCCGATTGGTGCTTTTGGTGTTGGCACGATCAGCTTGCGCGAGCCTTTGCCACTGACCATCGGTTCAGGCGCTGAGCGTTTGGCTGGAGGCGTTGGAGCTTTGATCGGCGCGGCAGTCTCGAGGACTGAACGTTTTGTGCGCTTGGGTTGCGGGTCTGAGACAGCAATCTCGAGCGTTTTCTTCAGCGACTTCTGCGTCCCTGTTCGTGGTGTGATCGCCTCGAGCGGCTGGCGTTTGGTTTTGATTGGCTCAGAGATTGGCGCGACCGTTTGAGCAGCGCGACGCGAACCTTTTGAATTGGTCTCGAGCAACGGTTTCGTCTTGGTTTCGTTCAGTGCTTTTTCTGGTGCAACCGTTTTTCGTGGGCTGACTGCGACCTCTGCCACTCGAGGTGACGCGATGCGTTTGGGCAACGCTGGCTTTTGAGGAGCGGCTGTTTTAACTGCGGCGGTTTTTGGCTCACTGGCTGACGTTCGCGGCGCGGTGCGGCGCTTGGGAGTGATGACCTCTATGACAAGCGGCTTGGCTTCAACTCGAGATGCAGTAGGAGCATGTTTTTTCGCCTCTCTCTGCGGGAGAGGCCGCCGCAGGCGGGTGAGGGGGGCGAGCGCAGCGAGTTGCTTTTGACGTTCAGGTGCAGCTTTCGCAGCTCGAGCTTTTGGAGTGACTCGAGTTTCCACGGCTGCTGTAACTACTTCGACTTGCGGCTCTGGATTGGCGCTGTCCTTGCTGCGGTGCGCGGCTTCTGGTAAGTTACCAGCCCGCCACCCGCTCTGGCAGTGGTGACACCAGTACGCCTGATCGCCATCTCGGGTGTCCAGCAGGTCTAGTTTCGCGGCGCAGATCGGGCAGCCCAGCACCAACCCTTGACTCGAGGTTCGCTCGAGCGGATTTCGCTTATTGTTTTTTATAAACCGCGCCATATTGTTCTGACTTTAACAGAATCACACGGGTTGTCGCAAGCCCACTCGAGTTAAGCTGGCTGCCATGTCAGACGCTGTAATCCTCGAGTCGCACAATCCAGACTGGGCGGCGCAGGCGCAGCGCGTCAAAACCCAGCTTCTCGAGACGCTCGGGGCTTGCGGTCACGGCGGGGTGATCTGGGCGGCGCATCACATCGGTAGCACGGCGATTGCGGGCATTCACGCCAAGCCCGTGCTGGACATCTGCTTGGAGGTTCACCCAGATTTACTCAACGACGCGCAGATCGCTACACTCGAGGGTCTGGGCTACATCTACAAAGGCGAGGCGGGCATCGTAGGGCGGCAGTTTTTCAAGGACGATCCGCGCACCGTTCACTTGCACGTTTACAAGTTGGACAGCCCAGAGGTCGCGCAGCACAAACTCTTCAGGGATTACCTCAACGCGCACCCCGATCACGCCAGCCGATACGACGCGTTAAAGCTCGAGTTGGCCACGCGTTACCAGCACGACCGCGAGGCGTACACCTTGGGCAAGCACGGTTTCATCAGCGAAACCCTCGAGCTGGCGCAAGTGTGGTGGCTCGAGGAGATCGCGTTTCAGCCCGTGCAGCAGGTAGCGGCAGAGTTTACGGGCGCGGATTTCCAGTGGTTCGTCGGCGCGGGCTGGGCGCTGGACGCGTGGCTCGAGCGGGTCGGGCGCGTGCACCACGATGTGGACGTGATCGTCTGGCGCGACCAGCAGCTTAAATTGCAATCGTGGCTGATGGCTCGAGGTTGGACGCTCTACGCCGTCGAGAGCGGCGTTTACAGCCCGTGGCAACGTGGGCAGACCCTCGAGCTGCCGATCTTTCAGATTCACGCGTACAAGGGCGATACGATGCTCGACTTGATGCTGGCAGAGCGCGATGCGACGCGCTGGCTGTACCGCCGCGACCCACGCGTCTCGAGGGAATTGAGTCGCGCCACGTTTGAGACGGCGTTTGGCTTTGAAGCGCTCGCGCCAGAGATCGTGCTGCTGTTTAAATCTAAAAGCGCGGGTGGCTCGAGTCGCGCTAAAGACCAAATGGATTTCGAGCGCTCCGTCACGCGCCTGCGCCCCGAGGCTCGAGGCTGGCTGCGCGATGCGCTGCTCGTCACCGACCCGCAGCACGAATGGTTACGGCTGCTTTGACTCGAGGCTGACCAGCACGGCGTTTTTGACGCCCTCGCCAAAGAAGGCGATGCCCGCGTTGAAAACGACCAGCGCCACTGTGCCGTACCAGAACCACGGTTCACCCGCTGCCTTGGCCCTCGCCGCGTCAGTCACGAGGGTTAAACCGAAACCGATCAGCGCCAGACCGAGCGGTGAGAACAGTAGCCATTTGACTCGAGGGTTCATGGATTTATTTTACCCGCCGCTTCGCTGACAGCAGCGGTGTAAGCGTCGCTCTGCCCTCGAGCGACGCTGAGGTTCTGCCAATCCGCGCCGCGCTGTAATCGTGCCAGCAAGACGATCTGCCCGACGTGATGCGGGTAATGCGCGAGCTGGCGCTGCACCGCTTCGATCACGCTCAGCGTCTCACCGCGAATCGTCACCGAGCGCGTCCAATCCGCACCACTCAAGCCCTCGAGCGCCGCAAAAACGGCCGCCCAACCGCCCTCCCAGCGCTGCATCAGCGCGTCTCGAGGTTCAAACAAATCGCTGAACTCGAGATCGCGGTTGCGGGTCGCACTCTCGCCGTCACTGCCCAGAAAGTTGTCCCAGCGCGAGTGCATATTGCCCGCCATGTGCTGGACGATCACCGCGATGCTGTTGGAATCGGGCGTGATTGTCACGTGCAACTGCTCGGCGCTCAGTTGCATCATCGCGTTCTCGGCAAGCTGCTTGTAATAGGCAAAAAATTTCAGGCTCGAGATTTTGAACTCATTGATGAATTCCATACCAAATCATAATCACTGGAACTCCCCTTGTGTTTGCCTTACCAATCAGTCATACTGTTTAGTATGCAACGAACCTCGACAGCCGCAAAGTGGACGGTCAGTCTGCCCGCCGACCTCGCCCGATTCGTCGAACGCTACCAGCAAACCCACGCGCTGGAAAGTCGCAGTGAAGTGATCGCGCAGAGCCTTCGCACGCTGCAGCAAGCAGAGCTGGCACAGGCGTATCGCAACCACGCCGCAGACTGGAAGCGTGACCCCGAACGCGAATTTTGGGACTCGGCCGCGATTGCCGATGGACTCGAGGAAGGCTGATGTATCCGCGCCGAGGGGATATTTACTTAGCCGATTTCGAGCCAGCCCGAGCCAACGAAGCCAATAAGCAACGCCCCGCGATCATCGTCACGAACAACAGCGCCAACACGAACGGCTCGAGCGTCGTCGTGATCCCACTGTCCGGCAACACCGCCACCATTTACCCGTTCCAAGTGCTGCTGCCCAATCACCGCACTGACCTCGAGCAAGACAGCAAAGCCCAAACCGAGCTGATTCGCAGCATCTCGAGGGAGCGCCTGCTGAAGCATTTAGGTCACGTGCCCGAGGAATTGATGAGGGATGTGGATGTGAGCATTGGGTTGCATTTGGGGCTGACGCTGCGTTAGTCATCCTCGGCAATCTGCTTGTCATAGGCAAAAAACTTCAGGCTCGAGGCTTTGAAGGTGGAAATGAACTCCATATCAGATCACATAGACTCCAAGCGATGAAACAACGTTCGCTCGAGCCTCGCGGTGTCGGTCTGATCGGCGGTCTGGCGGTTGGTGCGACGGTTTATTACTATCGCCATATCGTCGCCGCGTGCCAGCAGCGCGGTTTCGCGCCGCGCTTGATGATTGCCCACGCCGATTTGGAGCGCGTGCTGCCGATGATCGCCAACGCCGAGCGAGCGCCATTGGCGGATTACCTCGCGGGCTACGTGACTGACTTTAAAAGCGCGAATCTAGCGTTCGCGGCCGTCAGCGCGGTCGCGCCGCACATTTGCAACACGGAACTGCTCAATCAAAGCGCACTGCCGATCATTGGCTTACTCGAGGTGACAAGGCACGAACTCGAGCGGCTGGGGTTACAGCGCGTGACGCTGTTCGGCAACCGCATGAGTATGGAAACGCAATTGTTTGGCGGTCTGCCCGATGTAGAGATCGTGCTGCCCACACCAGATGAAATCACGTTGATCCACGACACGTACAGCGCCATCGCCAGAGCCGGTTGCGCCACAGATCAGCAAACGGCTGCGCTGCGCGATCTCGCGCACCGGATCTGCTCGAGGGACAACGTGCAGGCGGTCGTGCTGGCGGGCACGGATCTGAGCGTGGTGTTTGATGAAACCAACACGGATTTCCCAAGTGTCGACTGCGCGAAGCTGCACGTCCAAGCCATCGTCGAGCGTCTGGCCGCTGGCATCTCGAGCTAAAAAAGCGCTCGAGGGCACGCGACCCTCGAGCGCCTGATTTTGAAAATTAATCGAAGCGAATCTGCGCGACTTTGAAATTGCGACCGTTGACCGTGCCCTTGTCGCCGACCTTCTTACCCATCAGCGCGACCCCGATTGGACTCTGATCGCTGACTCGGCCAGCCACCAAATCCACTTCGTGCGTCGAGACAATCGTGAACTCCGTGTGTCGCCCCAGCGGTGGGTCGATGCTGACCGTCGCGCCCAGATTGACTTGCTCTAAGGCGTTCTCTTCGACGATCTCAGCCCGAGACAGTAGCGTCTCCAGTTCAAAGATTCGCGTTTCCAACGCCCCCATTTTTTGACGGGCGTCGTCGTAACCGCTGTTCTCGGAGATGTCACCTTCGGACATGACATCAGACATGAACTGGCTGATCTCGTCACGACCCGTTGTGGACAGGGACTCGAGTTCGTCTTTGAGCTTCTGGAAGCCCTTCGGGGTCAATTTGACTTTATCGCTCATAGGTTTGTGGGTTTCCCCAACTGGAGAGTATAGCGCGTCTGAAGGTTTGGATGCGAACAGGGCGTAAAATTAGCTTATGCCCGACCAACTCGACTTGCAGCAACTCGGCAAAGACCTCGTGAAGGCCGCGTATCTCGAGGGGGATTTTCTGCTTTCGTCCGGGCAGCGCAGCCGTTACTACATGGACAAGTACCGCTTTTCGACCGATCCGAGGTTGCTCAGACCCATCGCGCTGGGGTTGGCGGGCTTGCTGCCAGCGGGTCTGACCTGTCTGGCGGGCGTGGAATTGGGCGCTGTGCCGCTCGTCACCGCTGTCAGCCTCGAGACTGGACTACCGTTCGTGATCGTCCGCAAAGGCGCGAAGGACTACGGCACGGCCAAACTGATCGAGGGCGTACTGCCGCCAGACTCGAGAATCGGGTTGATCGAGGACGTGCTGACCACCGCTGCCCAAGCGATTCGCGCCGCGCAACTGCTGACCGAGTTGGGCGCAAACGTGCAGAAAATCGTCTACGTCGTTGACCGCGAGCAGGGCGCGAGCGCCAACATTCGCGCCGCAGGCTTCAGTCCGGCTGCACTGTTCACCAAGACCGCGCTCGGCATCTGATGCGCTCGAGACGGGAGGCAGCCGCATCAAGCACCTGATCGCTCTCGGATTACTGGCATTGCTCGGCACGCCGGATCGTCCGCTCGAGCCTCGGGTGCATTTTTTGCACGGGGCCATCGGCGGCGATCCGCTGCTGGTGTATTACGAAGTCAGCCAGCCGCTCGAGTTGAAAAGCGTCAAAATAGCGGGCGTACCAGTGAAGTCGTGGCAGTTCGTCACGGCGTTCGAGAAACGCAGCTTGGAGATTGAACTCGTCACGAAATCTGAGTTGAACGCCGAGTGGGACAGATTAGAGGTGATTGACGCCAGTGGCAAGGCTAGAGCGCTCAGCGTCGCGCCGAGCCGAGCGATGACTGTGCCAGAAAAACCGAGTTACGAACTGAACTACGAGCGCATGGAGCAAGTCCCCTCGAGCCGTCTGTACTTGGGCTTGCGGATCTTCAACGACTCCGCGCAGACCGTGACCGTGGACAAATTCGTCTACGCGCCGTCCAAGGTCAGCGCCAACCGCGTGCTGATCGTTCCGCGCTACGACCCCGCATGGTTCACCAAGCTCGAGGACTGGGTGCTGGGCGGCGCTACGCCCCTGCCGAGCGGCGCGACGCTGATGGACTCGAGCAAGCTGGAGCTGAAGATTTTGCCCTCGAAGGGTTTTTCGGCTGCGATTGTCGCGCAGAGCTTCAAGCCCGCGTTTTCGTGCCTGCGGGCTGGGGTCGAGCGCGATCCGCAAAAGCGCGTGGACAGTGCAGTTTTACAGCCGATCATCGTTTACCGCGTCGGATCAGGTAAGCCGCAGTTCTACCCGATTCCAGACACGATTCTGGCTGATATTTGCCCGTGAGGGCGCTGAGGGCAGAGAGCTAAAAGCTAAAAGCTAACCCGAGCGACGCTCGAGCCACATGCCGATCTCGAGGGTCAGTGCGTCGTTGCCTTTGGCGGTGATGATTTGCAAGCCGACGGGCAGACCATCCACGGTCGTGAATGGCAGGCTCAGCGCGGGCACGCCGACCAGACTGAACGGCAGCGTCAATTCGATGAACGCGTCGCGGTGCGCCCGTAGCCCGCTCTCGAGCTGCACGGTCTGCGTGCCGCGCAGCGGGGCGGGTAGCGGCGCGGCGGGCAGCACCAGCGCGTCCACCGTCCGCAGCGTCGCCTCCAAACCCGCTCGCACCCGGCGACGCAGCCCTCGAGCCTCCAAATAGTGACCGACGCTGAGTTTCAACCCCGCCTCGAGCGGTTCGCGCACGCCGAACAAAGACGGATCAGCCTCGAGCGCCACGCGGTGCGTGAACGCGGCTTCGGCCCGCACAATCGGCGTGTACGCCGCACCCGCCAACTCGAGGCCAGTCGGCGTCACGTCCAGCACAGTCGCACCCGCAGCAGTCAGGTGGAGCAGCAGCGCTTCAAACTCGCGCCGCACGTCCGCACCGAGCCGACCCTCGAGCCATGCACGCGGCACACCGATTCGCAGGTCTCGCAGGTGCTCCAACTGGCGCAGCGGCAGGTTGCGGTGCGCGAGGATTTCAAACAAGGCGTGGGCGTCCGCGACGTTGCGGGCCAGCGGGCCCGCATGATCGCAAGTCACACTCAGCGGCAGCGCACCCTCGAGCGGGATCAGTCCGAAACTGGGCTTAAACCCGACCACGCCGCAAAAACTCGCGGGGATTCGCAGGCTGCCGCCCGTGTCGCTGCCGAGACTGCCGTACCCCGCGCCAAGCGCCACGCTGACCGCCCCACCCGAACTCGAGCCGCCCGCTTGCCGCGTTGGGTCAATCGGGTTTTTGACATCGCCCGTGTGAGCGTTCTCGCCGGTGATCCCGAGCGCGATCTCATGCAGATTGACCTTCCCGAGAATCACCGCGCCCGCTGCCCGCAACCTCGAGACAGCAGCGGCGTCCACGCTGGGTGTTTGGAACTCGAGCGGCAATGGGGCAGCCGTACCAGCGCGGGTCGGTAGCCCTGCGACGTTGAACAGATCTTTGATTGTCACGGGAACGCCGTGCAGTGCCCCTCGAGTCGCTTGACGGTCAAGCTGCGCCGCTTGTGTCCTCGCGCCCTCGGCGTCCAGCACGACGAAAGCATTGAATTCCACCGTCTCGAGCGCCCGAGCAATGGCGGCTTCGGTCAGTGCCGTGGCGCTGGTTTCACCCGCACGAACCGCGTCTCGAGCCTCGAGCAAGCTTTGAAAGTTCATGCGGAGCATTGTAGCGACTTGGGTTCAGCGCAACGTCGCCAGCAGTTGCGGCGGTGTCAGCGCGTCGAAACCCAGCTTCTTCGCGGCGCTCAGCACGCGTTTATCGCGGGTGACGATACAGTCAGCGCCCGATGCGAACGCGAAAAGCTCTGGCTGGTTTGGGATTGCGTTCAACGAGAAATGCGCGACTCAGCACATCGTGCAGCTCGCGCAGCCAATCGTCGCTCAGCGCCAGTTGCACGCGCCCAGTTTCGATACCCTCGAGCGTGCGGGCATCGCTGGCGTCTGTCTGACCCATGATGCCTGAGACGACCACCATCGTGTCCAGCACAATGAGCGGCCTCTCAATCACGCGCTGCTCGAGCTTGGCGCATGGCTTTCAGATGCGTTTTCACGTCGCTGACGCTCGGTGCGACGCGTCCGCTTTGGGCAGGCACGGGTTTCAAGGCTCTGACTTCGCGTGTCATGCGCTCGCTCAAGGCAATCGCTTCGTCTTCTGGCAAGTTGCCACTGCCAATCGCATCGCGCAGGTCGTGATCGCGCACGAACCACTCCTCGAAACGCGATTCGCCCAAGTACGTTTTCAGGTCGCTCGAGGCGATGCGGTACTGCTTGCCGATGCGCTGCGCCCCGAGGTGCTGGGCGCGAATCTCGCGGCGCACGGTTTCCTCGCTGACCTTGAGGCGACGAGCGACTTCTTCTGGACTGTAAATCGCTGCGTCTCTCATTGGCATCACCACGGTCATTGTACACAATACTCATTGGTGAGACGCTTTTACGACTCGAGATGACGCGGTACGCTGTCGCCCATGAACTATCGCGTCGGCATCATCGGTTGCGGCAACATCTCGGATACCTACCTCGAGATCACCGCGAAGTTCGCGTCGCTCGAGGTGATCGCGGTCACAGACATGGACACCATTAAGCGCGACGCGCAGGCGGCGAAGTACGGCGTGCGAGCACTCGAGCTGGGTGCGCTGCTGGCGTCCGACGTGGACGTGATCGTCAACCTGACGCCGCCAGCCGCGCACGCCAGCGTGACGATGCAGGCGCTCGAGGCTGGCAAGCACGTCTACAGCGAGAAGCCGCTGGCGGTCAGTTTAGAGGACGGCTGGGCGATCCGCGAGTCAGCCGCGCAAAAGGGCTTGCGGGTCGGGTGCGCCCCAGACACGTTCCTCGGCGCGGGGTTGCAAACGAGCCGCGAACTGCTCGAGCATGGCGCGATCGGTCAGCCCTTGAATGCCTTCGCATCGATGATGTCGCGTGGCCCCGAGGGCTGGCATCCGAACCCGGGTTTCTTTTACCAGCCCGGCGCGGGGCCGCTGTTCGACATGGGGCCGTACTACATCACTGCGCTGATTCACCTGTTCGGCGGTGTGAAAAGCGTCACTGCCAGCGCCCGCAAAAGCTTGGAGGCTCGAGTGGCTGGGTCTGGCGCGGTGATTCCGGTCAACACCGTCACGCACGTCAGCGCCAACCTCGAGTGTGAAAGCGGTTGCATCGCCACGTTGCTGCTGAGCTTCGACGCGCAGCAGTCCACGTTGCCGCGCTTCGAGCTGTACGGCACGACGGGCACACTGCTTGCGCCAGACCCGAACACGTTTGGCGGGCCCGTGCTGCTGCGCGGCGCGGAAAGCGAGCACTGGACTGAGCAACCCGTGACGCGTCCGTACATCGACAACTCGAGAGGCTTGGGGCTGGCGGAGATGATGCACGCGGCCGGGCAGGGGCATCCGCACCGCGCCAGCGTAGATTTGGCATTGCACGTCTTGGAGACGATGCACGCGATTCTAAAGAGCGCTGAATGCGGCGAGCGCGTCAAACTCGTCTCGAGCGTGACCCAGCCTGAACTGCTGCCCTTGAGTACCGCTTTTTAGATTTATCCGCACTTATGTTAAAATCTTGGACTGATAAATATATCGTGCTAGACAAGGTGTGAGGGGTTAATTTTGCATTGCGAAGTCCAAGTTTTAACTCGGAGTGACTAATGTACACGACCCTCAAAAGCCTAGCCCGCTCGAGTAGCGTGGTGAAAAACAGCGAGTTTCTAGGCTTCGCCGCGCCCGTCACCGATATCCCCGCTGCGCTCGAGTGGCTGGCCACCCTGCGGCTCGAGCGGGCGGACGCCTCGCATGTTTGTTGGGCGTACAGGATTGGGGCGCAATACCGTTTCTCCGATGACGGCGAGCCGAGCGGCACGGCTGGCGCACCGATCTACCGCGCAATACAAGGATCTGAGCTGGACTGCGTGGTCGTCGCAGTCGTGCGGTATTACGGCGGCGTCAACCTCGGCGCGGGCGGACTGGTCAGAGGCGTATGGCGGTACGGCAAGTGAGACGCTGCGGGCGGGCGAGAAGGTAGAGATTCACTCGAGAGTCGCGCTGCTCGTCAACGTCCCGTTCGAGCAGATGAACGCGCTCTACAGGCTGCTCGAGGGCTACGACGTGCTGGGGCGCGAGGAGCGGTTCACCGCCGATGGTCTGGAGCTAACAGCGGATTTCCTCGAGACTGACGTGGCGCAGGTATCAATCGCCGTGCGCGATGCGACTCGAGGCTCGGGTGCGGTCAGTGAGGCTCGAGATATCACGATCTCAGAGTCCGCCCGGCGCGTGACCAACGACCCGTAGGGGCGCAACATGTTGCGCCCCTAGCCACTGTGCAGACTCAAGGACTCGGGCGTTTCATCCCGCTCGAGCATCAGCTCGCGCTCACAGGATGCGCTTTCGTGTTACTCTTACTCAGTAATGGCGATTGAATCAGGGGCAGTAGTCGAGGGCAAAGTCACGCGAGTAGAAAACTACGGCGCGTTCATTGAACTCAAAGACACCGGCGAAGTTGGTCTCGTTCACATCTCGCAGATCGCGCACGAGTTCGTGCGGAGCGTCTCGGATTTCCTGCGCGAAGGTCAGGAGATCACCGTCAAGGTCTTGGGCCGCGACGAGCGCGGGCGGTTGGATCTGAGCATCAAAGAGATGCAGGACGCGCCCGAGGAGATCCCGAAGCCCAAGCGCATCGGCAAGCAAGCGCCGCAGTTTGAAGCGAAGCTTCGTGCATTCATGCGCGACGCCAAGGATCGCAGCGCGGTCAGTCCGCTCGATAAGAAGAAAAAGAAGAAGTAAGCCAGCAGGCTCGAGAGGGGACAGCTTTTGCAGCCGTCCTCTTTTTTCGTGGCTAGAGCCGCTACTTCCAGACAGTCAGCTTGGAGAAGTCATCGCCCCTCGCCATAATCGGCGTTTTCAGCCCGAGCGCTTTGTACCCGCCGCGCACCGCCCAGCGCAGCACCGTCGGCAAGCCGAGCGCGGGGTGAACCTCGAGCGCCGCGCCCACCTCGTCGCGGATATTCAGCGTCTCGCCGCTGGCGACGGAATCCGTGCCCAGCCCGACCTCGACGCCGTACTTGGCGTACAGCGCCCACGGGAAGACGCCGCACTCCAAGTTGCGGTTGCTGCGCGGGCAGGTTATGACGCTGCACCCGAACTGCGCGACGATCCGCACGTCTTCCTCGGTGACATTGACCATGTGAATCAATGTCGGTTTCGCCTCGAGTACGCCTAACTCCGCCAGATATTTGACGGGCGTCAAGTCTGGATCGGGCTTACGACCTATTGTCGCCTCGAGCGGCGGCAGTCCCGCGCTCAGCAGCGACTCCGCAAGCGGCCCTGTGCCGTAGCGGAACATCTCGAGTTCACTCGGATGCTCCGCGACGTGAATTTGCAACGGCAGCCCCTCTAATCTCGCCACGGTCGACAGTGATTTGAGCAATTGACTCGAGACCGAGAACGGCGCGTGCAGCGACAAGCCGACTTTGACTTGGCGCTCGAGTTTGCGCCAGTCGCGCAAATGCTGCACAGTTTCATCGTGGACAATCTGCGCGTCGAGCGGGTTGGGTTTGAAGATTTCCCAGTGCGCCACGCCCGGCAAATCGGATTCACCGAGCAAAAATTCCATCACGCCCGCGCTGTTGACGATATCGCCAAACGCGCCGATGTCACTGGCTCGCAACCAATCCAACCCGATTCGCGCACCTTCGAGACCACGCAGGGCGCGGTTGGCGACGATGTGATCTGGAATCCAGCGGTAATACGGCATTGCCTTGAACGGCACGCGACTCAAATCCAAATGCGTGTGCGCGTTGACCGGCGCGGGCAAAATCGCCATACCCAGATGCTCCATCGGCACGTCTGGAAACTGTGTTTTCAAAGCCTCGAGCTTGCCGAACGCGACAATCGTGTTCGCGCTCGAGACCAACACGCCCGCCCCTGTTAACGGCAAACCGACGCCGTTATAAACGGCGTCGGCAGTGTAAATCACGCGCTGACCGGTGGTCAAATCGGTTCTTCCGCGTCCGCGTCGTCCTCATCCTCATCCTCTTCGTCGTCATCGTCTTCCTCGGTGAAGACGCCTGTCGTGTCCCACTCGGACAGGTCGTTGTGCGTGGCGACTTCCTCGCCATTAGCGAAAAAGCTGACGATGCCATCGTCGCTGACTTCGATCGTCACATCGTCCGGGTCAACTTCGTCGGGGATCTCGAGGTAGAAAACGGCGTTCAATTCAACGTTTGGCATGGTGTGTCCTCTCAAAAAGGCGTGAAGGCTCGAGGCGATGAGGAGGTGAGATCGGTACGGCAAGAACAACTCAAAGTATAGCCAGTCAAGCCCAATGGACGCTACGGTCTCGCACGCCCGGCGGTGAGAACCGCGGACTGCTCGAGCGGCGCGTTTCGAGGTACTATTTTGAGTTGTGAAACCCCCCGTGATTATTGGAATTTTAATCGTGATCGCTGCCATCGTCGCGCTGGTGCTGTCGCAGCAGCGAACGCCCGCCCCGGCGGTGGCATTCTGCGATGCCTTGCCGAAATTCGCGCCAGTCCCCGCCAGCAGCATCACCGCGCTGAAAACCGAGGATTTGCTGGTCGGCACGGGCGAAACCGCGCAAGCGGGGCGTCAAGTGGCGATGAATTACATCGGGTACTTGCCAACTGGCAAATCGTTTGACTCTTCCTGCACAGCCGGACGACCTTACACGCTACCTTTAGGTGCAGGGCGAGTCATTCAAGGTTGGGATCAAGGCATTCCCGGTATGAAAGTCGGCGGGCATCGGAGGCTGTTCATCCCCGCCAGCCTCGCCTACGGCGCTCAGGGCACGCCCGGCGGCGCGATCCCGCCAAACACGCCGCTGATCTTCGATGTTGAACTCGTCGCTGTCCAATAAATACCGTCCAGTAGATTCACCCTCGAGCCATTCAAAGCACAGTAAAAAGGAGCGTTATGACTGAACAGATGATCGTCGAAGACACCGTGATCGGCACTGGTGCGGAAGCCAAAGCTGGGCAGAACGTCACCGTGCATTACACCGGCATGTTCCCCGATGGTCGCAAGTTCGACTCGAGCCTTGACCGCCGCGACCCATTTGGTTTTACGCTCGGCGCGGGCATGGTCATCAAAGGCTGGGACGAGGGCGTGCAAGGCATGAAAGTCGGCGGCAAGCGCAAATTGACGATCCCGCCGCACTTGGGGTACGGCGCTCGCGGTGCGGGCGGCGTGATTCCACCAAACGCGACGCTGGTCTTTGAAGTCGAGTTGCTCGGCGTTTCGTAACCCTCGAGCCTCGAGCAGAGCGGGCGAGCGGCCGCTCGCCCCTACGGTCGTCTGCGTTAGGATGCCAACTATGAACGATTTAAGCATTTACAACCATTGGCTCGAGGTCATGACGTGGATGCGCGAATGGGCGGCGAGTAAGAATTTGCGCTTTGATAAAGAGTCGGATTTCCCGGCTTACATCTACCGCATGGAGCGCGAGTACGCCTTGCCGACCACGGTGCAATCGGTCAGCATCGGCTTGCCCAGCGGCAAGCCCGTGATCGTCGCCAGCGTCTCACCGCTTCACGAGCCAATCAAAGGCATTGAGCTGCGGCTGATGGGCGGTCACAGCCACTGGCATTTGCACGCCCACGACGCGCATCTGCTCGAGGGGAAACGGGCGTTCAACAGGGAGCGCTTGAACAAGATTCTCACCGGTGTGTTCAGCGTCGCGGTTTGAGTTGACATCTCGAGAGACAAGCCGAGCAGGCTCGAGGGTTGAACGGATTGGTAGCGTTGCGTGGTGGGCGAACACGAGGTTCGCCCCTACGAAATTTGGTTTCGAGCGTCATACGAACATCGGTCTCAAAGGCGTCAAAATCAGCAGATCGGTCTCGAGCGAGGCAAGGCGTTTGAATCGCGTTGCACGGGCGCAACATGTTGCGCCCCTACGAAAATCGGTCTCGAGCCGTGCAGTTACTCGAGCTTTGAGCCTTGCTTGACCGCGTAGCCTCGCGCCCAGTCAAGTGCCGTCATGCGCGGCTTGCCCTCGGGTTGCACCTCCAAGAGTTCGATTGCGCCGTCTAGCGTGGCGACCCTGACCGCGCCACTGACCTCGAGAATCACGCCGGGTTCGCCGCTGCTTTGCGTCGGCTGCGTCGCACCCATGTGCGCGGGTTGCATGGCGTGGATTTTGAGGATCTTATTGTTGTGCAAGCAAAAGCTGCCGGGCCAACCCGCCACGCCTCGGTAACGGTTGTAAATGCGGGTCGTGACTTGCGTCCATATCACCCGCCCATCGTCCTTCTCGAGCAGCCGCGCAATGCTGTGCAGTGCGTCATCTTGCGGTATTCGAGGCAGCGTCTCGATTTGTTGCAAGGCTTCGACCAGTAGCTTCGCGCCCATGCGCGACAGGCGCGGGGCAAGCTCCAAAGCGGTTTCTGAGGGCGCGATAGACAGGGTGTCTTGCAAGAGGATTGCCCCGGTGTCCAGTCCGACATCGGTTTGCATGATCGTCACGCCAGTTTGCGTCTCGCCCTCGATCAGCGCCCATTGGATCGGCGCTGCGCCTCGGTATTTGGGCAGCAGCGATGTGTGGACATTGAGGAAGCCGTAGCGCGGCACAGTGAGCAGTCCAGCGGGCAGAATCTTGCCATACGCGCAGGTGATCGCCACAGCCGCGCCAGAATCGCGCAGCAAACCTTCAAACTCCAAGTTATTTCGCAGTTTGGCGGGTTGCACCAGCGGTAGGCCAAGCGCGACGGCCCTTGCCGCAATCGGCGGCGGCGTGAGCTTTAAACCGCGCCCAGCGGGTTTACTTGGTTGCGCCGCGACCAGCACGATTTCATGATGCTCCAAAACCGCGTCTAGCACGGGCAACGCGAAGGCGGGTGAGCCGAAGAATGCGACCCTCACTTCTTGCCCTTACTGGCTTTCAACTCTTTCAAAAAGGCTTTGGCCTCGAGCTGCATCCGCGCCAGATCGCTGCGGTGTTCGCCCACGGTCTCAACGGGTAGAAGATCCAAAAACAGTTTCGCGTCCAAGTGATCGGTTTCGTGCAGCACGACCCGCGCATTGAAATCCTCGAGTTCTATCGATTTGGCCTCGCCGCGTTCGTTCTGGTAATTGAGGCGCAGCGCCCGCACGCGTGGCACGCCGTCGATGTAGATCTGTGGGATGCTCAGGCAGCCTTCAATCCCTTCGACCAGCGTGGCGTCCAGCACTTCAAGCGCTGGGTTGACGACGACGTGTTCCGCGATGATCCGCGATTTGGAATCTTCGCCCTCTTCTTCCTCGTCCTCAAACTCCGCCCAGACGAAAAGGCGTTTGGAAAGCCCGATTTGCGGCGCGGCCAAACCCACGCCTCGAGCGTCGTACATCGTCTCGAGCATGTCGGCGGCGAGCCTCGGCACGTCACTGAAATCCGTCACGACCCGCGCTTTGGTACGCAGCACTGGATCACCGTACAAGCGAATCGGCAAAATCACCGCTTGATTTTAAGCGTTTCGCAGCCCTGCAAGCGCCAATGTCCGTTTCAATTCGGCTCGAGGGCAGAATTTTGACGGCTGCGAGCCATGACCAGTGATAGCCTCATGGCATCGAAATGACTTGGAAAAGGTGGAGTGGTGTCATGGAAAGCTCGAGGGTTTATTCGTCAACGGCGCAGCGCGTGGCTGAGAGTGGTAAAGCTCGACCGCGCACCTCGAATAGCAACGGTGATGATTTTCCTCGAGCGAGCCGCGATTTTTCGGCGTACCTGACCACCCGTCTGATCCGTCGACGCTACACCTTGGGGTTGTGCCTGATCGCCCTGCTGAGCATCTGCTCTGGCGTGTTCACTCATGTGATCGTCGCCGCCCAAGAACACAATGCCAACGTCGTCAACATCGCGGGACGCCAACGGATGTTGTCGCAACGCTCAGCGCTGTTCGCGCAACTGCTGATCGGCGCAAGTGCGGCTCAGTGGAGTGTGCGGCAGCTCGAGTTGAAAGAAGCGCTGGAGTTGATGGAGCGTTCGCACGAAGCGCTCAGCCAAGGCAATGCCGCGATGGATTTGCCCGCACCGAGTTCTGTGGAGCTGAGGAACATGTACTTCGCCGCGCCACTCGAGGTTGATCGGCAGTTGCGAGCGTTTATCGCCAGTGGCCGGGCGATCCTCGCGGTTGACCGCAGTACCTTGACCCCCGATAACGCTGATCTGCAAGCCATGCTGAGCGCCTCGAGCCAATCACTTTTATCGGCGCTTGATGCGGTAACGAACCGCTACGCGAGTGAAAACCAGATGCAAATGAAAACCCTGCAACTCGTCGAAACGACGGTCGTCGGCCTGCTGCTGGTCGCGTTGCTGCTCGAGGTGCTGCTGATTTTTCGCCCGATGGAACTCGAGGTCGGGCGGCGCAGCACCGAGTTGGTACAGGCTTACGATGAAACGATTGAAGGTTGGTCTCGAGCACTTGACCTGCGCGATCACGAAACCGAAGGGCACTCCATTCGGGTCACGGAGATGACCTACCGATTGGCGCAATTGGTCGGCATGGGCGCAGAGGAGTTGGCTCACGTTCGGCGCGGCGCGTTGCTGCATGATATCGGCAAAGTGGGTATTCCAGACGCTATTTTGTTGAAACCCGCTCAGCTCAGTGAAGCCGAGTGGGAAGTGATGCGCCGTCACCCAACCTACGCTGGCGATCTGCTGCGCCCCATCGCCTTTTTGCGCCCAGCTTTGGATATTCCGCTCCATCATCACGAACGCTGGGATGGCACTGGCTACCCATCTGGTTTGCACAGCACAGACATCCCCTATGCCGCACGGTTATTCGCCGTGGTGGACATCTGGGATGCGTTATCCTCCAAGCGCCCGTACCGCGCAGCGTGGAGTGCTGTGCGGGTGCGGGAGCACATCAGCGGTTTGGCTGGGTCACACCTCGATCCAGAAGCCGTCGCTCTGTTTCTGGCCCACGAACCAACAATTCTGGCGGGTTTGTACAGCGAACGAGTTGAGGGTGAATTTCAAATCGGTTAACAAGTCTTGTCACTCAGGCCCGAGCAACACGGCGAATTTCAAATACCATTTCGACCGCTGTCTGGTTCCTACTCGCGTTGTGCGTTTCGCTTTACGAACATGGGTTCGACGCACACATGGATGTGACGCTCCTCTTTGATTGAACATTTAAAATTTTCTTTTCAAGCCGCAATCAGTTCAGGGCCTAGAGCGCTCGAAACAGCTCAGTCAAGGTGTCAGTCAAGGTGAACGCGGCAAAACCGTAACTGGCTCGAGGTGAACTGTAAAGTTATTGTGACGAGATTGTCAGCTTCTCGCACCCGGTTACGACTCCACATGGTAATTTTCATCTGTAGGTTCATCCCAGCACGCCGAATGCAACCCAGCGTGGATTTGTCTGGTCGCTACACAAAAACTATTGCGTAGGGTGAATGCCAGCTTTTCACAGCAATGTTCAGTTTTTATTTTCTGCACAGTTACTTTCTAGCAGCTCGAGGTCATCGACAGGGAGGTGTCCATGTCTCAATCAACGGTAAAAAATCACACGGCAACGCTGTACGCCCAGATTGTGGAAGCCTCGAGCGAAGCCATCGTCACGACCGACTTAGAGGGCTTCATCACGTACTGGAACAATGCTGCCGCAAGGTTATACGGACTGAGTGCTAGCCAGATGATCGGTCAGGGCTTCACCGCTCTGATCCCCAGTGCGCTCCACACCGAGTACCACGCGCAGCGCTGGCGGATCGGTGCGGGCATTCGTTTGGATGCGTGGTTCACCCGTCATCAGCTTCCCCAAGGACGCCCGATTGAAGTGCGCGTGTCCATGTCGCCGCTGCTGACCGCTGATGGCACGCCCAGCGGCATCGCGTACTTCATCAGCCCGACATCCTCCTCAGGCTTACTGAGACAAGCGCTGAACGCGCACAGCGATAGTTTGAGCAGCGTCACCGATCTGAGCATGGAACTGCTCGAGCACAGCGAGCAGTCCCGGCTCAGTACCGAATCTCAGCACCGCATGTTGATCGAAAACGCCGTCGATTACGCGCTGTTTTCCTTGAGCTTAGAGGGGCGCGTCAAAACGTGGAATTTGGGTGCACAACGCTTGCAGGGGTATCAGAGCGCCGATATTCTCGGGCAGCATTTGGATGTCCTCTACCCACCCGAGGGCCGTCAACAGCAACTGGCTCGGCACGCATTGGAAGCCGTGCTGCTCGAGGGACGCTTTGAAGATCAAGGCAACAAGGTACGCAAGAACGGCACGCAATTCTGGGCCCAGATGACCATCGCCGCAATGCGCGACGCGCTCGGTCAGATCACGGGCTTCATCGTCGTGCTGCGTGATTTAAGCGATCAACGTCAGATGCTCGAGCGCCAACAACTGCTCAGCGACTCGGTTGAACACAGTCTGGATTGCGTGCTGATCACCGATGCCGATTTGGAGCAGCCCGGGCCGCGCATTTTGTACGCCAATCCCAGCTTTGAACGGATGTCCGGCTATCGCTTGGAGCACCTTCTGGGGCAGACGCCGCGCTTGTTTCAGGGCCCCGAGACCGATCAGGCGATGCTGAAACGCCTGCGTGCGGCCTTGAAGCAAAAGCGCGTTTTCGTGGCTGAAACCACCAATTACCGCGCCGATGGCACGACGTACCGCGTGCGTTGGCAGATCGCCCCAATCTTTGACAGCGCTGGCGAGGTCACGCACTTTGTATCACTACAACGCAACCTGTCGGCCCAGCAAGCCACTGACGGTCAAAGCTCGTTCCCAGAAATCATTCGCGTGTTGGACTTCACGGTTTCCGGCGGCCCATCGCTGCCCGGTATGGGCCTGCGGGGTCGGCTCGAGGATGTCGGCGGTGTGGGCAGTTTGGTGCAGATGTTCAGCGTCACCAACCCGAGCGGGGCGCTGATTTTAGAGCAGCAGATTCGGATTCACTTGCACGGTGGGCGCATCGTGCACATCGACCACCCGGAATTGACCGGCATGGAAGCGGCCGTGAACGCCTTCACCATTGAGCGTGGCAGCTTCGAGTTCACCGCGCTCAACCACCCGCCCGAGTCGAGTTTGCAGATCAACCCACTGATCGTTGCCTTGGAAGTGGCGCGGCGCAACGATGAAACGACCCGCAGCGGCGAGTGGCCCGCCCCGACACAACCCACGACCCCGACGCAAGGGCTGCTGATCCTGCCGACGCTCGAGGTTGCCGTGACCTTCGCGTCCAGCATTGGCTTGGAGCATTTTCAAGCCGAACTGCAATCTGATCCAAGCTGGACGGGTCAGCGCGTGGTGCTGAGCGGCCGGGGCTTTCGCGTGGTCGCCGTCCAAGGGGCGCTCAGTGAGCTGCCCGCGCAGATCAGGCGGCAAGTGTGAAGCCGTGTGCTCCACCTGAGAACCGCCGCTCTGGGCAGCGTGTGACCCAAGAGTTCATGGCTCGACAAGGCGCGGCTCGAGGGTATTGTGAGGCTGCACCGTGTGAGGCTGCACCGTGACGATATTTGGCGACCTCAAAGAGTTCCCACTGATCGAAGTGCTCGGCATGCTCGAGCAGCGCGTGGGCGTGCTCAGATTCACGCAGTTGCAGCACTGCAAAGAGCTTGATTTGCACCTCGACAAGGGGCAACTGTGCGGCATGCGAGTCGACGCGCTGCGCGTCAAAGACAGCGCCGAAGCCCGCAGTTATTTATTTGAGTTGGCCAGCACCCGCCAAGGCGCATTCATCTTCAATCGGCGGGCGACTGAAGATCTGCTCAAGGATTACGCACTGTCAGTTCGGCACGCGCTGTCAGGAGGCGCAGCGCGTGCCGAAACTGAAATTCAGCAGTACCGCGCTTTCCTGCCAGACCCAGCCACGGTTTTCACCGTCTCGCAACCCACCAATGCGCGGCTCGAGGATGATCTGCACGCGTTCTGGTTGCAAGCGCAGTTCTTGCTGACGCGCTCCTCGAGCGCCGAGGGCATCGCTGCAACGATGCGCTTGGATTTGGGCTGGGTGCAACTGGCGCTCTACAAATTGCGCGTCGCGGGCTTCGTGCGCCCCGTGCAACGCATCCGCGAGATGCAAACACCGCCCCCGCCCACTCAAGCCGTTCCCAAGCCATCATTGATTTCAAAGTTGCTCGGGGCGTTGTCGTTCATGCGGAGGGCATCGTGAGTGCTGAGCCGAAACCATTGAAACTCGTGATCTCGGGGCCCGTCGGCGCGGGCAAAACCACGTTCGTGCAATCCCTCTCCGAAATCCCCGTGGTCAACACCGACGAGTTGGCTTCTGAAGATATTGGGAAAACCCACACGACGGTCGCGCTTGATTTTGGCATGCTGACCTTGGATGGC
>JANYHH010000055.1 GCA_025359505.1 Deinococcales bacterium
CGTGACAAGCAGCACGACCAGCACGAACAAATTGCGGTTCGTGGCCCGCATCAACGCGGACAGCGTAAGGGACTTCACGAGCACTTCCTAGACAACCAAACATCGCCCATGAAAAACATCATTGGACTGTAGCATAATGTCAAAACCGCGCTGCTCGCTAAATTCATTTGTACACTTGCCAGACATGGAATTAGACCATTTGATAATTGCCGCAAAAGCCCTCGAGTCTGGAACCGCGTGGCTCGAGGAGCTACTGGGCGTGCCACTGCAAGCGGGCGGTCAGCACGCGTTTATGGGAACGCACAACCGTCTGCTGCGTTTGGGAAGCGTCTACTTGGAGGTGATCGCCATTGACCCCGACGCGCCCGCGCCGAATCGCCCGCGCTGGTTTGGCTTGGACAGCTTGCTCCTCGAGCAGCCGCGGCTGATTCACTGGGTCGCTCGCACCGACGCCCTGACATCTATGGCTGCACTGAGCCTCGAGCCACTGGGCGTCGTGACCGACGCAGCGCGGGGCGATCTGCGCTGGCGAATCACGATTCCCGACGACGGGCATCTGCCGCTGGATGGACTTGTGCCGACGTTGATCGAGTGGAGCAGCCCGCATCCAGTCTCAAAGCTGCCTGAGAGTTCGTGTGAACTGGTTGCGCTCACCGCTTCGCACCCGCAGCCAGAGCGCGTGCGGGCAGCGCTCGAGTCGATCGGCGCGAGGCTCGAGGTTTCAAAAGGCGTAATTCCCGCGCTAACAGCCGTGATCTCGAGTCCGAACGGCTTGGTGACGCTTTAGGGCGGTTTGCAAATACGTTGTCGCACTTCTTGACCCTGAAAGCAGCACCTGACGGGCTTGGGTCGCTTCGTGCTTTCACTCCATTGCAAACCGCCCGTTGTTTCCACTCGGTTTCCTCGAAAATGGTTGACATAAACCCCGTCAACCATTTTGAAATTTGCCCTAACGCAGTTTCAGCAGTTTCAACACGCGCTGCAAGAAATCGCCGTCACTGCTCGAGGAGATTGGCGCGGCTCTGGCTTGCCATGCGATCCGCATTCCCATTTCCCGCGCACTCTGCGGGCGCTCCTCAATTCGCACATTCAGCCCAGCGGTGATGGCATCGCACAAACCCGGCGCGGCGGCGATGGCACGGGTGGGCAAGCCTTGGAGCTTCGCGCCGTGAATGCGCTGCAACGCGTCCGGTGGCACGCGGGCGGTCAGTGCGAAATACAGTGTGCCCGCCAGTGCGTACAGATCGCTCGAGGCGCTGCGTTTGACCTGAGAGCCGTACTGCTCCAACGGCGCGTAACCGGGCGTCAAGATCAGGCTGTGGCGCTGCGAGCGCTGCGACTGAAATTCTCGCGCCGCGCCGAAATCGATCAGCACGGCTCGCTCTGTCTGCGCCGATTCTCCGCACAGCATCACGTTGTCCGGCTTGATGTCGCGGTGCAGCAGACCCTGCGTGTGAACGCATTCCAGCGCACTGAGCAGTTGCAAAGCGATGCCCGAAACCCGGCTGGCCTCGAGCGGGCCATGCTGGCGCACAGTTTCCTCGAGCGTCGCGCCGTGCAGGTACTCCATCACCAGATAGACCGTGCTGTTCGCCTCGAACGCGTCGCTGACGCCGACGATCCCCGCGTGCTTGAAGCGCCCCAAACGCTGGGCTTCCTCGAGACACTTGACGCGCTCGGTTGCAAATTCGGTCGCGCTGACGCCTCGTGGGGGCAGCAGCACACCATTCACGCGGGTCGCGCCGCTCGGGAAGAACTCTTTGATCGCCACGCGCTGGGCGCGGCGCACATCCGCGCCCATGTACGTGATCCCAAAGCCGCCCTCGCCGATCACCCGACCGATGCTGTACAGCCCATTGTTCAGCTTCGTGCCCACCGCCAAGCGTCCCGCATTGCCAGACACCGCACTCGCACCGCAATTTGGGCAGTGCGTCGCGCTCACAGGGATCGGCGCAGCGCAGTACACGCAGGCGGCGCTGGCGGGCAGCAGCGCGACTCGAGGTTTGGGGCTTGGAAGGGCGGCTCGAGGGGCGCTGATTTTTTTGGTACTGCCTGTTTTTACACTGTTTTCTGCATTGTCGGCTTAGGCGGTTTGATGACCACCAAGCCCAAGCGCTTCAAACGCCCCTCGACGCTTCTCAGGTTGCGCTCCACGCCCTGCGCGATCAACGCCGACGGATGCCCGTCCATGAAAGCGCGACGCAGCAAGGCGTCTTCGCCCGGCGTCCACTTGACATACGCCCGAGGGTGCGCGGCACGCGCCCTGAGAACATGAGCGCGTGCATCGCGTGGCACGGCTTGGCGCACGATCAGCAGTTCTTTGGGATTGAGCGGCAGCATCCTCGAGTCACATCATACTGAGCAGTGAATCTCGAGGAATATATGTTGGGAACAATCACCAGCTCGAGTGAACGTGTGCTCGAATCAACTCGTCGTAGACCGCTTGCGCCGCCTGCATGATGCTCGGCTCGAGCGGTGGCAGGTCGGCCGCCGCGAAGTTCTGCTCAGCCTGCGCCGCGTTTTTCGCGCCGGGAATGCTGGTCGTGACGCTCGGGAACATCCCGATCCAACGCAACGCGAACTGCGTCAAGCTCATGCCCTGCGGCACTTTTGCCTTCAAGCGCTCGACCGCCTCGAGTCCGATGTCATACGGCACGCCGGAGAACGTCTCGCCCTTGTCGAATGCCTCGCCGTTGCGGTTAAACGCGCGGTGATCGTCACGCGCAAAGCTCGAGGTCGCGCTCATCTTGCCGGTCAGCAAGCCGCTCGCCAGTGGAACCCTCGCCAGAATGCCGACTTTGCGGCGCTGGGCTTCGCTGAAAAACTGATCGGCCGGTTTGAGCCTGAAGAGGTTGAAGATGATCTGTACGCTCTGCACGTCAGGGTACTGAATGCCGAGCATCGCTTCTTCCACCGTTTCCACGCTGATGCCGTAATGCCGAATCATGCCCAGACTGACCATCTCGTCCAGCACTTTGAAGACATCATCCGAGCGGTAAATATCGGTCGGCGGACAGTGCAATTGCAGCAGGTCAATCGTCTCCACCTGCAAGTTCTCTAAGCTGCGCTGCACCCACGCGTGCAGGTTCTCCCTCGAGTAACCCTCGACCGTCTGCTTCGGCAAGCGCCGCCCGGCTTTGGTCGCCACGTAAAACGGTTCGTTACGCTCCGAGCGCAGCCTCGAGATCAGCCGCTCACTGCGCCCATCGCCGTAAACATCGGCCGTGTCAAAGAAATTGACGCCCATATCCAGCGCCTTGTGCAGCGCACCCAAGCTGTCCTCGTCGCGCACCTCGCCCCACGTGCCGCCAATCGCCCACGCGCCGAAACCGATGCTCGAGATGCTGTACCCCGTGCGTCCAAGTGAGTTGAATTGCATGAGCGCGATTCTATCCTAGGCTACGCAATTCAGCCGCTAGGTCAAATCGCTCACAGCGTTGACGAAACCGTACTCCCAGTGCAGCTCCAAGGTGCTGACCAGCGCGTCTCGCTCGAGACTCGACCAATGCACCAGCAGCAGACTCGAGCGTCTGAGTGTTGCCCCTACCTCGAGAAACAGAATGTAATGCGCTTCGGTGTGAGCTGGACGCACCGCCGCCATGCGCTCAGCGATAATGTGTGTCCAGTCAGCGGCTCCAGCAAATACCAGCAGCCACGTGTCCACGTCAGCCATGCGTTGCTCGGCGGCGCTCGAGCGCCCGCTCCCAATCCTCAATTGCCCCGAACTGCACGGCGTTGTCCAAACCCTGATTCTCGAGCAGCAAGCCCAGCACCATCATCCGCGTGCCGTGTTGGTTGTACAACCGCCCATCGGTCAGTTCGTCTTTAATATCCATCAGCATCCGAAAATAGCGCGTCTTGATTTCCTCCTTCGTCCACGGGCGCGATTCATTGCGGATATCCCACGGTACGAGCGTCCATGCGACTCCATTTTGACTCTCGGACTCATCGTCGTACTCGAGGGTCTCGCCGCGTGTGCGACGCTCAAACAAATCCCAGATCGGTGCAGCCGCAGATTGATCAGTCATTGGTTCACAATAGCGCTTTTTTGACGCCTCGAGCCTTAAAGCCAGTCCACCGCGCTCGGGCAGAGCGTTTGCAGCACGCAGCTAGCGCACAATGGGCGCTGGGATTTGCAGGTTTCGCGCCCGTGCTGGAACGCATTCACGTGAAACTCGTACCGCGCTGCCCAGGTCTGCGGCAGTTGCGCTTCAAACCACGTCTGCGTCTGCGGGGCGCTCGCCGTGACCGCCACGAACTCGAGGCGCTTGGCGATGCGGTGAATGTGGGTGTCCACGGGCATAGCGGGCAGCCGCAACGAGAACATCAGCACGCAACCAGAGGTTTTGGGCCCGACGCCGGGCAAATCCTCCAAGAACGCTCGCGCCGCTGTGAGCGACACGCCGCGCAGAAACTCGAGCGAGAGTTCGCCCCGCAACTCGAGAATCTGCGTCAAGCACCTGTGGATGCTGCGCGATTTCACCGCCGCCAGTCCGCCGCCCGCGCCCTCGAGCACGCGCTGAATCTGCTCGCTGCCCGCCTCGAGCGCCAATCTCCACGTCGGGAAGTTTTGCTTGATCGCATCAAACAAGCGTTGCGTGACCACGCCGACGTTCTGCTGCGACAAAATCGTGTGAATCAACTCGTCGAGCGGATCGTCGGGCTGTGTCTCGAGCGGCGGCGCGTGCCGTCCGTAACGCTCACGCAGCAACCGCGCCACAGTGAGCAATTTGAACTCGGTTTCGGTCATGTCTGGCACAGTATGAGAGGGTCAACGCGTTTAGCACCGCAGGCTGGGTCACGCCCTCGAGATGCTAGACTGAACTTGTGATTGCGGTCTTGCTGCTGGCGCTCGGACAATTCACGGCTGCGCTGCTGACGATCACGGTCTTCTTGTTCGTCGTGCGGCAATTCGGGGTCGTGTTTTATCAATATTCGAGAACCGACATCATTATGTTCGCGCTGACTGCGTTTGCGGTGACCGGCGCGGTCTGGGGCGTTTTCGTGCGCCCGTGGTGGTTGTACCTGATCGCCTCGAGCTTGCTGGCGCTGCTGCTGCTGCAACTGACCATCTCACTGGTTGACGCACTGGCTGCGGGGACAAACGCGAGGCTGGGCCCGGAGGCGCTGGCGTTCCTGTGGCCGGTGATCGTGTTTGTCTTAACGTACCCGCTGGGCGGAATCGTGCAATGGCTGATCGGCTTGGCGAAGCGCTAAGCCGTTGTCACCGTCGACGCGACCCACCAATCCGGTTGCGCTCGAGCAATCTGAACAGCGGCGCTCGCGGCGTGCCCCGCATCTCGAGCCAGTCCGAAACATGTGCTGCCCGATCCGCTCATCAGCACGCCGTACAACCCAGCCGCCTTGAGCGCGTCTTTGACGGTTTGCACGATCGGGTACGCCTCCAGCACGGGCAGCTCGAGGTCATTGCGGTACGGCGGTGCGCGGCGTTCCTCGAGTGCTTGAACAATTCTCTCGAGATCGAGCGGTGGCCCGTAGCGCCCGCGCAATCCAGCATAGGCTTCTTTGGCGGTGATGCCGACGTTTGGGTTCGCCAGTACCAGATGCGTCTCGGGCAGTGCGACCCGCTCGAGCAGATCGCCCACGCCAGCCCCTCGAGCCGCGCCGCCGTTCAGTAAGAACGGCACGTCTGCACCGAGCGCTTTCGCCATCGCGTGTAGGGGCGCAGCATGCTGCGCCCCTACGGGGTACAGTCGCGCTAATCCGCGCAGTGCCGCCGCCGCATCGCTCGAGCCGCCGCCCAGCCCAGCCGCAATCGGTAGTCGTTTCTCGAGCTGCATTTTTACGCCGCCAGAAACACTAGCGAATTCTAGATAAGCTTTTGCCGCCTTATAAACCAGATTGTCTCGAGGATCGCCGAGATTCGCGCCGATCACCTCGAGTTGAATGCCAGCATCGGTTGCCTCGAGCGTCAGGGTATCGCCAATGGCGGTCGTGGTAAACAGCGTATCCAAGCTGTGATAACCGTTCTCGAGCTTGCCGATGACCGCCAGTCCGAGGTTGACCTTCGCGGGCGCGAATTCGGTGATGGTCATGGGCTGCTCAACCGTAGGGGCGAGGCATGCCTCGCCCCTACACCTGCATCCCACGCGGCCGCGAACGCTTCCGCCAACGCGTAATCGCCGGGTCGCGTGACCTTGAATAAGCGCGGATCACCCGGTACGAGGGCCACGGGCAACCCGAGCCGCGCGACCAAGCCCGCGTCGTCCGTCGCCACGATCCCCTCGAGCTTCGCGCGTTCGTGCGCCTCCAGAATCAGATCGCGCCGAAAGCCTTGCGGCGTTTGAATTGCATACACGCGACTGCGATCCAAAAGGGCATCCCAAGTCAACTCTTCTGAGGCGGTCACGAGCGTGTCCGCTGTGGGCAAGGCAACCGTTGCCGCGCCGGTTTCCACAACTTGTTTCACGAGTGCTTGAGCGACTTCAGACGGCAGGAACGGACGCGCTGCGTCGTGAATGATGACGATGGGCGCAATAGCTTCTAGTAGCAACCTCGAGACGGTTTCTTGGCGCGTCTCGCCGCCAGTGATAAAGCGAATGTTCCCCAAGCGTGGCTTCGGATTGGAGCGGGCACTCAAACGCAGCACGACTTCGTGCTCCAAGTGCGACGCGGGCACGGCAACGATGATTTCGTCTGCGACGCCGTACAAGTTTTCCATCGTGCGCTCTATGAGGGTTTTGCCTTTGATCTCCACGAAGGCTTTCGCGCCCATGCCCAAGCGCTCACCACTGCCAGCGGCGGGTACGAGGGCGCTGACGAACACCATTTATTCAGTCTCTTTCCAGCGCGGCGCTCGAGTGTTCTCAATGCCAAGCTGATCCAGCGCCCGCGCCGTGATGAACCCGAGCAAATCTGATACGTCCTTGGGCTTGCCGTAAAAGCCCGGATTGGCGGCCAGCACGACCGCGCCCGCATCGTAAACCTTCAGCATCGCCTCGAGCATCGGGCGGCTGTACGGCGTTTCGCGTGGCACGAGCACGAGCTTGCGGCGCTCTTTGAGGTGTACATGCGCCGCTCTGGTGATGAGCGTATCTGCCATGCCATACGCGATTTTGGCGAGTGTGCTGGCGCTGCACGGAACCACGATCATGCCCAATGTCCTAAAACTTCCGCTGGCGACGCCCGCGCCGACATCGCGGTCATCGTGAACTTCGTGGGCAAGCGCCGCGAGGTCTCGAGGGTGCATCTTGAGTTCTTCTGCCAGCACGCGTTTTGCGCCTTCGGAGACGATCAAATGCGTCTCTACCTCCAGCGTTTGCAGCGTTTGTAAGAGATCAATCGCGTATTGCACGCCGCTCGCGCCGGTCACACCGACGACGAGGCGCTTGAGGGCAGTTTGGGTCATGGCGCTATCAAAGCACAAATGACCGATGACAAACGCCAGTCCACCGCGTCATTCATCATCAAAGTAATCCGAGTCCACGCGTTTAATCTCGAGCGTGCGCTGCGTGTTCACACCGAGGCTGTAATCAATCATCAATTCGGCTAAACGCCGACCATCAATCAATACGATGCGTTTGGTGGAAAGGCTTTTAGCGTACTCGACAGCCTCTTTGGAGAACGTCGAGGTGGTAATGAAGACGCCTTTGCGCGATCCCGGGCCGTCCAATGCTCCTGAAAATTGTTGAATATCTGGGCGTCCGACGGCGTTGTCTTTCCAACGCTTCGCCTGAATGTGAATCTGATCCAGCCCCAAGCGATCTTCTTTAATTACGCCGTCCAAACCGCCATCACCACTGCGTCCGATGACCTCCGCCGCATCCAGCCTCGAGCCGCCGTAGCCCATTTTGACCAGCAAGTCCACAACTAAGGTTTCAAAAAATGCTGGTGTGCAAGCCTTAACCCGCTCGAGCAAATCCTCGGCGAGTTGCTGACGCAAGGTCGAGTAGCTAGTCTCGAGGGTTTCCTCGGGCGTCTGGTTTGCTGGTGCGAGTTGGGTTTTCTCGAGGATTTGCGTTTGAGTTTTGGTGCGAAATGCAGCAAACTCTGGAAATTGTTCGAGATAGGCGATGTTGATTGCGTTTGGATGTTTTTGGATTAAGGTTTGTCCTCGAGCTGTGATTCGCCAGTATGAGCGGCGCACTTGCTCAAGCAGCAGCGCTTTGCCCAGATACGTGCGTGCCCAACCAATACGGTTTTTGAAGGTCGGCGCTCTGCCGCTTGGTAAGAGCAGTGCTCTGTCTTCCTCAGTAACGCCGAATTTTGTGGCAAGCTGCTCTTCGGTCTGGAGCGATGTGTGCTCCAATCCATCTGCAAAACATTCGAGCAGCGGCATCATCAACGTCTGAAAGTCTGGGATGGGCATCTCAGAAGATTTTACGTCTGAAACTCTTGATTGATGCGCCCTCACGAAAAGCGCGGTAAACTCTGATTCCAAGCGGCTCGAGGTGACTCGAGAGGCTTTCAACAAACAATTCAAGCTTACGGGCTGGTGAGGGAAGTGCATGGTGACGGATTTGATTCTGGCTTCGGGCAGTCCGAGGCGCAGGGAGTTGCTGGGAAAACTGGGCGTCTCATTCCGGGTGCGCGTGTCCGATGTGGACGAGGACATCCCGGAACTCGACCCAGCGCGTTTCGTGGAAACCCTAGCGCGGGAGAAAGCGGGCGCAATTGCGGTGCTCGAGACTGACGCATCGGTGATCGCGGCCGATACGACGGTCGCGCTCGAGGGTCGGATCTTGAATAAACCAGCAGATATTGAGGAAAACGCTGAGTTCATCGAGCATCTGAACGGGCGTTGGCACGAGGTCTACACAGGCATCTGCGTCGTTCACGCTGGGCAAACGTTGAGCGCCGTGGAGCTGACTCGAGTCAAATTCCGCGACTTGAGCCAAGCTGAGATTCGCGGCTACGCGGCCAGCGGCGAGGGTCTGGACAAAGCGGGCGGGTACGGCATTCAGGAACTCGGCATGGCGCTGGTGGAGCGCATCGAGGGTGATTTCTTCAACGTCATGGGCTTGCCTGTCGTGCGACTGATCGCACTGGCCCGCAGCGTCGGTCTCGAGTTGCTGCCGTGGATGAGGGGCTAGACGTGAACTCGACACGCCAGAGGTTCTTGTGAACTCGAGGGTCGGCTTGCTGTTCGCCACGCTGCTGGTGCTGTCGTTCATCAGCACGCGCTTTTTGCCCAAAGCGCCACTGGTCTTATCGGCGGGCGTCGCGCCGCTGTGGACTGCGTTTTACGCGGTCAGCAGCAACCTGCGTGGTTTCACTGAGGCGCTGGTGACGGAACGCAACCTGCGCTCAGAGAACGCCGAACTGCGAACGCGGGTCGCCGTTGCCGAAACCGACAACAAACGCCTGTCCGAGGAGCTGCGGAAGCTCGAGGAGGTCACGCAGATCAGGGCGACGATCTCGCCGGGCGTCGTGGTCGTCGCGGGTGTGGTCGGGCTGCAATTCGATTCGCTGAACGCGCTGGTGCGAATCAACAAGGGTGCAAAGGACGGCGTGCAGGAGAAGATGGTCGTGACCACACCGCAGGGCTTGGTCGGTGAGGTGATGAACGTCGAACAGGGGAGCGCACTGGTACGCACGCTGCTGGACGCCGAGTTTCGCGTCGGTGTCAAAGTCGCCAAACTATCCGGCACGGCGCTGGCGAGGGGAGTCGCGGGCAGGTTCCTGCGAGCCACGAATTACAAGAGCACCAATGCGAAGGTCGGGGATACCGTCTGGAGCGCCAACGTCGCCGGCGGCGCGTTCCCGACGATTCGCGTCGGACGGATCACCAAGCGCATTGAACTGAGCGGCGACACGCTGGGCCTGACCCTCGAGATCGCGCCGGCCGTGGATATCAGCGCCCTCGAGCAAGTGTACCTGCTGAGGTTGCCATGATTCTCTGGCGACGGATCGTTTTCTTTCTCGTTGTTCTCGGCGCTCAGGGGGCAATGGGCGCGGTACTGCCTGTCTTCGTTTCGCCCCCCGATCTGTTTTTGCTGACCGCGCTGGCGCTGACCTCAAGGTTGACGCCGCTTTGGACACTCGGGATCGGTTACGGTCTGGGCTTAGCGCAGGACATCCTCGGCGCTGGAGCGCTGGGGTTTCACGCCGCTGGGATCATGGCGGGCGTGCTGGCGGCTGGCTTCGTGCGGCGCGGACTTTCAAACGACAACAGCCTCAACCACACCATCGGCGTCGTGACTGCGCTGCTGACAAAATGGCTGGTTTTCATCGCGCTCGGGTACTGGACGCGGCTGGACGCGATGAACCTCGAGACGCTGCTCTACCGCTTCGTGCCAGAAATCATCACGACCCTGCTTTTGGGGCCGTTCTTCTTCGCGTTTTTCAACTGGGCGTTCGGAAAATCCCGCAGCAACGAGGACAGGTTGTTTTGATCGGCGAAGGGCAAAAGTAAAAAACACGTTCCTTCAAAAGTTTTGAAAGCGATCAAACTGACCGAAACGCTCGGGATCGCAGCTCGAGTCTCACACGCTCGAGGTTGAACTCGAGCCAAGCCGCCCTTGAACTTCCCTTCGCCTTTTGCCTTTCGCCTTCTGCTCCCCTGACAACCTCATCCCCACGCGAGTACCATGAAGGCTCGAATGTTTTTTCCCAAAGCTGACAAACCGCGCTACCCCAACAATCCGCTCGCGCCGCTGACGACGCTGCTGACGGTCGTGCTGTGCTTGTACGTCGGGCGTTTGTATTACCTGCAAGTCGCGCAGTACGACCAGTTCAGCACGCTCAGCAACGACAATCGTTTGCAGCCCAGCAAAATTCCGGCCGTGCGCGGCGAGATTCGCGCATCTGACGGCACGTTGCTGGCGGGCAGCCGCGACGCGGTGGCGCTGATCTACAAGGGCGGCCCGGTCAAGCAACTCGAGCGCATCGCGGGGCTGGCGGGTTTGATGCTGCCCTTGCCAGCCGTTGACCCTAAAGTCGGTGAGGTGGTCTTGAAGCGCGACGTGCCGCCAGATCGCATTTTGGCATTAGAGGAGTGGTTGTCGGGTCAGGAGAATTTGGAATTACGGTATCGCGTGCAGCGCATTTACCCGTCGGGTTTGGCGGGGAATCTGCTGGGCTACACCGAGAGCGCCAACCAAGCCGATCTGGACGGCGGTTACGACCGCGATGATCTCGTGCCGAAATCGGGTCTCGAGGCGGGCTTGGAGGACGGTTTGCGCGGCAGGCCCGGCGAGCGCTTGCAGGAGATGGACGCGAGGGGGCGTGTGGTGCGCGAGCGCGTGGTGCGCCCCGCCGAGCGCGGTCACACGGTCACGCTCACCCTCCAACCCAAATTGCAACTGGCGGCTGAAAAGGCGATCTTGGAAGCAAAGGACGATATCAACATCCGCAATCGCCGCAATGGAATCGCGCCCGTGGATTACGCGAGGGGCGCGATTGTCGCGCTGAACCCGAAGACCGGGCAGATTCTGGCGCTGGCGGTCGGGCCCAAGTACGACCCAAACTGGTTTGCGACCAGCCCACGTGACCCGATGGCGGCCAAAGCGCTGCTGGACACGAAGTACCTGCCGATGTGGAATCGGGCGGTCAAGATTTTTGAGCCGGGCAGCACCTTCAAATTGGTGACGGCCAGTGCGCTTTTGGAAGCTGGTTTTGGCAATCGCACCTATCAGTGTTACAGCTCGTGGTTCTGGGGTGGTCGCCCGTGGCGCAACTGGAATCGCAACCGCGACATGGGCCCGATGGACGCCAAAGGCGCAATTGCCAACTCGTGCAACACTTGGTATTTCCAGAGCGTCGTTGCGTATGGCCCGAAGGACTTTGGTAACTTGGAGGCGAAACGTGCGGCGGAGTTCGGTTTTGGTCAACCCAGCGGCTTAGAGCTGATCGGTGAGAGCGGCGGCGAGTTGATCGGGCCAAAAATTTCTGAGGAGCAGGGTCGAACGTGGAATCCCGGCTCGAGCCTCAACTACGCGATCGGGCAGGAGTTTCGCGCCACGCCGCTGCAAATCGCGCGGATGCTGGCGACGATCGTTAACGACGGTAAGCGTCCAGAACTCACGGTGCTTGGTAGCGTGGATGGCAAGCCAGTTGCGCCTAAACCGATGACGCAGCTCGAGGGGCGGTACTGGGCAATGCTCAAAGAGGGCATGGTCAAGACCACGCAGGTCGGCACGGCCAAAGAGGTTTTGGCGCTGAAAGAATTTCCGATTTTGACGGGCGGAAAGACCGGTACGGCGCAAACCGCGCAGGGTGTCCACCGCGATCACGCTTGGTACATGGGTTACGGCCCGGTCAAAGACCCCAATCTGGTGGTTGTCGCGTTTTTTGAGAACGGTGTCGAAGGCAGTGGCGTCGCATTGCCCGCCGTCAAAAAGGTCATGGCAGCGTACTGGAACGTGCCGCTGGACAGCAAAGGCAAGTGGATCAAACCGACCGTCAGCAGCGCCCCGAGTCGCTGAATGCGCTGATGACCTCGAGATTCGCTGTCCAGTGGGTAGAATCACCTTCCATGAAAGGTCAACCTTGAAACTGCGCGGAACGGTGAATGGCATGAACTTACTCTTGGAGCCGCTTGACACGCCAGAAAGCGTCGCGGCGCTCTTAGAGAGTCGCGTTGCGCTGCTGGCCGACACTGTGGAGTTGGAACTGAGCGGCGTGGTTTCGGGCGTACTTCTCGAGACGGTGATGCAGTTCGTCAGGGACGCGGGTGGCACGGTCAGCAGCGTGCGCCCACCGCGTGAAGCCAACACGCCAGCGCCGCAGCGCACCGAGGTGATCGGTAAGACCATGCGGGCGGGCACGCGGCGCGAAGTGCCCGGCAATGTGATCGTGCTGGGCGATGTCAACCCCGGCGTGGAACTGATCGCGGGCGGTGACGTGATCGTTTCTGGCACGATTCGCGGGCTGGTGCACGCGGGCGCGTCCGGGCGCGAGGACGCGTTCATCTGGGCGCAACGCATCGCCGCGCCGCAAATCAGGTTGGCGCATGCGGTCGCGCAAGCGCCGCAGGGCAGCAATCTGGATCACCTGAAATACTTGGAGACTGATGTGGCGGAAATGGCGCGGCTCGAGGGTGGGCAGATCGTGATCGAGCCGTACAAGGCGTAGCTCCAAGTTGCGGTCAAGAACCGGATTTGCAGGCCACTCGAGTCCGCGCCGACCTCGAGCCGCCGCTGCTTTACTCGTAGAACTCTGGCGCTTTCTTGAGCGTTTCCCACTGCGTTTTGTCGTGACCAAAAATCACCAGCCCGACATGTTCGCGTTCTACTAGCTCGAGCAGTTTGATCGTACTGGCTCGAGTCGCTGCGGCATCCGGGTTGCTCAAGTCGTCTTGTTCGTCACGGGTGAAGCCTGCCGCGAAGGGTACAGCGTCAATCGTCAGTAAAATCGCTCCCGTTTTGGGCAGCCGCACCAGCACCGATTGATGCCCCGGCACGTGACCGCTGGTTTCGATCAGTTCCAGCCCCGGCAGTAATTGGGTGTCCCCGTCCACCAGTCGGATGCGCTCCATCGGCTGATCCCATTGCGGTCTGATGCCAGCGAATCGTGGGTTGGTTGCTGCGTCCAGATGATGCACGCGCTGGACGACGAATTGCGCCTTCGTGAATGTCGCGTGTCTTCCAGCGTGGTCGCCATCGTAGTGCGTCGAAATGACCGTGCCGATATCGTCTGGTGTTAAGCCAAGGCTCGCCAATTGCTGGGTGACATCCTGCCCATTCTCGAACTCAGTGTATCCCTCAGGCATCGTTTCTGGCAGCCCACTGTCGATCAAAATATTTTGGCCATCACCTGTTTGCACCAGATAGCAGACAATCGGAATCTCGTGTTCTGGCACAGACCCAACCTGCATCAAATACAAGCGTTGCGGGGCATTTTGATTCATCGTCTGATGATAGAGCAGAATGGCGTGGCGGACATGGCGCGAGCTTGGGTAGATGAGCGCAACCCTAGGGCGTATTGCACGAAGGTTGCTCACAAATTGCCCAGAAGCAATTTGATCGAAGGCGTGTGCAACACGTCTCCTGTTTCTACTCGCGTCACGCCGTTTCGCCCATGCGAACATCGGTTCGACGCGTGCGTCGTGCCCATGCACGCAAGGCGTGACGCACGACGCTCGAATGCGGTTGACGAAAACGGTCAACCGTTTTGAAACTTGCCCTACTTTGTTTCAGGCTTGTACTCGAGCAATACCAGCCGCCCATCCAACACGCTGGTTTTCAGATGCTCGAGGCTAATCCAGCGAAAATTGGTTCTCGACTTGATCGCACCGAAGGCGCTGTTCTGGTCAGGCTTTGCGAATTTGATAGCCGTAAACGGTCGTGCCAGTGAAATTCGGGTTCCCGTCGCGCCAAGCGTGCCGAACGGCGACGAACACGCGCTTGGAGGTCGCTTCGAAGCACGCGCCAGTCACCATTTGAAACGGTTCGTCGCGCCAGCCCCCCAGCGCGACATTCGGGTAATCGGCTCGCCACGTGTTTTTGGCTTGCACCTGCCAAGTTTGGCGCGTTCCTCGAGCGACTGCTCCAAGATCGTTTGGGTCGTAGACGTACCACCAGTGCGAGGCGCGTTCGGCGTGCAGCGTGGAGGTTTCGTACCACGTGCGCCCATTGCCGAGCGTCGGCAGCACCAGTAAACCGTGTACCTCGGGCGTGTCCACCCAGACTGCGCCTTGCCAGACCCAATCCGTCCAAGACCAGTAGCCAGTGCCTGCTTTGGGGTTCCAACCGTCGAACTCGGTGGTGTAATCGCTATCGCGCTGGGCGCGGTCTGGGCTGGTGTACGGTTCAGGGTGAAACGGATAGCCCAAGAGCGGCGTGTTTTTGACGCCAGAGTTGTGGTTGAGCGCCGTGCAATCCGAGGCTGAGAAAGCGCTCAGCGCGGGCCCGGCGCTGACCGGCCCGACACTGGCAATCGAGAAATACCCGCCGAAGCCAGCGCCCAACCGCCTTCCTTCGCAGTACAGGTCGGCGAACCAAGCGGGAATCTCGAGCACCCCGCCCATCGCGGCCTTGCAGCTCCAATCTTGGAGGCTCCAAGCGCCAACGGCTCGACTCGAGCCGTCGGTGTCGTTCAGCACGGAGTAGCCGATGCTGGGGTCACGACCCGAGACGGTGTTGTACCCATCCCCATAAGACCAGTACAGCCGCTCGTCGCGCTGATCAAAAAACAGTCCGTAAACCCCGCTGGCATTTCGTGGTTCTGTGGCGGACGGGTTCAGCACGCGCTTATCGTCGTACACATCACCCCAGAAACGGCTGACGGAGGCGATTGGATAGTCGGTTTGTGACAGCCCCGGATATTCAACCTCAAACACACTATTCTTGACGGTGGTACTGAAAAAAAACTGCTTGCCGCCCTTGAAACGCATCGCTAAACCGCGTCCCCAACCCGCATCTTCGCCGCCCACATCGCGAGGCAAGCGAAACGCTCCGAGGTACTCGAGGTCAGCGGCGGTGAGCAGCGTTTTTTGACTGCTAACTTTGGTCGAGTCCGGTGAACCGCACGCATTCAGTAGGCTGCTGCCCAGCAGAGCCGCGCCGCCCAAAACTGAGTTTTTCAACACCGTTCGCCTCGAGATCGGTTTCACCCGTTCAGCGTGATCGCTGAGCGTGAGTTGCGGTTGAGGAAATTTTGCGGCGTCTCGAGGCCAGTGCTCAGCGTCTCGAGCAATCGGTAGAATGCGCGGCGTGAATCCCGACATCAAAGCCAGAATCTCGAGCGCCGCCGCAGCAGTGCGATTGCTCACGACCCTCGAGCCAGAGATTGCGATTATTCTGGGCAGCGGACTGGGGCCGCTCGCCGAACAGCTCGAGGATGCGGTCTTTATTCCCTACGGTGATCTGCCCGGTTTCCCCGTTTCCACCGCGCCGGGCCACAAGGGACGCGCCGTGCTGGGCACATTAGAGGGTCGGCGCGTCGTCGCCTTTCAGGGGCGCGTTCACGTCTACGAGGGCTACAGCGCTCAGGAAGTCGCCATTCCCGTGTACCTCGCGCATGCGTTGGGCGCGACCAGCCTGATCGTCACCAACGCTTGCGGCGGCTTGCATCCAGAGTGGAACGCGGGCGACATCATGCTGCAAACCGATTACCTCAATATGACCGGCATGAACCCATTGATTGGCCCCAATGATGCCGCAATTGGACAGCGCTTCGTGCCGATGATGGACGCTTACGACCCACAGTACCGAGAATTCGCCGTGCAAGCCGCTCGAGGCTTGGACTTGGAACTGCGACAAGGCGTGTATTTGGGCATCACCGGCCCCACCTACGCCCCTCGAGCCGAGTTGAGAATGTTCAGGACACTGGGCGCGGACGCGATTGGCATGAGCACGGTTTTGGAGGTGATCGCCGCTCGGTACATCGGTTTGCGCGTGCTGGGCTTATCGAGCGTGACTGACATGGCGGTCGCGGATCGGGAGGATCACAGCGGCACGACGGAAGCAGCCGTGATCGCGAGGGCCGCGCAGACGGGCCCGCGCTTCCAAGCCTTGGTCAGGGCCGTACTCCCGAAGCTCTAAACCTCGAGCGTAGTGACCGCACCAATGTAGGGGCTTGCCACTGCAAGCCTATGCACACGAGTTCCAGCGTCACAAAGGTTTCAGATTTTTCGCCTCTCCCTGCGTTCGATGCCGCCCCTTCGGGGCGGGTGAGGGGGCGAAGCGCAGCGAGTTGCCTTTGCCCTTGAACTTTTGCTGCCCCGAACCGCGCACACGTCCCAGAGCGCGGGACTCGAGTTCATTCATCTCAAAGGTAGACTGCCCTCATGCTCATAGACGTGCAACAGCGCATCACGGCCGCGTGTCTCGAGGTCGGGCGAGATCCGCAAAGCGTGACGCTGATCGCGGTCACGAAAACGCGGTCGCTCGAGCAGATTAGGGCCTGCGTTCTCGAGTACGGTCATTTGGTGTTGGGCGAGAACCGTGTGCAGGAGGCACTGCCGAAAATGGAGGCGCTCACCCATGCACAGTGGCATCTGATCGGGCATCTGCAAAGCAACAAGGTTCGGTTCTGTCAGGGGTTCAAAGCGCTGCACGGGGTGGATAACCTCAACTTGCTCGAGGAGATTGCGAAGCGTTCGCAAGGCTGGGGTCGCGCGCCCGACGTGTTTTTGGAGATCAATACGGGTGGTGAATCGCAGAAGCACGGCGCGACGCCCGCAGAGGCGGCTGGGCTGGTGACTGCGGCTCGAGGGTTGGGGCTGACGGTGCGCGGACTGATGACGGTCGCGCCGCAAGGCGAGGCGTTGGCTCGAGCCGCTTTCTTACGCTTGCGCGAGTTGCGCGATGCGCTGGGCGTGCCAGACCTTTCGATGGGCATGAGCGATGATTTGGAGTTGGCAATCGCGGCGGGTGCAACGCATGTGCGGGTTGGACGGGCGGTGTTTGACTGAGCGTGTAGAATTTACCCAGATTGCTCACTCGAATTTCTCACTCAAATACTTGAGCCAAAGGTAGGACTGACCAGTGAAATATACTCCACTCGATATTCGCCATCAAGAGTTCGCTGGGGCCATCTCTGGCTACAGCAAGCGCGAGGTCAAGGATTTTTTATCGGCCGTGGCTGACGATGTAGAGGAGTACGAGCGGCAACTGCGAATCGCGCAGGAAAAAAATGTGACGCTCGAGGCGCAGGTGCAAGAGCTTCGTCAGGGCGAGGAAGCCCTGAAGCGCACGTTGGTCAGCGCGGAACGCATCGCCAACGAGTTTCGCGTCAATGCCGAGCGCGAGATTGAACTGAAACTCAAGGACGCCGAGCAGCAGGCCAGCGCGATGATTCAAGATGCGGAAGGTTCTAAGGAGCGGCTGCTGCGCGAGGCGCTGAGTAAAGCCCGCGATATTCGCGTCGAGATTGAACGCGCCAGAGCCGACAAAGCGATGTTTTTAAGCTCGTTCAGAGGTTTATTAAAAACTTATCAGGACAGCGTTGAACGCAACGAAGACAAATCGACTTGACCCTCTCACTCGAGCCTGCTTGACTGGGTTCACTTCACTCGAGTCGTGCGTAGGTGAAACGCCCACGGTGTTTTGATCGAGGTTTCCAAATCGCTGTACTTCGCGCTCAACCACGGTTTGATCGCCCTGCCGGCCGCGAAGCGCAGCTCCAACGGAATGTTCTTGGTGAACGAGTACAGCCCATCCTCGAGCGCTTCGACGACCTCTAAGGGCGTGTGGCTGACTTCCCACGTGGCTATTGTCCGCTCGGCACTCTCCAAGCGCTTGGCGCTCAGATAAGCGGCGCTGGCCCTTAATGCGGCGCGATGCCCACCGCGCTGCACGGGATGACCCAGCGTTTCCAAGGCTTTGCACCACGCGTCCTGAATCTCCAACTCCGGGCTGGCCGCTGCGGGCGAGTCCCAGCCTTCAAATAAGTAGCCGTTTGGCTTGAGCACGCGTGTCGCCTCGTCCAATGCGCGGGTCAAGTCGGGGATCAAATGCCAGACGTGAACGGCGATCACCCCGTGAAACGAACGATCGGCAAATGGCAGATCCTGCGCGTCGCCTTCGATCAGCGTCACGCGTTTGGAAACCCCAGCGAATTTGCTGCGAAAAGCAGTCATCATTTCCGTGTCGGTGTCTAGGCCGGTCAGTTGCACGCCTCTGGCCACGATCGGCATGCCGATCCGGCCCGTGCCAACGCCGACCTCCAAGACATGCGCCCCATCCTTCCACTCGCGCTCGAGCGGTTCGACGATTGCGGTGGCGATCTTCCCCGATACTTCCGGCGGATGATAACGATTGCGGTCGTAAGCGTGCGCGACACGCAAATTGGTCATGGTTTTGGCCTCCGATAAAATCTTAACAAAGGCAATTCAATCAAACAAGTGGCACAAGCTCGTCACAAAAAAGCCGCTCGAGTAGTGAATGACTCGAGCGGCTTTAAGTTTCAACGCGTGACTGACACACTCGAGCGGCTTTTACTGCTTTTTAGGCTTGGCTTTGGCGTCCACCGTCGGGGTGGTGCTCGAGGGGCCGGCTATTGGTTTTGCGCCGAGTTTGATCGGTTTGCCCTTGGCGGCCATGTAGTTTTCGGTGCGTTTGGTAATCAGGTACTGCTGCGCCACGGCAATCAAATTGCCGATCACGCCGTACATCGTCACGCCAGCGGGGAAGCTCAGGAAAACGTAGGCGAAAATGAACTGAATGATGATCTGCTGCCTGAACATCTCGGGGTTGGCTCGGGTGGACAGCCACAGTTGCAGCATGCTCGTACCCAAGTACAGCACCGGCAGAATGTAAAACCCATCGGGTAGGCTCAGGTCGCGCAGCCACAGAAACCCTTGACCGAACTCGTAATTGCTAAAGACGCGCCACAGCACCAAAAAGACCGGCATTTGCAGGATCACAGGCATACAACCGCCAAACGGGTTGACGCCGTGCTCTTGGTACAGTTTCATTGTTTGCTTCTGCTGCTCCTGCGGATCGTCCTTGTATTTGGCTTGCAGCTCTTTGATCAGTGGTTGAATCACTTGCATTTCCGCCATGCTGCGGTACTGGGTTTGCAGCAGCGGAATCATCGCAATCCTCACTAACACGGTCAGCAGAATAATCGTCAAGCCCCAGTTGCCGACAAAGCCATGCAGCCACTCGAGCAGGCGCACGATCGCCAGCGACAGTTGCCCGAAGATGTTCGGCTGGAACAATCCCGGCAGGCTGTAAAAGCCTTCTTGGTTGAGCCGCACCAATTCGTTGTAGCCGCCGTAGACATCCAGCTTGCTGACGCCGCCCGGCAGGGTCAGCAGCATGTGGCTGACCTCGAGCGTTTCTTTACCCTTATCTGTGGTGCGCTCCACCGCCTTGGTCTCGAGCGTCGCGCCGAACTTGCTGCCCGTTTGGGGCTTAATCACGAACGCCTGACCGGGCGCACCCAAGAAATTATTGCAGCATTGCAGCGCCGCGTACTGCGCGTCTGGTACGCTGCCCAGCTCGAGCGAGGTGGTAGACCCGACCGCCGCCAAGCGCGTCGAGGTCTTTGGGCTGCCGCCCAACCCGCGCCACTCGAGCGTGTAAGACTTGACGCCCGTCACGTTCATTTCCAACGTCACCAGCAGGCGGCGTGGGTAGATCGTGTATTTTTTCTGCACCCTCGCCCCGCCTTGCGTGTACGAGAACTCGGCGGTCAGCACTTCGGTGGTTGGCTCGAGACTGGTGACTGGTGCAGTCGTCACCGCAGCGGCCTTGTTGTCGGTCAGCGTCACGACCGCGCCCGGCAGCCCCGCTTGCATCAAGTTACTTTTGTTGTTGTAATCACCCTTGTAATCCGTGCCTTTGTAGAGCTTGTCGTACCAACCGATCAGCTCGCCGCGCTCGTTGAAGGCGATGTCCTGCAAGTTGCCGACCGCGATCACCTCTGGTTTTTTATCGTTGTTTAAATCAATCGGCTGACTCGTGATCTGGCGCGTGGTTGTGCCATCGGCGTTTTTGACATCCGCCTCCACGCTGCGCGTCTTGAGCCACTGCGCTGGCACGCTCGCCAGCGCCACATTGCCCAGCGTCAGCGTAGAGATCAGCGCGAGTAAAACTCTGTTTGGCTTCATTTAAAAAACTCCTCATAAGCTCAAAGCCGTCTGACCTCGAGCGCACCGTTTAGGATACAAGATCAGCTTAGTCATTATGGCACTGGATCAAAGCCACCCGGATGCAATGGCTGACATTTTAGTACGCGCCGCACCGCCAGGAATGTGCCTCTGGAAGCACCGTATTTGCGGATCGCCTCGAGCGCGTACTGCGAACAGCTTGGGTAGAAGCGACAAGTCGGGCTGGCTTTGAGCGGGGAGATGTGGCGCTGATAGCCCGTAACCGCACCCATCAGTGCTTTAGCCGCGAGGCTGTGGTTTGATCTCGAGGTCTGGGCGAATGGGTCTGGCTCGAGGTGATCGGTCTGCGGCGTCTCGAGTTTCTTTATTCCGTCGAGTTCAGTGCGCGGCGTCTCGAGGTTCATTTCAGACCCGCTTTGCGTGCTGCGCTCAGCAGCGCCTTGAACAACTCTGGATAGCGACTGTTGGCGGCTTCTGGATTGACGACGATCATCGCTTCGATCGGCGGGAAATCCATGCGCCGCAGGGCTTCGCGCAAGCGCCGCCGGATGCGGTTGCGGGTCACGGCGTTGCCGACTTTTTTAGAAACCACGATTCCCGCGACGACCGCCCTAGGTTTAGCGGGAATCCAGCGCAGCGACAGCAAGTTATTGCGTCCGGGCTTGCCTTTGTTCTTCAAGCGCCGAAACTTCCAGTCGCCGCTCAAGCCCAGCACGGGCAGTACGGCGAAGCTCGAGGTTGACGGGGTTTGAGGATCAGAAACGACCAAAGCCCCGAGCGATGATTCTCGAGGCTCTGACATGATGGATCAATCGCTTACTTGAAGCGTGGTGACTGCACAGCTAAACGCGTGCGGCCCTTTGCGCGGCGGCGCGACACGAGACGACGACCCGTTGGGGTGCTCATGCGCTCGCGGAAGCCGTGGGTCTTCGCTCGCTTGCGGCGGTTTGGTTGCCAAGTCCGTTTCATTACGACACCTCTTTACAGTTTCTAATAGATTTACAAAAGTCTCTTTAGCGGGTCTCCCCTCGAGACAAGCCTAAAGAGCTTAGCACAGACCGAGCAGCCTGACAAGATTGAATTCACGCGACGCGCCTGCTAACTTAAACGCACTCGAGACCGCACGACTTCACAACCCATAGGCAACGCTTGTCTCACCTTGACACGACCTCGCTCTTCGGAGAGCAGGTCGTGTTTTTTTGTGTTTTGAGTGTTGCACCGCCCGAGATGCAACGCCCCGATCTCGAGCAGAGGAGACCGATGAACTGGACTGAACTACTGCACCACGACCACACGCCCTTTTACCTGTCCGCGTCAGAGCCGAGCCTTGGTGACACGGTGCACGTGCGAGTGCGCGTTCCAGCGGATGTGACCCTGACTCAAGCCCGCGTGATGAGCCTCAAATCGGGCGACGTGAGCTACACGCCGATGACTCGAGTGTTGAGCCAGCCCCACGCGGACTGGCAGTACTGGGAAGCCGATATGGAGCTGCACACCCGCACGCTGCGCTACATCTTCGCGCTCAGCACCAGCGACGACACGGTTTTTCACAGCGCCAAAGGCGCGACCCACGCCCCGCCGAGTTTCCGCGACTGGCATCAGATGATCTGCGATCATCACAGCCCAGACTGGCTCAGTGACCGCGTGTTCTACCAGATTTTCCCAGACCGTTTTAGGAACGGCGATCCCAGCAACAGTGTCCAAAGCGGCGAGTACGACTACGCGGGTAAACCCGTGATCCGCAAAGAATGGCATGAAATCCCAACCAGCGGCGGTAACGTCTTCGAGCACTGGGGCGGCGATCTCGAGGGGATCCGGCAGGGCTTGGATTACTTGGAGGCGCTTGGCATCAATGGCATTTACCTCAACCCGATTTTCGTGTCACCCAGCAATCACCGCTACGACACCGAGAATTACATGGCGGTCGATCCGCACCTCGGTGGCGATACTGCATTGCGCCGCCTGCTGGATGAAGCGCACGCCCGAGGCTTCAAAGTAGTTCTGGATGGGGTGTTCAACCACACTGGCGACCGTTTGGAGGAGTTCAAACGCGCCATGGACAACCACGCAGAGCGGGCGCTGTACACGTGGCTGCCCGGCGGCGGCTACGAGGCTTTTTTCGGCGTGCCGACCCTACCGAAACTCGATTTCGCAAGTCCGATGACGTACACGCACTTTCTCGAGGGTGAACACGCGCCGCTGCGCCACTGGCTGCGCTTCGGCGCGGACGGCTGGCGCTTGGATGTCGCCCACATGATGGGCGAAGCGGGCATCGACCGAGGGAACTTGAGCATTCTAAAGCGCCTGAAAGCGGCGGCTCGAGTCGAAGACCCCAACGCGTGGATTTTCGGCGAGCGCTTCTGGGATGCCGAAGCTGCCCTACAAGGCCCGAACGACGCGCTCGGCTTTGACGGTGGCGGCGAGGACGGCGTGATGAACTATCACGGTTTCACCCTGCCAATCACCGATTGGCTCGGTGGAATGACGATTTACGACACGCCGATTCAGCTCCAGACCAGTGAACTAGCGCTCTTGATCGTAGAGCGCCACCGCGTGATCCCCACGCCGATGAGCTTGAGCAATTACAACCTGATCGGCAGCCACGACATTCCCCGCGTTTTAACGCGCTTGCAAGGCGACAAAAATAAGCTCAGCAGTGCCTTCACGCTGTTGATGTCCTTCCCCGGTGTGCCCGGCATCTACTACGGCGACGAAATTGGCTTGAGCGGCGCGGGCGACCCGCACTGTCGCGCCCCGTTCCCGTGGGACGAATCGAAGTGGGACATCAGCCTGCTCGAGACGGTCAAAAAACTGATCCGAGCGCGACGCTCGAGTGTTGCCCTGCAACGCGGTGCGCTGGTGTGGCTGGGCACGACCGCCCAGACCATCGTCTTCGTCCGCGTCTACACGCACGAGGACGGGCGCGTGGAAACTGCGCTGGTCGCCGCGACAAGGGGCGCTGGGGAGACGGTCAGCGTCGACCTGACGAAGCTCGGCTCGAGCCATTTGGAGTGGCGTGATGTCGTGACTGGCGAAGTTGTCACGGCGCAAGCTCAAACCCTCGAGCTGACCGTCTCGAGCCGAGGGGTACTGCTGGTCTGAGCAGACCGAATCCAAGCGTCCAAACGGAGCGCTTTGAGAAATAACCCTGTTTGGGATGTAACCGTCGGAGCCGAGCTGAGTGATTGAGCAACCCTCGAGCTGAAGGGATTGTACCAAGCAGCTCGAGGTAAAAAATCGGGCGTGAACTCGAGAGCGTCACCGCGTGCGCCACAGCGCTGGCGGGAACGCATAAACCCTCTTTTCAAATAGGCGGCTCGAGAGGAGGCAGGCTTGAGATGGCTGTTGAACATGGTGGCTGCTACCTATCCAAAATTAAGTCTGTTTATGCCAAAATAGACTTATGGAAATCATCAACATTCATCAAGCCAAAACCCATTTCGCCTCACTCAGCAAACGAGCTTTGGACGGCGAAGAAATCATCGTCTCAAAGCACGGCAAGCCGTTAATCAAACTGGTTCCAGTGAGCACCTCTAAAATACCAGCGCGTCAGTTTGGGCGTCACCCGCAATCACTTGGGCAAGACGCACAGCAACGCGCACTCGCACCGCTGACAGAAGATGAGCTTGGCAATTGGACGGTTCAGTGATTCAGTCCGTTCCAAAACGCTCGAAGAACCCCGTCCACTACCTGCTCGATACGCACGCCTTGTTCTACTTAGACAGCGACCCAAGCGCTTTGATCTCCTCAAGGTTGCTGAGGGCATTGCAGCAACCCGAGAGCCAACTGTTCGTCTCCACAATCACCCCGTGGGGAATGAGCATCAAGTTCTACCTTGGCAAATGGCCAGAGATTCAACTTCTGCTTTCAGATTACCCGGCGACCCTCCTCGCTTACGCCTGTCAGGGACTACCGTTTCATGCAGAGGCAGCGTTGCTGGCTGGTGAACTCCCAGCCCTTCACAAAGACCCATTCGACCGTGCCCTGATCGCGCAAGCATTGACGCACGACCTCACGCTGGTGAGCAGCGATCCCCTGATTCACGCCTACACACAAGCGATTCCCCAACTCAACGTGCTTTGGAAATGAATCCAGCCGCTCGAGGGGAAGTCACGGGTGCGAAAGTCGTGGAATGGAGACCAAGTTGCATCTGGCTTTGACCGGAAATGCCTCTTAGCTCGAGAGTTGCACTCGAGGTTGAATCAGACTGTGACAGCGCAAAGAAGCACAAGCGGCACTCGTAAAAGGCGTTTCTCGAACACTTCAATACTGCTCACCCGACCTTCAAAGTGAAGTAAGTGCAACGCACTGCTCGGGGTGAAAAACATTTGGCGCGAACTCGAGCGGGAGCCGCGTGCGAGCCTCGAGCGCCGCAGCGGTGGCGTGAGTAAGGCTCGAGCCTTTTATCCGCTCGACGGTCAACGGTTGACAATCGCAAAAACGTATATACAATGACCTGTGGTCACCCAGTGGGACGAAGCGAAAAGGCAATCCAATCTCTCGAAACACGGACTGGATTTCGCTGATGCGGAACTCATTTTTGACCACGATGTCTGGGAGATCGAGGACACCCGCGAGAATTACGGTGAGGAACGCATCATCACGTTTGGACTGCTCAAAGGGCGCGTTGTGATCTTAATTTACACACCAAAAGCGGACTGTTTACGGGTCATCAGTTTGAGAAAGGCGGACAGCGATGAAGAACAGCTCTACTTTGAAAACGTCTTCGACGGACTGGGAACGGGTTGATGCCATGACAGACGAGCAGATTGACTACACTGACAGCCCTAAAATCACCCGTGAGTTGTTCAGCACTGGAATCCGCAAATCCGGTAAACGGGCCGGTGAAGTCAAAGAAGCGATCAGCATCCGCTTGGACAAAGATGTTCTGGAGTGGTTTCGCGCACGCGGTCGCGGATATCAATCCGAAGTCAACGCGCTGCTGCGCGTGTACATGCAGCAACACGAGCGGCAACCGTAACAAGGCATGGCTCGAGCCTGATCTGAGTCACCCTCGAGCTAAAGAAATCGTGTCATGCAACTCGAGGTAGAAGATCGAGCGTGAACCCGAGCGGACGGAGTGTTCAAGCTCGAGCCGCAGCCGGTGAGAGTCAATTTGAATCGCTACGCTGTACTGCACGCGGCAGTATCGCCAGCAATTGCTCTGGCGTGATGGTCAGCGCTTCCAGCAACGGTGTCTCGAGGACGCCCAAGATGTCCCGACTGACGAGGTAATCCGCTGCGCCATTATGGACAATCGCAAACAAAAAATCGTCTTTTGGATCGACAGATTGCACCGCGTTGCGATTGCTGTAAATGCGCTCACCGTGCGCTTTAATGCGCCTAGGGCGGTTTGCAAATACGTTGTCGCACTTCTTGACCCTGAAAGCAGCACCTGACGGGCTTGGGTCGCTTCGTGCTCTCACTCCATTGCAAACCGCCCGTTGTTTTCACTCGGTTTCCTCGAAAATGGTTGACATAAACCCCGTCAACCATTTTGAAATTTGCCCTGATGAGCGCCCCGACGCGGTGACGCTTGACCCGCGCCTTTAAACGCGGTCGCGCCATGACCTCGCGCAGCTCGAGGATTAGCTCTGTGTTGTACAACAACGTGAAGCGGTGTTCAGACCACGCCCTGAGTACCAAAGCCGCCACGCCCGTTGGCACGAGCAGCGCCGCAACGAGCACATTGGTGTCAAGTACGACCCGCATCAACGCTGTGCTGAACGATGCGCCCGAACCTCGGTCACGGCAAGTTCCACGGCTTCCTTCTCAGTCAAATCGGCGTCAGCCGCATCAAATACCGCGTTCCAATCACGTTTGGACTGACTGAACTCGAGCAGCGCCATCTCAATCAACTGCTCTTGAGGCACGTTGATTGAGCGCCGCAAGCGCTTCAAACTTTTGACGCTGCTTGGAGTCAACTCGATGGTCACGTCACGAGTTTAGCCCAAATCATGATTGCAGCCATATGGGCGAAGCAATGGCGTCGGATGCTCGCGCACTCCTCGAGCCAGCCCTACCTGCGACGCTCTAGAACCGAAAAGCAGACTTGAGCGAGTACGGTGTTCAAGCTCGAGCCACAGCGGGTGGGGATGAAAAAACCCTCGAGCAATACGAGGCTCGAGGAACATATTTTTGATCGCAAATATTTAGCAATTTCTCGAGTACAGTTAATGCATGAACTCGGTCACGACCCGCGATCAAATCGTCGAATCGCTCAAAACCTTGTCGCCCGAAGCTACGCTCGAGGATGTCATGGAGCATCTGTACTTCGTAGCCAAGCTCGAGCAGGGATTGCAGCAATCCGAAGCGCGGGAGTTATTGCCGCATGACGAGGTGGTCAAGCGGTTTCTGAGGTGACGCAGATTTACTGGACTTCACAAGCCTACGCTGATCTGGAATCCATTTTCGATTTCATCGGGCGCACTTCAGAGCATTACGCCGCCGCTGTCGTTCAGAAGCTGGTTTTGGCTATAGGTCGCTTAGAAGCGTTTCCTGTGTCTGGCAGAGTCGTACCAGAGTATGCGCGTGAAGATGTCAGAGAAGTGATCCACGCGCCGTACCGCATCGTGTGCAGGTTACTCGAGCGTGAAAACGAAGTGCATATTCTGATGGTGTACCACGCGGCGCGGCAATTACCGGATCAGCCGCCGAATGAGAAGCGCACTCCTCGAGCATCAAAGCAGACTCGAGCGAGTGCGATGTCTAAGCTCGAGCCGCAATGACCGCAAAGCGCACAACATCAAAGTTGTGAAAGATCTTATGAAAATGTGTAATATACATTTCAGGAGTTCATATGAACAACGTTGAGAGGATCAGTGTTTCACTGCCCACACCACTCGTGCGCTTTTTAGAGCACTACCAAGCCATCAATGCCGTCAAAACCCGCAGTGAAGTCTTGGAACGGGCCGTGCTGCTGCTGCGCCAAGAGAATTTGATCGAAGAGTACAGACAAAGCGCTTCGGAAAACGACCCAGCGTGGAATGTGACGGTCGGAGACGGATTGAATGAACCCTACTGAGTACGCCAGAGGAACGTTGTACTGGGCGACATTAGATCCAGCCATCGGGTCTGAAGCTAGTAAAACGCGCCCAGTGCTGATCGTCAGCAATGACGCCAATAATATCGGTGCGGCGACAGTAACGATCCTACCGTTGTCGAGCAGCACGCATAAACTGTACAGCTTTGAAGTCTACGTAGAACACGCTAAGCTTCCTAAACCCTCGAAGATTCAAGCGCAGCACATCCGCACGCTCGACAAGACGAGGATGCTCGAGTTTATCGGTGTGGTCAGCCAGACGGATTTGCAACTGGTAGACGAAGCAATCAAACTGCACCTTGCACTGCCCTAACCCTCGAGTCAGCCTTAGCCACCCAAGCAACTCGAGAACGGAAAAGCAGACTCGAGCGGGTGTGGTGTTCAAGCTCGAGCCACAGCGGGCGGGAAAGAAAAGACCCTCGAGCAATGTGAGGCTCGAGAGTCGGCATGGATAGGGCAGTTGTTCTTGTAGAGAGGGAGATGACTGAAAAATTACCTGCCGTTGACAGAGATATAGGCAGGACTGCCCGTAGAAGCATCTCCCGTGACTGTCACTAAGAAATCTTGTCCAGAGGTTGTGACAGTACAATTTGCAACAGCATTTGGCGCTGCGTTCCAGCCGTAGTTAATTGTACCTAATGAACCACCTAACGATATTGAAGTGACTGAAGGTTTGCAGTTTTGATTTGCTGCAACGCCTTGAATCGCTGCGATAGAGGTGAGTGAGTTTTCGGCGACTGCCGCATTAAGCGCTTTGTAGACATTTGCGCCGTGGGCTTGGATGGCACGCTTGTTAGCACTAGTGCGGGCTTGTAGCAGGTTTGGGGTAAGGACTGCGGCGAGGATGCCGATGATCGCGATGACGATTAGTAATTCAATTAAAGTAAAGCCTTTTAAGGAGCGACTCTGCATCAATAGCTCCAATTCCTCGAGTGAATTGTGACAAGAATTGTGATTGGTAGCAATCAATGTGTAACAAAAAACCCCTCTAATTTTAGAGGGGTCGAAGAGGTCAAACTTATCTGCCGTTAACAGAAACGTATACAGGGCTGCCAGTGGACGCATCTCCTGTGACAGTAACTACGAAGTCCTGTCCGCCAGCCGTCACAGCGCAGGTTGCAACAGCGCCTGGCGCGGGATTCCAACCATAGTTCGCAGTCCCAATGGATGGCGTACCACCGAGATCAATCGTTGTGCGACCAGGTTTGCAGTCGGCATTAGCAGCAACACCTTGGATTCCTGCAACACTCGCAGCATTGTTATCTGCCAAAGCAGCCGTCAGTGCTTTGTAAACGTTGGAGCTGTGGGCTTGGATGGCACGCTTGTTAGCGCTGACGCGGGCTTGCAGCAAGTTCGGGATGAGGACGGCGGCGAGGATGCCGATGATCGCGATGACGATCAACAGCTCGATCAGGGTGAAGCCTTTAACGGAACGGTTCTTCATGTCTATCTCCTGTTGCTCGAGGGTTATAAGTATGTCTCGAGCGGGCTAGTGCTTACGGGACTTGAAGTGTCTCTTCAAATGACCGTGAGCTGAATATACCCGAGGGTTCTTACGGGGCTGCCACAAAATGCACACGGGCGCAGTTGATTGAACTCGAGTCTAAAATTTGTGGGGTTGTCTCGAGACGCGGTGATTGCCTGTGCAGCCACTCCAGCACGTGCTCGAGCCGATCAGGTCATACTTGAGTTTTACGACAGCCTCGAGTTGAACAGTCATTGCTCTCTCGCGTGACGACTGCAAAATACACTCGAGGATAGCGATCCGCCTCGAGTATGAATTTGTTATACTACTTGCTATGAAGACCGCCATCAGCATTCCAGACCCAACATTCCGTGCCGCAGAGCAACACGCGGCAACGCATAACCTCAGCCGCTCGGAGCTGTACGCCAAAGCACTGAAAGAGTATTTGCAGCGCCATGAGCAGCAAGGCATCACGGAGCGCATCAACGCGATCTGCGCCGAAACGGACACGCAACCAGACGCATTCGACAATACCCTGAGCGCTCACGTCCTCGGGCAAACGAACGAAGACTGGTCGTGAAACGAGGCGAAATCTGGTGGGCGAGCCTCCCAGAATCTGTCAGGAGTGAACCGGGCGGACGCCGACCAGTGCTGATTATCTCGAGCGATGGGTTCAATGACAGCGCGTTGAGAACAGTCGTGGTTGCTGTACTGACCACGAATCTGAAGCTCGCCAACATGCCGGGTAACGTTTTTGTCACCGCAGACGAAACGAAGTTACCAAGGGATGCGGTGGTCAACGTCTCGCAGCTTGCCTCACCAGACCGATCTTTTTTGACGGAGTACGTTGGGACACTGCATCCAGACGCCTTCGATCTGGTCAAGTACGGCTTGCGTTTGGTACTGCCAGACTGAGACGTAATGCGGTTCAATACCACTGCCTCGAGCGAACCGCTTAACCCTCGACCAACGATTTTTAAGGTGTGGTGAGCGTAAAAGCAGGATAACCGAGTAAAACCCACTGCAAAATACTCGTAGTTCATGTTATGATTCATGTTATGAAAGCGACGCTTAATGTCACGGTCGAACGCGAACTTGCTGATTATTTGGAGCGCTATCGCACGTCGCATCAGCTCAGAACGCGTTCAGAAGCCTTAGAGGAAGCGATTCGCACGTTGCGCCGCGCTGAACTCGAGCGCGATGCAATCCTTGCCGCGAGCGACTTGGACCAGCAAGCCGACGCCGCTTGGTGGGACTTCACGAATGCGGACGGCCTGCGTGGCTGAAAACATCGTGAGGCGCGGCTCACTCTGGTGGGTGGATCACGACCCAGCCATCGGTTCTGAAGCCGCCATGACCCGCCCTGCACTGGTGATCTCGAGCGACGCCATGAACCCGCACTCGAGAACGGTGATCGTCTGCCCGCTGACTGGAAGCGTTCACCGTGTGTACAGCTTCGAGGTTTTCATCCCTGCTGGAGACGGCGATTTGGAGCGCGATTCCAAAGCGCAGCCGCAGCTCTTGCGGGCGGTGGACAAGGGACGTCTTCGCGGGTTCATCGGTGTGGTGTCCCCCGAGACGCTCGCATTAGTCACAGAAGCAATTGCCGTGCTGACCGGAATGCGCGACTGAACATGCGGCATTCTCAGCGCGTGTCGTGAATAGTCACGCCAGCCTTTTCAGGCTCGAAAGTACTGACATGATTTTTGCGAAATGCACACGAAGGCGTTTGATTGGACTCGAGTTCAAAGTATGGGATAGCTTCGAGACGCAGTGATCGCCAGAGCCAGCGCTCCGGCACGCGGGGAAGCTGGTCGTGCGCTCGAGTCGGATAGGGCAAATTTCAAAATGGTTGACGGGGTTTATGTCAACCATTTTCGAGGAAACCGAGTGAAAACAACTCAGCGGTTTGCAATGGAGTGAGAGCACGAAGCGACCCAAGCCCGTCAGGTGCTGCTTTCAGGGTCAAGAAGTGCGACAACGTATTTGCAAACCGCCCTAGGGTTAACAGGTTGGCTCGAGGGTTGCTAATCCAGTGGTGCTAAACTGATTTCAGGCTCGAGTCTCACCCCGCTCATTTCGATTGACTAGAGGACTGCCTATGACACTCACCGCTGTACTGACCGTCGCAGAAGAAGGCGGCTTCGTCGCTTTCAACCCGGAAACTGGCACGACCACGCAGGGCGAAACGGTGCAAGAAGCAATTGCTCATTTGAAAGAAGCGACCACGCTTTATCTCGAGGAGTTTCCGACTGCATTTACCACGCATCCGCTCGTGACCACGTTCGATACGGGTCATGCCTAAATTCTCAAACTTGTCCGGCTAGGATGTGATTCGCACCCTCGAGCGGCTTGGGTTTGAGGTGCTGCGTCAAGCGGGTAGTCACGTCATCATGCGTCGCGGGGCGAGTGGTTGCGTCGTACCAAACCACAAGAGGTCAAGGTGGGTACGGTCAGCGGCGTGTCGCGTCAAGCGGGCGTCTCGAGCGATGAATTTACCGAGGCGTTGAGGGGCTGAATTTCAACGTGCCTGTGCAACTCGAACCTATAAACTCGGGAATTCACTCGAGCCGACCACTGGCTGCTTTCCCGAGGTGCGCGTCGTGATGGTCAGCCTAGTCACTGCCCGCGCTCGAGAATGAACCGATCAGGGCATCCAACGGGTCGTCGCGTTGAGTAGCCACTTGTTCTAACCACAGCGCTGCAATTACCTCGAGCGGCTGATCTGTGGCATTCGCAGTGCGCTCTAACGACGCAAAGGCCTGATCGGAAAGCTGGATGTGCAGCGTCTGGTTCATGGGTTCATTATCGTTGATTGCGCGGTCGGTAATCAACTGTAATTTTCGAACTCAAGCCGGTCATAGTTTGTGCTCGAGATTCTCGCATTTCCTCGAGTCGCTGAACAGGCACTGAGCTTGACAAAAACTGGTCGTGCGTCAAATTAAATTGTGCTCCACAAAGCAGCAATCGGGATTGCCCACAAACGCTCACCGAATCGCACGAAATCAGCGCCAGAGTAAATCACGAACCCCGCGTGAAACTGTTGACCCGCATCTTCTTGCAACGCCTTCAAACCGTTAAAGTCGCTCCCGCTGACGCTCAGACTGGCTTTGACCTCGAAGCCCAGCACTCTCCCAAGGCGTGATTCCACCACCACGTCCACTTCCTGATTCGACGCTGTGCGGTAATGGTAAACGCCGTAATTGCTTGGGTTAGTTGCAGCCAACCGCAGCAGCTCCAAGGTCACGAATTGCTCCAGAATAAAGCCGATTGAGCCGCGATTCTGCGCCAGATACGCACCCGTCCAGCCGAGGCGCGATGCGGTGATGCCCGTGTCCAGCAGCAAGAGTTTTGGCGCTTTAATCAGCCGCCGCCCGACGTTGCGCGTCCACGCGGGTAGCAGGCTCACCATGAACATCGCCTCGAGCAGCGCGAAGTAACGCTTTAAAGTGGTCTGCGGGATGTCCAATGTGCGGCTCAGATCGGCGTGATTGACGAGCGACATTACCCGCGAACTGAGCAGGGTTAGTAGCCTCGGTAAAGCGCTTAAATCCTCGATTTGGCTGATATCGCGCACGTCGCTGGTCAGCAGCGCTGCTGTGTAGGCATCAAACCAAGCTTGCCTGCGCCGCTCACTCCTGACAAGGCTTTCAGGGAACCCGCCTGCGACGATTCGCTCGAGTAGATCCGTCGCCGCTAATGGCGCGTGGTTCGTTAACACCTGCGCGAGGTCTGGACTGAACAACCTGCCCAGCAGATCTGGTGCGATCCCCTCGAGTTCGCCCTGCGCGAGCGGATGCAACTGCGTGACCTCGAGCCGACCAGCCAGCGACTCGTTGAGGCGTGGCAGGAGGAAGACATTGGCGCTGCCGGTCAGCAGGTAGCGTCCGGGGCGGCGGTTTTCGTCCACCAGCCGTTTGATGGCGATGAATAGCTCTGGTACGCGCTGCACCTCGTCGACGATCAGCAACCCATCGCTGTCCGCTAAAAAACTGTACGGGTCGCTGAGCGCAGCAGCGCGGGTGGTTTCGTCATCCAGCGTGCGATGCGCTGCGCCCAAGTCGCGGCCGATCTGCTGCGCGAGGGTGCTTTTGCCCGTTTGCCGCGCCCCGTGCAGCAGCACGACGGGCGTGTCGAGTAACGCCTCGCGGATGTTACTTTCAATCCAACGCTTGTACATAACAGAAGCGTATCACTTGGGTGATAATCAACCACGCAACGGGTGATAATCAACCACTCGAGATGCTTTGAATGGTTGAATCACGTTATTGCGACTCGATCAGTCCTTGCAACGCCGCCACCCGCTGCCCCAGCCCCTCGAGTTCGGCTTTACCTGCTTCCAAACGCGTGGATTCAGCGCGAATGAAGCGCGTGTACGGCGCGACCGCTTCGCGCAAGCGGCTGGAAGCCCGCGTCGTCTCCAAATCGTACTCGCGGTACAACACGTCGCGCAGGCGATCACGGGTTTCAATCACTTTTGCGGCTAACTCCAGTTTGGCGCTCCTGCGTTTCTGCGGCAAGATGAACAGCCCGATGCCTGCGACCGTCAAACCCAGCAACACGCCCGTGAAATCGGCCAGCAACGTACCGAAAATACCAACGAGCAACGCGCCCAGCCCCAGCCCGCCGACGCTGGTGATGCCGCTTTGCAGCACCGCTGTTTGCGCCCCATCTGCCAGTTCCCGCGCAAAATCGCTGGCGTTAAAGCGTGCAATCTCGAGCTGCGCCGCTTGCCCGATGCCGTCCAGCAGCGCTTTACGGTCGTAATCGAACTTCGCGCCGCGCACCAGACTCTCCCGCGTCTCACCGCCGGGTGCGCTGGCGCTGATGCCCAAGGCGGCTCGAGATTCCAAGAAGGCGGTCGTGTCGTTCCAGAACGACACGTTGCGCGACAAGAAGCGGTCGATCACCTCGGATATGCGCCGCTCGAGTTGCGCGGGCGCATCGCCGACCACATCGCGCTCGAAGCGACCGCGGATCTTATCGGTTTGCAGCAACTCCAAGGTTTTGGTGACGCGCAGTGCGTCGTCGATGAAAAGCTCGCCGCGCTTTTGCACGCCGTCCAGCACAGCCTCGAGCGGTCTGAGTTGCGCTTCGAGTTCCAACTTCAAATCGCGGGCGTGAACGGTCAGTTGATCCTCCAAATCACCGAGCGTTTTCAGGTCGTCTTTCAGAATCGCGCGACTGGCCTCAAGCCGGGCTGAGGCCCGCGCCAGCAGTTGCGTCGCCACGCCGAGCGGCGACAGCAATTTCAAACGCGTGCGGTCGCGCTCTCGCAGCGTTTCGCGCAGGTGTGCCTCGAGCGCTGCGAATCCCGCATCACTGCCCGAGCGCTCGAGGTCGCGGACGCTGACCATGAACAGCGGCACGGTCTGCCCCAGCGTCTCACGCAGATTGCGCTCGACGAACTCGCGCACCTCGAGCTGCTGCGCTGCGGTCTCGAGCAAATCCGCCTTGTTGATGACCGCCACGACCTTGCGCGACCACCCCTTCGCCAGCAGTAGAAACTCGCGCTCGGAGGCGGTGAAGGCGCGGTCGGCGCTCGTCAAGAACAGCAGCAGATCAGCTCTGGGCAAAAAGCCCTCGGTAATCACCTGATGGCGCTCGATCACCGCGTTCGTACCCGGCGTGTCCACCAGCGCCACGCCGCTCAGAAACTCGAGCGGCAACGTGCGGCGCTGCACGAACGCATCACCGTCATACGCGGCGCTCGAGTCGATCTCACCATGCACGAGAATGCTGATTCTATCGGTGGTCGGCGTCACGCCTTCAGTTAAGACTTCCGCACCCAGCAGCGCGTTCAGCAGACTCGATTTGCCACTGTTGAACTCGCCGACGACGACCAGCAAGAAACTCTCCTCGAGACCGCGCAGCGCGTTTCTGGCATCGCGCAGCTCTGCGTCAGACGCGCCGGAGCGTCCGAGTGCGTCGCGCAAATCGGAGAGCAATACGCGTTCCAAGCTCAGCATCTCGAGGGTGTTGGAGCTAACGAGGGTCACGCACGGCAGATTAGCACCTGCGCTCTGAACGACGAACGCGCTCGAGCCGCTTTTGCATCCTCCCTCTCCCGCACAGCGGGAGAGGGTCGGGGAGAGAGGACGAGTGCAGCGAATGCCCTTGAACTTCAAGGTCAAAGGCAACTCGCTGCGCTTCGCCTCCCTCACCCGCTGCTTTGCAGCGGCCTCTCCCGCAGGGAGAGGCGAAAGGTCTTAATTCCTCAGGCTGGCTCGAGGTCTTGCTGCGCGACCGCGCCGAGCGCTGCCACAAAGAGCGCCGTACCGGGGTCAACCAGTCCTTCTGTGCGCTCACCGACCCAGTTGGCGCGTCCGATCAGGCCGCGCAAGGGGGTAGCGGCGTCGCGCCCCGCTCGAGCGGCGATGAAGCCAGCGGCGGCTGCCATCTCCAAGTCAGCACCTCCCTCGAGCGCGGTTGAGAACGCTACGGAAGCGGGGTGCATCGCGTCGACGATGGTTTTGTCGCCGACTTTGGCTTTGCCGCGCTCTTGGATGCCGTTGTTGGCGGCTTCAAACATCCGTGCGATCATCGGCGCGTCGAACGCCTCGAGTCCGGCCGCGGCTTTGCCCGCCCGCATCAGACCCGTGGCAATAATCGTCCCGAGGCTGCTGGGCGCAGCGCGGTTGTACGCCATGCCCGCCTGCCCGAGCCACTTGCCCAGATCGCCCCCAGCGGGATTGGCGGCCATGAACTCGAGCAGACCGTTCGCGCCTTTCTCGGCCGACAAGCCGCAATCGCCGTCGCCCATTGCGGCGTCCAGCTCGTTGAGGTGATCTTTCAAGGCGATCAAACGATGCGCGGCCCTCGTCAGCGCGGCTTGCAGGTCGGCGGCAGTAATCTGGTTCATGATTTTCGCTCCTCGAGTCACGGTCACATTCTAAAGAACGGCGTGTGGGCTGGATGCTCGAGCAGCATTTGCAATTCAGCATCGAGCTTCATCACGGTGATGCTCGCGCCGGGCATCTCCAAACTCGTGGCGAATTCACCGATCAGCGGTTTGACGATTCTGACACCTTGCGCTGTCAGGATTGCGTGCAACTTGCGATACAAGATGTACAGCTCCTCGAGCGGCGTCGCGCCCAGACCATTGACCATCACGGTTACGGTGTCGCCTGTCACCAGTGGCATGTCGGTGGTGATCGCCGTGAGGATTTCGGTGGCGATCTGGTCAGCCGTCTCCAAAGGGGCGCGGCGCACGCCGGGTTCGCCGTGCAAACCCATGCCGATTTCCATTTCACCGTCGGGGATCGTGAAGCCGGGCTTGCCGACGGCCGGCAGAATGCACGGCCCGAGCGCCACGCCCATGCTGCGCGTGTTGGCCACAGCCTTGCGCGTGACCGCCTCGACTTGCTCGAGGTTGTGCCCAAGGTCAGCGCTCGCGCCCGCGATTTTGAAGGCGTAAACCATGCCCGCCACGCCGCGCCGCGTATCGCTTCGCTCCTTGCTCGCGCTGGCCACATCGTCTTTTAACAACACGGTGCGAACCTCGATGCCTTCCATGTCAGCCATTTCAGTCGCCATGTCAAAGTTCATCGTGTCGCCGCCGTAATTGCCGTAGATGTACAGCACCCCAGCGCCGCCGTGAACCTTTTTCGTGACCTCGAGCATCTGCTCACTGCTGGGCGATTGGAAGACATCGCCAATCGCGCAGCCGCTGAGCATTCCCTGACCGACGTACCCTAAAAAGATCGGCAAGTGACCCGAGCCGCCCCCGGCCGCCAGCGCGACCTTGCCCATGATCGGCGCGTCAGCCCTGACGAGGCAGCGCAGGTCATCGCCGACGTGGGCGAGCGTTTCTCCGTGCGCGATGTAAATCCCTTTGAGCATGTCGTTGACGAAATTGTTGGGATCGTTAAGGATTTTTTTCATGGAGGCTCCTTTGAGGCGAAGGGCGAAGGGCAAAAGGCGAAGGGAACGTCAAAAGCGGCTCGAGAGTGGACGGAGTTTAATAGCCCTTGCGTTGCACGGTCGCAAATCTGTAGTGCGCGGCGTACTCGGTGACGAGCAGACGATACGGCGCTTCGTCGTCCTCGATCGGCACGAAGCGCGGCACGCCATCGAAGAAGAAATTGTCGTTCGCGTCGTCGTTGACGGTGCTGACCTCACCGACCAAAACGGTCTGCTCAACGGCGCGAAACTGATGGTAGACATACGGCTCCAAGGTGATGCTCTCCCCGACCTCGAGCCTGACCACGCCGCCCGCAGGCACGCTGCGCCGCACGCCATCACTGGCGAAGGTGACCTCATCGCTCGAGAACCCGCCGTCAGCGTTTGCGCGGTGCAAAATCAGCTCGAGCCGCCCGCCCGCGCGGTTGATGATGTCCTCGGTCTTGGATTTGTGAAAGTGATGCAAGATCGTCTGATCGGGCGTCATGACGATGATTTTCTCGCAGTAGACTTTGCCCGCGCCGGATCGCAGCGCCTCGAGCGTGCCGTTCCTGATCGTCACCAGCAGCGCTCCGAACTTCTTGAAATCGCCCAGTCCGAAGTCGCCGACATCCCATCCCAGTCCAGCATCGGCGATTTCCATCGCTTCCTCGTCCAGTTCCGCCCAGTCCTGCGGCGCAAAGCGAGCGAACGGCGGCAATGTGAAATGCTGGCGCTCGAGGAAAGCTTCAGCGTGGCGAATAGCAGCGTTGACTTCGGAGCGTTTCATCGTTTAATCCAGTCCGTACTTGGTCGCCATACCGCGCAAGAATTCCAGACCACCGGCCGCCAGCTCCGCGCCGCTGTGTTTCGGCGCTCGCCACAGACAGGTCGCGGCGGCAATCGTTGGATTGACAGCCGCGAACGACTCGAGCGCGAGGTAGCCGTCGAACTTCGCGTCGCGTAGCGCCATGAATACTTCATCCCAATTGACCGTACCCGTCCCGACCATGCCGCGATGTGACTCGCTCATGTGGACGTAATCCAGCACGTCGGCAGTCTCGAGGATCGGTTTGCGAAACCCCTCCTCTTCGATGTTCATATGGTACGTGTCCGCGTGCAGTTTCAGGTTGCTCGAGCCGATTCTGAGGATGCTGGCTCGAGTATCTGCCAGCGTGTTGTACAGGTACGTCTCGTAGCGGTTGCACGCCTCGAGCGCCAACGTGATGCCGTACCCTCGAGCGAGTTCCGCGACCACGCCGAGCGCGTCCTCGACGGTTTGATGCTCACTTGCCGTCGGGCCGCGCCCTTTGAGCGTCCCGAGCGAGTACCCGATGCAGCCGCACAGATACCGCGCCCCAAGCACATCGCAACGCTCGAGCGCCAAGGTCAAAAAGTTGATCGCTGCCTGCGGCTGATCCGGCATGTGGGCTGATGTGGGCAGCACCAGCGAACACGTCGCGCTGATCCCCGTCGCCTCGAGTTCACGTGCATGGCTGGCCGCGTCAAAGCTCTGCGGCTCGAGCAGCGGAATCTCGATGAAATCCACGCCGGATTCGGCGGCTGCGTGAATCGTCGCATTGCCATTCGTCGTTGTCCAATCGCCGATCCAGACGAAGGCGTGAGCGCCGTATTTAATCATCGGTCTCCCTCGAGTCTGAGCATTCATCGGTGGTGTGAGCGACGACCCGTAGGGGCGAGGCTAGCCTCGCCCCTACCGAGCCGCATATTCCCCACGTGGAATCTCGAGCGTCGCACGACCCTCTCCCCCAACCCCTCTCCCGAAGGGCGGGAGAGGGGAGCAAAGCAAAACCACGCGCGTCTGGCTCGAGCTTCGTTCCCTCTCCCGATTGCGGGAGAGGGAGGCGCTTCA
>JANYHH010000123.1 GCA_025359505.1 Deinococcales bacterium
ACGACGTTGAATCTGGGTTCGTTAAACCCTCGAGATTGGCACGCTAAATTCGTGTCGAAACGACGGCTGAGGAAACAAGGATTCTCGAGAGACACGATTCAAAAGCATTACTTTACAAATGTGCTTAGTGCGTTTGCCCTATACGATCAGGTGTTTTCGTTTTCGTTGCACTCATGTCCTGAAATCTTAAGCTTTGGCAGCTCAAGGCACTTAAAAATTGTCTTCCAACGTTGGCAGCGTTGTTGTTATCCTGAATGCAGGAGGAGCCAGAAATGACCACAACATCACCGATTCTAGAACTACGCGTTGCGCTGACCACCAAAGGCTACGAAAAACTTGTGAACTTCTACTGCGAAGGCTTAGGCATCAAACCACAGCAATTGTGGACTGGTGGTGAGGATCGCGCACTGATCTTGGAAATGGGTCAAGCGACGCTCGAGATTTTTGACGAGGCGCACGCGGAAGTTATCGACCAGCTCGAGGTTGGCGAGCGGGTCAGCGGAGCGATTCGGTTTGCTTTACGGATCGACGATTTGGACGCAGCCCTCGAACGTTTGCTGGCTCGAGGGGCGAAGCTGGTTCATGCCCCAGTGGTAACGCCGTGGGGTCATCGCAACGCGCGAGTGTCTGATCCAGACGGTTTACATCACGTTGTTTCAAGTGTTGTAATTCCACTTAGAGAACGATGAGTGGCGCAGTGCTTTCGTTGGCTCACGAGCCTAGAATGTCGGCTTCCTTGCGCTCTAAGGTCACATCCACCTTGGCGATGAATTCGTCGGTGATCTTTTGAACTTCGGCTTCGCCGCGCTTCACGTCGTCTTGACTGGCGAGCTTGTCTTTCTCGAGTTGCTTGACGGCTTTCATCGCGTCTTGGCGGACGTTGCGGACAGCGACCTTGGCTTCCTCGGTGTAGCGGTTGGCGTTCTTGACCAGTTCCTTGCGGCGCTCTTCGGTCAGCGCGGGGATCGTGATGTACAGCGCGTCGCCTTTGTTAGCGGGATTCAAGCCCAAGTCTGAATCTCTGATCGCTTTCTCAATGCCCGCCAAGCCGCTGCGGTCGAACGGCGTGACGACCAATGTGCGGGCGTCGGGCGTGGTGATGTTCGCCATTTGATTGACGGGCATCGCGGAGCCGTAGTAGTCGACGGTGATTTTATTCAGCATTCCAGAGTTGGCGCGACCCGTTCGCAAGACGCTCAGGTGATGCTCCAAGGCTTCGAGGGCTTTTTGCATGCGGGTGCGGGTATCGGCGAAAACTTCTTTCATGTGTACCTCCGTAAAAATTTCAGGCGCTCGAGCATACCGCGAACTGAGACTGCTTTCTCAAGCTACGATTGAATCAGCGTGCCGACCCGCTCGCCGCGCAGCAGCTTTTCTAAATTGCCAGTCTGATACATATCAAACACGACGATCGGCAGCTTCTTGTCCATGCACAGCGTGATCGCCGTCATGTCCATCACCTCGAGCTTCCTCGCCACCGTGTCCGCGTGCGTGATCGTGTCAAAGCGCTTGGCAGTTGGGTTGGTGCGCGGGTCGGAGTCATACACGCCATCGACTTTATTTTTGGCCATCAGCACCGCGTCCGCGCCGATCTCGAGCGCCCGCAATGTGGCTGTCGTATCGGTTGTGAAGAACGGATTGCCCGTGCCACCCGCGAAGATCACGATGCGACCTTTTTCCAAGTGCCGCATGGCGCGGCGGCGGATATACGGCTCGGCTAATTGCTGCATCTGAATCGCACTCTGCACCCGCGTTTGCATCCCGACCCGCTCCAAAGCGTCCTGCAATGCCAACGCGTTCATGTTCGTGGCGATCATGCCCATGTAATCAGCCGTCGCCGCGTCCATGCCGCGCCCGTTGCGAGCACCGCGCCATAAGTTGCCCGCGCCGACGACGCAGGCCAGCTCGACGCCCGGTACGGCATCCCGAGCACTTTTGATGATCTGGGCCAGCTCCAAAGTCGCATCGGGGGAGATGTTGTCGGCGTCGTGGGAAAGGAATTCGCCGCTGAGTTTGAGGACGACTCGTTTTAACTGCATTGGACTCCTTGGGAACGATCTGGCTCGAGGACCGTGTTACTTGAGGGCTGCGCGGCTCGAGGCGACAAAAAAAGAAGCGGGGAATGCCCGCTTCTTAAAAACTTAGAAATCACCTCGTCTCGAGGTCATGGCGTCTGGGTTGTGTTCGTGCTTGATCACGCGTTTGACCTCGAGAGAGTGTGCGGTGGCTGTAGGGGAGAGGCTTGCCTCGCCCTTTACTTATTGCCGATTTCAAAACGGGCGAAGCGCACGATTTTCGCGCCTGCGGGCAGCATCTTTTGGATCGTTACGCTATTGTCTTTAACGAACTTCTGCTCGAGCAGCACGGTTTCCTCGTAGAATTTGGACAGTTGCCCAGCGACGATTTTCTCGACGATATTCTCTGGCTTGCCCTCGTTGATGGCTTTGTTGGTGAGGATCTCTTTTTCTTTCTCCAAGTCATCGGTGTTGACTTCACTGCGATCCAAGTAACGTGGGCGCTCGGCGGCGATGTGCAGCGCGATGTCCTTGCCTAGCTGAGCGTTGCCACCGATAAGTTCGACCAGCACGCCGATTTTGTCGTTGCTGTGGATGTAGCTAATCACTTGACCGCTGGTGCTCGAGAAACGGGCGGCGCGGTTCAGCACCAAATTCTCACCGATTTTGGCAATCGAAGCCGCCAAGTGATCGCCGAGGCTGATTTCTTTATCCAAGAACTTCTGGCTACTCAGCACGTCCGCACCGACGATGCCGTCCACGCCACTGTTTTCACTGACATGCTGCGCGAATTCCATCACGAGTTTCTGGAAATCCTCGTTGCGGGCCACAAAGTCGGTCTCAGAGTTAATCTCGACCAGACCAGCGGTTTTGCCGTCCGCGCTGACGAAGGCCCTGACCAGTCCGTCGGTCGCCTCGCGGTCGGCTTTCTTGGCGGCTTTGACGATGCCGCGCTCGCGCAGCAGCGCAACGGCTTTGTCCTCGTCGCCGCCCGCGTCCTCCAAGGCTTTCTTCACGTCCATCATGCCAGCGGCCGTCATCTCGCGGAGTTTCTTGATTGATTCCATCATCTGCGTTCACGCCCTTTCATACAGTGTGGTTGTTCGCTAGCGCTCATAAAACTCGAGCCTCGAAGAAGTGATTTCCTCGAGACTCGAGTGGTGCTTCGGTCTGAGGTTTAGGCTTGCAGGGCGTCAGCCATCGCTTGCGCGTCGGCGTCGGTCGCAGCAACGGGCGTTGGGGCGGCTTCGCCTCCGCCACGGCACTCGATAATCAGGTCAGCGAAGCGGGCAGCGATCAGTTGAATGCTGCGAATCGCATCGTCGTTGCCGGGCACGATGTAATCGATCACATCTGGGTCAGAGTCTGTGTCAGCCAGAGCAATCACGGGGATGTTGAGTTTCTGGGCTTCTTTGACCGCGATTGCCTCTTTGGTCGGGTCGATCACGAAGATCGCGTCGGGCAAGCGGGTCATGTTGCGAATGCCACCCAAGTTTTTCAGCAGATCTGACAGCTCTTTTTGCAGCAGCACGCGCTCGGCTTTGGGACGGGCCATGATCTCGCCCGACTCGAATTCCTTTTCAAGGGACTTCATGCGCTCGACGCGCCCGCGAATCGTGCGGAAGTTCGTCATCAGCCCGCCGAGCCAGCGCACGTTGATGTACGGCAGACCGCAGCGCTTAGCTTCCAACTCCGTGATTTCCTGCGCCTGCTTTTTCGTGCCGACCATCAGGATCACGCCGCCCTTTTCCGCCATGTCCTTGACGAAATCAAAGCTGCGATCCAGTTGCTTTAAGGTCTTTTGCAGGTCAATAATGAAAATGCCGTTGCGCTCCGCGAAGATGAAACGCTTCATCTTGGGGTTCCAACGCTTGGTTTCGTGACCGAAATGTACGCCAGCCTCGAGCAGTTGCTTCATTTGCAAGTACGACATCGTTCTCCTAGTGAACAGCGTTGATGATGCGATTTTGGTCGTCGAACAGGGCTTTACTTCGCTCGAGGACGCCGTTCAAACCTCGAGCAAACCTGTCAAAATGACCCAGCCTGTGTTCAGGCCGAAAACGAGTTTACTCGAGGGAGCGCTGGGGAATCAAGGGCGCTGCAAACGGATTGTGGGAATTTGGTCAGTCCGCCTTAGGTAGATTGAGTGAGTTTGAGGCAGTGTGACGTTTGCGCCTGCCGCTGTGCGCCTTTGCGGTAAACTCACGTTTAAAGAAAAGGAACGCCACCATGACCTTACGTGAAGCCTTAGATTTGCTGGAGTTGAACGAGCGCACCTTAGAGCAGTCGATGCTGGAAGCGTCGTTGCAAAATCGCTTGGAGCACACCGAGCTGCGCCACGTACTGCGCGTGTTCGAGGCGTACCGTAAGGTCAATGCTTTTTTGAACCCCAGTTTCAACACGCAAGGCGATGCGCGAATGACGATCATCGACGAGTCCGTGCCGGGCGGGCCGATGCTCGAGGTGACGAAGGCAGATGTGCCGATGTCGATCGCCTCACCGACGGTGACGCTGAAGAATAACGATACGTTCTCCGACACGATGATTGAAACCTCGGCGGCTTGGGAGGCAACACCGTCGGGGATGCAATCCGAAGTGAGACCCGCAGTGTCCAGCGCAGCCTCTGCGCCACGAGGGGATGGGGTCAATCTGTTCGTGATGCTCGGATTGATTGCGGCCGCGTTCAGTGTCGGCGTGATCGTGTTGGGGCCCACGATGTCGCTGATGCTCAACCGCCCAGTCTCCTCGAGTGCAGTGCCCAGCGTCTCGAGTGCAGTGCCCAGCGTCTCGAGTGCAGTGCCCAGCGTCTCGAGTGCAGTGCCCAGCGTCTCGAGTGCAGTGCCCAGCGTCTCGAGTGCAGTGCCCAGCGTCTCGAGTGCAGTGC